>NZ_JBBHZJ010000002.1:0-657500 GCF_049843535.1 Hydrogenophaga sp. T2 | reverse complement strand
TGTTGGATGTCCCGGTTTAGGCAGATGTAGGCGCGCGTTAGGCAAATCCGGCGCGCATATACCGAGGCTGTCGATCGAGCGAGCTTGCTCGCGAAGTAACTGAAAGGGGTCCCAGGAAAAGCCACTAAGCTTCAGCTTGTGATCGACCGTACCGCAAACCGACACTGGTGCGCGAGATGAGTATTCTAAGGCGCTTGAGAGAACTCGGGAGAAGGAACTCGGCAAATTGACACCGTAACTTCGGAAGAAGGTGTGCCCTAGTAGTGTGTAGAGAACATCGAAGCACGAATGGGTTGCAAAAAATAGGTGGCTGCGACTGTTTATTAAAAACACAGCACTCTGCAAACACGAAAGTGGACGTATAGGGTGTGACGCCTGCCCGGTGCTGGAAGATTAATTGATGGGGTGCAAGCTCTTGATCGAAGTCCCAGTAAACGGCGGCCGTAACTATAACGGTCCTAAGGTAGCGAAATTCCTTGTCGGGTAAGTTCCGACCTGCACGAATGGCGTAACGATGGCCACACTGTCTCCTCCCGAGACTCAGCGAAGTTGAAATGTTTGTGATGATGCAATCTCCCCGCGGAAAGACGGAAAGACCCCATGAACCTTTACTGTAGCTTTGTATTGGACTTTGAACAGATCTGTGTAGGATAGGTGGGAGGCTTTGAAGCCTGGTCGCTAGATCAGGTGGAGCCAACGTTGAAATACCACCCTGGTGTGTTTGAGGTTCTAACCTAGGCCCGTGATCCGGGTCGGGGACAGTGCATGGTAGGCAGTTTGACTGGGGCGGTCTCCTCCCAAAGCGTAACGGAGGAGTTCGAAGGTACGCTAGGTACGGTCGGACATCGTGCTAATAGTGCAATGGCATAAGCGTGCTTAACTGCGAGACTGACAAGTCGAGCAGATGCGAAAGCAGGACATAGTGATCCGGTGGTTCTGTATGGAAGGGCCATCGCTCAACGGATAAAAGGTACTCTGGGGATAACAGGCTGATACCGCCCAAGAGTTCATATCGACGGCGGTGTTTGGCACCTCGATGTCGGCTCATCTCATCCTGGGGCTGTAGCCGGTCCCAAGGGTATGGCTGTTCGCCATTTAAAGAGGTACGTGAGCTGGGTTTAAAACGTCGTGAGACAGTTTGGTCCCTATCTTCCGTGGGCGCTGCAGATTTGAGGAAGCCTGCTCCTAGTACGAGAGGACCGGAGTGGACGCACCTCTGGTGTACCGGTTGTCACGCCAGTGGCATTGCCGGGTAGCTAAGTGCGGAAGAGATAACCGCTGAAAGCATCTAAGCGGGAAACTCGTTCCAAGATGAGATCTGCCGGGGCCTTGAGCCCCCTGAAGGGTCGTCGTAGACCACGACGTTGATAGGCTGGGTGTGGAAGCGCAGTAATGCGTTAAGCTAACCAGTACTAATTGCCCGTGCGGCTTGACCCTATAACTTTGATGTCATCGACATCGTTTGAAGCAATGCAACGATATGCCATCGTTGGCAGCAATCAAAATAAACGCTGATGCTTTGCAAATGCAGAGCTCACACGACTCTATGAATTCGCTTGGCTGAGCAAGCCTCAGCCAGGCAACCCGTTATGCCTGACGACCATAGCAAGGTGGCCCCACTCCTTCCCATCCCGAACAGGACAGTGAAACGCCTTTGCGCCGATGATAGTGCGGATTCCCGTGTGAAAGTAGGTCATCGTCAGGCTCTTACAAGCAAGCAACCCCCAGCACCACATGGTGTTGGGGGTTTCTTCTTTGCGTGTTCGATTTTCAGCAGTCGTTCAAATGTTCACAACGAAGGCATCTTCTTGCCGCAAAGCGTTCGATTGTTCGAGCTCGTTCAGCAGGCCTGCCAGTACTTCGTCCATCGGAGCCGTGCCGTCTGCGTTGGCGATGCTTGTGAAATAGCGTGACTGCGCAAACCACGCGAGCAAATCGGTTTGGGAGACCCGCTGCCATTCGAGCAGCTTGAACTTGATCAAAACCTTGAGCGCGTGCCGGCGGTGACGGCGCGGATCGGCTTCAAACTGTGCAAGTCGTGAGCGTGCCTTGCGCATGGCCTCGCCCACGGCGGCACCGTGGAACACAGGGCCATGCCCCGGGATGACCCATTCGGGCTTCAGCCGCTCGATGAGATCAAGTGTGGCGCTCACTTCGGCGAACCCCGACTCGCCTTCCAGCTCCGGGAACACGACACCGAAGCCATTGCCCCACAGCGCATCCGCCGACATCAATACGCCGTGAGCGCGCTCAAACAGCACCACGGCATGCGGATCGTGCCCGTCTGCGGCATGCACGTCCCAGCACAGCCCACCGTGCGCGAAGGTTTCGCCGGGAGTCAACAAGCCATGGGCCGCGAACCGGGGACACTCTTGCCCCGTTGGCTCATGTGTGAGGGCCACCCGATCCCAGGCGCGAACGGCGTCGGCGAGCCCCGGCGGAATGCTGATGCGGGCATCGGGCCACGCGGCATGAAGTGCTGCATTGCCGCCGCAATGATCGCTGTGCAGATGGGTATTCAGAATGTGCCGCAGTGGCCGTGGGCCCAATGCCCTGCGAACCAGCTCGACCGTCAAATCGGCATGGCTTGCGTAACCCGTGTCCACGATCGCCGCGCCGTCCTCTGCCAACAGCAAGACGTTGTTCGAGGACAGCCAGCCGCGCTCGAACACGACGATGCCCAGCGATTTCAACCAGGTGTCGGCCTCCTTTGGACGCAATGCGCTCATGGAATTCATCCGGCCATTGTGGAGGCCTGCCCTCCCGTCGCAAGCCCGGCCCCCCATGCATTGTCAAGCCGGGGACAGGTCACATCCGGGGCGCCGTCGAACAAGAGATCGAGCCATTGCGATTCGCGCTGCACGATTGTCTGCAGAAAGGTTTCTGGCGACTTGAGCGCGGCGAACGCGTCAAAACCCGTCTCGAGAAAATGCTGCAATGCCTGGAGGCCCGCTGCGTGGGCTGGTCGGCGCATCATGCGCAGAGCCATGCGAAGGGAGCGCATTCGGGTGAGCCGCGTGAGCTCGGCACCCATGTGGCCCACCACCGCCAATTGCCGCTCTCGATCGCTGCGTTCGCCGCTCAGACGCCAGGCCTCGAGGTAGCGCTGAGACGCCGGCCACGTGGCGGGCAAGGCGAGCCAATGGCCCGCGAGTTCGTGGTCCAGCACTTCGGTCAGCGCGTGCACCTCGGTGAGGTCCACTGCCAACTGCGCCACGGCATCGGGAAACAACTTTTCGAGGGCGCCTGCGATGCGGCCGAACTGCTCATCGCGCGCGGAGAAGTCGTGCTCGCCGTACAACTCGTCCAGGAAAAAGCGCACGGCAGCCAGCGAATCGGGCCGGCCCGTCAGGTCGGCATAAGTGCCCGCGAAACGCAGCGCCTGCAGCCGCTTGATGGCGCTGACCGCCGCCGCTTCGCCCTCCGCGGCGGCACGCGAGCGCAAACGGGCGACCCGGTCGAGGTTGGCCCGAATGGCCAGGGAAGGCGACGCAGAAGCCATGCTGGCCAGTCTAGCCCCGATCCCCGGGACCAGGTCGTATCCCCCGAAATGCGATAGTTGCGCCATGAGCGATGGACACCCAGCCCCACTGCCCGACACATCTCGCCTCGCCACGCTGCAGCGATTCACCAGCCTGGGCGCCCTGGCGCTGTTGTTCGTCGCGGCCGTATTCGTGGCCCTGGGACGAACCATGGCCGGTGGCGCGCTGGCGTTCCTGGTGCTCACGGGGCACGCCTGGGTTCTGGGTCTTGAAATGCTGATCGCCGCGCGCGTCAACCGCGGCGACGCCGCGCCGCGCGCGGGCCTTCGCGAGTGGCTGCACGCGTGGTGGCAGGAGTCCCACACCGCTCCGGTGGTCTTTGCCTGGCGACAGCCGTTCCGGTGGCGTCTTTGGCCCGACGACGAAATCCCGGGGCAAACCAATGCTGCGGCGGCCGTTTTCATCCACGGCTTTGTCTGTAACCGCGGGTTCTGGTTGCCCTGGATGGCCCGCTTGCGTGCCGAAGGGCGGGCTTATGTGTCGGTCAATCTCGAGCCGGTCTTCGGCCCCATCGACGCGTATGCCGACGTGATCGAAGCCGCCGTCCAGCGCGCGGAGGCGCTGAACCCGGGAGCGAAACCGGTCCTGGTCTGCCACAGCATGGGCGGGCTCGCGGCCCGCATCTGGCTGGCCCAGCGCGCAGACCACCGCGAGCGCATCGGCGGCGTGATCACCATCGCGTCGCCACACCGGGGCACCTGGCTTGCACACTTCAGCCGCGTGGCGAACGGGCGTCAAATGGCGCCAGGCTGTGACTGGTTGTGCGAACTGGAGCGCCGCGAACAGGCGCTGGCCGGCGACCGGGCCTACGAGGGCTTTCTGTGCTGGTACACAAACACCGACAACATCGTCTTTCCCGCCAGCACCGCCACGCTGCCCGGCGCCGACAACCGCCACGTGGCCGGCGCGGCCCACGTGGACCTCGCGTTTCACCCCAGGGTGATGGACGAGTCGCTGGCCAGGCTGGCGTCGGCCGACAACTCGCCGAGCGAGCGCACGGCGGCGTAGATCGGGGTGAAGTCGGGCGCGGTCACGTCAAACAGCTGCTGGAAGCTGTCGATCACGAAGTAGGTGGCCTGGTAGTCGTCGATCTTGTAGCGCGTGCGCATGCAGCGCACCAGGTCGAGCGCGATGCGCTGCGCGCGCGGGCTCGTGACGCTGTGGCGCAGCTCGCCCGACGAACTCAGGATGCCGGCGCCGTACGCCCGCAGGCCCTGGGCTTCGTGGATCAGGCCGAACTCGATCGTGTACCAGTAGAGCCGCGACAGCAACTCGCCCGCGCCCAGGTGGTGGGCCTTGATGCCGCCCGCCCCGTAGCGCTGCACATAGTCCGCAAACACCGGGTTGAACAGCAGCGGGACGTGGCCGAACAGGTCGTGGAAGACATCGGGCTCGACCACGTAGTCGAATTCTTCGGGCTTTCGGATCCAGTCGGTCACCGGAAAGCGGCGGCTCGCCAGCAGCTCGAAGAATGGCAGTTCGGGGATGAGCCCCGGCACCGCCACGATCTCCCAGCCAGTCGCTGGCCGGAGGCGCTCGTTGATCTCGTCGAAGCGCGGGATGCGGTCGCGCACGCCGAGCGAGGGAAGGGCGTCGATGAAGGCTTGCGACGCCAGTCCCGGCAGCAGTGCACTCTGCCGTTCATACAGCCGGCGGTAGGTGTCGTGGTCAGCCTGGGTGTAGGCGGACCAGTTCTGCGCACAGGTGTAGTCGTCGCGCGCGCGGCTGTAGTCGCCACGCGGCGGGCGCTCGCTGGCGCCGTAGACGACGGGTTCGACGGCCATGGTCGTCTTCCTTCAGCCCTTGAGCACGCCGCGGCGCATCTGGTCGAGCTCCATGGTCTCGAACAAGGCCTTGAAGTTGCCCTCGCCGAAGCCCTGGTTGCCCTTGCGCTGGATGAACTCGAAGAAGATCGGCCCCAACTGGTTCTCGCTGAAGATCTGTAGCAGCAGCTCGCCGGGCGCGCCGTCCACCAGGATGTTGCGCTGCTTCAGGCCTTCGATGTCTTCCTGCAGGTCCGGGATGCGCTTGGGCAGCAGCTCGTAGTAGGTCTCGCTGGTGATCAGCAGCTTCACGCCCGCCATCTGCAGCGCGTCCACCGTGTCGTAGAGGTTGCTCGAGCCCATGGCAATGTGCTGAATGCCCTCGCCGTGGTACCGGTCCAGGTACTCCTGGATCTGGCCGGACTTCTCGTTGCCTTCTTCGTTGATCGGGATGCGGATCTTGCCGCAGGGGCTGGTCATCGCCTTGCTCTTCACGCCCGTGGCCTGGCCCTCGATGTCGAAGTAGCGAACCTCGCGGAAGTTGAACAGCCGCTCGTAGAAGTCGGCCCATTCGGCCATGCGGCCGCGGTGCACGTTGTGCGTGAGGTGGTCGATGTAGGTCAGCCCGTGGCCCACCGGGTTGAGCTCGGCGCCGGGCAGCGGCTCGAAGTCCACGTCGTAGAAGCCGATGTTGCCGATGTCACCGTCCTTGGCGCCGTTCTTGCCGCGCCAGCGGTCGATGAAATAGATGATCGAGTCGCCGATGCCCTTGATGGCCGGGATGTTGAGCTCGCCCGGGCCGGCCTGGCCCGCGTAGCCCCAGGCACCCAGCGAAATCGCGCGCTCGTAGGCGGCCTTGGCATCTTTGACGCGGAAGGCGATGGCGCACACGCTGGGGCCGTGCAGGCGTGCGAACCGCTGCGCGAAGCTGTCGGGCTCGGCGTTGATGATGAAGTTGATCTCGCCCTGGCGGTAAAGGGTCACGGCCTTGTGCCGGTGCCGCGCGATCGGCTTGAAGCCCATGCGCTCGAACAGCGCGCCCATGGCCACGGGGTCGGGTGCGGCGTATTCGATGAACTCGAAGCCATCGGTGCCCATGGGGTTGTCCCAGCCCTGGAAGGCGGTGGTGGCGGAAGCGGGCAAGGCGGCGTTCATGGCGGTCTCCTTCGGGGTTCGGGCGGATGGGCCACTGTATCGGCGCAGGGTGGCACGATTCCGTCGTTTGTGGGCGTTCCTTTGGTCAAGGACGCATGAATCCTGCAAAATCCTGGCGATGGAAGCCTTGGACAAGCTCGATCGCGCGATTTTGCGCACCCTGCAGGCCGACGCCCGCGCCACCTACGACCACATCGCCGAGACCGTGGGCCTGTCGCCGAGCGCGGTCCTGCGCCGGGTGCGGCGGCTCGAAGAGGCGGGGGTCATTGCGCGCTACGTGGCGCTGCTCAAGCCCGAGGCCGTGGGCCTGGGCCTCACGGCCCACGTGAGCGTGCGGCTCGAAAAGCACGCCGAGGGCAACAAGCGCAATCCCATGGACGAGTTCCGCGCCAGCGTCATGGCCTGGCCCGAGGTGGTGGAGTGCGTGGCCCTCACGGGCGACATGGACTACCAGCTGCGCCTCGTGGTGACCGACATGGCCGCCTACTCGCGCTTCATGATGGACACCCTGCTCAAGCACCCCAGCGTGCAGGACTGCAAGACCAGCTTCGTGATGGACCGCGTCAAGAGCACCACCGCCTTGCCGCTGTGAACGCACCGGACAGGGATGGCTTGCGCGCAAGCCCATCGCGCGCGATGCTCTGAACCCTTCCCGCTATCCGTCCGCACGACACCCATGAGTTCCCCCGACGCCGCCGCGCCCCCCGGCCACGAGCGCCCCGATGCCGGGACGGTGCCGATCCGATCGCTCGACATCGATCACCGCGCCAGCATCCTGGCGCACCTGCTCGCGCTCGACACCGCCGACCGCTACCTGCGCTTCGGCTACGCCGCCACCGACGAGCAGATCCGCCGCTACGTGGACCAGCTCAACTTCGAGCGCGACATGCTGTTCGGCATCTTCAACCGCCGTCTGCACCTCATCGCCATGGCGCACCTCGCGTTCTCGGTCGATCCCCAGCTGCGCAGCTGCGCCGAGTTCGGCGTGTCGGTCGCCAAGACCTCGCGCGGCAAGGGCTATGGCAGCCGCCTGTTCGAGCGCGCCGTGGTGCAGGCGCGCAACGAGGGGGTGTCCCAGCTTTTCATCCACGCGCTGTCCGAGAACACCGCGATGCTCAAGATCGCGCGCAACGCGGGCGCGGTGCTCGAGCGCGCGGGCTCCGAGACCGACGCCCACCTGCGCCTGCCGCCGGCCGATTTCGACTCGCGCGTGAGCGCCCTGCTCAGCGAGCAGGTGGCGCTCACCGACTACCACCTCAAGGCCCAGGCCAAGCAGTTCTGGGGTCTCATCGGCATGCTGCAGGAAATCCGCCAGGGCGTGCGCGACGCGCGCGATCGCATGCGCAACTGAACAGGCGTCGCCCGCCAGCGGCCGCCGGGCGCGCGCGGGGGCTTGTTCTGCCATGCCCTTGGGGTATCCTTGCCCGCTGTTCCAACCTCCGTCTTCCCCAGTGGCTGACCACCCCCCCAGTAGCGGGCCGCAGCGTGGCCTGCGGCTTGCCGACAAGCGCGGTTTCCTGCAAAAACTTGCCGAGTTCCTCCACCCCGGCCCGGACTCCAAGGACGAGCTGATCGAGACCCTCGCCGAGGCGGAAGACAACGACATCATCAACGCCGAATCGCGCGTGATGCTCGAGGGCGTGATCCGCATCGCCGACATGACCGCCGGCGACGTGATGGTGGCGGCCCCGCGCATGGACATGATCGACATCGATGCGCCGTTCGACGAACTGCTGCACCTCGTGATCGACACCGCGCACTCGCGCTTCCCGGTCTACGAAGGCGAGCGCGAGAACATCATCGGCATCCTGCTCGCCAAAGACCTGCTCAAGCTGCAGCGCGCGCCCGAGCTCAACATCCGCGCGCTGCTGCGCCCGGCCACCTTCGTGCCCGAGAGCAAGGGCCTCAACGACCTGCTGCGCGAGTTCCGCGGCAACCGCAACCACCTGGCGATCGTCATCGACGAATTCGGCCGCGTGGCGGGCCTGCTCACCATCGAAGACGTGCTCGAGGAAATCGTCGGCGAGATCGAGGACGAGTTCGATGTCGACGAAGACGCCGGCGACGTGTTCGCGCTCGCCGACAGCACCTGGCGCGTGAGCGGCGACACGCCGATCGAGCGCATCAACGAGGCCTTCGGCCTGAAGTTGTCCGACGAGGACTTCGACACCATCGGCGGCCTGATCGCGCACACCATGGGCCACGTGCCCAAGCGCGGCGAGGTGCACGAAATCGACGGCCTGCGCTTCACCGTGCTGCACACCAAGGGCGGCGCGGTGAAGTGGTTCAAGGTCGCGCCCATCCCCTCCGAGCCCTGAGCTCGCCCACGCCCCGGCCCATGCGCAGCCTCTTCGGTTCGCTCCACACGCCCTCGAGCTTCCATCCGATGACGCGGCGCCCGCCGGGCCGCGGTTCGCGCCTGGCCGGCCTGCTGTTCTTCTTCGTCTGCCTGCTCGGCGGCCTCGGTCAGGCCGCCTCGCTCGCCTGGCCGCTCAGAGACTGGGCCCCTCCCGGCTTCGCGCCCGGCCAGCCCAGCGGCGGCCTGCAGATCGCCTCGCTCGCGCTGCTGGTGTTCGCGCTGCAGTTCGCCACCCGCGTGGGGCAGGCCATGTGGCGTGGCTGGGTGTTCGGCACGGCCTGGCTCGCGGGCACGTTCTGGTGGCTGTTCGTGTCGCTGCACACCTACGGCGGCCTGCCCGCGTGGATGGCCGCGCTCGCGGTGTTCGCGCTCGCGGGCGCGCTGGCGCTGTACTACGCCTTCGCCGTCGGCTTCCTCTGCGCCTGGGCCCCGCTCTCGCGCAGCGCGCAGGCCCTGCTGTTCGCGGGCGTGTGGACCATCGCCGAACTCGCGCGCGGCGAGTTCTTCACCGGTTTCCCCTGGGGTGCCGGCGGTTATGCCCAGGTCGATCTCATGGCGCCCTGGGCGCCGCTCGTGGGCGTCTACGGCATGGGTTTTCTGGCCGCTGTCCTCGCCTATGTGCTGGCCTCGCTGCTCACCGCGGTGGTGCACCGCGTGCTCGCCTGGCTGCGCCAGCCGGTGCGGCCTGTGGGCACGCGCCCCACGGGCGGGGTTTACGTCACCACGCCCAAGACCGGCCTGCAGTTGCGCAGCCTGTCGTGGTGGCGCTTGGCGGGTGGTGTGGTCAGTGCCTGCGTGGTGGCGGCGCTGCTCGTGAGCCTGCTGGGTGGCGGCGAGCGCTGGCGCAACCTGGGGCAGGCCAAGACCGCGTCCACCGGCCCGCTGCGCGTGTGGCTGCTGCAGGGCAACATTCCGCAGGACCAGAAGTTCGTGCCCGGCACCGGCGTGGCGCAAGCGCTCGACTGGTACCCGCGCCAGATGCTCGAGGGCGTGGCCGCCGCCGCCGCGGGCCAGGGACCGCAGCTCGTGGTGGCGCCCGAAACCGCCTTGCCGCTGCTGCCGGGGCAGATCGATCCGGCCTTCTGGCGCGGCCTGCTGCGGCCGCTGGCCGAACAGGCGGGCGCCCAGCCCGTGGCCGTGCTCACCGGCCTGCCGCTGGGCAGCTACGAGGCCGGCTACACCAACTCGGCCTGGGGCATCACGCCCGCCGCCGCGCGCCGCGCGCTGAGCGATCCGCAGGCCGGCGAGGTGCACCGCTACGACAAGCACCACCTGGTGCCCTTCGGGGAATTCATCCCGCCGCTGTTCCGCTGGTTCACGCAGATGATGAACATCCCGCTGGGCGATTTCGCGCGTGGCGAGCTGCCCCAGCCGCCCTGGATCTGGGCCGGCCAGCGCATCGCCCCCAACATCTGCTACGAAGACCTGTTCGGCGAGGAGATCGCGGCCGCCTTCGAGAGCGCCGAGAACGCGCCCACCGTGCTCGTGAACCTCAGCAACATCGGCTGGTTCGGCGACACCGTGGCCATCGATCAGCACCTGCAGATATCGCGCCTGCGGGCGCTCGAGTTCGGCCGACCCATGCTGCGCGCCACCAACACCGGCGCCACCGCGGCCATCGACCACCGCGGCGTGGTCACGCACGCGCTGCCGCGGCTCGAGCGCGGCCGGCTCGAGGCCACCGTCGAAGGCCGCAGCGGCCTCACGCCCTATGCCGAGTGGGCCTCGCGCTGGGGCCTCAACCCGCTGTGGCTGGTTTGCGGCATGCTCGTGCTGGCGATCGCCTCGCTGCGCAACCTCGGGCGCCGCGGCGGACGCACGCGGCGGCGCTGAGCCGCTGCAGGGGCCGGGCGGCGCTGAGCCGCCGCCCCTCGTAAAATCGCCGGCTGTCCGCGCGACGCCACTGCGGCCGCGCTCCCCCTGAATCGAACACGGCAGCCCGCCCTCGCGCGGGCCCATGCGCATGCTGACCTTCCAGCAAATCATCCTCACCCTGCAGAACTACTGGGCGCAGCACGGCTGTGCGCTGCTGCAGCCCTACGACATGGAGGTCGGCGCCGGCACCAGCCACACCGCGACCTTCCTGCGCGCCATCGGCCCCGAGCCCTGGAAAGCGGCCTACGTGCAGCCCAGCCGCCGCCCCAAGGACGGCCGCTACGGCGAGAACCCCAACCGCCTGCAGCACTACTACCAATACCAGGTCGTGCTCAAGCCCGCGCCGGCCAACATCCTCGAGCTCTACCTCGGCTCGCTCGAAGCCCTGGGCTTCGACCTCAAGAAGAACGACATCCGCTTCGTCGAGGACGACTGGGAGAACCCCACGCTGGGCGCCTGGGGCCTGGGCTGGGAGGTCTGGCTCAACGGCATGGAGGTGACGCAGTTCACCTACTTCCAGCAGGTCGGAGGCATCGACTGCAAACCCGCCACCGGCGAGATCACCTACGGTCTGGAACGTCTGGCCATGTACCTGCAGGGCGTGGACAACGTCTACAACCTCACCTGGACCGAAGGCCTGAGCTACGGCGACGTGTACCTGCAGAACGAAAAGGAGCAGTCGGCCTACAACTTCGAGCACTCGGACGCCGACTTCCTCTTCACCGCCTTCGCCGCCCACGAGAAGCAGGCCAAGCACCTCATGGCCGAGCAGCTCGCGCTGCCGGCCTACGAGCAGGTGCTCAAGTGCGCGCACAGCTTCAACCTGCTCGATGCACGCGGCGCCATCAGCGTGACCGAGCGCGCGGCCTACATCGGCCGCATCCGCAACCTCGCGCGCAGCGTGGCCCAGAGCTACTACGAGAGCCGCGAACGCCTGGGCTTCCCGCTCGCCCCGCGCGCGTGGGTCGCCCAGATCCCCAAGAAGGCCGCGTGAGCAGAAAAGCCCCCACACCGATGACCGCACAGAACCTGCTCGTCGAACTCTTCGTCGAAGAACTGCCGCCCAAGGCGCTCAAGAAACTCGGCGACGCCTTCGCCACGGTGCTGGCCCAGAGCCTCAAGGCCCAGGGCCTGGCCCCGGCCGACGCCACCGTGACGGCCTTCGCGTCGCCGCGCCGCCTGGGCGCGCACGTCACGGGCGTGCTCGCGCGCGCCGCCGACAAACCGGTGTCGCAAAAGCTCATGCCCGTGGCCGTGGGCCTGGACGCCAGCGGCCAGCCCACGCCCGCGCTGCTCAAGCGCCTGGGCGCGCTCGGTGCCGATGCCTCGGCCGTGGCCGGCCTGCGCCGTGCACCCGACGGCAAGGCCGAGGCCCTGTTCTTCGACAGCGTGGCCCCGGGCGCCGAGCTCGCGGCCGGCCTGCAGAAGGCGCTCGACGAAGCCATCGCGCAACTGCCCATTCCCAAGGTCATGACCTACCAGCTCGAGTCGGGCTGCGAGCTGCCGGGCTGGGACAGCGTGCAGTTCGTGCGCCCGGCGCACGGTCTGGTGGCGCTGCACGGCGCCGGCGTGGTGCCCGTGAAGGCGCTGGGCCTGCAGGCCGGCAACGCCACGCACGGCCACCGCTTCGAGGCCAAGGCCGACCCGGTGGTGGTGCCGCATGCCGACGCCTACGCCGCCACGCTCGCGAGCGAGGGCGCGGTGATCGCGTCCTTCGCCGAGCGCCGCGCCGAGATCGCGCGCCAGCTCGCCGCGGCCGCCGCGCAGGTGGGCGGCGGCTGCCGGCCCATCGAGGACGAGGCCCTGCTCGACGAGGTCACCGCGCTGGTCGAGCGCCCCAACGTGCTGGTCTGCGCCTTCGAGCAGCAGTTCCTCGACGTGCCGCAGGAATGCCTCATCCTCACGATGAAGGCCAACCAGAAGTACTTCCCGCTGCTCGACGCCCAGGGCCGCCTGACGCACCGCTTCCTGGTGGTCAGCAACATCCGCCCGGCCGACGCCAGCGCCGTGATCGGCGGCAACGAGCGCGTGGTGCGTCCGCGCCTGGCCGACGCCAAGTTCTTCTTCGACCAGGACCGCAAGAAGACGCTCGAATCGCGCGTCGAGGGCCTGGGCAAGGTGGTCTACCACAACCAGCTCGGCACCCAGGGCGAGCGCGTGGAGCGCGTGCGCGCCATTGCGCGCGCGGTGGGCCAGATGCTGGGCGGCGACGTGCTCGCGCAGCAGGCCGACACCGCCGCGCGCCTGGCCAAGACCGACCTGCTCACCGACATGGTGGGCGAATTCCCCGAGCTGCAGGGCATCATGGGCGGCTACTACGCGCGCCACGACGGCCTGAGCGAGGCCATCGCCTTCGCCATCGAAGACCACTACAAGCCGCGCTTCGCGGGCGACGCGCTGCCGCGCAACGCCGTGGGCACGGCGGTGGCGCTGGCCGACAAGCTCGAAACGCTGGTGGGCATGTTCGGCATCGGCAACCTGCCCACGGGCGACAAGGACCCGTTCGCGCTGCGCCGCCATGCGTTGGGCGTGGTGCGCATGCTGATCGAGCAGGACCTGCCGCTCGACCTCGGCGCGCTCATCCGCGCCGCCGTGCCGGCCTTTGGCGCCCTCATCAAGGACCCGGCCGACGCGCTCGCCGACTTCATCTACGACCGCCTCGCAGGCAGCCTACGCGAGCAGGGCTACACCGCGCAGGAGGTCGACGCCGTGATCGCCCTGCGCCCCGCGCGCCTGGCCGACGTGGGCAAGCGCCTGCAGGCCGTGCGCACCTTCGCCGCGCTGCCCGAAGCGCCCGCGCTCGCCGCGGCCAACAAGCGCATCGGCAACATCCTCAAGAAGGCCGAGGGCGTGGGCGAGGCCGTGAGCGAGGCCCTGCTGCAAGAGGCCGCGGAGCAGGCCCTGTTCGCCGCCATGCAGACCACCGTGCCCGCGGCCGACGCGAAGTTCGACGCCGGCGACTTCACCGCGAGCCTGCAGGCCCTGGCCGCGCTGCGCGCGCCGGTCGACGCTTTCTTCGACGGCGTGATGGTCAATGCCGACGACGCCGCGCTCAAGGCCAACCGGCTGGCGCTGCTGCAGCAACTGCACCGCGCGATGAACCGCGTGGCCGATCTGTCCCGACTCGCGGCATGATCGCGGCATGAAGCTGCTCATCCTCGACCGCGACGGCACGCTCAACCGCGGCCGCGACGACAAGGTGGCGTCGCCGGACGAGTGGGAGCCGCTGCCCGGCGCGCTCGAGGCCGTGGCCCGCCTCAACCACGGCGGCTGGCGCGTGGTGCTGGTCACCAACCAGTCGGGCATCGGCCGCGGCCTGTTCGACATGGCCTCGCTCAACGCCATCCATGTGAAGATGCACCGCCAGCTCGCGGCCGCGGGCGCGCGCGTCGAGGCCATCTTCATCTGCCCGCACGCGCCCGAAGACCGCTGCGACTGCCGCAAGCCGCTGCCCGGCCTGTTCCTGCAGATCGGCGCGCGCTTCGGCGTGCCGCTGGCCGACGTGCCCGCCGCGGGCAATTCGCTGCGCCACGTGCAGGCCGGCGCCGCCGCCGGCTGCCCCACCCACCTGCTGCTCACCGGCGCCTCGGCCGGGCTCGCGGGCCACGAGGCCGCGGCCATTCCCGGCCTGCCGCCCGGCACCCAGGTGCACGCCAACCTCGGCGCCTTCGCCGACTGGCTGCTCGCCCAACCCGCTCCCGCCGCCAAGACCGCCGCATGATCCTCGTCAACGCCTTGCGCTCGCTGCTGCACATGCTGTTCATGGTGGTCACCGTGATCCCGTGGGCGCTCGCGGTCATCCTTGTGTCGCCCTTCATCAGCAGCACCGCGCTGTACTGGATGTGCGTGGGCTGGCTGCGCCTGGCGGTGCACAGCGGCACGCTGATCCTGGGCATCCGCAACCGCGTCACGGGCATGGAGAACCTGCCCGTGGGCAGCACCGCGCCGGCCATCCTGCTGGTCAAGCACCAGTCGACGTGGGAAACCTTTGCCATGCCCACGCTCATGCCGCACCCGCTGGCCTACGTGTTCAAGAAGGAGCTGCTCTACGTGCCTTTCTTCGGCTGGGCCATGGGCCGCATGGACATGATCCACATCGACCGCAGCAAGCGCACCCAGGCCTTCAACAAGGTGGTCGAACAGGGCCAGCGCCTGCTCGACCAGGGCACCTGGGTGATCATGTTCCCCGAGGGCACGCGCATCCCGCGCGGCCAGCAGGGCCAGTACAAGACCGGGGGCACGCGCCTGGCCGTGGCCACCGGCGCGCCCGTGATCCCGGTCGCCGTCACCTCGGCCAAGTGCTGGCCGCGCAAGGCCTTCCTCAAGCGCCCGGGCGTGGTCGATTTCTCCATCGGCAAACCCATCCCCAGCCAGGGCCGCGACGCCGACGAACTCATGCGCGAGGTCGAGGCCTGGATCGAGGCCGAGATGCGCCGCCTCGACCCCGAGGCCTACCGCTGAGGCCCATGCAGCGCTTCGTGCAGCTCGCCTTCGACCTGTTCGGCGACGACCCGCCCGAAGCCCCGCGCGCGCCGCCCGCGCCCGGCCCCGCACCCGCCGCCGCGGCAGCGCCCGCGCTGCCCATGGCCGAGGTGTTCCAGCCCGGCACCTGGCACCACCCGCGCGCCAACCGCCTGGTGCGCCTGCGCGGCTGCGAGGTGGGCTACGAATTCCAGCGCGGCAAGCGCCGCACCATCGGCCTGAGCGTGGGCACCGAAGGCCTGAGCGTGCGCGCGCCGCGCTGGAGCACCTTCGGCGAGATCGAGGCCGTGCTGCAGGAGAAGGCCGGCTGGGTGATCGACAAGCTCATCGAGGCCCGCGAGCGCGCCGAGCGCCAGGCCCGCAACCGCATCGCCTGGGCCGATGGCGTGGCGCTGCCCCTGCTCGGCGAGCCGGTGCGGCTGCAGCTCGACCCGGCGCACGGCTTCTCGGGCCGCGGCGCCGCGCTCGACAGCGCCACGCGCACGCTGCGCGTGGGCCTGCCCCGGCACGCCAGCGAAAGCCAGATCCGCGACGCCGCGCAGGCCTGGCTCATGCGCCACGCGCGCAGCGTGTTCACCGAGCGGCTCAACCACTTCGCGCCGCGGCTCGGCGTGCAATGGACGCGGCTGTCGCTCTCCAACGCCGACACGCGCTGGGGCAGCGCGAGCGCCGACGGCCGCATCCGCCTGAACTGGCGGCTGATCCACCTCTCGCTCGACATGGTCGACTACGTGGTGGTGCACGAGCTCAGCCACCTGCGCCACATGGACCACAGCCCGCGCTTCTGGGACGTGGTGGCCAGCGTCATGCCCGACCACCTCGAGCGCCGCCGCGCGCTCAAGGCCTCGGCGCTGCCGCTGGGCGAGGACTGAGCGCTGTCAGGCCACGCTGAACCGCCAGACGCCGTCCTCGCCGCGCTCGCGTCGCAGCGCGCCCGCGTGCCACAAGCGGTGCAGGTGCGCCACCGCCTCGCCCATCGCGAACGTGGTCTGGTGCAGGTCGAGCGCGCGCGGGAACAGCACCGGCAGCACGTCGTTCGCGCTGCAGGGCTTCTCGCGGCAGGCGGCCATCACCTCGGCGAGCCGCTCGTCGTGGTGCTCGTGCAGCTGCCGGATGCGCTCGTGCAGGCCGCGGAACGGCCGGCCGTGCGAGGGCAGCACCAGCGTGTCTTCCGGCAGCGGCAGGAACTTGTCGATCGAGTCGAGGAACAGCGTGAGCGCATCGGCCTCGGGCTCCTGGTCGTACACGCTCACGTTGGTCGAGATGCGCGGCAGGATCATGTCGCCGCTGATCAGCACGCCCAGCGCCTCGCACCACAGCGCCATGTGCTCGGGCGCGTGGCCGAAGCCGCTGATGCAGCGCCAGCCGTGCCCGCCGATGGTCACCACCAGGCCGTCGAGCAGGCGGCGCGATTGCGCGGGCACACCCGGCACCAGGCTCGGGTAGTAGTTGGCGCGCGCACGCACCTTGGCCACGCTCTCGGGATCGTTGAGGCCGTGGCTCGCGAAGAAGGCCGCTGCGGCCTCGCCGCCGAAGCCGGTGGTGGTCTGCGAACCCAGGCGGGCCATCAGGTAATCGGTGCTGCTGATCCACAAGCGGCAGTCCCAGCGCTCGCACAACCACTGCGCCAGCCCGATGTGGTCGGGGTGCATGTGGGTCACGATCACGCGCAGCACGGGCAGGCCGTCGAGTTCGTTGGCGAACACCTGCTCCCATTGCGCCCTCGTTTCGTCGCGCGCGATGCAGCAGTCCACCACGGTCCAGCCCTCGCGGCCGTCGAGGCGGTCGCGCAGCAGCCAGAGGTTGATGTGGTCGAGCGCGAAGGGCAGGCCCATGCGCACCCATTTCACGCCCGGCGCCACTGGCAGCGCGCGGCCGGTCTCGGGCAGGGCGGCGCCCAGCGGGTACTGCAGGCGGGCTTCGAGCTGGTCGCGGGAAAGGCTCATGGGGCGAAGGGCTGGCGCTAAGATGCTTGCTTTGACGTTGACGTAAACGTCAAGAAACGGGCATTCTACGGAGCACCACGGGCGATCCCCTGTCTGCCACCCGACACCGCACCATGGCCACCAACCCGACCTACACCATCGGCGACCTCGCGCGCGAGTTCGACCTCACCACGCGCGCGATCCGTTTCTACGAAGACATGGGCCTGCTGCAGCCCAAGCGCGAAGGCCCGGGTGGCCGCAACCGCGTCTACAGTGCGCGCGACCGCACGCGCCTGAAGCTCACGCTGCGCGCCAAGCGCCTGGGCCTCTCGCTCACCGAGGCCAAGGACATCATCGACATGTACGACAGCCCGCGCGACACCGGGCCCCAGTTGCGCAAATTCCTCGCCATCCTGGCCGAACACCGGCGCCAGCTCGAAGAGCAGATGGCCGATCTCGTGGCCAACCTCGACGAGGTCAAGGTGCACGAGAAGGAAGCGCGCGCGCTGCTCAACAAGGTCGAGCGCAAGGGCGCCTGAGTCCGCCCCGTCGAATTGACGTTTACGTAAACGTAAACATAGAATCGCGGCTTCGCGCCCGCGCCGGGTGCCCGCCAGGCCCATCCCCATGAGCACCGCTTTCCAGCCCAAGGACCCGAACTACGCCGAGCGCGTGCGCGCCAGCTTCGCGCTGCAGGGCGCCATGGGCACGCTGGGCGCCACGCTCGCCGACGTGGCGCCGGGGCGCGTGGTCATCACGCTGCCCTGGGCGAAGCACCTCACGCAGCAGCACGGTTTCCTGCACGCGGGCATGGTGTCCACCGCGCTCGACTCGGCCTGCGGCTACGCGGGCTTCACGCTCATGCCGGCCGACGCGGCCGTGCTCACCATCGAATTCAAGATCAACCTGCTCGCGCCCGCACAGGGCGAGAGCTTCCGCATGGTGGGCACGGTGATCAAGCCCGGCCGCACCGTGAGCGTGGTCGAGGGCCAGGCCTTTGCGCTGCACCAGGGCCGCGAGAAACTCGTGGCCACCATGGGCTGCACCCTCATGACCGTCACCGGCCGCGACGACGTGCGCGGCTGAACACAACCCGGAGACATTCCCCATGAACCAGCTTCCCGGCCTGAACTTCCAGTTGGGCGACGACATCGATGCGCTGCGCGACGCCGTGCGCGACTTCGCGCAGGCCGAGATCGCGCCACGCGCCGCCGAGATCGACCGCAGCGACCAGTTCCCCATGGACCTGTGGCGCAAGATGGGCGAGCTCGGCGTGCTCGGCATCACCGTGCCCGAGACCTACGGTGGCGCCAACATGGGCTACCTCGCGCACATGGTGGCCATGGAGGAGATCAGCCGCGCCAGCGCGTCGGTGGGCCTGAGCTACGGCGCGCACTCCAACCTGTGCGTGAACCAGATCAAGCGCAACGGCAACGACGCGCAGCGCCAGAAGTACCTGCCCAGGCTGATCAGCGGCGAGCACGTGGGCGCGCTGGCCATGAGCGAGCCGGGCGCGGGCTCCGACGTGATCAGCATGAAGCTCAAGGCCGAGGACAAGGGCGGCTACTACCTGCTCAACGGCAGCAAGATGTGGATCACCAACGGCCCCGACGCCGACACCCTGGTGGTCTACGCCAAGACCGAACCCGAGATGGGCGCGCGCGGCGTCACGGCCTTCCTCATCGAGAAAGGCATGAAGGGCTTTTCGATCGCGCAGAAGCTCGACAAGCTCGGCATGCGCGGCAGCCACACGGGCGAGCTGGTGTTCCAGAACGTCGAGGTGCCGGCCGAGAACATCCTGGGGGGCCTCAACAACGGCGCCAAGGTGCTCATGAGCGGGCTCGATTACGAGCGCGCCGTGCTCAGCGGCGGGCCGCTGGGCATCATGCAGGCGGTCATGGACAACGTGATCCCCTACATCCACGACCGCAAGCAGTTCGGCCAGAGCATCGGCGAGTTCCAGCTCATCCAGGGCAAGGTGGCCGACATGTACACCGTGCTGCAGGCCGCGCGCAGCTTCGCCTACACCGTGGCCAAGAACCTCGATCTGCTGGGCACCGAGCACGTGCGCCAGGTGCGCAAGGACTGCGCGAGCGTGATCCTCTGGACCGCCGAGAAGGCCACCTGGATGGCGGGCGAGGGCGTGCAGATCTTCGGTGGCAACGGCTACATCAACGAATACCCGCTGGGCCGCCTCTGGCGCGACGCCAAGCTCTACGAGATCGGCGCCGGCACCAGCGAGATCCGCCGCATGCTGATCGGCCGCGAACTGTTCGCCGAGACCCTGTAAGGCGGGCGCAGGCCCGGTGCTGGGACAATGCCCCCATGAGCGACGATCTTCAACACCTGCTGGAACACAACCGGCGCTGGGCGGCCCAGGTCGAGGCCGAGCGCCCGGGATTCTTCACCAAACTTTCGCAACAGCAGAGCCCGCGCTACATGTGGATCGGCTGCTCCGACAGCCGCGTGCCCGCGAACCAGATCACCGGCCTCGACCCGGGCGAGGTCTTCGTGCACCGCAACGTGGCCAACGTGGTGGTGCCCACCGACCTCAACTGCCTGTCCACCGTGCAGTACGCGGTCGACGTGCTCAAGGTCGAGCACCTGATGGTGGTGGGCCACTACGGCTGCGGCGGCGTGCAGGCCGCGCTGCGCGATGCCCGCGTGGGCCTGGCCGACAACTGGCTGCGCCACATCAAGGACGTGCGCGACCGCCATGCGGCGCTGCTCGCGGGCCTGCCCGAGAAGCACCGCCTCGACGCGTTGTGCGAGCTCAACGCCATCGAGCAGGTGGTGAACCTCGCGCAGACCACCGTGGTGCAGGACGCCTGGAGCCGCGGTCAGGCGATCGCGCTGCACGGCTGGGTCTATGGCTTGAAGGACGGCCTGGTGCAGGACCTGTTCATGACCCTGCGCGGCAACCCCGATCTCGACACCGCGTACCTGCGCGCCGTGGAAGGCGTGGCGGTGCGCTCGCGCGACTGAGTCTGCGGCCGCGGGACGCGCCCTTGCCATGCCCCGGCCGCGGCCTGAATTCCCTTTCACACAGGAGCACACCATGTCCGATCCCATCGTCATCCTCGGTGCCGCACGCACCCCCATGGGCGCCTTCCAGGGCGACTTCGCCGCGCTGTCGGCACACGACCTCGGCGGTGCGGCCATCAAGGCCGCGGTCGAGCGCAGCGGCGTCGATCCCAAGGCCGTCGACGAGGTGCTGTTCGGCAACTGCCTGATGGCCGGCCAGGGCCAGGCGCCCGCGCGCCAGGCCCTGCTCAAGGGCGGCCTGCCGCTGTCCACCGGCGCGGTCACGCTCTCGAAGATGTGCGGCTCGGGCATGAAGGCCACCATGCTCGCGCACGACCTGCTGGTGGCGGGCAGTGCTCAGGTGATGGTCTCGGGCGGCATGGAGAGCATGACCAACGCGCCCTACCTCATGCTCAAGGGCCGCGGCGGCTACCGCATGGGCCACGACAAGATCTACGACCACATGATGCTCGACGGCCTCGAAGACGCCTACGAGCCGGGCCGCAGCATGGGCACCTTCGGCGAGGACTGCGCCGCCAAATACGCGTTCACGCGCGAGCAGCAGGACGCCTTCGCCACCGCTTCGGTCACGCGCGCCAAGGCCGCCACCGAGAGCGGCGCCTTCGCGAAAGAGATCGTGCCCGTCACCGTGAAAGACCGCAGCGGCGAGCGCGTGGTCTCGGTGGACGAAGGCCCGGGCAAGATCAAGCTCGACAAGATCCCCGCGCTCAAGCCCGCGTTCAAGAAGGACGGCACCATCACCGCCGCCTCGAGCTCGTCGATCAACGACGGCGCGGCCGCGCTGGTGCTGGCCAAGGCCTCGACCGCGCAGCGCCTGGGCGCCAAACCCATCGCGCGCATCGTGGGCCACACCACGCACGCGCAGGAACCCAACTGGTTCACCACCGCGCCCGTGTACGCCACGCAGAAGCTGCTCGCGGCCACCGGCTGGAAGGTCGAGGACGTGGACCTGTGGGAAGTCAACGAGGCCTTCGCCGTGGTGCCCATGGCGCTCATGGCCGAGCTCAAGGTGCCGCACGAGAAGGTCAACGTGAACGGCGGCGCCTGCGCGCTGGGTCACCCCATCGGCGCCAGCGGCGCGCGCATCCTGGTCACGCTGATCCACGCGCTGCAGGCGCGCGGCGGCAAGAAGGGCATCGCCACGCTGTGCATCGGCGGCGGCGAGGCCACGGCCATGGCCATCGAGCTGGTGTGAGCACGGTCCTCGTCATCGGCGCGTCGCGCGGCATCGGCCTCGAGTTCGTGCGCCAGTACCGCGAAGCGGGTGATCGCGTGATCGCCACCGCGCGCGACGACGCGGGCCTGCAGCGTCTGCGCGAACTCGGCGCCGAGGCGCTGCGCATCGACGTGGCCCAGCCCGCGAGCATCAGCGGCCTGGCCTGGCAGCTCGATGGCGAGAAGCTCGACACCGCGCTCTATGTGGCCGGCGTGTTCCCGCGCATCGACGCCGGCGTGCCCCCCACGCGCGAGGCCTTCGACCTCGCCATGCACACCAACCTGCTCGGCGCCATGCAGGCGATTCCGCAGGTGGCGCCGCTGGTGGACGAGGCGGGCGGCCGCTTCGGCTTCATCTCGAGCGCCATGGCGCAGATCCGCGGCGTGCCCGACGGCCGGGGCTGGCTCTACCGCGCGAGCAAGGCCGCGCTCAACATGGCCGTGGCCTGTGCCCAGCACCAGTACCCGCGCGCCACGCTGGTGGCGCTGTCGCCGGGCTGGGTGCAGACCGACATGGGCGGCGCCGCGGCGCCGCTCACCGTCGACGACAGCGTGAGCCGCATGCGCGCCACGCTCGCGCGCCTCACGCCCGCGCAACGCGGTGCCTTCATCGACCAGGATGGCCGCGCCTTCGACGGCTGGTGAGCGAACGACCATGATCCACACCATCGACCAGTTGCGCGCGCTCTACGGCCAGCCGCGCGAACGCGCGCTGCTCAAGCAGATGGCCCGCATCGACGCGCACGCGCGCCGCTTCATCGAGCGCTCGCCGTTCTGCGTGCTCGCGAGCAGCGGTGTGCACGGCCGGCTGCTCGACGCTTCGCCGCGCGGTGGCGCGCCCGGCTTCGTGAAGGTGCGCGACGAGCGCACCCTGCTGCTGCCCGACTCGGTTGGCAACAACCGCCTGGACACGCTGGAGAACCTGCTCGCCGACCCGCGGCTGTCGCTGGTTTTCCTGATCCCCGGCGTGGAGGAAACGCTGCGCGTGAACGGCCGCGCGCGCCTGCGCGACGAGCCCGAATTCGGCGACGCCTTCGCGCAGGAACGCCAGCGCCCCCGGCTCGTGATCGAGATCACCGTGCACGAGGTTTACCTGCACTGCGCCAAGGCCTTCATGCGCTCGAAGCTGTGGTCGCCCGAGAGCTGGCCCGAGCGCAGCGGCCTGCCCACCATGAACCAGATGATCCGCGACCAGCTCGGCGCCGCCGTCGAGCTGGAAAGCGAAGAGGCGACGCGCGCGCGCTACCTCGCGCAGCTCGCCCAGGAACGAACCCCCGACCCGGAGCGCTGAATGCTGTTGACCCCCGACCAGGAAGCCGTGCGCGACGCCGTGCGCGCCTTCGCCCAGGCCGAGCTCTGGCCGAATGCCGCGAAGTGGGACAAGGAACACCACTTTCCGCACGACGTGCACCGCGGGCTCGCCGAACTCGGCGCCTACGGCATCTGCGTGCCCGAGGCCCTGGGCGGCGCCGGCCTCGACTACGTGACCCTGGCCATCGTGCTCGAAGAGATCGCCGCCGGCGACGGCGGCACCAGCACCGCGATCAGCGTCACGAACTGCCCGGTCAACGCCATCCTGCTGCGCTACGGCAATGCGCAGCAGCAGGAGCGCTGGCTGCGCCCGCTCGCGGCCGGCCAGATGCTCGGCGCCTTCTGCCTCACCGAGCCGCACGTGGGCTCGGACGCGTCGGCGCTGCGGACCACGGCCGTGAAGCAGGGCGGCGACTACGTGATCAACGGCGTCAAGCAGTTCATCACCAGCGGCAAGAACGGGCACCTGGCCATCGTCATTGCCGTCACCGACAAGGCCGCGGGCAAGCGCGGCATGAGCGCTTTCCTCGTGCCCACCGACACGCCGGGCTACGTGGTGGCGCGGCTCGAGGACAAGGTGGGCCAGCACAGCAGCGACACCGCGCAGATCAACTTCGAGAACTGCCGCATCCCGGCCGAGAACCTGATCGGCCAGGAGGGTGAGGGCTACAAGATCGCGCTGTCGGCCCTCGAAGGCGGGCGCATCGGCATTGCCGCGCAAAGCATCGGCATGGCGCGCAGCGCCTTCGAATGCGCGCTCACGTACGCCAAGCAGCGCGAGAGCTTCGGCCAGCCCATCTTCAACCACCAGGCCGTGGGCTTTCGCCTGGCCGACATGGCGACGCAGATCGAGGCCGCGCGCGCCCTGGTGCTGCACGCGGCCGCGCTGCGCGACGCCGGCAGGCCCTGCCTGAAGGAAGCCGCCATGGCCAAGCTGTTCGCGAGCGAGATGGCCGAGCGCGTCTGCAGCGACGCGATCCAGGTGCACGGCGGCTACGGCTACGTGAGCGACTTCCCGGTCGAGCGCATCTGGCGCGACGTGCGGGTGTGCCAGATCTACGAAGGCACCTCGGACGTGCAGAAGATCCTGATTCAGCGCGCGCTGGCCTGAGCGCGCGCCGGGCTCACAGGTCCTTGAGGTTCTTCAGGCAGGCCCGCATCCAGCGCAGCTCCCAGGGGTCTTCGTGGGCCTGCGCCGGCGCCAGCCCGAGCGCCTCGAGCTGCATGTAGGCGTTCTTCATTTCCTCGGGCAGCGCGTCGAGCAGGCGTTCGCGCATTGCGGCGCGGATGTCGCCGTGCACGGGTGCGCCGTACGTCGCGATCAGGGCCTGTTGCTCGATCTGCCAGGTGTGCAGGGTGTGCCGGTTCTGTATCGCCTCGTGCGGGGCTGTCAGCGCCGGCGGCTCGAAGCCCCAGGTGTGGGCCAGCAGGCCGAGCACTTCGGCGGGCGACGGGTTGCGCGGGGTGACGCGGTCCACCAGCAGCACCAGGTTCTTCTCGAACAGCGCCTGCTCGTCTTTCACCCACTGCTGCGCCTGCTGCCGCTGCAGCGCGTAGTCCGTGCCGGGCGGCCACTGGGGGTAGGCGTCCTGCAGTGGGCGCGGCAGCCGCGCGAGCAGGGCCGCGCGAATGGCGTTGTTGAACGCGATGAGGGCCTCCTGGCCCGGGCACCGGGCGCGCAGGTTCTGCTTGGTGCTGTTGAAGGTCTGGATGAAGGCGATGAACGACTTCGGGGGGTGCGCGGGCAGGGTGGGCTGCGTGCGCCACGCGCCCATGGGGTCGGTGTCGTAGCTGCGCCCCCAGGCGAACGCCAGGGCGTTCAGCAGATGGCCCATCGGCGCGGTGTCGGGCAGCTGCCGCATGACCGTTTCCACCGCGTTCGCGACCGACTCGGCCAGCGTGGGGGTGGGGAGGACGGGGATGGGTGCGTCCGGGTGCGAGGCGGACCGCACCGGGGCGCCGGACGCGTTCGCCCAGGCGATCACCGCGGCTTTCCGGCGCGTGTACGAGGGGCCGCTGTCCTCGATGACCCGGCCCAGGGCCCGCTGCAGGGCGTCGGGCAGCTGCTGCGCGACGGCCGCCTGCAGGGCCTGGCCGAAGGCAGCCCGGGCATCGGGATAGGCCTTGAACAGCCCCTCCTTTTCGACCACCACCGTGTTCACGAAGTCCTGCGCCCTGCCGCACCAGCCGCCCCAGGCGAGCAGCAGGGCCTGCATCACGTCGGCGTGCGGAAAGCTGGGGTGGGCGACGATGGCCGCCACCGCTGCCGCCACCGCCGTGTCCTGCGCCGTCGCGCGATCGCCCGCGCCCTGCGCGGCGCCGGCTTCGCCGGTGGGCAGGCCCGCCGCGTCCGGCGGGTTCACGGGGTCGGGCGGTGCGGGCGTGTGCGGCAGGCCGGCGGTGGACCGGGGTGGGGTGGAAGGGGGCTTGGGGGCGCTGTGCAGGTACATGGGGCCTCTCGCTGGCGAACGGACAACAGGGGACAACAGGCGGGCGCCGTCGCGGCGCGCGTCCTGGGTGGCGGGTGGGGTGGGCCGGGTCCTGCTGTTGCGATCACCGATGTCGCGCGCGCATATGATCCCGCTCCCATGAACATCCTCATCCTCGGTGCGGGCCGCGTGGGCGAAAGCGTGGCCGAGAGCCTGGTGTCGGAGCAGAACGACATCACCGTCATCGACATGGACCCCGCGCGGCTGCGCCTGCTCGAAGACAAGCTCGATCTGCGCGGCGTGGTGGGCAACGGCATCCAGCCCTCGGTGCTGCGCGACGCCGGCGTGAAGGACGCCGACATGGTGATCGCCTGCGCCGCGCAGGACGAGACCAACCTCGTGGTCTGCAAGGTGGCGCACGACGTGTTCAACGTGCCCACCACCATCGCGCGGCTGCGCTCACCCGAGTTCACCGATGGCGAAGGCGACGATCAGCTCTCGCGCACCAGCTTCTCGGTGAGCCACGTGCTCTGCCCCGAGGCCTCGGTCACGCGCTACATCCACCAGCTCATCAGCTACCCCGAGGCGCTGCAGGTGCTCGAATTCGCGGGCGGCCGCGCCAGCCTGATCGCGGTGCGCGCGAGCCACGGCGGCGCGCTCGTGGGCCACACCATCGGCGAGTTCCGCGAGCGCTTCACCCGCTGCGAGATGCGCGTGGTGGCGCTCTACCGGCTCGACACCGAGATGGAGGCCACGCCGTCCACGCGCATCCTCGCGGGCGACGAGGTCTTCGTGCTCGCCGACACCGACAAGATCCGCGACGTGCTGGCCGCCATCCACAACACCGACCAGCCGGTGCAGCGCGTGATGATCGCGGGCGGCGGCCGCGTGGGGCTGCGCCTGGCGCGCAGCCTGGTGGGGCAGTGCGAGGTGAAGCTGCTCGAGCGCGACCGCCGGCGCTGCGAGTACCTCGCGAGCCAGCTGCCCTCGAGCATGCTGGTGCTGCAGGGCGACGGCGCCGACGAGGACCTGCTCGAAGAGGAAAACGTGGGCGAGATGGACATGTTCCTCGCGCTCACGAGCGACGACGAGGACAACATCATGTCGGCCATGCTGGCCAAGCGGCTCGGCGCGCGCCGCGTCATGGCGCTCATCAACCGCCGTGCTTACGCCGACATGATGCAGGGCGGCACCATCGACATCGCGATCTCGCCCTCGCAGGCGGTGATCGGCGAGCTGCTGGCCCACGTGCGCCGCGGCGACGTGGCGGCCGTGCACAGCCTGCGCCGCGGCGCGGCCGAGGCGCTCGAAGGCATTGCACGCGGCGACGTGAAAACCAGCAAGCTCGTGGGCCGGCGCATCGAAGAGGTGAAGCTGCCCAAGGGCGCGCGCATCGGCGCCATCGTGCGCGGCGAGGGCCACGACTCCGAGGTGCTCATGCCCCACCACGACCTGCTGATCGAGGATGGTGACCACATCATCCTGTTCATCCCGCACAAGCGCCTGGTGCGCGAGGTCGAAAAGCTGTTCCAGGTCAGCGCCACCTTCTTCGGCTGAACGCGCGCCCGCCATGCACTCCCTCTGGCTGCCCGTTCTCTGCGTGTTCTCGCGCGTGCTGCTGGCCTTTTCGCCCACCTTCCTGGTGCCGCTGGCCTGGGCCTGGTTCCTCGACCGCGACCACCACGTGCAGGTCTGGGCCCTGGGCTTCGCGGCCACCGCGCTCAGCGGCTGGTTGCTGTGGATGGCCACCAAGCGCCACCGGCGCGAACTCATGCCGCGCGACGGCTTTCTGCTCGTGAACCTGGTGTGGGTGGTGCTGCCGCTCTACGCGGCGGTGCCGCTGCACTACGCGGTGCCCGGCCTGACCGTGAGCCAGGCCTATTTCGAGGCCATGAGCGCGCTCACCGCCACCGGCGCCACGGCGATCTCGGGGCTCGACGCGCTGCCGGTGTCGATCAACGTGTGGCGCTGCTTCCTGCAGCTCATCGGCGGCCTGGGCATCATGCTGCTGGTGGTGGCCGTGCTGCCGCTGCTGGGCCTGGGCGGCATGCAGCTCTACCGCGCCGAAACACCCGGCCCCATGAAGGACACCAAGTTCACCCCGCGCATCGCCGAGACCGCGCGCGGCCTGTGGGGCGTGTACGTGCTGTTCTCGGTGGCCTGCATGCTGGCCTACCGCTGGGCCGGCATGGGCTGGGCCGACGCCTTCATGCACATGTGCACCACCATGGGCCTGGGCGGGCTCTCGCCCTACGACGCGAGCCTGGGCCACTACGACTCGGCGCGCATCGAGTGGGTGGCCACGGCTTTCATGACCATGGCGGGCATCAGCTTCCTGCGCTACTTCGTGGTGCTCAAGCACCGTTCGCTGCGCCCCATCACGGGCGACCGCGAGATCCGCACCTACCTCGTGGTGCTGGCCGTGGCCATCGCGGTGGTCACGCTCATGCTGCTCGCGCACGGCGTGTACGCCGATTTCCCCACCGCATTGCGCAACGCGGCGTTCCACGTGGTGTCGCTGGCCACCACCACGGGCTACAGCACCACCGACTACGCGGCCTGGCCGGTGTTCCTGCCGGTGCTGTTGATCTTCCTCGGCTGCTTCGCCTCGTGCGCGGGCTCCACGGGCGGCGGCATCAAGATGGTCCGCATGGTGCTGCTGGTGAAGCAGGCGCGGCGCGAGCTGGTGCGCATCATCCACCCGCGCGTGGTGAATCCGGTGACGCTGGCCGGCGCGGTGGTGCCCGCGCCGGTGATGAACGCGGTGTTCGGCTTCATGCTGATCTACGGCGCGGCCACCGTGGGCCTGACCATGCTGTTGCTGATGACGGGCCTGGACATCGTGAGCGCGTTCACCGCGGTCATCGCCACCGTCAACAACATCGGCCCCGGCCTGGGCGTGGTGGGGCCGGCCAGCAACTACGGCGTGCTCAGCGACGCCCAGCTCTGGGTACTGAGCGCGGCCATGATGATGGGGCGGCTCGAACTGCTCACGGTGCTGGTGCTGTTCACCGGGCACTTCTGGCGCAAGTAGCGCCGCCCCGGCGGCGCCTCAGTCGCGGGCGGGAATGTTGAGGCCGCGCTGCACCGCGGGGCGGGCCGCGAAGGCGTCGAGCACGCGCTGCACCTCGGGGAAGTCGGCGAAGCCCACGAGATCGCCCGCGCCGTAGAAGCCCACGAGGTTGCGCACCCAGGGGAAGACCGCGATGTCGGCGATGGTGTATTCGTCGCCCATGATCCAGCGGCGGCCCTTGAGGCGCTGGTTCAGCACCGCCAGCAGGCGCTTGCTCTCACCCACGTAGCGGTCGCGCGGGCGCTTGTCTTCGTAGTCCTTGCCCGCGAACTTGTGGAAGAAACCGAGCTGGCCGAACATGGGGCCGATGCCGCCCATCTGGAACATCAGCCATTGCAGGGTCTCGTAGCGCGCCGCGGTGTCGGTGGGCAGCAGGCGGCCGGTCTTGCCGGCCAGGTAGACCAGGATCGCACCCGATTCCCAGAGCGCGAGCGGACGGCCTTCGGGGCCGTCGGGGTCGATGATCGCGGGGATCTTGTTGTTGGGGTTGAGCGAGAGGAACTCGGGCGAGAGCTGGTCGTTGGTGTCGAAGCGCACCAGGTGCGGCTCGTAGGGCAGACCGGTTTCTTCGAGCGCGATCGACACCTTCACGCCATTGGGCGTGGGCAGCGAATAGAGCTGCAGGCGGTCGGGGTGCTGCGCGGGCCACTTCTTCGTGATGGGGAAGCTGTCGAGGGGGCTCATGGGGTCTCCTGGTGGGGGGAGCGCGCATTGTGGAACCGGCGCCGGAAGGCCCATGCCGCACAGGGGCATCGATAATCCGGCCTCTTTGCAAAGCCCCATGCCCACCCCCGCCCCCGACGCCTGCCCCTGCGGCCGCGGCCCCGCGTTCAGCGCCTGCTGTGGCCGCTACCTGGGCACCGGTGTGCCCGCGCCCGACGCCGAATCGCTCATGCGCTCGCGCTACACGGCCTTCGTGCGCGGCGACGCGGCCCACCTGCTCGCCACCTGGCATGCGAGCACGCGCCCGGCCACGCTGGACCTCGAGCCCGGCGTGAAGTGGCTGGGCCTGGAAGTGCGCGCGCGGCGCGACACCGCCCCCGACCGCGCCGAGGTCGAGTTCGTGGCGCGCTCGCGCAGCGCGGGCCGTGCCCACCGGCTGCACGAGCGCAGCCGCTTCGTGCGCGAGGGCGGCCAGTGGTTCTACGTGGACGGCGACTTCATCACCAAGGACACCGCATGACATTCGAGGCCGTGCTGTTCGACTGCGACGGCGTGCTCGTGGACAGCGAACCCATCACCAACGGCGTGCTGCGCGAGCTGCTCACCGAAGCGGGCTGGGCCATCAGCGCCGAAGACTGCGAACGCCTGTTCATCGGCCGCGCGGTGCGCGACCAGCGCGCGCTGATCGAGCACCACACGGGCCGCCCCTTCAGCGAAGACTGGCTCAAGGGCTTCTATGTGCGCCGCAACGCGCGGCTGCTGGCCGAGCTGCAGGCCATCGAAGGCATCCACGACGCCGTGGCCCAGGTGCACGCACACACCGGCGGGCGCATCGCCTGCGCCTCGGGCGCCGACAAGCCCAAGGTGCTGATGCAGCTCGACAAGGTGGGCCTGTCGCGCTACTTCGGCGACGCGGTGTTCAGCGGCCACGACCTGCCGCGCTCCAAGCCCGCGCCCGATGTGTACCTGGCCGCGGCCGCGCACCTGGGCGTGGACCCCAAGCGCTGCCTGGTGATCGAGGACACCGCGCCCGGCGCGCAGGCCGGCCTGGCCGCGGGCGCGACCGTGTGGGGCTTCTGCGCCCAGGGCCACGGCCGCGCCTTCGAGGGCCTGCCGGTGGCGCGCGTGTTCCACCACATGCGCGAGCTGCGGCTCTGAGCCGGCGCGCGGCTCAGCCGCGCCAGAGCCGGGAGGCGTCGATCTCGTCCAGCGTGCGGCAGCCGCACAGCGCCATGGCCATTTCGAGTTCGGTGCGCAGCAGGTGCAGCACATGGGCCACGCCCGGCGCGCCCGCGGCCGCGAGGCCGTGCAGCACCGGCCGGCCCACCAGCACCGCCGAGGCGCCGAGCGCGAGCGCCTTGAACACGTCGGTGCCGCGGCGGACGCCGCCGTCGAGCAGCAGCGGCAGCCGGCCCTGCACGGCCTGCGCGATCGCGGGCAGCGCGTCGAGCGTGGCGGGCACGGTGTCGAGCACGCGCCCGCCGTGGTTGGAGACGATCGCGCCGGCCAGGCCTTCATCGGCGGCGCGCACCGCGTCGGCCGGCGCGAGCACGCCCTTGAGCACGATGGGCAGCGCGGTCTGTTCGCGCAGCCAGGCGATGTCGCGCCAGGTGGGCGCGGCGTCGAGCAGCGGGCTGCCGAACAGCGGCGGCTGGCCAGGGCGCGCGGTGTGCGGCGGCAGGGGCCTGGCGCCCTGCAGGTTCACCGCGCCCAGGCCCGGCGGCGGCACGAAGCCCGCGCGCTGTTCGGTGTTGCGCGCGCCGCTCACGGGCGCGTCCACGGTGAGCACCAGCGCGCGGTAGCCCGCGGCCTCGGCGCGCTGCACCAGCGCGCGCGTGAAGCCGCGGTCGGGCTGCAGGTAGAGCTGGAACCACAGCGGCATGGGAGGCTGGGCGGCGCCCGCGGCCTGCGCCAGCGCTTCCAGCGGCGTGCCCGACTGCGTGCTCACGACCACCGGGGTTCGCATGGCGGCCGCCGCCAGCACGGTGGCCAGTTCGCCGTCGGGGTGGGCGAGACCGTGGCTGGCCATGGGCGCCACGAGCAGGGGGTGGTCGAGCGCCTGGCCCAGCAGCGTGAGCCGCGTGTGGCCGCCGGCGAGCTCGGCGAGCACCCGCGGCGCGAGCCGCAGCCGCTCGAAGGCCGCGCGGTTCTCGCGCAGCGTGATCTCGTCGGCCGCGCCGCCCTGCAGCCAGGCCCAGGCCGGCGCGCCCATGCGCTCGCGCGCGAGCGGCTCGTAGTCGGCCACGGCCGCCACCGTGGGCGGGATCTGCGCCAGCGGCGGCTTCAGGTGTTCGCCCATTGCCGCAGCAGGTTGTGGTACACGCCCGTGAGCCGGTCGAGGGCCGGGTGGCCCGGCGTGTCGCGCGCCAGTTGCTGGATCGCGGTGTCGAGCTCGAACATGAGGCTGCGCTGGCTGTCGTCGCGCACCAGGCTCTGCACCCAGAAGAACGCGGCCAGTCGCACGCCGCGCGTGACCGGCGTGACGTGGTGCAGGCTGGTGCCCGGGTAGAGCACCAGATCGCCCGCGGCGAGCTTGGCGCTGTGCGGGCCGAAGTGGTCCTGCACCGTGAGCTCGCCGCCCTCGTACTCGTGCGGCTCGCTGAAAAAGAGCGTGGCCGACAGGTCGCTGCGGATGCGGTGCGGCGTGCCCGGCACGCTGAACACCGCCGCGTCCACGTGCGGCCCGTAGTGCCCGCCGCCCTCGTAGCGGTTGAAGCGCGGCGGCAGCACCTTGAGCGGCAGCGCGGCCGACACGAACAGCGGGTGCCGGCCCAGCGCCTGCAGGACCAGCTCGCCGATCTCGCGCGCCGCGGGCTGGTCGTCACCGAGCTGGCGGTTGTGCTTGACCTGCGCGGCCAGGTGGCCCGCGGTGGCGCGGCCGTCGGACCAGTCGGCCGCGTCGAGCAACTGGCGGCACTGGCGCACCTGCTCGGGCGTCAGCACCTGGGGGATTCGCAGCATCATGGTCGGGGCGATCTTGGCAAATGAGAATTATTCCCGATTGTGCCGCGAACCGGCTCAGCGCTGGCGCCAGTCGCCCGGCGAGTGCCCGGTCCAGGCGCGGAAGGCGCGGATGAAGCTCTTCTCGTTGCGAAAGCCCACGGCCTCGGCCACCTGCTTGATCGGCCGGTTCGTGCGCAGCAGCAGCTGGCTCGCGCGCTCGCGCCGCACGGCGTCCTTGAGCGCCTGCAGGCTCGCGCCTTCTTCCTTGAGCTGCCGGTGCAGCGTGCGCGCCGAGGTGTGCAGCCGCGCGGCGATGTCGTCGGCGTTGTGCGCCGCCAGCGGCTGGTTGGCGAGCAGGTCGCGCACGCGCTGCACCAGCAGCCGGTCGCGCCGGTACGAGCGCACCGTGAGCGGCAGCGCGCGCTGCAGCAGCTGGCGCATGGCGGCCTCGTCGCGGCGCAGCGGCAGCGCCAGGTATTGCGCGTCGAAGGCGATCGCGGCCTCGGGCGCGCCGAAGCGGCTGGGCGCGTCGAACAGCACCGCATAGGCCGCCACGTGCGGCGGCGCGGGGTAGGGGAAGCGCGCGTCGAGCAGCGGGATGCGCGAGTCGATGAACCAGGCCGCGAGGCCGTGGATGTTGCGCAGCACCGAGACCGCGCTGAGTTCGGCCATGGGGCCCGGGTCGCGCACCAGGCGCAGCACGATCTCGGCGCGCTCGCCCGCCACCTCGACCGAGAGCGCGATGGCCTGCGCGAGCAGACCGTGGTGGCGGCACCAGCGCTTGAGCGCCACGCCCAGCGTGGGCGCCGACAGCGAGGCGCGCGCGAGCAGGCCGTAGCTGCCCCAGGGCAGCGCGCGCTCGAAGCAGCCCAGGGCCTCGTCGTCGAGCTCGCGCATGGCCGCGTACGACACCGCCTCCATCTGCGCGGCCGTGATGCGTGCGCGGGGGTCGTTCAGCCGTGCTGGCGGAATTTGTGCCTGTGCGAGCGCGCCTGACGGGTCCATGCCGCGCGCCCGGTAGGCCAGCGCCATGGCCTTCACGAGCGCCATGGGCGTGAGCGCGGGGCCGGTGTGCAGATCGGCGGTGTCGGGCAGGGCGTTGGCCATCGCGCGAGTGTGCCATCATGCCCGAAAGCGTGGCGCGATTTGCTACCGCCGTGGCGACCGGAAAGCCGCCGCCGGGGTGTACCCTCGCGCCTCGTCCGCCCCACAAGACACAGGCCCTGCCATGCCCCTCCTGGAGACCAAGCTCAACCCCCGATCGGCCGAATTCCAGGCCAACGCCGAGGCCATGCGCGCCCAGGTCGAGGACCTGAAACGGCAACTGGCCAAGGCCGCGCAAGGCGGCGGCGAGGCCGCGCGCGCCAAGCACACCGCGCGCGGCAAGCTGCTGCCGCGCGACCGCGTGCAGATGCTGCTCGACCCCGGTACGCCCTTCCTCGAGCTGTCGCCGCTGGCCGCGCACGGCATGTACAACGGCGACGCGCCCTGCGCCGGCGTGATCGCGGGCATCGGCCGCGTGAGCGGGGTCGACTGCCTGATCGTCTGCAACGACGCGACCGTCAAGGGCGGCACCTACTACCCCATGACGGTGAAGAAGCACCTGCGCGCGCAGGAGGTGGCCATGCAGAACCGCCTGCCCTGCATCTACCTGGTGGACTCGGGCGGCGCCAACCTGCCCAACCAGGACGAGGTCTTCCCCGACCGCGAGCACTTCGGCCGCATCTTCTACAACCAGGCCAACATGAGCGCGCAGGGCATCGCGCAGATCGCCGTGGTCATGGGCTCGTGCACCGCGGGCGGCGCCTACGTGCCCGCGATGAGCGACGAGACCATCATCGTGAAGAACCAGGGCACCATCTTTTTGGGCGGCCCGCCGCTGGTGAAGGCCGCCATCGGCGAGATCGTGAGCGCCGAAGACCTGGGCGGCGGCGACGTGCACACCCGCCTCTCGGGCGTGGCCGACCACCTCGCGCAGAACGACGCCCACGCCATCGCGCTCGCGCGCCAGGCCGTGGCCACGCTCAACCGCCGCAAGGAAGTGGCGCAGGCGCTGATCGCGCCGCGCGCGCCGCTGTACGCGGCCGAAGAAATCTACGGCGTGATCCCCACCGACACGCGCAAACCCTACGACGTGCGCGAAATCATCGCGCGCATCGTCGATGGCTCCGAGTTCCACGAGTTCAAGGCGCGCTACGGCAGCACCCTGGTCTGCGGCTTCGCGCACATCGAGGGCATGCCCATCGGCATCGTGGCCAACAACGGCGTGCTGTTCTCCGAGAGCGCGCAAAAGGGCGCGCACTTCATCGAGCTGTGCGGCCAGCGCAAGGTGCCGCTGCTGTTCCTGCAGAACATCACCGGCTTCATGGTGGGCCGCAAGTACGAGAGCGAAGGCATCGCGCGCCACGGCGCCAAGATGGTCACGGCCGTGGCCACGGTGCAGGTGCCCAAGTTCACCATCATCATCGGCGGCAGCTACGGCGCGGGCAACTACGGCATGTGCGGCCGCGCCTACAGCCCGCGCTTCCTCTGGATGTGGCCCAACGCGCGCATCAGCGTGATGGGGGGCGAGCAGGCCGCCAGCGTGCTTGCCACCGTCAAGCGCGACGGCATCGAGGCCAAGGGCGGCCAGTGGAGCGCCGAGGAGGAAGCGGCCTTCAAGCAGCCGCTGCTCGACCAGTTCGCGCACCAGTCGCATCCCTACTACGCGAGCGCGCGCCTCTGGGACGACGGCGTGATCGACCCCGCCGACACGCGCCGCATCCTCGCGCTCGCGATGTCGGCCACGCTCAACGCGCCCATCGGCGAGCCGAAGTTCGGCGTGTTCCGCATGTGAGCCGGGGCAGCGACCATGAAGCGCCTGGCCAAGCCCTTGCTGAACCGCCGCCACTGGATCGCGCTGGCGGCCGTGGCCACGCTGCCCGCCTGCGTGGTCGCGCCCTATGGCACCTACTACCGTCCCGAGACCCCGCTGGCGCGCGCCGAGTGGCGGCGCGCGAACTGCCAGGGCAAGTCCGGGCCACAGACGGGTGTGCGGCTGGACCTGGGTGATGGCCTGTTCATCGAGGTGCGCAGCGTGCTCGACCGCGGGGACACGCGCGGCCTGCAGATCTCGCTGGCGTTCACGTTGCCGGCGCGCACGGTGATCGCGTTGTCCGGTCCTGTCGTGCTCGAGGTGGACGGCCAGCCCGTCGCGGCCCGTTTCACCGACCCGTCCTACGGCGGCCGCGCGCCCGGCCCGGGGGATCGCTGGCAGCAGGGCGAGCCGATCGAGACCTCGCGCTCGGGCGGGCGCGTCGAATTGCTGGCGCTGGTGCCCCAGCCTGGCGCCATGGTGCGGCTGGCCTGGCCCGCCGCGCAACGCAACGGGCAAGCACTGGTGCTGCCCGAGCTGGTCCTGCGCCGCCGCAGCTTCGACGGCGGCGTGGAACCCTTCAACTGCTGAGCCGCCGTGGACGCACGCGCCCACTTCCACCTGCTCGCGCGCTACCACGCCTGGGCCACCCAGCGCCTGCTCGCCGCCGTGGCCGCGCTCGACGACGACGCTTACCGGCGCGACGTGGGCCTGTTCTTCAAGAGCGTGCACGGCACGCTCAACCACCTGCTCGTGGGCGAAAGCCTGCTGTGGTTCCGGCGCTTCGCCCACGGCGAATCGCCGCGGCTCGCGCTCGACCACGAGGCCGAGGCCGACCGCGCGCGCCTGGCGCAAGCGCTGCAAGCGGGCGCCGAGGCCTGGGCCGACGCCATCGCCGCCTGGCCGGCCGAGCGCTTCGAGGCCCGGCTGCGCTACACGCGCATGAACGGCGCCGAGGTCGATCTGCCGTTCGCCCCCACGCTGGCCCACGTGTTCAACCACGCCACGCACCACCGCGGCCAGATCACGGCCACGCTCACCGCGTTCGGCGAGCCCGCGCCCGAGCTCGACCTCGTGTATTTCCTGCAGGCCCAAAAGACCCCGACCGGCTGAAGCCGGCGCACCGACGGAGACAAGCGCATGGAATCCACCATCTACGACACGCCCGAGCACCAGACCCTGCGCGAACAGGTGGCGCGCTTTCTCGCGCGCGAGGTCGAGCCGCACGCCGACGCCTGGGAGCGCCAGGGCTTCGTGCCGCGCGAGGTGCTGCGCCGCATGGGCCAGGCCGGTCTGCTGGGCCTGGCCTTCGAGGGCGAGCACGGCGGCGGCGACGCCGACGCGCTGACCAACCTGGTGTTCGCCGAGGCGCTGTCGCAGAGCACCTACGCGGGCTTCGTCATCACCGTGCTCGTGCACACCGACATGGCCGGCCCCCACCTGCACCACGCGGGCAATGCCGCGCAAAAGGCCCGGCACCTGCCGCGCGTGTGCGCGGGCGAAGCCATCTGCGCCGTGGCCATCACCGAGCCCGGCGCCGGCTCCGACGTGGCCGGCATCCGCACGCGCGCCGTGCGCGACGGCGATCACTGGGTGATCAACGGCACCAAGATGTTCATCACCAACGGCGTGCACGCCGACCTGTACTTCGTCGCGGCCAAGACCGGCCCCGGCAAGCGCGAGGTCTCGATGTTCATCGTGGAGAAGGGCACGCCGGGCTTCAGCGTGGGCCGCGCGCTGAACAAGACCGGCTGGCTCAGCTCCGACACGGCCGAGCTGGTGTTCGACAACGTGCGCGTGCCCGCGGCCAACCTGCTCGGCGAAGAGGGCAAGGGCTTCTACGCGGTGATGCAGAACTTCCAGACCGAGCGCATCGCGCTCGGTGCCATGGCCGTGGGCCATTGCCAGCGCGCGCTGCAGCTCACGCTCGACCACGTGCGCCAGCGCCAGGCCTTCGGCGGCCCGCTGTGGGACCAGCAGACCATCCGCCAGCGCCTGTCCATGCTCGACGCCAAGGTGCGCGCAGCGCGCCAGTTCATGTACCACTGCGCCTGGAACGTGACCCAGGGCCGCGACATCGTGCAGCAGGTGTCCATGCTCAAGGCGCTTACGGGCGAGCTCGTGAACGAGGTGGTGCAGACCTGCCAGCAGTTCCACGGCGGCATGGGCTTCATCCGCGAGACCGCGATCGAGCGCCTGTGGCGCGACGCGCGCGTGCTGGCCATTGGCGGCGGCGCGACCGAGGTGATGCTCGAAGAAGTGGCCAAGAGGTATTGAGATGAGCGATGTGATCGAACTGACCCGCCCCAGCGCGCACGTGGCGCGCGTGTGGCTCAACCGCCCCGAGGTGCGCAACGCCTTCAACGACGAGGTGATCGCCGCGCTCACGCGCACTTTCGAAATGCTCGCGCACGACAAGGACCTGCGCGTGGTGGTGCTCGGCGCGCACGGCAAGGCCTTCTGCGCCGGCGCCGACCTCCACTGGATGAAGGCCATGGCCGGCTACTCGTGGGACGAGAACCGCGCCGACGCGCAGCGCCTGGCCGACATGCTGTGGACGCTGGACCAGTGCCCGGTGCCCATCGTGGGCCGCATCCAGGGCGACTGCTACGCCGGTGGCATGGGCCTGGCCGCGGTGTGCGACGTGCTCGTGGCCGTCGAGGGCGCGACCTTCTGCCTGTCCGAAGCGCGCCTGGGCCTGCTGCCCGCCACCATCAGCCCCTACGTGGCCCGCGCCATGGGCGCGCAGGCGGCGCGCCGCTACATGGTCACGGCCGAGCGCTTCGGCGCCGCGCAGGCGCACGCGCTGGGCATGGTGCACGAACTCGCCACGCCCGACACGCTCGACGCCCGGGTCGACGAACTCGTGGCCACGCTGGTGGCCAACGGCCCGGCCGCGGTGCGCGCTTGCAAGGCCCTGGTGCGCGACGTCGCGGGCCAGCCGATCACGGCAGAGCTGCGCGGCGAGACCGCACGCCGCATCGCCGACATCCGCGCCAGCGAGGAGGGACGCGAGGGCCTGGCCTCGTTCCTGAACAAGCGCCCGCCGCACTGGCTCCCCTGAACCCGCCGAAAGACGCCCCATGTTCACCAAGATCCTGATCGCCAACCGCGGCGAAATCGCCTGCCGCGTCGCCGCCACCGCGCGCCGCCTGGGCATCCGCACCGTGGCCGTGTACTCCGACGCCGACGCGCGCGCCAAGCACGTGGCCGCCTGCGACGAGGCGGTGCACATCGGCGGCTCCGCGCCGCGCGAGAGCTACCTGCAGTGGGAGCGCATCATCGCGGCCGCGCAGGCCACGGGCGCGCAGGCCATCCACCCCGGCTACGGCTTCCTGAGCGAGAACGAGGCCTTCGCCGACGCCTGCGCCCAGGCCGGCCTGGTGTTCATCGGCCCGCCCTCTTCGGCCATCGAGGCCATGGGCCTCAAGGCCGAGTCCAAGCGCCTCATGGAGAAGGCCGGCGTGCCGCTGGTGCCGGGCTACCACGGCGCCGACCAGGACCCCGCGCTGCTGCAGCGCGAGGCCGACCGCATCGGCTACCCCGCGCTCATCAAAGCCAGCGCGGGCGGCGGTGGCAAGGGCATGCGCGTGGTCGAGAAGAGCGAAGACTTCGCCGCCGCGCTCGCGAGCTGCCAGCGCGAGGCGCGCAACAGCTTCGGCAGCGACGCGGTGCTGATCGAGAAGTACGTGCAGCGCCCGCGCCACATCGAGATCCAGGTGTTCGGCGACGCGCACGGCCACTGCGTGTACCTGTTCGAGCGCGACTGCTCGGTGCAGCGCCGCCACCAGAAGGTGCTCGAAGAAGCGCCCGCGCCCGGCATGTCGCCCGAGCTGCGCCAGCGCATGGGCGAGGCCGCGGTGGCCGCGGCCAAGGCGGTGAATTACGTGGGCGCGGGCACGGTGGAATTCATCGTCGAACAGCCCGAGGGCTATGAGCGTCCCGAGGCCATGCGCTTCTACTTCATGGAGATGAACACCCGGCTGCAGGTCGAGCACCCGGTGACCGAGGCCATCACCGGCCTCGACCTGGTGGAGTGGCAGCTGCGCGTGGCCGCGGGCGAACCGCTGCCGCTGCAGCAGCACGAACTGCGCATGCAGGGCCACGCGATCGAGGCCCGCATCTGCGCCGAGAACCCCGACAACCAGTTCCTGCCCGCCACCGGCACGCTGCAGGTCTACCGCAAGCCCGCGCACAGCGCGTTTGAGCGCGGGGCCATCCGCTTCGACGACGGCGTGCGCGAGGGCGACGCCATCAGCCCTTTCTACGACTCGATGATCGCCAAGCTCATCGTGCACGGCGACACGCGCGAGCAGGCGCTTGCGCGGCTCGACGCCGCCCTGGCCGAGACGCGCATCGTGGGCCTGGCCACCAACGTGCAGTTCCTGCGCCACGTGGTGGCGAGCGAATCCTTCGCGCGGGCGCGGCTCGACACCGCGCTGATCCCGCGCGAGGCCGCGGTGCTGTTCCAGCAGGACCGCGTGGGCACGCCCACGGCCGTGGCCGCCGCGGTCGCGCAGACCCTGCGCGCCGAGCGCGCGCTCGAAGGCGCCGACCCGTTCTCGCGCCGCGACGGCTTCCGCTCGCACGGCCTCACCACGCGCCGCTTCGACTTCGAGGTGGCCGGCGAACGCCTGCAGGCCACGCTCACCTACGGCCGTGGCGGTGAGCCCACGCTCGCGCTCGGTGACCTGCAAGGCCCGCTGCGCTTCGAGGCCCTGCCCGAAGGCCGCTTCGACCTGCAGTTCGCGGGCCGCCGCGACACCGTGCAGACCTGGACCACCGGCGAGACCGTGCACGTGTTCTGCGCGCGCGGCGCCACCAGCCTGGTCGAGATCGATCTGCTGGCCCACGCCGGCGAAGGCGAGGGCGACAGCGGCCGCCTCACCGCGCCCATGCCGGGCAAGGTGGTGTCGTTCGCGGTGAAGGCCGGCGACGCGGTGAAGAAGGGCCAGGCGCTCGCGGTGATGGAAGCCATGAAGATGGAGCACACCATCGCCGCGCCCGCCGACGGCACCGTGGCCGAACTGCTCTATGCGCCCGGCGACCAGGTGGCCGAGGGCGCGGAGCTGCTCAAGCTGGCGGGCGCGTGACAGATCGCGCCGCGCGGCCCGCGTAAGCTCGGCCCATGCACATCACCGTCTGTCTCAGCCAGCAAAAGGCCGAGCCCTGGCAACAGGGCCTGCAGGCCGCTTTCCCCGAAGCCACCGTGAGCGTGTGGCAGCCAGGTGCGCCCGCCGCCGATTTCGCGGTGGTCTGGGCGCCGCCGCAGGCCTTCTTCGATGAACAGCCCGGCCTGAAGGCCGCGTTCAACACCGGCGCCGGCGTGGACGCGCTGCTCGCCCTGCGCATTCCCGAGGCCACGCGCATCGTGCGGCTCGACGACGCGGGCATGTCGGTGCAGATGGCCGAGTTCGCCTGCCACGCGGTGATCCGCCACTTCCGCGAGCTCGACGGCTACGAGGCCGACGTGGCCCAAGGCCGCTGGTCCTACCGCAAGCCGCGGGCGCGGGCCGACTTCCCCGTGGGCGTGATGGGCCTGGGCGTGCTCGGCGAGCGCGTGGCGCGCGCGCTCACGGTGTTCGAGTTTCCGGTGCACGGCTGGAGCCGCACGCCCAAGGCCATCGAGGGCGTGACCACCCACGCGGGCGAGGCGCAGCTCGACGCCTTCCTGTCGCAGTGCCGCGTGCTCATCAACCTGCTGCCGCTCACGCCCGAGACCGAGAACATCCTGAACCGCCGCACGCTGGGCCTGCTGCGCCCCGGCGGCTACGTGATCAACCTCGCGCGCGGCGCGCACCTGGTCGACGCCGACCTGCTCGCGCTGCTCGACGACGGGCACCTGGCCGGCGCCACGCTCGACGTGTTCCGCACCGAACCCCTGCCTGCCGACCATGGTTTCTGGAAGCACCCGAAAATCACGGTCACGCCGCACACCTCGGCGCGCACCCTGCGCGACGAGAGCATCGCCCAGATCGCGCGCAAGATCGCCGCGCTGCAACGCGGCGAGGCCGTGGCCGGCGAGGTCGACCGCCGCCGCGGTTATTGAACAAGGACGCCCCATGAACAACCTGCCCTCCCGCGTGAAGATCGTCGATGTGGGCCCGCGCGACGGCCTGCAGAACGAGAAACAGCCCGTGCCCGCCGCGGTCAAGATCGAGCTGGTGCACCGCCTGCAGGCCGCGGGCCTCAAAGAGATCGAGGTCACGAGCTACGTGAGCCCCAAGTGGGTGCCGCAGATGGCCGACAACCACGCGGTGATGCAGGGCGTGCGGCGTCAGCCCGGCGTGCGCTACTCGGTGCTCACGCCCAACCTCAAGGGCTTCGAGGCCGCGCTGGCCGACAAGCCCGACGAGATCGTGGTGTTCGGCGCCGCCAGCGAGGCCTTCAGCCAGAAGAACATCAACTGCAGCATCGCCGAGAGCATCGAGCGCTTCGCGCCCGTGGTGCAGGCCGCCAAGGCCGCGGGCATCGCGGTGCGTGGCGCCATGAGCTGCACCGTGGGCTGCCCCTACGAAGGCGATGTGCCGCCCTCGCGCGTGGACTACCTGGCCGGTCTCATGAAGGGCATCGGCGTGGAGCACGTGGGCGTGGCCGACACCATCGGCGTGGGCACGCCGAAGAAGGTGCAGGCCGCGATCGAGGCCACGCTCAAGCACTTCCACATCGACCAGATTTCGGGCCACTTCCACGACACCTACGGCCAGGCCGTGGCCAACACCCTGGCCGCGCTCGAGATGGGCGTGTGGCACCACGACACCTCCGTGGCCGGCCTGGGCGGCTGCCCCTACGCCAAGGGCGCGACGGGCAACGTGGCCACCGAAGACGTGGTCTACCTGCTGCACGGCATGGGCATCGAGACCGGCATCGACCTCGACGCGCTGATCGACGCCGGCAGCTACATCAGCGAGCAGCTGGGCCGGCCCACCAACTCGCGCGTGGCGCGCGCGCTGCTCGCCAAGCGGCAGGGCTGACGCCGCCGACGGACCGATCGGCAGCCCCCTACCATCCCGGGCCATGAGCTTGAATTCCGCTGCCCCCACTCCCGCCATCCAGCGCGTGGCCGACCGCCTCGCCGCGCTCGGTCATGCCCATGCCCCCGTGATGCTCGACGACGCCGCGCGCACCGCGCAGCAGGCCGCCGACGCGCTCGGCGTGGCGTTGGGCCAGATCGCCAAGAGCATCATCTTCCGCCGCAAGAGCGACGAGCGCGCCGTGCTCGTCATCACCTCGGGCGACCGCCGCGTGGACGAAAAGCGCGTGCAGGACATCGTGTGCGCCGAGGCCGGCGGCAAGCTCGGCCGCGCCGACGCCGAGTTCGTGAAGGCGCAGACCGGCTTCTCCATCGGCGGCGTGTCGCCGCTCGCGCACGCGAACGAACCCGTCACGCTGATCGACCGCGAGCTGTTCCGCTTCGACGTGATCTGGGCCGCCGCGGGCCACCCGCACGCGGTGTTCCCGCTCACGCCGCAGGAGCTTGCGCGCTACACCGGCGCGCCCGTGGCCGACGTGGTGCAGATCGAAACCGCATGAGCCAGACGCCCGAGCGCCCCAACCTCGCGCGCGCCCGCCTGCGCCAGCCCGGCGTGGCCGCGCCCTCGCCCTGCATCGGCGTCTGCCGCCTCGACGAACGCAGCCTGATGTGCGTGGGCTGCCGGCGCACGCTCGACGAGATCGGCGCCTGGAGCCGCCTGGACGACGCCGCCAAGCTCGCCGTGTGGGCGCAGCTCGAAACCCGCGAGGTGCCCGCATGACCGAGCTGCAGTTCTTCTACGACCCGATCTCGCCCTACGCCCACCTGGCCTTCGCGGCCTTGCCGCAGGCGCTCGAAGGCCACAGCGTGGCGGTGCGCTACCGCCCGGTGCTGTTCGCGGCGCTGCTCAAGGCCCACGGCCAGCTCGGCCCGGCCGAGATCCCGGGCAAGCGCGACTGGACCTACCGCCAGGTGCAGTGGCTCGCGCACCGCCACGGCATCCGCCTCGACATGCCCGCGGCCCATCCCTTCAACCCGCTGCCGCTGCTGCGCCTGGGCCTGGCCACCGCGCAGGACGAGGCGCCCGGCGACACCAACCGCTACGTCACCGGGCTGCTGTTCGAGCACGTGTGGCACGGCGGCGCCGACGCGGCCGATCCGGCGCGCCTGGCCGCGCTGCAGGAACGCCTGCAGGACCACATGCGCCAGCGCGGCCGCGAATGGCTCGCGCCCGACGGCGACACCGTGAAGCGGCGCCTGCGTGCCAACACCGACGAAGCGCTCGCGCTCGGTCTGTTCGGCGTGCCCGCGGTGGTGGCCGATGGCCGCGTGTTCTGGGGCTTCGACGCCCTGCCCATGCTGCAGGCCTGGCTCGCGGGCGACGCCTGGTTCGACAGCGGCGCCTGGGAGCGCGCGGGGCAGACCGCGGTGGGCGTGCAGCGGCGCTGATCTCTCGATCACGCCGCCCCGGGGCCGCGGAATCATTGCCCCGGGCCCGCGACACAGTCGCCATCGAACAGGCGGTCGACCGCCGCCAGGGAGCCCGCATGGCACTAGGCGTTTTTCAGGCCGCGTTGCGGCAATGGTGCGAATTCGCGGGCCTGCCCGCGCCCCAGGCCCCCCAGGCCTGCCTGCCGCTCACGCTCGACGGCTTCGCCCTGGAGCTGTGCTACTCGGCCTTCGACGCGCCCCACCTGCTGCAGGCGCGCATCCCCATCGGCCGCCTCGAAGCCGGGCAGGGCGACGCGGTGCTGGGCCGGCTGCTGCAGCTGAACCTGCAGAGCGTGCCCCGGCACCAGGGCGTGCTGGCGTGCGACGGTGACAGCGGCCGCATCTACCTGCTGCAGGTGCTCTGGCTCGCCGAGCCCGAGGGCGCCCAGCGCCTCATGCAGGAGCTGCGCCGCGCGCTCGCGCACGCGCGTTACGTGCAGGCCGTGTTGCGCGAGGCCACCCTCGCGCCCGACGAGCGCAGCAGCCGCGAACGCGCGCACGCGCTGCTGGCCCGCACGGCCTGAGCCGTGCGCGGCCTCAGGCCCCGAAGGCCTCGCCCAGCGTGAGCACCTGACCGGTCTGCGCGGCCTCGTAACCCTTGAGCGCGGCCACGCGCGCGCGGAACGCCGGTGAGCGCAGCACCGCAAGCACGGGCTTGAGCGTGTCGCGCTGCAGCGCGTCGGCCGGCACCGCGAAGAAATAGCGCTCGCGCAGCAAGGGGATGAAGTGCAGGCCGAAGCGTTGCGCCGCGGTCTGCACGCCGATGCCCACGTCGGCCATGCCGCTCGCCACGTAGGCCGCCACGGCCGCGTGCGTGAGCTCGGTGTTGTCCCAGCCGCTCACCGCGCGAGCCGCCAGGCCCTGGCGTTGCAGCAGCAGTTCGGTGAGCACGCGCGTGCCCGAGCCCTCGGGCCGATTCACGAAGCGCAGGCCCGGGCGGCCCAGATCGGCCAGCCCGCTCAGGCCCAGCGGATTGCCCGGGGCCACGAACAGACCCTGGGTGCGCACCGCCAGGTGAACCAGCCGGTGGCGCTCGGGTTGCAGCCAGGCGCGGTAGCGCGCCGCGGCCTCGGCTTCGAAGGCGCCCAGCGGCACGTGAAAGCCCGCGAGCTCGCACTCCCCGTGCGCGAGCGCGGCCACCGCCTCCAGGCTGTTGCGGTAGCGCACCTCCACCGCCACCTCGCGCGCGGCGAGCTGCTCGCGCAGCGCGGCCACTGCAAAGCCGTGGCTCGCGTGCAGGCGCGGCACGGCGCGGGTGCGCCGCTGCACGCGGCCCAGTTCGCCCTCGAGCTCCGAGGCCAGCGATTCGAGCAGCGGCTGCAGGCGCGCGCCGATGCGCGCGTCGGCCCAGACCAGCTTCTCGCCGAGCTCGGTCAGCGCCGAGCCGCGGCCGCGCCCGCGCATCAGCAGCGGCTGGCCGAACAGCGCCTCGGCCTGTTGCAGAAGGCCCCAGGCGTGGCGGTACGACAGGCCCAGCTCGCGCCCGGCCTGCGCGATGCTGCCCGTGCCCTGCACCGTGGCGAGCAGGTCGAGCAGGGCGGTGGCGTCGAGCGTGTCGCTTTCGCTGCGGCCCACGCGCCAGTGCGGGTGCAGGCTGACGTGCAGGGCGGCGGCGGAACGGGCGGGCATGACGGATCCCCTATGTGCAAGACCGAACATATTAAGCGGCCTTCATGGTGCTACCGTGCTGTCACAGCCCGGACCCCACGATGAACACCTCTTCCGCCACACCCGTGGTCATCCCCATCCGCCCGCTCGAACGGCAGGCGCGCGGGGCGGCCCGCCGCACCCCCAAGGGCCGCCAGGTCGAGCCGGCCGCGCGCGAGCGCGTGGCGGCGCTCTGCGAAGGCCTGGCGCCGCGCCCCGACCTGCTGATCGAGCACCTGCACCGCCTCAACGACGCCGAGGGCGCGTTGCGCCAGGGCCATCTGGCGGCGCTGGCGGAGCGGCTGCGCCTGAGCCAGGTCGAGGTCTACGAGGTCGCGAGCTTCTACCACCACTTCAAGCTCGTCGACGACACCGCCGAGGTGGCGCGCACCACGGTGCGCGTGTGCACCAGCCTGGCCTGCGCCATGGCCGGCGGCGAGGACCTGCTCGCGCGCACCCGGGCCGCGCTCGCGGACCGTCCGCACCTGGCCGTCGAGCCCGTGCCCTGCATCGGCCAGTGCCACCAGGCGCCCGCGGCCTGCGTGGGCCAGCACCAGTTGCCGCACGCCAGCACCGAGGCCATCGGCGACGCCATCGCGCGCGGCGCCACCGGCCCGCGCGCGCTGCCCGCGCCGCAGGCCAATGCGCTCACACAACTGCAGCGGCTGCTCGCGGGCGCGCTCACGGGCGATGCGGTGATCGCCGAGCTCAAGGCCGCGAACCTGCGCGGCCTGGGCGGCGCGGGCTTTCCGGCCTGGCGCAAGTGGGACACGGTGCGCGCCCAGCCGGGCGTGCGCTACGGCGTGGTCAACATCGACGAAGGCGAGGTCGGCACCTTCAAGGACTGGCACGTGCTCACCACGGGCGCGCCGCAGGTGCTCGAAGGCCTGCTGATCGCGGCCGAGGTGGTGGGCCTGAGCCACGTGTGGCTCTACCTGCGCGACGAGTACCACGACGCGCGCGCGCTGCTCGAACGCGAGATCGCATCCCTGCGGCCGCGGCTGCAGGCGCTGGCCGAGCGCTTCCCCGGCTACCGTGCGCCGGCGATCGAGCTGCGCCGCGGCGCGGGCGCCTACGTGTGCGGCGAAGAGTCGGCGCTGATCGAATCGATCGAAGGCAAGCGCGGCCTGCCGCGCCTGAAGCCGCCCATCGTGGCGCACCACGGCGTGTTCGGCCGGCCCACGCTCGCGCACAACCTCGAAACCCTGTGGTGGGTGCCGCTGCTGCTCGCGCAGGGCGGCGCCACCTGGGCCGCGCAGGGCCGCCGCGGCCGCCACGGCCTGCGGCGCTTTTCGGTCTCGGGCCGCGTGAAACGGCCGGGCGTGCACCTCGCGCCCGCGGGCATCACGCTGCGCGAGCTCATCGACGAATTCGCCGGCGGCATGGCCGAGGGCCACACGCTGCACGCTTTCCTGCCCGGCGGCGCCTCGGGCGGCATCCTGCCCGCGTCGCTGGCCGACGTGCCGCTCGACTTCGACACCCTGGCCGAGCACGGCGCCTTCGTGGGATCGATGGCGGTGGTGGTGCTGGGCCAGCACGACCGCGCGCGCGACGCGGCGCTCAACCTCATGCGCTTCTTCGAACACGAATCCTGCGGCCAGTGCACGCCCTGCCGCGCCGGCACCGGCCAGCTCGTGCGCCTCATGCAGTCGCCTGCCTGGGACGGCGAGCGCATGGACGAACTCTCGGCCGTGATGCGCGAGGCCAGCATCTGCGGCCTGGGCCAGGCCGCGCCCAACCCGGTGGACAGCGTGCGCCGGTTCTTCCCCGACGAGGTGGGCCCGTGAACATCCCCTTCATCCTCGATGGCCGCGCGGTGGAGGCCGCACCCGGCGAAACCCTGCTGCAGGCCGCCGATCGCGCGGGCGTCGTGCTGCCGCGCCTGTGCGCGAGCGACGGCCTGCGCCCCGCGGGCAACTGCCGCGCCTGCGTGGTCGAGATCGAGGGCGAGCGCGTGCTCGCGCCCTCGTGCTGCCGCGCACCGAGCGCGGGCATGGTGGTCAAGACCGACACGCCGCGCGCGGCGACCGCGCGCCGAACCGTGCTCGAACTGCTGCTGGCCGACGCGCCCGGCACCGCCGCGCTCAAACACGACAGCGAGCTCGCGCACTGGGCGCGCGAAACCGGCGCGCGCGCCGGGCACTTCGCCGCGCGCGAGGCCGTGGCAGAAGACCGCTCCCATCCGGCGATGGCCGTGAACCGCGATGCCTGCATCCAGTGCACGCGCTGCATCCGCGCCTGCCGCGAGACCCAGGGCAACGACGTGCTGGGCCTGGCCTTCCGCGGCGGCCACGCGCAGATCGTGTTCGACCAGAACGACCCCCTGGGCGACAGCACCTGCGTGGCCTGTGGCGAGTGCGTGCAGGCCTGCCCCACGGGCGCCATCGCGCCCGCCAACGGTGCCTTCGCCAAGCCCTCGCTCAAGCAGGTCGATTCGGTCTGCCCCTTCTGCGGCGTGGGCTGCCAGCTTCGCTACCACGTCGATGAGAACGACCGCATCGCGCACGTCGAGGGCATCGCGGGCCCGGCCAACGAAGGCCGGCTCTGCGTGAAAGGCCGCTTCGGCTTCGACTACGCGCACAGCCCCGAGCGCCTCACGCGCCCGCTGGTGCGCCGCGCCGGCGTGGCCAAGGACCCGCTGGCCGTGGGCCGCCGCCTCACGCCCGACGAGCTGCGCGCGCAGTTCCGCGAAGCGAGCTGGGACGAAGCGCTCGATCTCGCCGCCGCGGGTTTCCAGCGCGCCTTGCAGGCCACGGCCGCGCGCGGTCGCGCGAGCCCGGTTGCGGGCTTCGGCTCGGCCAAGGGCACGAACGAAGAGGCCTACCTGTTCCAGAAGCTCGTGCGCAGCGCCTTCGGCACCCACAACGTGGATCACTGCACGCGCCTGTGCCACGCCTCCAGCGTGGCCGCGCTCATGGAGGGTCTGGGCTCGGCCGTGGTCACCAACCCGCTGCGCGACGTGGCCCACGCCGATTTCGTGCTCTTGATCGGCGCCAACCCGGCGCAGAACCACCCGGTGGGTGCGACCTGGATCAAGAACGCGGTGAAGCGCGGCACCCGCCTGGTGCTGGCCGACCCGCGCCGCACCGAGCTCGCGCGCCACGCCTGGAAGCACCTGGGCTTCCAGCCCGGCAGCGACGTGGCCCTGCTCAACGCGCTGCTGCACGTGATCGTGGCCGAGGGCCTGACCGACCCCGCCTACATCGCCGCCCACACGCGCGATTTCGAGCTCATCCGCGAACACGTGGCGGCGTTCACGCCCGAGGCCATGGCCCCGGTCTGCGGCATCGACGCGGCCACGCTGCGCGAGGTCGCGCGCGCCTACGCCACCGCAAAGAACGCCATGATCCTCTGGGGCATGGGCGTGAGCCAGCACACCCACGGCACCGACAACGCGCGCTGCCTGATCGCGCTCGCGCTGGTCACGGGCCAGATCGGCCGCCCCGGCACCGGCCTGCACCCGCTGCGCGGCCAGAACAACGTGCAGGGCGCGAGCGACGCCGGCCTGATCCCCATGGTGCTGCCCGACTACGCGCGCGTGGCCGATGGCGCCGCGCGCGAGAAGGCCGAGGCGCTCTGGGGCCTGCCCGCGGGCACGCTGGGCAGCGAGCCCGGCCTCACCGTGGTCGAGATCGTCGACGCCGCGTACCGTGGCGAGATCACCGCCATGCTCGTGCAGGGTGAGAACCCCGCCATGAGCGACCCCGACGCCACCCACGCGCGCGAAGCGCTCGCGGCCCTGCAGCACCTGGTGGTGATCGACATCTTCCTGACCGAAACCGCCACGCTCGCCGACGTGGTGCTGCCCGCCACCGCCTGGCCCGAGAAGACCGGCAGCGTGACCAACACCGACCGCTGCGTGCAGCTCGGCCGCAAGGCCGTGGGTTCGCCGGGCGAGGCGCGCGCCGACGCCTGGATCACCGAGCAGCTCGCGCAGCGCCTGGGCCTGGCCTGGCGCTACGGCGTGGCGCCCGACGGCAGCGGCAGCGGCGATGCCACGCAGGGCATCGCCGCGGTGTACGAAGAGATGCGCGCGCTCATGCCCAGCATCCGCGGACTGAGCTGGCCGCGCCTGTGGCGCGAGGGCGCGGTCACCTACCCGGTGGCCGACGAGGCCGACCCCGGCCAGTCCGTGGTGTTTACCGACGGCTTTCCCACGGCCGACGGCCGCGGCCGCCTGGTGCCCGCGGCGCTCACGCCGCCGGCCGAAACGCCCGATCGGCAGTACCCGCTGGTGCTGATCACCGGCCGCCAGCTCGAACACTGGCACACCGGCAGCATGACGCGGCGCGCCACGGTGCTCGACGCGATCGAGCCCGGCCCGGTGGTGAGCCTGCACCCGCTGACCGCGGCGCGGCTGGGGCTGCGCGCGGGCGCGGCGGCGCGTGTGGCTTCGCGCCGGGGCGCCATCACGCTGCCGGTGCGGCTCGACGACGCGCTGCCCGCCGACACCGCCTTCATCCCCTTCGCCTACCGCGAGGCCGCGGCCAACGTGCTCACCAACCCCGCGCTCGACCCGGTGGGCAAGATCGCCGAGCTCAAGTACTGCGCCGTCGACGTGAGGCCGGAAGCCACGCCGGTTTGACGGGCATCAAGCCCGGGCGCGCGGTGCCGGCCCAGAATGGGCCTTCACCGCAGCACCCAGGAGGCCCGCATGTTCAAGAAGATCCTCGTTCCCACCGACGGCTCGGCGGTCGGCATCAAGGCCGCGGCCATGGCTGCGGAGATCGCCCAGGGCTCGGGCGGCCAGGTGGTCGGGGTCTATGTGATCGACCCCTTCCCCTACATCGGCATCGGCGATGCGTCGGCCGTGGGTCTGCAGAGCTACCTCAACGACGCCAAGCGCGTGGCCGGCACCGCGCTGGCGGTCGTGTCCGAAGCCTGCCGCGCGCGCGGCGTGCCGTTCGCGGGCGACACCATCGAACGCAACATGGTCTGGGAGGGCATTCTCGAAACCGCCCAGGCCGAGGGCTGCGACCTGGTGGTGATGGGCTCGCACGGCCGCCAGGGCGTGAAGGCGTTGATCCTCGGCAGCGTGGCGCAGAAAGTGCTCACGCACGCCAAGCAGCCGGTGCTGATCGTGAAGGAATGAGTCAGCGGCGGAAGCGTCCGTTGGCGTCCACGATCGAGAGGTCGGCGAAGTCCAGCCCGGTGTGGTTGGTGGCGCTGTAGCTCACGGTCAGGCCGCCCAGGTCGTAGCGCGACAGGCCTTCGAGCGCGTCGCGCAGCTTTTGCGGCGTGGGGTTGGGGCCGGCGCGGCGCAGGCCCTCGGTGAGCACCTTGGCGGCCGCGAAGCCTTCCATCATCGCGGGCGACACGCCGTCCAGACCCTTGGCCTTGGCGAGGTCCTGCGCTTCCTTGATCAGCGGGAAGCTCACCGAGCGCTCGTTGGGGAAGACCTGCGTCACGATCACGCCGCGCGCGTGCTCGCCGAGCAGCTTGATGAAGCCCTCGGACGCGTTGTTGGACAGCGTGACCACCTGCGCGCGCGAGCCCGCGGCGCGCAGCGCGTGCACCGCGTTCGCGGTGTTGCCGGCCGACGCGATCACCATCACGGCCTGCGCCTGCAGCTTGGCGATCTCGGCGGCCACGGCGCTGAAGTCGGGCTTCTCGCGCGGGGTCTTCTGGCGCAGCACGGGTTCGAGCTTGACCTTGGCGAAGCCCTGCATGGCGCCGGCCGCGCCATCGGCGCCGAAGCTGTCGTCGGTTTCGAGGATGGCGATGCGGTTCTGGCCGATGCTGGCCAGGTGCTCGATGGCGCGTGCGGCCTCGCGCTGGTAGGTGGCGCGCACGTTGAAGATCCAGGGGTTCACGGGCTCGTGCAGCACCATGGCGCCGGTGCTGGGCGCCACCAGCGGCACCTTGTGCTCGGCCAGCAGCGGCATGAGCGCCTGCGCATGCGGCGTGCCGCGGTTGAGGAACAGCGCGAGCACGCCGCGTTTCGTGATCAGCTCGCGGCCCAGCTCCACCGTGCGCTTGGGGTCGAACTGGTCGTCGACCGAGATCAGCTCGATCGGCTGACCGTTCACGCCGCCACGCGCGTTCACCGCATCGAAGTACAGCTTGGCGCCGTCGGTGTTCTCCTTCACGCCCGCGGCCACCGAACCGCTGAAGCCCGAGGGCTGGCCGATGCGCAACTGGGCGTGGGTCTGGGCGCAGGCCAGGGCGACGGCCAGGCCGATGAACCAGGTCTTCGTCATGCATGTCTCCGTGATGAATCCCGCGATTCTGAACACAGGATTAAGGCGGAAGCGCGCCGCACGGGACGTAGGGTGTCCAAAGCGCCGTGAGCGGCGCAGGCCTAGCCTGAGGCGGCCACAGGGGCATCGGTCGCGGGCGCCCGGCCCGGCGCCGGCCTTTCTAGAATCTTCCGCTTCGCCTTCCGGAGCCTCTCCATGTCCGACGACCTGCGCCCAGCCGACCTTCCCGCCGATCCCGAGCCGTCCGGGGGCGAGGCCGAGCAGGGCGTGATCCGCATCCGCGGCGCGCGCCAGCACAACCTCAAGGACCTGGACCTGGACGTGCGCACCGGCGAGCTCACCGTGGTCACGGGCCCGAGCGGCTCGGGCAAATCGAGTCTGGTGTTCGACACCCTGTTCGCCGAAGGCCAGCGGCGCTACGTGGAAACCTTCAGCGCCTACGCGCGCCAGTTCCTCGACCGCATGGACAAGCCCGCGGTGGACCGCGTGGAAGGCGTGCCCCCGGCGATCGCGATCGACCAGACCAACCCGGTGCGGTCCTCGCGGTCCACGGTGGGCACCATGACCGAGCTCAACGACCACCTCAAGCTGCTGTTCGCGCGCGGCGCCGAGCTGTTCGACCGCGAGACCGCGCTGCCCGTGCGCCACGACTCGCCCGACAGCATCGCGGCCGAGCTGCAGCGCCGCGCCGCCGCGCAAGGCGATCCGCGGCTGGTGCTCACCTTTCCGGTCGAGCTGCCGGCCAACACCACGGCCGAAGAGGTCGAGCAGTGGCTCTCGGCCAGCGGCTACACCCGCGTGCAGGCCGAGCGCACGGTGCAGCGCGCGGTGAAGGACGAAGCGCCGGCCAAGGGCAAGAAGGCCAAGCCGCCCATCGAGGCCGTGAAGCTGCTCGACGTGGTGGCCGACCGCTTCCGCCTTTCCAGTGCCGAACCCGCGCGCGTGATGGAGGCGATCGAGGTCGGCCTCAAGCGCGGCGCGGGCAAGCTCACGGTGTATGCGCTGAAAGACGAGGGTGAGCCCGAGATCTGGAAGTTTTCGACGGGGCTGCATTGCCCCGAAAGCGACATCCGCTACGCCGATCCCTCGCCCTCGATGTTCTCGTTCAACTCCGCCGTGGGCGCCTGCGAGAGCTGCCGCGGCTTCGGGCGTGTCATCGGCGTGGACTACGGCCTGGTGATCCCCAACGACAAGCTCACGCTGCGCAACGGCGCGATCAAGGTCTTCCAGACGCCCGCGTGGAAGGAGTGCCAGGACGACCTGATGCGCCACGCCGAGGCCGCGGGCATTCCGCGCGACACGCCCTGGGCCAAGCTCACGCCCGAGCAGCAGGACTGGGTGAAGAACGGCTCGCCGCAGTGGAACGGCAAGTGGAACCAGCACTGGTACGGCGTGGGCCGCTTCTTCGAGTACCTTGAGAGCAAGGCCTACAAGATGCACATCCGCGTGCTCTTGTCCAAGTACCGCAGCTACACCGAATGCCCGGTGTGCCACGGTGCGCGCCTCAAGACCGACAGCCTGCTCTGGCGCGTGGGCACGAAAGCCCAGGCCGACGCGGTGCTGCCGCCCGAGCGGCGCTACCTGCCCGCGGGCGTGGCCTGGTCGCGCGCACAGCTCGAGGCGCTGCCCGGCCTGTGCCTGCACGACCTGATGCTCATGCCGCTCACCAGCCTGCGGCGCTTCTTCGAGTCCATCGCGCCCGCGCAGGCCGGCAGCGCGGGCGAGCAGCAGGCGCTCAAGCTGCTGCTCGACGAGATCAACACCCGCATCCGCTACCTCTGCGAGGTGGGCATCGGCTACCTCACCCTCGACCGCCAGAGCCGCACGCTCAGCGGCGGCGAGGTGCAGCGCATCAACCTCACCACCGCGCTCGGCACCTCGCTGGTGAACACGCTCTTCGTGCTCGACGAGCCCAGCATCGGCCTGCACCCGCGCGACATGGCGCGCATCGTCGACGCCATGAAGCGCCTGCGCGACGCCGGCAACACCCTGGTGGTGGTCGAGCACGACCCGGCGGTGATGCTTGCGGCCGACCGCCTGATCGACATGGGCCCGGGCCCGGGCGAGCGCGGCGGCCAGATCGTGTTCGACGGCACGCCCGAGCAGATCCGCGCGGCCGACACGCTCACCGGCGCCTACCTGGGCGCGCGCAAGACCATCGGCATGGGCTTCAAGCGCGCCGTCACCGACAGCACGCCGCGCCTGATCCTCGAAGGCGCGCGCGAGCACAACCTGCAGAACGTGTCGGTGGAATTCCCGCTGCAGCGCCTGGTGGTGGTCACCGGCGTGTCGGGCTCGGGCAAGTCCACGCTCATCCAGGACGTGCTCGCGCCCGCGCTCATGCGCCACTTCGGCCAGAGCACCGAATCGCCCGGCGCGCACGAGCGCCTGCTCGGCGCCGAACAGCTCGCCGACGTGGTTTTCGTCGACCAGTCGCCCATCGGCAAGACCGCGCGCTCCAACCCGGTGAGCTACGTGGGCGCGTGGGACGCGATCCGCTCGCTGTTCGCCGACCTGCCGCTGTCGCGCCAGCGCGGCTACACGCCGGCCAAGTTCAGCTTCAACAGCGGCGACGGCCGCTGCCCCACCTGCGGCGGCTCGGGCTTCGAGCACGTGGAGATGCAGTTCCTCTCCGACGTCTACCTGCGCTGCCCCGATTGCGACGGCCAGCGCTACCGGCCCGAGATCCTCGAGGTGAAGATCGAGCGCGGCGGCCGCCTGCTCAGCGTGGCCGACGTGCTCGGCCTCACGGTGAGCGAGGCGGCCGAGCTGTTCCGCGCCGACCGCGAGGCCATCCGCGCGCTGCAGCCCATCGTGGACGTGGGCCTGGAATACGTGAAGCTCGGCCAGCCCGTGCCCACGCTGTCGGGTGGCGAGGCCCAGCGCCTCAAGCTCGCGGGCTTCCTGGCCGAAGCGGCCAAGGCCGGCAGCTCGAGCCGCCAGCCCGTGTCGCGCAAGGGCACGCTGTTCCTGTTCGACGAGCCCACCACCGGCCTGCACTTCGACGACATCGCCAAGCTCATGCGCTCGCTGCGCAAGCTCATCGACGCCGGCCATTCGCTGGTGGTGATCGAGCACAACCTCGACGTGATCCGCGCCGCCGACTGGCTGATCGACCTCGGCCCCGAGGGCGGATCGGGCGGCGGCACGGTGGTGGCCGAAGGCCCGCCCGAGCAGGTGCGCGAGCACCCCACGAGCCACACCGCGCGGGCCCTGCGCGAATACGCCGAGGCCATGGACCGCGTGGTGGCGGTGAACGACGCGCCCGCGCGGCCCTACGCCGCGGCGCGCGCGCGCCGCGCCGCGCCGCACGGCGACGCGATCCGCATCGTCAACGCCAAGGAACACAACCTCAAGCAGCTCAGCGTGGACATCCCGCGCGGCAAGTTCAACGTGATCTCGGGCGTGAGCGGCTCGGGCAAGAGCACGCTGGCTTTCGACATCCTGTTCAACGAAGGCCAGCGCCGCTACCTCGAAAGCCTCAACGCCTACGCGCGCAGCATCGTGCAGCCCGCGGGCCGGCCCGAGGTGGACGCGGTCTACGGCATCCCGCCCACGGTGGCGATCGAGCAGCGCCTCTCGCGCGGCGGCCGCAAGAGCACGGTGGGCACCACCACCGAGGTCTGGCACTTCCTGCGCCTGCTCTACGTGAAGCTGGGCACGCAGCACTGCGTGCACGACGGCGCGGCCGTGAAGCCGCAGAGCGCCGACAGCATCGCCGCCGCGCTGCTGCGCAAGCACGCGGGCCGGCACGTGGGCCTGCTCGCGCCGCTGGTGGTCAACCGCAAGGGCGTGTACACCGAGCTCGCCGACTGGGCGCGCCCGCGCGGCCACACCCACCTGCGCGTGGACGGCGAGTTCCTGCCCACCACGGGTTTCCCGCGCATCGACCGCTTCAAGGAACACACCATCGAACTGCCGGTGGCCGACTTCGTCGTCGATCCCGGCGACGAGGCGAACCTGCGCGCGCAGCTGGCGCGCACGCTCGAACACGGCAAGGGCGTGCTGCACCTGCTGCACCCGCTCGACGGCCTCAAGGAGGCCATCGCCGAGGGCCGGTCCACCAAGGCCATCGGCCAGGTGGAGGTGTTCAGCACCGCGCGCGCCTGCCCGGTGTGCAGCACCAGCTACCCCGAGCTCGATCCGCGCCTGTTCTCGTACAACAGCAAGCACGGCTGGTGCCCCGACTGCGTGGGCACGGGCGTGAAGCTCTCGCGCGAGCAGCGCAAGGCGCTCGACGACTCGGTGCGCGACGACGACCAGAAGGGCCGCGAGCAAAGCTTCGCCGAACCCGAGGTGGAAGGCGTGGGCGACGAGGTCTGCCCGGGCTGCGAAGGCACGCGCCTCAATGCCCAGGCGCGCGCCGTGCGCTTCGCGGGCGTGGCCATCACCGACATCGCGCGCCTCTCGGTGAGCGAGGTGCGCCAGTGGGTGAAAGGCTTGATGGGCCCCCACGCTCCGCCGCTGCGCGGGTCGCTGCCCCCCGAGGGGGCTGTTTCGCCTTGGGGCGGCCCGGCGGCGAAACGGCCACGCGACGAATCGCCTGTGTTGACCGAACGCGAGGCCGACATCGCGCGCGACCTGCTGCCCGAGATCGAAAGCCGCCTGGCGTTTCTCGAACAGGTGGGCCTGAACTACCTCACGCTCGACCGCGGCGCGCCCACGCTCAGCGGCGGGGAGGCGCAGCGCATCCGCCTTGCGGCGCAGCTCGGCAGCCACCTGCAGGGCGTGTGCTACGTGCTCGACGAGCCCACCATCGGCCTGCACCCGCGCGACAACCAGATCCTGCTCGACGCGCTGCACCAGCTCGGCGAACAGGGCAACACCCTGGTGGTGGTGGAGCACGACGAAGACACCATCCGCCGCGCCGACCACGTGATCGACATCGGCCCGAGCGCGGGCAAGCGCGGCGGCCGCGTGGTGGCGCAGGGCACGGTGGCCGAGCTCTCGGCCAGCCCCGACTCGCTCACCGGCCGCTACCTGCTGCACGCCATGAAGCACCCGCTGCAGCCGCGCCGCCCGGTGCCGCTCGGCGACGACCAGACGCTGGAGCTGCGCGGCGCCACGCTGCACAACCTGCACCAGCTCGACGCGCGCGTGCCACTCCAGCGGCTCGTGGTCATCACCGGCGTGTCGGGCTCGGGCAAGAGCACGCTCGCGCGCGACGTGCTGCTCACCAACGTCGCCGCGGCGGTGGGCATGCGCAGCACCGCCGCGGGCAAGAAGGCCTGGGACAAGGGCGACCGCCCGGCCTGGAACGGCTGCGACAAGCTGCTCGGCAGCGAACCCGTGGACCGCGTGCTCGAGGTCGACCAGACGCCCATCGGCAAGACGCCGCGCTCGTGCCCGGCCACCTACATCGGCTTCTGGGACACGGTGCGCAAGCTGTTCGCCGACACGCTCGAGGCCAAGGCGCGCGGCTGGGGCCCGGGCCGCTTCAGCTTCAACACCGGCGAAGGCCGCTGCCCCAGCTGCGAAGGGCAGGGCATGCGCACCATCGAGATGAGCTTCCTGCCCGACGTGAAGGTGCCTTGCGAAACCTGCCACGGCGCGCGCTTCAACCCCGAAACGCTGGCCGTGACCTGGAAGGGCAAGAACATCGGCGAGGTGCTGCAGATGGAGGTCGACGAGGCGGTGGACTTCTTCGCGTCCATGCCCGCCATCAGCCACCCGCTGCAGCTGCTCAAGGACGTGGGCCTGGGCTACCTCACGCTGGGCCAGCCCAGCCCCACGCTGTCGGGCGGCGAGGCCCAGCGCATCAAGCTCGTGACCGAGTTGAGCAAGGTGCGCGACGAGGTGGGCCGGCGCGGCCAGAAAGCGCCGCACACGCTCTACGTGCTCGACGAACCCACCGTGGGCCTGCACATGGCCGACGTGGAAAAACTCATCCGCGTGCTGCACCGCCTGGTCGACGGCGGCCACAGCGTGGTGGTGATCGAACACGACCTCGACGTGATGGCCGAAGCCGACTGGATCATCGACCTCGGCCCCGAAGGCGGCGCGGGCGGCGGCCGCATCGTGGCGGCCACCACCCCCGAAGGCGTGGTGGCCGCGGGCACGCACACGGGCAAGGTGCTGGCGCCGGTGCTGGCGCGGGGGTGAGCCCCCGCGGCTGGCGCCTCACCCCCGCGCCAGCGGCAGCGCCGTCTTGTAGCGCACCTGCTTGAGCGCGAAGCTCGATCGGATCTTCTCGAGTTCCGGCAGCGGCGCGAGCCGCTCGAGAATGAAACGTTCGAGCGTGCCCATGTCGGGCACGACCACGCGGATCAGGTAGTCGGAGTCGCCCGTCATCAGGTAGCACTCCATCACCTCGTCGAAGTCGGCAATGTGCCGCTCGAAGCGCGCCAGCGCTTCCTTGCTCTGGGTCTTGAGGCTGATGTTGATGAACACGTTGAGCCCCAGGCCCAGCCGCGCCGCGTCGGCCAGCGCCACGTACTGCCGGATCACGCCGGCCTTCTCCAGCGCCTTCACGCGCGCCAGGCAGGGCGAAGGCGACAGGCCCACGCGCTGCGCCAACGCCACGTTGGACAAGGAACCGTCTTGCTGCAATTCGTGGAGGATCCGGCGGTCGAGCGCGTCGAGGTTCATTTGTGCTGCTGACAATGACTTTCTCGGCATTATGTGCTGCAGATTCGACCGCTAGCGGCCTGTACGGCAGCACATGCCGCGCGCCCGCGCCTACAGTGCGCGGCCATGAGCCCGTCCGAACACCTTTCGCCCGACCCCGATCCCCAGGAAACCGCCGAGTGGCAAGACGCGTTCCGGGCCCTGCTGCAGGCCCACGGCCCCACGCGCGCCCGCCAGCTGCTGGACGCGCTGGTGGCCACCGCGGGGGCCGGGCGCGTGGGCTGGCGGCCCCGCCTCAACACGCCCTATGTGAACACCATCGCCGCCGAGCAGCAGCCGGTGTTCCCGGGCGATCTCGCGATCGAGGAGCGGCTGGCCTCGCTGATGCGCTGGAACGCGCTGGCCATGGTGGTGCGCGCCAACCAGGCCTACGGTGAACTGGGTGGCCACATCGCGAGCTACGCGAGCGCGGCCGACCTGTTCGAGACCGGCTTCAACCATTTCTTCCACGGCCGCACCGATGCGCACGGCGGCGATCTCGTGTTCTTCCAGCCGCACAGCGCACCCGGCGTGTACGCCCGGGCCTTCCTCGAAGGCCGGCTCAGCGAGCGGGACCTGCTGCACTACCGCCAGGAGATCGTGGCGCCCGCGCAGGGCGCGCGTGGCCTCTCGAGCTACCCGCACCCCTGGCTCATGCCCGACTTCTGGCAGTTCCCCACGGGCTCCATGGGCATCGGGCCGATCAGCTCGATCTACCACGCGCGCTTCATGCGCTACCTCACGCACCGCGGCCTGCTCGACTGCGGCGGCCGCACCGTGTGGGGCGTGTTCGGCGACGGCGAGATGGACGAGCCCGAGAGCATGAGCGCGCTCACGCTGGCCGCGCGCGAGAAGCTCGACAACCTGGTGTGGGTGGTCAACTGCAACCTGCAGCGGCTCGACGGGCCGGTGCGCGGCAACCACCGCATCATCGACGAGCTCGAGCGCCTGTTCGCGGGCGCGGGCTGGAACGTGATCAAGCTGCTGTGGGGCAGCGACTGGGACGGCCTGTTCGCGCGCGACCACAGCGGCGCGCTGGTGCGCGCGCTCGGCGACACCGTGGATGGCCAGATGCAGACCTTCGCGGCCAAGGACGGCCGCTACAACCGCGAGAACTTCTTCGGCCAGAACCCCGCGCTCGCCGCGCTGGTGCAAGGCCTCACCGACGAGCAGATCGACCGCCTCAAGCGCGGCGGCCACGACCTGGTGAAGATCCACGCGGCCTATGCCGCGGCCGTGGCGCACCGCGGCCAGCCCACCGTGATCCTCGCGCACACCAAGAAGGGCTACGGCATGGGCGCCGCGGGCCAGGGCCGCATGACCACGCACAGCCAGAAGAAGCTCGACGCCGACGAACTGATCGCCTTCCGCGACCGCTTCCAGCTGCCGCTGAGCGACGAGCAGGCCACGGGCCTGACCTTCCTCAAGCCGGCCGAGGACAGCGCCGAGATGCGCTACCTGCGCGAACGCCGCGCCGCGCTCGGCGGTTCGCTGCCGCGCCGCGAATCGGCCTGCGCGGTGCTGCCCGTGCCCGCGCTCGACGGCTATGCCGGCTTCGCGCTGCAGGCCGACGGCAAGGCCATGAGCACCACCATGGCCTTCGTGCGCCTGCTCGGCAACCTGCTCAAGGACGCCACGCTCGGCCCGCGCATCGTGCCCATCGTGGCCGACGAGGCGCGCACCTTCGGCATGGCCAACCTGTTCAAGCAGGTGGGCATCTACAGCAGCGTGGGCCAGCGTTACGCGCCCGAAGACATCGGCTCGGTGCTGAGCTACCGTGAGGCGTTCGACGGCCAGATCCTCGAAGAGGGCATCAGCGAAGCGGGCGCGCTCGCGAGCTGGACCGCCGCGGCCACGAGCTACAGCGTGCACGGCCTGGCCATGCTGCCCTTCTACATCTACTACTCGATGTTCGGCTTCCAGCGCGTGGGCGATGCCATCTGGGCCGCGGCCGACCAGCGCGCGCGGGGCTTTCTCATCGGCGCCACCTCGGGCCGCACCACGCTCGGTGGCGAAGGCCTGCAACACCAGGACGGCAGCAGCCACCTGGTGGCCGCGACCATTCCCAACTGCAAGGCCTACGACCCCGCGTTCGCGGGCGAGATGGCCCTGATCGTCGACGCCGGCATGCGCGAGATGCTGGTGGACCAGCGCGACGTCTTCTACTACGTGACGCTCATGAACGAGAACTACGCCCAGCCCGACCTGCCGATCGCCGCGCACACGGGCGTGCTCAAAGGCGCTTACCGCTTTGCGAGCCTCGGCCCCGAGGGTGGCGAGCCGGTCACGCTCATGGGATCGGGCGCGATCTTCACCGAGGTGCAGCGCGCGGCCGAGGTGCTGGCCGCCGAAGGCCGGCGCGTGCACCTGTGCAGCGTCACGAGCTGGAGCGAGCTGGCGCGCGATGCGCAGGCCGCCGAAGCCGAGGGCCGCACACCCTGGCTGCACACCTTGCTGGCCGACACCGCGGGCCCGGTGATCGCCGCGAGCGACTACGTGCGCGCCGTGCCCGAAGCCTTGCGCGCCTGGCTGCCGCCGGACCGCCGCTACCGCTGCATGGGCACCGACGGCTTCGGTCGCAGCGACACGCGGGCCGCGTTGCGTGGCTACTTCGGCGTGGACGCGGCGCACATCGCGGCCGAGGCGCGTCGCTGAGGTCAGTCCTCGTTGCTGTTGATGAGGTGCTTCTTTTCTTCGCTGGGGCGCCTCGTCGTTTTGAAGAAGCGCGATGCGAGGTCCGAGCGGTCGGTGCTGGGGCGCGCCGCGTCGAGCGGCCGGTAACCGGCTTGATGCATGCGCACCGCGGACAGGTTGAGGTTGAGCAGGGAGTGGGGGCGCGGCAAGGGGATGTCGGTGGCGGGAGCGCCGATCAGGGCCTCGTGGCTGGGGGCGGAAGGGAAGACCGCTTGGGGTGAAGCCTCGCGGCTGGACGACTGCAGGCTCACCGCCTGATCGTCGAGGTGCTCGGGGCGCGCTTCATCGATCGCCACGCGCAACCGGTGCACGCAGGCGCGCAGTGCCTCGGTGTCCGCGACCCTGCCTTGCTTGTCGGGGTTGTGGGCCAGATCGTAGAGCGCGCGGCCCGCCGCCTGGAGTGCCGGCGGGCCATCGGTGGTGATGTTCAAGCCCAGTGCGTACAGGAAGTCCGTCATCGCGCGCGCTTCGGTGGTGGCCGTGGCGCGGGGCGTGATGCCCTTCTGGGTGGACAGATGCGCCACCCCGTCCACGACCTTGAGGTAAAGAACCTTGCGCGTGGGCCCCGGCTGTCCCCACTGCTTCAGCGACTGCAGGTAGTCATCGAGTGGCGCGACGTTGTCGATCGAGGGCGTGCTGTGGTGGGCGACGGCGGCGTACTTGAGTTGAGAGGTTCTTTCCATGGTCGTGCGGCAAGGGGTTGAAGGCGGGGCGGCGGTGTGTGACAGCACGTGTGAAGGGGATGGGTGGGGTGGGTGGTTGCGTGCCGGGCGGGGTTCCGGCACGCCGTCGCCGCGGGCGGTGTGAAGCGCGCGATGATTCGCGTCTCGCCCGGCCCCGCCACCGCATGCCCCACCAGACCATCCACATCCACCCCGAGGCCCCCGCCAAGCCCGCGCTGGGCGCGCCTTGCAATGGCTGCGGCGTGTGCTGCCTGGCCGAGCCCTGCCCCCTGGGGCGCGTGATCTCGCGCAAGCGCGTCGGCGCCTGCGACGCGCTGCGCTGGGACGGCGCTGCGGCGCTGTACCGCTGCGGCGCGATCACCGATGCCGCGGGCGTGCTGGGCCCGCGCTGGGCCTGGGCTGCGCCCTTGCTGCGCCGGCTTGCGCGGCGCTGGATCGCGGCCGGGGCGGGGTGCGATGCCGGCATCGAGGTGCAAGGCCCTGCGGGACCGCATTGAGGCGCGCAGCGGCGGCCGCCGCTCACTGCGGTTCGGGTGGCGGGTCGGCGTTGCGGTCGGCCGAGCCCGGTAGCGTGCGTGGCGTGGTCCTGACCGTGGACACCCTGAGCGACTGCGGCACGGGCTGGGGCCTCAGCGGCCTCGGGCTGTGGGGCGTGTGGCCCGTGAACGTCGCCTGACGCTCCAGCGGCGTGGCCGCGGATTCCACGGCATGGAGCAGCGCAAGGCGCGGCACGGCCACCGGCCACACCGGGGGCGCGGGCACGGTGGTGGGGGTGTCGGCGGCCGTGGTGTCGCGCGGCGTCAGCTGCTCGATGTCTTCGGCGATCAGTGGGCCCACCGCTTCGGGCGGCAGGTCGACGATGTCTGCCGCCGAGATGTGGCCCGTGAGCGTGGGCGGGCTGACAGGATGGTCGGCGTCGTGCAGCACCTTGAGCGCTTCGCAGAGGCGGTCGACGGGAAACTGGTTCTTGTGGTCCCGTGCGGACCGGCACAGCTGGCGCAGCTCCTCGCAGGCCTGCTCCACGAGCGCGTTGCCACCGTGCTTGCGCCGGTAGACGGCGATGAGCTGCTGCAGCTGGCCCATGCCCGCGGCGCTTTGCAGCGGCGGGTCGCCGCCCGAGAGGTCGAGGAGGCGAGGCGTCTTGACGTGCCCCTTGACCTTCAGCACGGCCTGGCCGTCCGCATCGGGCCTGACGTACAGGGCTTTGGGATGTCGCTCGAAATCGATGTGCTTGCGGACCATGCGGTCGCGCTTGGCCGCCACCACCTGGTACATCGGCCCCACCGTGCGTTGCTCGGGGTCGGCGGCCTCGCGGGCCATGACCTCGGCGAGCGTGAGCAGCGTGCGGGGCGATTTGGAAGATTTGTGAACCATGGAATCGGCTCGACGGTGCAAGGCGGGTGGCCCGTGTCACTGGGGGGCCGGGGCGTTGCGATCCGCACCGCCGTCGCTGCCGCGTTGCAGCCTTTGCCCCGACCGATCCTGGGTTTTTGACCGGCGCGACAGCGCATCGACCCGGGGTGTCGAGCGCTGCTCTGCACCGCTGTCGCGCTTCGAAGCGTGCCGATCGGTCAGTGAAGCGGGCGTGCGGGTCAGGTGCGCCACGGCCAGCGGCGGCACGCGCACAGGCGACACGGGCATTTCATCGATGATTGGCAAGGGGTTCTGGAATATCACCGACTGCGGACGCGTGAACTCGGGCGGCTGGGCCTGCAGACCGATGGCCAGTTCTTCGTCGGCGGCCTTGAGCACCATCAGGAGTCGGAGCAGATCCCTGTCGCAGGGCAGGCCGCTGCGTTGCACATCGCTGCGGTTGCACAGGGCCTTCAACGCCTGGCAGGCGGCGGCCACCTTCTCATTGCCCGGGTGTTTGAAGGGGTAGGCGATGTAGAGGTTGCGCGCCTGAACCAGGCCCCAGGTGCGCGCGATCCAGTCCTTATCGCGCTGCTCGTCGATGCGCAGCAATCCGGCCGAGGGCCCCACCCCCATGAAGGCGACGCCGTCGCGGATGCGCCGGAAGAGCACTGGCGCATCGTGCGAACCCGTGGCCGCAAGGGGCTGCGTTCTGAGCGCGTTGCTGACCATCTCGGTCAGCGGGCCGGCTTCGTACTGGTCTTCTTCGGCGGCTTCCGTGGCGGCGGAAGGAGAGGGCTTGTGGGCGTGGCGGGATGGGGACGGCGACAGCGTTGTCTTGTTCACGGGGTGTGCTCCGGGGGATGGACCAGGAAGGCCTTGTGTCGTCGCCCCCGTTGGCATGGTTCCCCGGGGCTTCGGCCCAGCGCCCGCATGAAATCGAATCTTGTTGCTATCGTGATAGAAGCACCGTGACCCCCACCGCCAACACCGCCACCGCCGCGATCAACACCCGCGTGCGCACGCGCAGCAGCTGCACGGCCTCCACCAGGCGCGCGTTCTGCTCGGCGAGTTCGCTCAGCGTCTGCGCCATCTGCTGTTGAACGGCGGCCTGCTGGTCGATGAGCTGGCGTGTCTCGATCAGGCGGTTGCGCAGCTCGCCCAGGGTCGGGGGTTCGGCGGCCGGGTCGAGCGGCGGGCCCGCGGGCACCGGCGCGGCCGGGGCCTTGTTCTTGTCGAGCAGCTTGCGCGCGGCGTTGAGCACCTTGGGGGCGTGCTCGATCACGTCACCCCAGGGAATGATCTTGAGCGCGGCGATCCAGGGAATGGCCATGGGCGGTGTCCTCGTGTGAATGGGCGTGGGACGCCGCCCCGCCGCTCAGGGTTCCCGGCGCCGCAGCAACCATACCCCGAGCGCCGCCACTCCCACCAGCAGCGCTGGAAAACCCAGCGTGGGCGACCACTGCAGCGCCGCGCCGCCCAGGGCCGGTGCGAGCACGCCGCCCAGGGTGTAGCTCATCACCAGCACCGCGGTGCTGTTGACCAGGGTGATGCCCTGCTCGCGTGAGCCGATGTCGATCATGGCGAGCGTGTAGAGGCAGCCGCCCGCGCCGCCCCACACGAAGGCCACGGGCGCGGCGAGCCAGGGCGTGCCGGCCACGAAAGGAATGAGCAGCGTGCCGCCGAGCGTGATGGCCGCGCACACGCGCATGAGCGTGAGGCGCGTGCTGCGCGCGTCACCCCAGCGGGCCTTGGGGTGGTGGGCCATGCGATCGGCCAGCACGCCCGCGGGCAGCATCATGAGCGCGCTGCCCAGGCCGCTGGCCGACACCAGCAGCGCGGCCGCCACCGCGCCCAGGCCCAGGGCCAGGCCGTAGAGCGGCAGGATGGACGTGAGCCCGCTCTCGAAGAAGCCGCCCACGAAGCCCACGGTCATGATCAGCGGGTGCGCAGCGAGCGCGTGCCACACGCCGCGCAGGCCCACGCGGGCCTCGTGCGCGTCGGCCGCGGGCGGCACGGGCGGCGTGAGCAGGCTCCAGGCCAGGCCCAACGCCATGAAGCCGAACGCGGCCCACACCGCGGCCTCGCTCTGCGGGCCGACCCAGGCCAGCACCAGCGGCCCGAGCACGAAGGTGATGCCCACCAGGGTTTCGAACAGGCCCACATAGCGGCCGCGCTGCGCGGGCGGCGCGAACTCGGCCACCAGGGCTTCGGCCAGCACCCAGCGCAGGCCCGAGGCCATGCCCGCGGCGATCTTGAGCGCGAACCACAGCGGCAGGGCGTCCGACAGCGCGAAGCCGATGGTGGCCACGGTGGGGATCAGCGCCGACAGCCACAGCGTGGGCCGGCGGCCCAGGCGCTGCGTGACGGCCGAGGCAAAGGGCACCATGAGCAGGATGCCGAGCCAGCCGCTGGCCGCGAACACGCCCGCGAGCGCGGTGGACACGCCGCCGTCTTTCAGCCGCAGCAGCAGCATCGGCGTGAGCATGAAGTAGCCCACGAGCTCGAAGAAGGTGGCTCCAAAGACGGCGGTGAGGCCCAGGCGCGCGTGGGCAGGCGGCGCGGCGGGCAGGCCCCGCGCCGGCAGCGGGTGCTCGCTCATGGCGTGGCCCGCGCGGCGAGCACGGCGTCCACCACGTCGGCGAAGCCCGCGCCGCGTTCGCGCGGTGCCACGTGGCGCGGGTGGTGGCTGAGTTGCGGCCAGAAGCGCGCCACGTTGGCCACGCCCACGCTGTGCGGGAAGCGCGCGAACATGACGGCGTCGTTGGTGGAGTCGCCCACGTACACCCAGTGCGCGATCTCGTCGTCGAGCGCACGGCCCAGGCGCTCGCGCACGATCCAGCGCGCGCCGCTGAGCTTGTCGTGCGAGCCGATCCAGGCGTTGATGTGGATGGAGCTCACGGTGGCCGTGAGCCCCAGGCCGCGCAGGATGGCGACCACGCGCGCGATGTCGGCTTCACCCAGGTGGGCGTGTTCGCTGTGGTCGATCGCGATGTCGGTCTCGCGGCCCGCGCTGTCGGTGGCCAGGCGCGCGTGCGGCAGCTCGGCGAGCACGCGCGCGGCCGCGGCCTGCAGCCGCTCGGCGTTCTGCCGGCGGGTGGCCGCGTCCTGCGCATAGGTCTTGTGCAGCCGGCCCTTGTCGTTCCACAGCGCCACGGCGCCGTTCTCGGCCACGATGGCGTCGATCGGCCAGGCCAGGGCGAAGGGCTCGCTCCAGCCCGCGGGGCGGCCCGTGACCGCGAACACCGGCAGGCCGGCGGCGCGCAGGCGCTGCAGCGCGGCTTCGGCCTCGGGCGCGAGCGCACCGTCGGCCGTCAGCGTGTCGTCGATGTCGGTGAGCACGCCGTGGATGCGCGCGCGCTCGGCCAGGGGCCAGTGGGCCAGGGGGGTGGGCTGCATGGGGGCGGCAGTGTCGCACAGCGCGCCATACCCCCTCGCGCCCGTCGCCTGTGTGCGATTGGTTGCACCCGTGCGGCGGCGGCTTGGATAGAATCGCGCCCCATCCGAGGAGCGTTGCAGCGCCCCACCCGCCCCCGGCGGGCCGCGGGCGTGAGGCTCGGACCCCTGTTTGCAACGACGCTCATCCACAGTACGTGCGATGGGCTTTTTTTCATCTGCCCCCGCCGTGCCGTGGTTCCACCTCACAGGAGCGCCACATGAATGCACGAGTGAACCCCGTCAGCGCCGACAGCGCCATTGCCGACATCAACCTGGCCGATTGGGGCCGCAAAGAAATCCGCATCGCCGAAACCGAGATGCCCGGCCTCATGGCCATCCGCGAGGAATACGCGGAGAAGCAGCCGCTCAAGGGCGCGCGCATCACCGGTTCGCTGCACATGACCATCCAGACCGCGGTGCTCATCGAGACGCTGCAGGCGCTGGGCGCCGACGTGCGCTGGGCCTCGTGCAACATCTTCTCCACCCAGGATCACGCCGCCGCCGCCATCGCGGCCAACGGCACGCCGGTGTTCGCCATCAAGGGCGAGACCCTGGTCGACTACTGGGACTACACGCACCGCATCTTCGACTTCGGCCCCAAGGGCACGCCGGGCGAAGGCCCCAACATGATCCTCGACGACGGCGGTGACGCCACGCTGCTCATGCACCTGGGCAAGCGTGCCGAGAAGGATCCTTCGGTGCTGGCCAACCCCGGCAGCGAAGAAGAGCGCATCCTGTTCGCGGCCATCAAGGCCAAGCTCGCGCAGGACAGCACCTGGTACAGCCGCAAGAGCGCCGAGATCATCGGCGTGACCGAAGAGACCACCACGGGCGTTCACCGCCTGAAGGAAATGTCGGCCAAGGGCACGCTGATGTTCCGCGCCATCAACGTCAACGACTCGGTCACCAAGAGCAAGTTCGACAACCTCTACGGCTGCCGCGAGTCGCTGGTCGACGGCATCAAGCGCGCCACCGACGTGATGATCGCCGGCAAGGTGGCCGTGGTCTGCGGCTACGGCGACGTGGGCAAGGGCTCGGCCCAGGCGCTGCGCGCGCTGTCGGCCCAGGTGTGGGTGACCGAGATCGACCCCATCAACGCCCTGCAGGCCGCCATGGAAGGCTACAAGGTCGTGACCATGGAGTACGCCGCCGACAAGGCCGACATCTTCGTGACCACCACCGGCAACCGCGACGTCATCACCTACGCGCACATGGCCGCCATGAAGGACCAGGCCATCGTCTGCAACATCGGTCACTTCGACAACGAGATCCAGGTGGCGCAGCTCGAAGAGAAGTGCCAGTGGGAAGAGATCAAGCCGCAGGTGGACCACGTGATCTTCCCCGACGGCAAGAAGATCATCCTGCTCGCCAAGGGCCGCCTGGTGAACCTGGGCTGCGGCACGGGCCACCCCAGCTTCGTGATGTCCTCGAGCTTCGCGAACCAGACCATCGCCCAGATCGAGCTGTTCGCCCACAAGGACGCCTACGACATCGGCAAGGTCTACGTGCTGCCCAAGCACCTGGACGAGAAGGTGGCGCGCCTGCACCTGAAGAAGGTCGGCGCCATGCTCACCGAGCTGACCGACGATCAGGCCGCCTACATCGGCGTGCCCAAGCAAGGCCCCTACAAGCCCGACACGTACCGGTATTGATCGCGGCCGTGCGTGCCGACCAGTTGCTGGTCGAGCGCGGACTCGCGGCGTCGCGCTCGCAGGCCCAGCGGCTGATCGCCGCGGGCGTGCGCTGGCGGCTCGGGGCGGGGCAGGCCTGGAGGCCCGTCGCCAAGAACGGCGAGCTGCTGTCCCCGCTGGCCGAGCTGGAACTGTCCGACGCCGCCGAGGCGCGCTACGTGTCGCGCGGCGGCTTGAAGCTCGAAGGCGCGCTCGCGCACACGGGCTTCGCGGTGCAGGGCTTGCGCGCGCTCGACGTGGGCCAGAGCACCGGCGGCTTCACCGACTGCCTGCTGCAGCGCGGTGCCGCGCAGGTGGTGGGCGTGGACGTGGGCAGCGGTCAGCTGCATGCGCGCCTGCGCAGCGACCCGCGCGTGATCGCACTCGAACACACGAACGCGCGCGGGCTCGACGCCGACGCACTGCGCGCGGCCGGCGCCGAGCCGCCGTTCGACCTGATCGTGGGCGACCTGTCGTTCATCTCGCAGACGCTGGTGTGGCCGGCCCTGCTGCCGCTGCTGAAAGCGGGCGGCCACGGGCTGGTGCTGGTCAAGCCGCAGTTCGAGCTGCAGCCCGGCGACATCGGCAAGGGCGGATTGGTGAAAGACGCGGCCAGCCACGCGCGGGTGCGCGCGCGCATCACCGACGCGCTGCAAGGCCTGGGCCTGCAGCTGCTCGACTATTTCGACAGCGCCATCGCCGGCGGCGATGGCAACCGCGAGTACTTCGTCTTCATTCGGAAACCGGCATGAACCTGCCCATCAGTTTCGAGTTCTTCCCGCCCAAGACGCCCGAAGGCGCCGAGAAGCTGCGCGCCGTGCGCCAGCAGCTCTACGTGCGCCAGCCGCTGTTCTGCTCCGTCACCTATGGCGCGGGCGGTTCGACACAAGAGGGCACCTTCGGCACCGTGCGCGACATCCTCGCCGAGGGCGTGGATGCGGCCTCGCACTTCTCGTGCATCGGCGCCACGCGCGCTTCGGTGCGCGCGCAGCTCGCGCAGCTCAAGGCCATGGGCGTGAAGCGCCTGGTGGCGCTGCGCGGCGACCTGCCCAGCGGCTACGGCCTGGGCGGCGAGTTCCAGTACGCGAGCGATCTCGTGGCCTTCATCCGCGCCGAGACCGGCGAGGACTTCCACATCGAGGTCGCGGCCTACCCCGAGGTGCACCCGCAGGCCAAGTCGCCCGAGGCCGACCTCAAGGCCTACGTGACCAAGGTGAAGGCCGGTGCGCACTCGGCGATCACGCAGTACTTCTACAACAGCGACGCGTATTTCCGCTTCGTCGACGACGCGCACCGCCTGGGCGCCGAGGTGCCGGTGGTGCCGGGCATCATGCCCATCACGAGTTCGGCGCAGCTGCTGCGTTTCTCCGACGCCTGCGGCGCCGAGATCCCGCGCTGGATCCGGCTGCGCCTGCAGGCCTACGGCGACGACACCGCGTCCATCAAGGCCTTCGGCCTCGACGTCGTGACCGACCTCTGCGACCAGCTGCGCAACGCGGGCGTGCCGGGGCTGCACTTCTACACCATGAACCAGAGCGTGGCCACGCTCGAGATCCTGCGCCGCCTCGACGGCCACTGACGCCATGCCCCGGCACCGCCTGCTCGCGCTCGTGCTGGTCGCCACCCTCGCCGGGTGCGCGACCGGGCCCGCGCCGCGCGACGCCAGCGGTGCGCCGGCCGTGGCGGTCGACGAGGCCGAGGTGATCGAGCGCGGCATGGCCTCGTGGTACGGCGATCGCCACCACGGCCGCCGCACCGCGAACGGCGAGGCCTTCGACATGAACGCGCTCACCGCGGCGCACCGCACGCTGCCCTTCGGCACGCGCGTGCGCGTGCTCAACCCGGCCAACGGCGCGTCGGTGGTGGTGCGCATCAACGACCGCGGCCCTTATGCGCAAGGCCGCATCATCGACCTCAGCCGCGCCGCGGCCGAGCGCCTGGGCCTGCTGCGTGAGGGCGTGGGCGCGGTGCTGCTGTTGCCCACCGACGACGCGCGGCCTTGACCTGCGTCAAACCCCGGCAGCGCTGCGGATTCGGGAGCGCGCGCGCTTGATCTGACGCAAGCGCGCGCCAGCGGGCGACTTCTGTAATGCGTGTGGGGACTGTTCCCCGGCATCGCAACACACAAGATCATGAAACCGCATCACATCGCCGCGGCCGTGGCGGTCACGGCCGGCCTTCTCGCCTCCGGCGCCGCCCTGGCGCAGGACTTCAACGCCGGCACCGTGCTCGTGCGCGCGCGCGCCGTGCACCTGGACAGCGCCAACAAGGACAGCACCGGCCTGGGCCTGTCGATCGACAACAAGGCCCTGCCCGAGGTGGACTTCAGCTACTTCTTCACGCCCAACATCGCGGCCGAGCTGATCCTCACCGTGCCGCAGAAGCAGCACGTGTATTCGAACGGCACCGAGATCGGCACGCTCAAGCACCTGCCGCCCACGCTCACGCTGCAGTACCACTTCCACACCGACAGCGGCATCAAGCCCTACGTGGGCGCGGGTCTGAACTACACGCGCTTCAGCTCGGTGAAGCTGCTGGGCGGCGCGGCCGACATCGACCGCAACAGCTGGGGTCCGGCGCTGCAGGTGGGCGTGGACATCCCGCTGGCGAAGAACCTCTACCTCAACGTCGATGTGAAAAAGGCGTACATCAAGACCGACGTGAGCGCCGGCGGCACCAAGGTCGGCAGCTTCAAGGTCGACCCGCTGCTCGTGGGCGTGGGCCTGGGCTGGCGCTTCTGAGGCCCGATGCCGCCGGGCCCCGGCCCGGCGGCGTGCTTCAACGCTCGTCGTAGCTCACCACGAGCGCATCGCTCGTGGGCCGGGCCTGGCAGCTCAGCACGAAGCCCTGGTCGGTCTCCCAGGGTTCGAGCGTGAAGTTCTTGTCCATGGCCACGCTGCCCTGCATGACCTTGGCGCGGCAGGTGCAGCACACGCCGCCGCGGCACGACCAGGGCAGGTCGAGCCCGGCCTCGAGCGCCACGTCGAGCACGTGCTGGTCGCGGCCCATGCGCAGCGCGTGCGGCTTGCCGTCGAGCACCACGGTGAGGGCCACCTCGCCCTCGCTGGCGTCGGCGTGGCCGAGCTGCACCTGTTCGCGCTGCGCGCGCGGCAGGGCGTCGAGCGCAGGCGAGCTGAAGCGCTCGGTGTGGATGCGCTCGGGCTTCACGCCCGCGCCGAGCAGGGCCTGCTCGGTCGCCTCGATCATGGCCTCTGGGCCGCAGATGAAGACCTCGTCCATGCTGGGCACGGGCAGCAGCGCGGCGATCAGCGCGCGCACCTTGTCGCCGTCGATGCGGCCTTCGAGCAGCGGCACCTCCTGCGCCTGGCGCGAGAGGATGTGGACCAGCGTGAGCCGGTCGCGGAAGCGGTCCTTCAAATCCTGCAGCGCTTCATTGAACATCACGCTGGCCATGCGGCGGTTGCCGTAGACCAGGGTGAACTTGGCCGTGGGCGATTCTTCGAGCGTGCTGGTCATGATGGACAGGATGGGCGTGATGCCCGAGCCCGCCGCGAAGCCCACGCGGTGGATCGCGCGCGGGCGGTGCACGGTGAAGCGGCCATCGGGCGGCATGGCCAGCAGCGTGTCGCCGGCCTTGAGCTGCGTGGCCGCCCAGTTGCTGAACACGCCGCCTTCGACCGGGCGGATGCCCAGCGTGAGCTCGCCCTTGTGCGTGTACACGCTGCGCGGGCTGCTGATGGAGTAGCTGCGGCGCACGTCCTGGCCGCCGATGAGGGCGCGCAGCGTGAGGAACTGGCCCGGCTCGAAGGCGAAGGCGCTGCGCTGTTCGGGCGGCACGGCCAGCGTGACGGCCACCGAGCCCGCGGCCTCGGGGCTCACGCGCGCGACGGGCAGTTCGACGAATCCGCGGGGGCTGGTGCTCATGGTCAGTAGGGCTTGAAGAGGTCGAAGGGTTCGAGGCAGTCGAGGCAGCGGTAGAGCGCCTTGCACGCGGTCGAGCCGAAGGGCGAGGTTTCGGTGGTGTGGGTGGAGCCGCAGCGCGGGCAGGGCACGGGCTGGGTGGCGGCGCGGCGCGCGAAGGTGACCACCTTGTCGCTGCCGTGCGCGGCGCGGCCGTTGGGCGGCGCGATGCCGTAGGCGCGCAGCTTCTCGCGCGCTTCGGGCGTCATCCAGTCGGTGGTCCAGGCCGGCGCGAGCTGCGTGACCACGCGCGCTTCGAGGCCGGCCGCGGTGAGCGCGGCGCGGATGTCGTCCTCGATCTGCCCCATGGCCGGGCAGCCGCTGTAGGTGGGCGTGATGACCACCTCGGTGACGCCGTCGGCACCGCTGCGCACCTCGCGCAGGATGCCGAGTTCGCTCAGGCTCACCACCGGGATCTCGGGATCGCTCAGGGGCGCAAGGGCCGCGTGAACGGCGGCCAGCGGATCGGTGCGCAGCGCCGCGTTCATGGCCTCACCAGACGGCCGCGGGGTGCTCGCGCGCCAGGCCCTGCATCTCGGCGAGCACAAAGCCCATGTGCTCGGAGTGCACGCCGTGTCGGCCCTGCGTCACGTAGCCGCCGCCGGCGGGCCGCTTGAGCGTGGCCTCGGCCACGGCCTCGTCGACCAGGGCGTCCCAGGCGGGCTTGAGCGCCGCGAGCGCCACGCCCGTGCCGTTGGCCACGGCCGCGGCTTCGGCGGCGTCGCCGATCCAGAATTCCTGCGTGTAGGGCAGCAGGTGGTCGAGTGCGGCCTGCGTGCGCGCCCGGCTGTCGTCGGTGCCGTCGCCCAGGCGCACCAGCCAGTCGCCCGCGTGGCGCAGGTGGTAGCGCACCTCCTTGAGCGATTTGGCTGCGATGCCCGCGAGCTGTGTGTCGGCGCTGTGCTGCAGGCGTTCCCACCACAGCGCCATGAGCGCGGCGTAGAGGAAGTTGCGCACCGTGGTGGTGGCGAAGTCGCGGTCTTGCCGCGCGGGGCCCGCGAGCGGTCCGTGGTGCGGCAGTTCGAGCAGCGTGAAGTTGCGGAACTCGTGCGCGCCGCGGAAGTACGCAAGCGTGTCTTCGCTGACGCCGCCGTCCACGCGCGCGCCCTGCAGGTGCGCGAAGCGCTGCGCCTGTTGCGGGTCGGCGTTGATCTGCGCGGCCGCGTGCTGGTAGAGCAGCCGCGCCTGGCCCAGGTGGTCGAGCGCGTGGTTGGCGAGCGCCAGGTCCTCTTCGAGAATGGGGCCGTGGCCCGCCCACTCGGCGTTGCGCTGGCCGAGCAGCAGCGCGTTGTCGGCCAGGTGCAGCAGGTGATCGACCGGCGCGGCGCTCACATGTGCCCCACTTTCTCGGGGATCTCGTAGAAGGTGGGGTGGCGGTAGATCTTGTCGGCCGCGGGATCGAAGAACGCGTCCTTCGAATCGGGCTCGCTGGCCGTGATGCTCGCCGAAGGCACGACCCAGATGCTCACGCCTTCCTGGCGGCGCGTGTACACATCGCGCGCCATCTGCAGCGCGTGTTGCGCGTCGCTCGCGTGCAGGCTGCCGCAGTGCTTGTGCTCCAGGCCCTGCTTGCTGCGCACGAACACCTCCCACAGCGGCCATTCCTTCAAAGCGGGGGTGCTCATGCGGCCTCCTTCAATTGGCGTTGCTGTTGCTTGCGCGCGTGGGCCAGCGCGGCTTCGCGGACCCAGGCGCCGTCTTCCCAGGCCTTCACGCGCGTGGCCAGGCGCTCCTTGTTGCAGGGGCCGTTGCCGTTGACGACCTGCCAGAACTCGTCCCAGTCGATGGCGCCGAAGTCGTAATGGCCGCGTTCGGCGTTCCACTTGAGCTCGGGGTCGGGCAGGGTCACGCCGAGCACCTCGGCCTGCGGCACGGTGGCGTCGACGAACTTCTGGCGCAGCGCGTCGTTGCTGATGCGCTTGATGCCCCAGCGCATGCCTTGCACGCTGTTGGGGCTGTTGTCGTCGGGCGGGCCGAACATGGCCAGGCACTTCCACCACCAGCGGTTCACCGCGTCCTGCACCATGGCCTTCTGCTCGGGGGTGCCCTGCATCATGGTCAGCAGCGATTCGTAGCCCTGGCGCTGGTGGAAGCTTTCTTCCTTGCAGACGCGGATCATGGCGCGCGCATAAGGCCCGTAGCTGCAGCGGCACAGCGGGATCTGGTTCATGATCGCCGCGCCGTCGACCAGCCAGCCGATCACGCCCACGTCGGCCCAGTTCAAGGTGGGGTAGTTGAAGATGGAGCTGTACTTGGCGCGGCCGCTGTGCAGCGCGTCGAACATCTGGTCGCGGCTGGTGCCCAGGGTCTCGGCCGCGCTGTAGAGGTACAGGCCATGGCCGCCTTCGTCCTGCACCTTGGCCAGCAGAATGCTCTTGCGCTTGAGGCTCGGCGCGCGGCTGATCCAGTTGCCCTCGGGCAGCATGCCCACGATCTCGCTGTGCGCGTGCTGGCTGATCTGCCGCACCAGGGTCTTGCGGTAGGCCTCGGGCATCCAGTCGCGCGGCTCGATCTTGCCGTCGGCGTCGATCACGGCGTCGAAATGGGCCTGCAGCGCGGCGTCCGCCTCGCTGGCCACGGGCTGCAGGGTCGCGGCGGGCGGGCCGCCGTCGGGCACGTTGAAGGATTGGGTGTACATGCGCGTCTCCTCGCCATCGCGGGCGTGGCGCGCAGTCTAGCAAATTAACCGACCGATCGGTTGGTTAATTGAGTGGCGCCGTCGGGCGGCGCGCGGGACCGGGCTCAGCCCTCGCCCGATTCCAGGGTGTGGCCCTGGCCGCGGCCGCGGCCCAGCACCTTCACCAGCAGCGGCAAGGTCTCGGCCAGCGCGGCCGACAGGGTGTGCGGCGGGTTGATCACGAACATGCCGCTGGCCGTGAGGCCGGGGCGTTCGTCGGGCGCGAGCGGGGGGTGGCCCACGGCCAGGGTGGCGTGCAGCCAGGGGCGACCCGCGCGCTGCGCGTGGCCGCGCAGCTTGCGCGGCAGGTCGTGCGCCTCGGTGCGTGGGATCACCGGGTACCAGACCACGTAGGTGCCGGTGGCGAAACGTTTGAGTGCATCTTGTATGCAGGCGCTCACTTTGGCGTAATCGCTCTTGAGCTCGTAGCTCGGGTCGATCAACACCAGGGCGCGGCGCGAGCCCTTGGCGTCGGCCGGTGGCGGCAGCAGGGGCTTGAGGCCCTCGAAGCCGTCTTCGCGCTTGACGACCACCGCGCGGCCGGCGTCGAGCTGGGCGATGTTGGCCGACAGGGTTTTGCCGTCGGTCGGGTGCAGCTCGAACAGCTTGAGCCGGTCGCGCGATTCGTGGCGCATCAGCTGCTGGATCACGAAGGGCGAGCCGGGGTAGACACGCAGCGAGCCGCTGGGGTTGAAACCGGCCACGAGGTCGAGGTAGTCGTCGAGCAGCGGCGTGCTCGCGGGGGCGGGGCCGCTCGCGGGGCGCTGTGCGGCAAACAGGCGCACCACGCCGTGTTCCGCCTCGCCGCCCTTGTCGGCGAAATCGCTGTCGAGCCGGTACAGGCCGGCGCCCGCGTGCGTGTCCACCAGCGTGATCGCGGGCGGCTTGAGCATGAGGTGGCGCAGCGTGGCGATCAGCACCAAGTGTTTGAGCACGTCGGCGTGGTTACCGGCGTGAAAGGCGTGGCGGTAGGAGAACATGGGCCGCGCATGGTAGCGCCGGAATTGCCCCGGGCGCCGGGATTTCGTACAATCGCGGGCTTCGCAGCGTTTTTGCTGGCCCCGCGGCGAAGCTTCCAACACCACCTAAGAGGGTTCCGAAAGAGAACCGCCGACCGTGGAAAAGGGCCGCCAAACCCTCGTAACAGAGAAAACTCATGACCAAAACGTTCAGCGCCAAACCCGCTGACGTGAAGCACGAGTGGTTTGTGATTGACGCGACCGACAAGGTCCTCGGACGAGTTGCCAGTGAAGTGGCTCTCCGACTGCGCGGCAAGCACAAGGCCATCTACACGCCTCACGTCGATACCGGTGACTTCATCGTCGTCGTCAACGCCGCCAAGCTGCGAGTGACGGGCACCAAGTCCACCGACAAGATCTATTACCGCCACTCGGGCTTCCCGGGCGGCATCTACGCCACCAACTTCCGCGACATGCAGGCCAAGCACCCCGGCCGCGCGCTGGAGAAGGCCGTCAAGGGCATGCTGCCCAAGGGCCCGCTGGGCTACGCCATGATCAAGAAGCTCAAGGTCTACGGCGGCGCCGAGCATCCTCACACCGCCCAGCAGCCGCAGGCGCTGGACATCTAAGGAGCCCTGAATGATTGGTGAATGGAACAACGGCACCGGCCGTCGCAAATCCAGCGTCGCCCGCGTGTTCCTCAAGAAGGGCAGCGGCAAGATCACGGTCAACGGCAAGGACATCGCGGTGTTCTTCGGCCGCGAAACCTCGATCATGATCGCCAAGCAGCCGCTGATGCTGACCAACCACGCCGAGACCTTCGACATCCAGGTCAACGTGCATGGTGGTGGTGAATCGGGTCAGGCCGGCGCGGTGCGCCACGGCATCACCCGCGCGCTGATCGACTACGACGCGAGCCTCAAGCCCGCGCTGTCGCAAGCCGGCTTCGTGACCCGCGACGCCCGCGAAGTGGAACGGAAAAAGGTCGGTCTGCGTTCTGCACGCCGCCGCAAGCAGTTCAGCAAGCGCTGATCCTCCGGCCACGGCCCACAGAAACCGCCTGCAAGTTCCGCTTGGGGCGGTTTCTGCTTTCTGGGGCCTGTTTTCTTTTGCTTGCACTTGAATGAAAGGCTTGCATGCGTTGGCGCTTGGGGCGTAGGCGGTGGTCGGCGGGGGCGCCGCGCATGTCGGTGCGCGGGGCGTTGCCCTGGCCCCTGCGCTGGCTGCTGCTGGCGCTCATGCTGGGCTTTTCGGGCGCACTGGCCCTCTGGGCCTTCGAGTTCGGCCGCGACCTGGCCGGCCTCGACCGCGATGCGCGTCAGGAGCTTCAGCAGCTGCGCCGCGAGGTGGTGAGCCTGCGCACCGAGCTCGCCGAGTCGCAGGCGCAAGGCAACGTCGCGCAGAGCCAGCGCACCATCGAGCAGGCCTTGCTCGAACAGCTGCGGGTGCAGATCCGCCAGCTCGAGGCCGACAACCAGTCGCTGCGCGCCGACCTGGGCTTCTTCGAGCGCCTGCTGCCCGCAGGCAGCGGCGACGAGCTCGCCATCCGCGGCCTGCAGGCCGAGCGCCTGTCGCCCACCCAGTGGCGCTGGCAGGTGCTCATGATCCAGCCGGGCCGCCGTGCGCCAGAATTCCGCGGATCGCTGGAAATCAGCTTTGCCGGCACGCTCGCGGGCAAGCCCTGGACCGCCAAGCAGGCGCCGGCGCCACAGGCGGTGCTGGTCAAGGGCTACCTGCGCCAGGAAGGCGTTGTCGAGCTGCCTGCCCAGGCCGAGATCAAGTCCGTGACCGCCAAGGTCCTTCAGGGCAACGCGGTCCGGTCGGTCCAGACGTCCGGCCTGTGACACCCACCGACGTTCAGAGGAGCCCACCATGTTCGGCAAGACCAAGCAGCCCCCGATCAAGAGCCTGATCGCACAGGGCACCCGCATCCAGGGCGACCTGCAGTTCGCCGATGGCCTGCGCATCGACGGCGAGGTCGGCGGCAACATCCGTGCGGTCGACGGCCAGTCCAGCCTGCTGATCGTGAGCGAGGTGGCCTCGGTCACCGGCTCGGTCGAGGCCGACCACGTGATCATCAACGGCCACGTGAAGGGCCCGGTGCTCGCGCGCGAACTGCTCGAACTGCAACCCAAGGCCCACATCGAGGGCGACGTGACCTACCGCTCGATCGAGATGCACCAGGGCGCGCGCATCTCGGGCCAGCTGCGCCCGGTGGCCGCCGACGGCAGCGTGGAAATGCCCACACTGAAATTGGCGGCAAACAACCGATAGCCGCAATCCCGAGCGCCCTGCCGTACCATTCAGGGTATTCGCGGGGCAGCCCGCCCCCACGAGAAGAGGAATTCCCATGAGCGCTGTTGCCGAGACCGTCCAGACCGACATGCCCGCCCCGCTGGTTTTCACCGACAGCGCCGCCGCCAAGGTGGCCGAGCTGGTGGCCGAAGAGGGCAATCCCGACCTCAAGCTGCGCGTGTTCGTGCAAGGCGGTGGCTGCTCGGGCTTCCAGTACGGCTTCACCTTCGACGAGGTTGTCAACGAAGACGACACCGCGATGAACAAGAACGGCGTGACCCTGCTGATCGACGCCATGAGCTACCAGTACCTGGTCGGCGCCGAGATCGACTACAAGGAAGACCTCCAGGGTGCGCAGTTCGTGATCAAGAACCCGAACGCCACCACCACCTGCGGCTGCGGTTCGAGCTTCAGCGTCTGAGCCTTCTGCCGCCGGCATGAAAAAAGGAGCCCCAGGGCTCCTTTTTTGTGGGCGGGCGCGGGGGCCGCTCAGTCGGCGCTGGCCTGGCGCACCTGGGCGGCGGCCTCGAGCTTGCTGCGCTGGGCCTGGGCCACGGCCGCAAAGCTGCCGCGCAGGTTCTCGGGCAGCTTGATGGCCTCGCTCTCGCGCGCGATCACCAGCGGGTCGCGGTGCACGCCGTTGTCGCGGAACTCGAAGTGCAGGTGCGGGCCGGTGGACATGCCGGTGGAGCCCACGTTGCCGATGAATTCGCCCTGGGCCACGCGCTGGCCGGTGCGCACGCCGATGCGGCTCAGGTGCGCGTACACCGTGACCTGGTTGTTGCGGTGGCGCACGAAGATCACGTTGCCGTAGCCGCGCTGCACGCCCGCGAACTCCACCAGGCCATCGCCCACGGTGCGCACCGGCGTGCCCGTGGGGGCCGCGAAGTCGACACCGAGGTGGGCGCGCTGGGTGCCCAGCACCGGGTGGAAGCGCATGCCGTAGCCGCTGCTCACGCGCGAAAACTCGAGCGGGGAGGACAGGTAGAAGCGGCGCTTGCTTTCACCGTCGAAGCTGTAGTAGCCGCCCTTCATGCCCGGGGCTTCGAACCACACGGCCTCGTGCGTGCGGCCGTTGTTGATGAAGTCGGCGGCCAGGATGCGGCCGGTCTTGAGCGGCTCACCGTCGGCCACCAGGGCTTCGTAGACCACGTGGAAGCGGTCGCCCTTGCGCAGGTCGCGGCGGAAGTCGATGTCGCTGGCGAACATCTCGGCCAACTGCACCGCGACCGCGTCGGGGATGTTGGCGGCGTCGGTGGCCGCGAACAGCGAGCTGTTGATCTCGCCGCTCACCAGGCGCGGGCTGGCTTCGAGCCGGCCCTTCTCGAGCCGGGCGCTCAGGCCGTCGGGCGCGCGCTCGACCACCAGGCGCAGGAAGCCGCGGTCGTCGCGCGGATCGACCCAGCGCGCGGTGAGGCGCTCGAGTTCCTGGCTGGGTGAGGCTTCGGCGTGCACCAGGCGGGTCTGGCGGCTGGCGAGCAGCTGGCGGGCCAGCGGGTCGCGGCCCAGGAAGGTCTGGGCTTCGGTGTCGTTCACGCCCAGGCGTTTGAGCAGGCTTTGCGGTGTGTCGTCGCTGCGCGTGGTGTCGCTGCGGTACAGGGTCCAGGGCTTGGTGTCGGCCAGCAGCGGGTTGCCTTGTTCGAGGCCCAGGGGGATCAGCGGCGAGGCGATCAGCGTGGGCTGGGCCGACGCGGGCAGGGCCTCGACCACCTGGTGCACGGGCAGGTCGGCGGCGTCGGGGGCGAGCGGGGCAATGCCGAAGGCCGTCACGCCGGTGCCGAGCAGGAGAACGCCGAGGCTGCCCATGAGGCGGCGGGGGTGGCGGGCGATCGATTCAGCGGTCTGGCGGCCCAGGCCGGCCGCCGCGTTCAGGGTCTGGCGTATCAATTTCGGTCATCCATGAAAGGGCCGGTGAGGGCTCTTGGCCACACACCGGCGTCCAGGGAGTGAGCGGGCGGCGCTGCGAGAGTTCACGCCGCGGGCCGGCTTTACACGTGTGCTTTGCCATGTGCAAAAAACACGCCAACTAAAATCCGGCGACAACCGGCAAGTGTACCCACGGGCCGGGCCCCTCCCATCGGAACAAACACGTATGAAGAACGGCTCAATTTCGCCCGACCTGCCGACCTCGCGCCCCAGCGGCGCCGAAACGCTGACCGACGGCGTGCGGCACGCGCTGGCCGTCACCCGGCGCGGGTGCGAAGAATTGATCCCCGAGGCCGACTGGGTGCAAAAATTGTCACGTTCGGAGCGCACCGGCACGCCGCTGCGCATCAAGCTGGGGCTCGACCCGACCGCGCCCGACATCCACATCGGCCACACCGTGGTGCTCAACAAGATGCGCCAGCTGCAGGACCTGGGGCACACGGTGATCTTCCTCATTGGCGACTTCACCTCGCTGATCGGCGACCCCTCGGGCCGCAACAACACCCGTCCGCCGCTCACGCCCGAGCAGATCAAGGCCAACGCCGAGACCTATTACAAGCAGGCCAGCCTGGTGCTCGACCCGGCCAAAACCGAGATCCGCTACAACAGCGAGTGGAGCCTGCCGCTGGGCTCCATGGGCATGATCCAGCTCGCGGCCAAGTACACCGTGGCGCGCATGATGGAGCGCAACGACTTCCACCAGCGTTTCACGGCCGGCACGCCGATCAGCGTGCACGAGTTCCTCTACCCGCTGATGCAGGGCTACGACTCGGTGGCGCTCAAGAGCGACCTCGAACTCGGCGGCACCGATCAGAAGTTCAACCTGCTCATGGGCCGCCACCTGCAGGCCGAGTACGGCCAGGAGCCGCAGTGCATCCTGACCATGCCGCTGCTCGAAGGCCTCGATGGCGTGGACAAGATGTCCAAGTCCAAGGGCAACTACATCGGCATCGCCGAAGACGCCAACACCATGTTCGCCAAGGTGCTGAGCATCTCCGACGACCTGATGTGGCGCTGGTACACGCTGCTGTCGTTCCAGTCGATCGAGGCGATCGAAGCCCTGCGCCGCGAAGTGGCGGAGGGGCGAAATCCCAAGGACGCCAAGGTGATGCTGGCCAAGGAGATCACCGCGCGCTTCCACAGCGCCGCGGCCGCCGACGCGGCCGAGCAGGACTTCATCAACCGCTCCAAGGGCGGTGTGCCCGACGACATCCCCGAGGTGTCGCTGTCGGGCGCGCCGCTGGGCATCGCGGCGCTGCTCAAGTCCGCCGGCCTGGCGCCGTCGTCGAGCGAGGCCAACCGCCTCATCGATGGCGGCGGGGTGCGCGTGGACGGCGCCGTGGTGAGCGACAAGGGCCTGAAGCTGCCCGCCGGGACCTACGTGGTGCAGGTGGGCAAGCGCAAGTTCGCGCGCGTGAGCCTGAGCTGAGCGGGGCGGCTGCGGCTCAGCGCGCGCCGGCCTGCTCGAGCATCGCCACCATCTCGCCGTAACCGCGCGCCTTCGCGAGCGCGAGCGGCGTCTGGCCCTGCCGGTCTGCGAGCTGCAGGTTCGCGCCGGCGCCGATCAGGGCCTTGAGCGTGGCCTGGTGGCGTGCGCCGCCGTCGCCCAGCACGATGGCTTCGATCACCGCCGTCCAGTGCAGGTTGTTCACGTGGTCCAGCGGTGCGCCGGCCGCGATCAGCTGGCGCACCACGCCGTCGTGGCCGAGGTGGGACGCTGCGATCAGCGCGGTGCCGTCGTAGCGGCTGGTCACGAGCTTCGCGCTCGCGCCCAGCTGCAGCAGCACGCGCAGCGTGTCCTCGTCGTCGGCCACCGCCGCGATGGTGACCGCGTCGTAGCGGCCGTGTTCGAGCCGCGCGGTGTCGGCGCCGGCCTGCACCAGCGCCCGCACGGCCTCGCGCTGGCGCGCGAAGGTGGCCACGTGCAGCGGCGTGCGGCCCGCGGCGTCGGTGGCGTCCACCGGCGCGCCGGCCTTGAGCAGGCGCTGCAGCGCGGGGACATCGCCGCGTTGCGCGGCCGCGTGCAGGCCCTGGTAGGCCGCGATTTCGGCCGGCGCCGGCGGCACCTGCGCCGCCACCGGCAGGCCCGCCGCGGCGAGCGTCAGCAGCAGCGCGCGGCGCTTCATTGCAGGGCCGCCTTCAGTTGGTCGAGCGCGGCCACGGCGCACTGCTCGTCCAGGTGGCCGCCGGGCGCACCGCCCACGCCCACCGCGCCGATCACCTCGTTGCCCGCGCGCACCGGCACACCGCCGCCAAGCAGCAGGTAGCCGGGAATGTCCTTGAGGTTGGCCGCCGCGGGGTTTTTCTGCGAGGCCTCCATCATGGCCAGCGTGGTGTTGCGCGCCGAGGCCGAGGTGTAGGCCTTGAGGCGGCTGGCTTCGAGGGTGTGCGGGCCGGCGTTGTCGGCGCGCTGCACCGCGCGCACGTTGCCCGCTCGGTCCACCACGGTGGCCGTCACGGCGTGGCCGTTGGCGCTGCACGCGGCCACGGTGGCGGCGGCGATCTGGTTGGCGAGTTCGAGCGACACGTTGCGCTCGCTGCGCACCAGCGGTGCGGCGGACTGGGCCTGCGCGAAGGCGCTGGCGGCGAGCAGGGACAGAACGAGGGCGGTGCGGATCGGGGTGTTCATGCGGGTCTCCGGGGGGTGTGCTGCGGTTCGATCAACCGTGCCCGCACTGTAGAAATTGCCCGCCGCGCGCACCATTCGGCCGGCTACGCCCGCGGCTCCGTAAAACTACGCAGCGCCCGCGCCGCCCGCTTCGGCCACCAGGGCCGCGTAGCCCCGCACGAGCTGGGCGAGCGAATCGACCTGCAGCTTCTCGAACACGTGGGCGCGGTGGGTCTCCACGGTGCGCGGCGAGAGGTCGAGCACGCGCGCAATGGCCTTGTTGGACAGGCCCTCGATGATCAGCGCGAGCACCTCCCGCTCGCGCGGCGAGAGCTGCTGCCAGCGTTCGCGCGCGGCGCGGTCGGTCTGCGCGCGCTGGCGCGACTGCACGTGCTGGCGCACCGCCTGCTGCAAGGCCTCGATCAGCGCCTCGTCGTTCACCGGCTTTTCCAGGAACTCGGCCGCACCGGCCTTGAAGGCGCGCCGGCACATGTCCACCGTGCCGTGGCCGGTGAGCAGGATCACCGGCTGGTCCACGCCCTGGGCGATCAGCGTGTCGAGCACGCTCAGGCCGCTGATGCCGGGCATGCGCACGTCGAGCACGATGGCGCCGATGCCCTCGCGGTCGAAGCCGGCCAGGAAGGCCTGCGGGTCGGCCCAGGGCACCACGCGCAGGCCCACGGTGCCGATCAGCAGCGCGAGGCTGTCGCGCACCGCCTCGTCGTCGTCGAGCAGGTGCACGGTGGGGGAGCGGTCGTCGGGGTTCATGCGGGGTCCAGCGGCAGGTGCAGGAGGAAGCGTGCGCCGCCGCCGGGGGCGTTGTCAGCGCTCAGGCGGCCGCCCTGGGCATTGGCCAGCGATTCGCTGAGCGTGAGGCCCAGGCCCAGCCCGCCCTCGCGCGTACTGAAAAAGGGCTCGAACAGGCGCGGCAGCACCTCGGGCGGCAGGCCCGGGCCGGTGTCGGCCACCGTGAGCACGGCCTGATCGCCCTCGCGCTGCACCGCGAGCCGCAACTCGCGCGTGCCCTGAGGCTGGCGGTCCAGGGCCTGCAGCGCGTTGGTGATCAGGTTGTGCACGATCTGATCGATCGCGACCGGATCGGCCTGCACCGCCAGCGCCTCGCTGGCCAGCCAGCGCACGGTCACGCCGCGGTGCTGGATCTCGGGCTCCAGCAGGTGCAGGGCTTCGCGCACGCAGGCCGCCAGGTCGAGCCGGGCGCGCCCGCCCGCGGCCCCGGCCGGCGGTTCGAGCCCGCGGCGCAGCCGGCCCAGCACCTCGGCCGCACGCCGCGCCTGGGCCGCGGCGCGGCCCATGGCCTCGCGCGCGGTGTCGAGCGCCGGGGGGTCGTCGGTCAGCAGGCGCTGCGCGGCCTGGGTGCTCGACAGCACCGCGGTGAGCGGCTGATTGAGCTCGTGCGCGAGGCCGGCCGCGAACTCGCCCATGGCGTTGAGCCGGCCCAGCTGGCCCAGGCGCAGCAGGGCCTCGGCGCGCTGGCGCGCCTCGCGCAGGCGCAGCGCGTGGCGCAGCGCGGCCAGGCCCGCGGCCACGGCCAGCACCCAGGCGCCCATGGGCAGCCAGGGCAGCTCGCCCCAGCCCACCCAGCGCGTGGCCACGGCGTGGAAGGGCTGGCTCTCGGCGGCCACCACCTTGTCGAAATCGAAGCGCCAGCCGTGCGTGAGCGGGCGGCCCGGCTGCACGGTGTGCGTCTGGCCGTTCCATTGCAACGCCACCTGCACCGGGCTGCGCGCGCGGTCCATGGGCCAGTCGGCGTCGGGCACCAGGCCCGCGAGCGCGATCACCAGCGCGTAGGCGCTGTCGCCGCTGCCGCGCACCAGGGTGTAGCGGCCCTGCGCCAGATCGCCCTCGGCCATGGCCGCGCGGCCGCTGGCGCGTGACGCGGCTTCGGCCCGGGCCAGCGCCTCGTCGCCCCAGGCGCTGGCGGGCGCGCGCTCGCGCACCTGCAGCAGCCGCGGGTAGATGGCGCTCAGGCGCGGCAGGGCGTCGCCGCGCTCGGGCTCGAGCAGGGCCAGCGTGGCGAGCACCGCGTCGTGCTGCACCACCTGCTGGCTCAGCAGCCGGTGCACGATGCGCGCGTCGGTCTCGAAGGCCGCGCGCTGCGCGTCGAGGCCGCGCTGGGCGATCAACCATGCGCCGCCCAGTGACAGGCCCAGGCCCGCCGCCATCCAGCCCAGCCGGGACCACCACGCGCGTTGCATGCGGGGCATTCTGGCACGCGCACAATGCGCGCCATGGTCCATGTGCTCGAACGCCTCACCCCGCGCCGCCTGCTGCAGATCTCGGTCGGCGTGGCCGTGCTCACCATCGCGCTCAAGACCGCGGCCTGGTGGGTCACGGGCTCGGTCGGCCTGCTGTCGGACGCGCTCGAATCGCTGGTCAACCTGGCCGGGGCCACCTTCGGCCTGCTGATGGTGACCGTGGCCGCGCGTCCGGCCGACGACGACCACCCCTACGGCCACCACAAGGCCGAGTACTTCTCGTCGGGCTTCGAAGGCGTGCTCATCGGGGTCGCGGCGATCGCCATCGCCTGGGCGTCGGTGCAGCGGCTGCTGAGCCCGCAACCGCTGGAGCAGATCGGCCTCGGTCTGTGGCTGTCGGTGCTCAGCTCGGTGTTCAACGGCCTGCTCGCCTGGGCCATGCTGCGCGCCTCGCGCGTGCACCGCTCGGTGGCGCTCGAGGGCGACGCGCGCCACCTGTTCACCGACGTCTGGACCTCGGTGGGCGTGATCGGCGGCATCGCGCTCGTGGGCCTCACGGGCTGGCTCTGGCTCGACCCGGTGATCGCCATCGGCGTGGCGCTCAACATCCTGCGCGAAGGCGTGCGCCTGGTGTGGCAGGCCTCGCAGGGCCTCATGGACGAGGCGCTCGATCCCGAGCTGCAGGGCACGATCGACCGCTTGCTCGAAGGCTTCACGGCCGCCCACGGCGGGGCGTCGGTGCTGCGCTTCGACCACGTCACCACGCGCAAGGCCGGCCAGCGCCGCTTCGCCGACCTGCACATGCACGTGCCGGGCGGCTGGTCGCTCACGCGCGCCGCGGCGCTGCGCGGCGAGGTGGAGCAGGCCCTCATGGCCGCCGTGCCCGGCCTGCGCGCGAGCATCCAGCTCCTGCCCACCGATGTGGAGGTGCAGGCCCTGGGCGACGACGGGGAGGGCGCCGCGTGATCGCCCTGTTGCAGCGTGTGAGCCAGGCCCGCGTGGAGATCGCGGGCGACACCGTGGGCGCGATCGGCGTGGGGCTGCTGGTGCTGGTGTGCGCCGAGCCCACCGACACCGAGGCCGTGGGGCAGAAGCTGCTCCAGAAGATCCTCAAGCTGCGCATCTTCGCGGACGCGGCGGGCAAGATGAACCGCAGCCTGCAGGACGTGGGCGGCGGCCTGCTGATCGTGAGCCAGTTCACCCTGGCGGCCGACACCTCGGGCGGCAACCGCCCGGGCTTCACCCACGCCGCGCCGCCCGCGCTCGGCGAAGCGCTGTACGACGCCTTCGTGGCCGCGGCGCGTGCGGCCCACCCCGAGGTCGCCACGGGCCGCTTCGGCGCCGACATGGCGGTGCACCTGGTCAACGACGGCCCGGTGACCATCCCCCTGCGCCTGGGCGCCTGAGCATGGACACCGCCGCCCCCACCCCCGCCACCCCGCGCGATGCCGAAGCCCGTGCCCACCTGCTGGTGGGCGCGCTGCAGGCCCTGCTCGCCGGCGCGCTCTACGCCTCGGCGACCGCCCCGACCCCCGTGTGGCCGGCGACGCAGCCCGCGGTGTTCGTGCCGCTGCTGCTGTTCATGGCGCTGGCGCCGCTCGCGTTCTACCTGTCGAGCGCCGCGCCGCTGCGCCGCCGCGCCGGCATCGCGCTGGGCGCGGGCGCGCTGGCGCTGGCCGTCGGCCTGTACCACGGGCTCACGGTGAGCGGGCTCGGCCTGCTCGATGGTGAACGCCTGCCGTTCACGCCCGACGACACGCTGCCGCCCCTGCTGCTGCTCGCGCTGGCGCTGCTGGTGGCCGTGCCCGCGCTCGCGGTGGCGCAGGGCGCGCGCGTGCGCTACGAGGCCTGGTTCGACGGCCTGCTGCACAACACCCTGCTGCTCTTGCAGGGCGGCCTGGTCACGGGCCTGTTCTGGCTCGTGCTGTTCAGCGCGGCCAGCCTGTTCCGGCTCGTGAAGCTGCCCTTTCTGCACCAGCTCATCGAACACGCGGCGTTCTGGATTCCCGCCACCGCGCTGGTGTTCGGCTATGGCGTGTCGCTCGCGGTGAAGCACCGCGGCGTCGCGCGCTTCCTGTTCGAGCGCCTCACGCAGCTGTGCGGCTGGATCTACCCGCTGGCGGGCGCGCTGGGCCTGGCCTTCGTGGCGAGCTGGCTGGTGCAGGGCATCGGACCGCTGCTGCAGACGCGCCGCGCGGCCTTTCTGCTGCTGTGGTTCGCGGTGCTGTGCGTGCTGCTGGTGAATGCGGCGTCGCGCGGCGGCCTCGACGCCCCGCGTTACCCGCGCTGGCTGCGCCGCGCGCTGTCCACCGGCCTGCTGGTGCTGCTGCCCATGGTGGCGGTGGCGGTGTACGCGCTGGGCCTGCGCATCGCGCAGCACGGCTGGACGGTGGACCGCGTCTGGGGCGTGTTCGTGGCCGGGGTGGTGGCGGTGTTCGCGCTGGGCTATGCGCTCAACGCGCTGGCCGAATGGGCGGGCCGGCGCGAGCGCTGCCTGGTGCCCGCCGCCAACGCGGCGGCTGCGGTCTTCGTGGTGGCCGGCCTGTTGCTGCTCGTGGGCGGTGCGCTGGACCCGCGCCGCCTGAGCGTGAGCGACCAGCTGCAGCGCCTGGCCCGCGGCGCGCCGGACGAAGAGGGTCTGGTGCGCTACCTCGCACGCGAGGGCGGCGTGTTCGGGCGCCGCGCGCTCGAGGCGCTGGCCGCCAACGACCCCGCGCTCGGCGGCGTGCCGGTGGCGCGCCAGCGGCTGGCGCACCACGCGCTGCTCAGCGCGCGCGAGCGCAAGGCGCTCGAGGCCGAACTCGTGAAGACGCTGCCGGTGCTGCCCGCCGGCACCGCGGTGCCGGCCGCACTCTACGGCGCGCTCGTGCGGGGCGAATACCTGGGGCATTGCACGCCCGAGACCTGCCTGGTCTGGCGGCTGCCGGCCGAGGTGGCGGGCGAGGGCGTGTTCACGCTGCTGTCGCGCGAGCCGGGCGTGGGCGGCAGTCTGTGGGCGGCGAATCCGCAGGGCGAGTGGTTTTCGCGCGGGCAGTTGCCGGCGCTCGGGGTGGACGAACGCTGCCAGCGCCGCGAAGCGGGCGAGCGCCTGTTCGACGCGGTGCGCGCGGGGCAGGTGGGCTTGCGGGTCCGGCCGGGCCGCGACATCGAGGCCGGCGGCCTGCGTTTCCCGATCGAACGCTGGGACGGCAGCGCCGGCTGCTGAGGCGGCTGAAGCCGCTCAGGCGCGGGGATCGGCGTAGGGGTCGGGTTCGCCCAGGCCCGCGAGGATGGCGGTTTCGCGCGCTTCCATGGCGTCGGCGTCGGCCTCGCTGGTTTCGTGGTCCCAGCCCTGGGCGTGCAGGGTGCCGTGCACCAGCAGGTGCGCGTAGTGCGCGGCCAGCGGCTTGCCGAGCTGCTTCGCCTCGGCGGCGACCACGGGGGCGCACAGCACCAGGTCGGCCATCACCACGGGCTCGGTGGCGTAGTCGAAGGTGAGCACGTTGGTGGCGTAGTCGCGGCCGCGGTAGTCGCGGTTGAGCGCCCGGCCTTCTTCGGCGTCGACGATGCGCACGGTGATCTCGGCGTCGGCGTCCAGCGCATGGCGCATGCAGCGGCGCACGAAGTGGCGCGGCAGCGCGGCGCGGTGTTCGGCCACGCCGTCGAAGCGGCCGAACTGCAGGGACAGGGTGAGGTCGGGCAGGGCCATGGGGCGGCGCTCGCGGTCGGGGGCGTTGGGGTCAGGCGGCGCTGCGGCGCGCGCGGCGCGGCGCGGGGGCGTCTTCGCGCGCGGGGCTGCGCGCCTCGTAGGCGTCGACGATGCGGGCCACCAGCGGGTGGCGCACCACGTCGGCGCTGGTGAGGCGGTTGAAGCCGATGCCGTTGACGCGCTTGAGCACCCGCTCGGCGTCGATCAGGCCCGAGAGCTGCGTGGCGGGCAGGTCGATCTGGCTCACGTCGCCCGTGACCACGGCCTTGCTGCCGAAGCCGATGCGGGTGAGGAACATCTTCATCTGCTCGGGCGTGGTGTTCTGCGCCTCGTCGAGGATGACGAAGGCATGGTTGAGCGTGCGCCCGCGCATGAAGGCCAGCGGCGCGATCTCGATCTGCTGGCGCTCGAAGGCCTTCTGCACCTTGTCGAAGCCCATGAGGTCGTAGAGCGCGTCGTAGAGCGGGCGCAGGTAGGGGTCGACCTTCTGCCCCAGGTCGCCGGGCAGGAAGCCGAGCTTCTCGCCGGCCTCGACCGCGGGCCGCGTGAGCACGATGCGCTGCACCGCGCTGCGCTCGAGCGCGTCGACCGCGCAGGCCACGGCCAGGTAGGTCTTGCCCGTGCCCGCGGGGCCGATGCCGAAGGTGATGTCGTGCTGGGCCATGTTCTCGAGGTAGCGCGCCTGGTTGGGCGTGCGCCCGCGCACCTCGCCGCGGCGCGTCTGCATGGCCAGCGCGCCCTCGCCGGGTTCGGTCAGCGCGGTGTCGCCGCTGAGCATGAGCTGCACCTGCTCGGGCGGGATCGGGCCGCGCGCCATCTCGTAGAGCGCCTGGATCACCTCGAGCGCCTGCTGCGCCCGGGCCTTGGGGCCTTCGATGCGGAATTGCTCGAAGCGGTGCGCCACCTTCACCTGCAGCGCGGCTTCGATCGCGCGGATGTGGCTGTCCAGCGGGCCGCACAGGTGCGCCATGCGGGTGTTGTCCGGCGGGCTGAAGGTGTGTCTGAGAATCAAGCCGATAATCCTGCGAGCGTAAAAAGATGGACCCCCGACCCTGGCGAAGCCAGGCCCCCCGAGGGGGTGCGGTCGTTCTTGGGGCGGCCCGGCGAACGACTCGAAGGACACCGATGATAGGCAAGTTGACCGGCACGCTGCTGGAGAAGAACCCGCCCCAGATCCTGCTCGATTGCCACGGCGTGGGCTACGAGGTGGACGTGCCCATGAGCACCTTCTACCACCTGCCCGCCAGCGGCGAGAAGCTGTCCCTGCTGACGCACTTCGTGGTGCGCGAGGATGCGCAGATCCTGTACGGCTTCGCCACCGCGGGCGAGCGCGACGCCTTCCGGCAGCTCATCAAGATCAGCGGCGTGGGCCCGCGCACCGCGCTGGCCGTGCTCTCGGGCCTGTCGGTGAACGACCTGGCCCAGGCCGTGAGCGCACAGGAGCCGGGCCGGCTCGTGAAGGTGCCCGGCATCGGCAAGAAGACCGCCGAGCGGCTGCTGCTCGAGCTCAAGGGCAAGATCGGCGTCGACCTGGGCCTGCCCGCGGGCGCCACGCGCAGCGACGCGCAGACCGATATCCAGCAGGCGCTGATGGCGCTGGGCTACAGCGAAAAAGACGCGGCCGCCGCGCTCAAGGCGCTACCGGCCGACGTCGGCGTCACCGACGGCATCAAGCTCGCGCTCAAGGCGCTCGCCAAGTAAGCTCGCCAGGCAAATGAGCATCCAGACCGACGATTTCGCCCCGTCACCGCGCGTCATCTCGCCGGTGAGCGTGTCGCCCAAGGAAGAGGCGATCGAGCGCGCGCTGCGCCCCAAGCTGCTCGACGAGTACGTGGGCCAGATGAAGGTGCGCGAGCAGCTTGAGATCTTCATCGGCGCCGCGAAGAAGCGCGCCGAGGCGCTCGACCACGTGCTGCTGTTCGGCCCGCCCGGCCTGGGCAAGACCACGCTGTCGCACATCATTGCGCAGGAGCTCGGCGTGAACCTGCGCCAGACCAGCGGCCCGGTGCTCGAAAAGCCCAAGGACCTGGCGGCGCTGCTGACCAACCTCGAGCCCAACGACGTGCTCTTCATCGACGAGATCCACCGGCTCTCGCCCGTGGTCGAGGAAATCCTCTACCCCGCGCTCGAGGACTACCAGATCGACATCATGATCGGCGAGGGCCCGGCGGCGCGCAGCATCAAGCTCGACCTGCAGCCGTTCACCCTCGTGGGTGCGACCACGCGCGCGGGCATGCTCACCAACCCGCTGCGCGACCGCTTCGGCATCGTGGCGCGGCTGGAGTTCTACACGGCCGACGAGCTCGCGCGCATCGTGCGCCGCAGTGCGGGCCTGCTCAACGCGCCCATCGACGCCGAAGGCGCGTTCGAGATCGCGCGCCGCTCGCGCGGCACGCCGCGCATCGCCAACCGGCTGCTGCGCCGGGTGCGCGACTACGCCGACGTGAAGGGCGGCGGCCACATCTCGAAGGACATCGCCGAGCGCGCGCTCGCCATGCTCGATGTCGACCCCCAGGGCTTCGACCTGATGGACCGCAAGCTGCTGGAGGCCGTGATCCACCGCTTCGACGGCGGCCCCGTGGGCCTGGACAACATCGCCGCGAGCATCGGCGAAGAGCGCGACACCATCGAGGACGTGATCGAGCCCTACCTGATCCAGCAGGGCTACCTGCAGCGCACGCCGCGCGGGCGCACCGCCACGCTCGCGGCCTACCGCCACCTGGGCGTGGTGCCGCCCCAAGGCGAGGGCGGGCTGTTCTCCGACGCCGGCTGACACCGCCATGAGCGACACGCCTCCCGCCGACCCGAGGGCGCTGTCACAGGCACAGCCGGCCAGCGCCACCGAGTCGCTGTACCGCGCGGCGCTGGGCCCGCGCGCGCTGGGGCACTACCTGCCGGCCTTCGCGCGCTTCGACGAGCTCGGCGTGGCGCGTCCCCACTGGAACCACGCGGCGGGCTGGCTGGGCTGGCACTGGCTGCTGTACCGCCGGCTCTGGCGCGCGGCCCTGCTGCACATGGCCTTGCTGGCCCTGGCCCTCGGGGCCTGGTGGTGGCTGCAGGCCCACACCGGGCCCTGGCCCGCGGGCGTGCGCTGGGGCCTGCTCGCGGCCATCGCCGTGGTGGCCGTGGCCGCGCCCGGCTGGTGGGGCGACGCCTGGCTGCACGCCGCAGTGCGCCAGCGCATGACCGATGCGGTGCGCGAGGCCAGGACCGTGCAGGAGGCCTGCGACCGGCTCGCGCGGCCCGCGCTGGCGCACAAGGCCTGGCTGCTCGTGCTGCTGCTCGAGATCGCGGCGCTGCTGGCCTGGTGCATGGGCGGGTCCCCCTGGGGCGATTCGCCGCCGCCGCCCCGGCCCGAACCGCTCGTGGCCGAGGCCGTGCCGGCGCCCCCAGCCGCGCCGCCTGCTGAGCCGCCGCCCGCGCCCGAGCCGGCGCCCGAGCCGTCTGTGCCGCCGTCACCGCCGCCGGCAGAGCCACCGGCGGCACCCGCACCGGAGCCTGTGCCGGCCCCGGCCGTGCCTGCACCTGCACCTGCACCTGCACCTGCACCCGTTGCCGCACCCGCGCCAAAGCCCGCACCGACCCTCCTCGCACCCACACCCGCACCCGCGCCCGACAACAACGCCGCGCTGCGCCCGCGCCTGGGCGGCCATGGCGTGTCCGTGGGCATCTTTGCCGACCCGGCCAATGCCGAGCGCGTGGCCAAGCGGCTGCGCGATGCCGGCTTGCCGGTGGTGAGCGATCCGCTGGAATCGGCGCGCGGCACGCTCACGCGCGTGCGCGTGGGCCCGCTCGAATCGGCCGAAGAGGCCACGGCCGCGGCCGAGACCGTGCGCAACCTCGGGCTCGAGGCGCGCCCCTACGGCCCGCGTTAGCCCAAGGCCCCGCGCGCGTCCACGCGCAACAGCCGTTCCACGTGGCCGGCGCTCAGGCCGCCACGCACGCCCACCAGCACGTCGTGCAGGTTCACCGTGGGGTCGCAGTGGCCGGGCACCAGCCACACGGTGTCGCCCAGTGCGGGCAGGTGCGCGCCGCGCAGCACGCCGTGCTCGTCGCCGCCGTTGGCGAAGTCCAGGCCCTCGGGCCACCACACGCGTGGCAGGCCGCTGTCGATGGCGTGGCTCTTGTGGCCGGCGTCGATCACCGCGCGGCCCTCGGGCCGGCTCATCACCTGGGCCTTCACGAACAGCGCGTGCTCGAAGGCCGGCGCGTCGGCGTCGGCCGTGTTGGCCGCGTAATCGGCGTCCATGAACAGGTAGGAGCCGGCCTGCAGCTCGCCCCACTGGCCGCTGGCGGTCTCGTGCACGAAGGTGCCGGTGCCCGCACCCGTGACCAGCGGCACCGCAAGGCCCGAGGCCTCCAGCAGGCCGCGGGTGAGCGCCACCGCCTCGGCGGCGCGCGCGATGCTGGCGCGGCGTTCGGCGCCCGAGCGCTGGTGCTGGGCCGTGCCGTGGTAGGCCTGCAGGCCCGCGAAGCGCAGCACCGGCTGGGCCGCCACCGCGCGCGCCAGCGCCAGCGCGGGCTCGCCCGGGGCCGCGCCGCAGCGGCCGTGGCCCACGTCGATCTCCACATACACGTCGACCGCTGCAGCCGCGGTCACGCCCGCGTGCGCCAGTGCGTCGGCCAGGCGCTGCACGCCGAGCGCGCTGTCGACCGCGAGGCCGAAGCGCGTGCCGCCCGTGCGCACCGCCGCGGCCAGGCGCGCAAGCTTGGCTGCGTCCACCACCTCGTTGCTCACGTAGATGTCGCTCACGCCTTGCGCGGCCAGCGCCAGCGCCTCGCCGATCTTCTGCACGCACACGCCCACCGCGCCGTGCGCCATCTGCAGCCTGGCGAGCTCGGCGCACTTGTGCATCTTGGCGTGCGGGCGCAGCCGCAGGCCGCGCGCGCGGCAGAAGTCGGCCATGCGGTGCAGGTTGCGGTCCATGGCGTCGAGGTCGAGCACCAGCGCGGGCGTGTCGATCGTGGCCACGGGCTGGCCGACCAGGTGCGAAAAGCGGTCAGGCGCTGCGTTCATCGAGCACGTCCTCGTCGTCGCCCACCTGCAGGTGGCTCACGTCGCCCCAGCCCACCAGGCTCAGGCCTTCGGGCGACCAGAGCAGGCGGTTCACGCCGGCATTGGCGAGCTGCCAGGTGCGCGGCGCCTGCAGCTCCAGGCGCGTGGCGGCGCGGTAGATCACGTCGAGCACGCCGCCGTGCGCCACCAGCAGGATCTGCTCGCCCAGGTGCTGCTGCGCGAGTTCCTCGACGGCGGCGACCACGCGCTCGCGCAGCTGCACCAGGGTTTCGCCGCCCGGGGGCGCGAAATCGGGCATGCGCTTGCGCCAGGCCAGGGTTTCGGTGGGGTAGCGCAGGGCCAGCTCGTCCCAGGTGTGGCCTTCGAAGCGGCCGAAGCCGCGTTCGCGCAGCCCGATGTGGGTGTGGATCGGCAGGCCATGGCGCTCGGCCACGGCCTGCGCGGTGTCGCGCGCGCGTTTGAGGTCGCTGCTGTAGACGGCGGCGATGGGCTCGTCGCGCAGGGCCTGGCCCAGCCGCGCGGCCTGCCAGCGGCCGTGTTCGTTGAGGTCGATGTCGGTGTGGCCCTGGATGCGGGTGTCGCGGTTCCAGGCGGTTTCACCGTGGCGCACGGCCAGGATTCGGGTGGCTTGCAAAGCGTTGGAGGGCGTGGAAAGACCGATGAAATGTACCGGGCCTTGCGAGACAATGGGCCGCATGGATTCGCCGAGCGCACCGGGCGCCGACTTCACCACGCTGTTCCACTTCCTGCCGATCGGTGCTTACCGCAGCTCCGCCGACGGGCAGATGATTCACGCCAACGCGCAACTGGCGCGCATCAATGGCTTTCGCGACGTCGACGAGCTGCTGACCCATGCGCGCGCCGACGCCGACGGCTGGTACGTCGACCCGCAGCGCCGCGCCGAATTCCGCGCGCTGCTGGCGCGCGATGGCGCGGTGCGTGGCTTCGTGTCCGAGGTCCGCAGCCGCCACGTCGGCGAGCGCATGTGGGTGCGCGAAAACGCCCACGTGGTGCGCGACGCCAGCGGCCAGGTGCTGTTCTACGAAGGCACGGTCGAAGACATCAGCGCCCAGATGGCCCAGCAGCAGGCCATCGACGAGCAGCAGGAGCGCATGCGGGCGCTGGCCGACCAGATCCCCGGCATGCTGTTCTCGCTCGTGGTGCACCACGACGGCTCGCGCAGCTACCGCTTCGTGAGCTCCGGCGTGCGCGAGCTGTACGGCGTGGAACCCGAAGACGTGATGCGCGACGCGACGCTGATCGCACGCATGCTGCACCCCGACGATGCCCCCCGGCTGCAGGTCGAGACCCAGGCGCTGCTCGAGCAGTCGCTGGTGCTCTCGGGCGAGTTCCGCATCCGCCTCGCCGACGGCCGCGTCAAGTGGGTGCACAACCGCTCGATCGAAGTGCGGCGCGACAGCGAAGGCGTGCACCGCGTGGGCGTGCTGCTCGACATCACCGAACGCAAGCGCGCCGAAGACGCCCTGCACGAAAACGAGGCGCTCTGGAAGCTGGCGCTGGAAAGCGCGGGCGAGGGCGTGTGGGACTGGAACCTCGTGACCGGCGAGGAATACCTCTCGGACAGCATGCTCGCGCTGTATGGCTACACGCGCGAAGAACTGCGCGGCGAAGCGGTGGCGCTCGACGCCCGCACCCATCCCGACGACGTGGTGGGCATGAGCCTCGCGCGCATCGCCCACTTCGAGGGCCGCTCGCGCGTGTACCGCAACGAACACCGCGTGCAGGCCAAAGACGGGCGCTGGGTCTGGGTGCTCACGCGCGGCATGGTGATCGCGCGCGACGAGCAGGGCCGGCCGTTGCGCATGGTGGGCACGCACACCGACATCACCGAGATGAAGCAGGCCGAGGAGCAGCGCCATGCGCTCGAGGCGCAGCTGCGCGAGAGCCAGAAGATGGAAGCCATCGGCACCCTGGCCGGCGGCGTGGCGCACGACTTCAACAACCTGCTCGCGGCCATCCTCGGCAACCTGGTGCTGGCGCGCGAAGACGTGGGCCCCGACCACCCGGCCCAGGAAAGCCTGGCCGAGATCAACCGCGCGGCGATCCGCGCGCGCCAGCTGGTGCAGCAGATCCTCACCTTCAGCCGGCGCGGCACGCAGGTGATGGAGCGCCAGCCGCTGCTGCCGCTGGTGGACGAGGCGCTGCGCCTCATGCGTTCGCTGCTGCCCGCGGGCGTGCGGCTGACCACGCGGCTGTCCGAGCAAGCCTTGCCCGTGCTGGTCGACGGCACGCAGATGCAGCAGGTGCTCATGAACCTGTGCACCAATGCCTGGCAGGCTTTCGAAGGCCGGGCCGGCGAGGTCACGGTGACGCTCGAAGCCGTGACGCTGGATGCGGGCCACGCGCTGCAGCTCGGCGCCATCGAGCCCGGCGCCTATGCGCGGCTGAGCGTGGCCGACAACGGCCCGGGCATGGATGAAGCCACGCAGCGCCGCGTGTTCGAACCCTTCTTCACCACCAAGGCCCCGGGCACGGGGACCGGCCTGGGCCTGGCCGTGGTGCACGGCATCGTCAAGGCACACCGCGGCGCGATCGGGCTCGTGAGCCGGCCGGGCGCGGGGGCGCGTTTCGACGTCTACCTGCCGCTCGCCGCGGCCGATGTCGCGCCGCAGGCGGACGCCATCGCGCCCGCGGCGGCGCCGCTCGAGCCGGTGCGCGCCGGCCTGCACGTGGTCTACGTGGACGACTACGAGGCCCTGGTGTTCCTGGTCAACCGGCTGCTGCGCAAGCAGGGCTACCGCGTGACCACCTTCGAGTCCGGGCAGGCGGCGATCGACTGGTTCGCCGCGCACCCCGACGAACCCGTGGACCTGCTCGTGACCGACCAGAACATGCCCGGGCTCTCGGGCATCGAGGCGGCGCGCGAGCTGCGCCGGCTGCGCCCCGCGCTGCGCATGGCGGTGGTGTCGGGCCACGTGAGCGACGCGCTGATCGCCGAGGCCGCGGCCATCGGCATCACCGAGGTCATGGCCAAGCAGGACAGCATGGACGCGCTGGGCGCCGCGATCCGCGGCCTGCTCGAGCCCGCCGGCGCCTGATCAGCGCGGCACCTCGATGTTGACCTGGCGCACGCCGGCCGGCGGCGTGGGAAAGCCCTGCAGCGCGGCATCGAGCATCGCGGTCCAGAGCGCGGGCGTGCTGTTCCAGCGGCCGTCGTGCGCGCCGCGCGTTTCGTAGACCACGCGGTTGCTCGCGGCGTCGCGGATCACGAGCGAGACGCTGCGCTGGTAGTAGGGGGTCTCGAAGCGCGGCACGGGCGGGAAGAAGATCACCTGGCCGCTGCCCGTGACCACGTAGTCGCGGCCCGGCAGCGCGAAGGGCGAGCCGTAGTAGCCGTAGGGCCCCCAGCGGTCCCAGGGGCTTTCCCAGGGCGCGTGGGGCAGCCGCACCACGCTCGCATTCACCTGCACCGACCAGGGCGCCGACACGCCGGGCGCCGCGCGGGTCCAGCCGAGCTTGGCGAGCGAGGCCTCGGCATACCGCTCGAGTTCGTCCTGGCCGCGCGCGTTCGCTTCCTGTTGCGAAGGCAGGCGCTCGAAGCGGTAGACCTGGGGCGCCGCGGGCACGCCGGCGTTGGGGGCGCGGTCCTGCCAGCGCGGAAAGCTCTGCACCTGGTTGTCGACCAGGAAGACCGAGGCGCAGCCCGAGAGCAGCAGCGCGGCGAGGGCGGGAACGGCGAGGCGCAGAAAGGCGGTGTTCATGCAGGCTCCGCGAGGGGCCGGCTCAGCCGCCGGCGGCGATGGGTATGACCGTGCGTGCGCCGGACGGGTTCCCGTCGGCGTCCCAGCCCGCGGTCGTGGGCGTGGGCGCGGATGGGGGCGGGGCGCAGGGCTCTTCGTCGAAGGCCTTGTCGCCGCCATCATCGGGCTGGCCCGTGGCGCGCAGGGTTTCAAACGGAAACAGCGTGCGGTCCATGAGGTGGCTGGGCACCACGTTCTGCAGCGCGTTGAACATGTTCTCGATGCGGCCCGGGTACTTCGCGTCCCACTCGCGCAGCAGATTGCCCACCTGCTTGCGCTGCAGGTTCTCCTGGCTGCCGCACAGCGTGCACGGGATGATGGGGAACTGCCGCACCTCGGCCCAGCGCGCGAGGTCTTTCTCGGGCACGTAGGCCATGGGGCGGATCACCACGTTCTTGCCGTCGTCGCTCACCAGCTTGGGCGGCATGCCCTTGAGCTTGGCGCCGAAGAACATGTTGAGCAGCAGCGTCTGCAGGATGTCGTCGCGGTGGTGGCCGAGCGCGATCTTGGTGGCGCCGAGTTCGCCGGCCACGCGGTAGAGAATGCCGCGGCGCAGCCGGCTGCACAGGCTGCACAGCGTCTTGCCCTCGGGGATCACGCGCTTGACGATCGAGTAGGTGTCCTGGTTCTCGATGTGGAACTTCACGCCGAGCTTGGTGAGGTACTCGGGCAGCACGTGTTCCGGAAAGCCCGGCTGCTTCTGGTCGAGGTTGACCGCGATGAGCTCGAAATCGACCGGTGCGCGCGCCTGCAGCTTGAGCAGGATGTCGAGCATGCCGTAGCTGTCCTTGCCGCCCGAGAGGCAGACCATCACGCGGTCGCCCTGCTCGATCATGTTGTGGTCGACGATGGCGCGGCCGACCTCGCGGCACAGGCGCTTCTCGAGCTTGTGGTTTTCGAGTTCGATGTTCATGTTCGTGCCTTTCGGGCCTTCACCACTGGCCGCTTTCCATGCGGATCGCGACCTCGCAGTCGTCGAAGATTTCGAGCTTGGCGATCTTCACGCGCACGCCGATCACGCCCGGCAGCTGCATGAGCCGGCGCGTGAGCTTGCCGATCAGGCTCTCGAGCAGGTTCACGTGCTCGGCGGTGCACTCGTCGATGATGATCTGGCGCACCTTGCGGTAGTCGAGCACGTGCGAGATGTCGTCGTCCTTGGGCAGCAGCGGCTGCGTGCCCTGGTTGAGCTCGGCGTCCACGCGGATCGGCTGCGGCGCGTGCTTTTCGTGGTCGAGGATGCCCAGGTTGGCATCGAAGCGCAAGCCGCTGAGCGTGAGGGTCTGGTTGCCGGCGACGGTGGGGATCATGGGGCCCTCACATCAGGGAGAAGTCGCGCTCGAAGCGCATCAGGTGCTGGCCGCCGTCGACCAGCAGCGAGGTGCCGGTGATGGACCCGTTGGCCAGCACGAAGGCCACGGCCGCGGCCACGTCGGCCGCGGTGGACGAGCGGCCCAGCGGCGACTGCTTGTGCAGCTCGGCGAACTTGTCGTCGCTGAGCAGGTGGCTGGTGAGCGTGAGCCCGGGCGCCACGCCGACCACGCGCACGCGCGGCGCCAGCGCCAGCGCCAGCATGGTGGTCGCGGCCTCGAGCGCGGCCTTGGACAGCGTGTAGCTGAAGAAGTCCGGGTTCATGTTCCAGAGCTTCTGGTCGAGCAGGTTCACCACCGCCCCGTGGCCGTTGGGCGTGCCGCGTTCGCTCAGGTGTTCGTGCAAGGCCTGGGCCAGCACCACCGCGGCGCCGGTGTTGGCGCGCAGGTGCATTTCCATCGCGCCGTAGTCGAAGCTGCGCGCGCTGTCGTGCTCGAAGGTCGAGGCGCTGTTGACCACCGCGTCGACCGCGCCGAAGCGCTGCGCCACGGCCGGCAGCAGGGCGCGCACGCTGCGCTCGTCGGCGAGGTCGGCGAAGAAGGTGTGGGCGCTGCCGGCGCGACCGCTGGCGGCCTCGCAGTCGGCCGCGGTCTGGCGCGCCTCGTCCACCGAATGCCGGTGGTGGATGGCGACGTTCCAGCCCGCGCGCGCGAGCGTGAGGGCGATCTCGCGGCCCAGGCGTTTGCCCGCGCCGGTGACCAGCGCGGTGCGGGACGAATCGGGGGTGGAAGCGGGTGGGGTGGGGGCCATCGGGGACAATGCGGCGCGTGAACACCGCACCCGTGAACGAGGCCGAGAGTGTAGCCAGCGCCCTGCGGGCGCGCATCGCCGCGGCCATTCGCGCCGCGGGCGGCTGGCTGCCGTTCGAGCGCTACATGGCGCTGGCGCTCTACGAGCCCGGCCTGGGCTACTACGCCAACCCCAGCCGCAAATTCGGCCACGGGCCGCAGCAGGGCAGCGATTTCGTGACCGCGCCCGAGCTCACGCCGCTGTTCGGCCGCACGCTCGCGCGCCAGGTGGCGCAGGCGCTCGACGCCACCGGCACCGACGAGGTCTGGGAGTTCGGCGCCGGCAGCGGCGCGCTGGCCTTGCAGCTCATCGAAGGCCTGGCCGAGCGCGGCCGCCCGCCCGTGCGCTACCGCATCGTCGACCTCTCGGGCGTGCTGCGCGAACGCCAGCGCGCCACACTGGCCGCGCACGCCGATCGGGTGCAGTGGGTGGATGCGCTGCCCGAACGCTTCGAGGGCGTGGTGGTGGGCAACGAGGTGCTCGACGCCATGCCCGTGACCCTGCTGGCGCGCGTGGGCGGCCAGTGGTTCGAGCGCGGCGTGGCGCTGGACGGCGAGCGCCTGGCCTGGGCCGACCGGCCCACCGACTTGCGCCCCCCGATCGAGGTGCCCGGCGCGCACGACTACCTCACCGAGATCCACCCGCAGGCCGAAGCCTTCGTGCGCACCCTGGCCGACCGGCTCGCGCGCGGCGCGGCCTTTCTGTTCGACTACGGCTTTCCCGAGGCCGAGTACTACCACCCGCAGCGCGCCATGGGCACGCTGGTGGCGCACCGCGCCCACCGCCGCGACGACGACGTGCTCGGCGACCCGGGTGAGAAGGACATCACCGCGCACGTGAACTTCACCGGCATCGCGCTCGCCGCGCAGGACGCGGGCCTGGACGTGATCGGCTACACCGGTCAGGGCCGCTTCCTCATCAACGCCGGCCTGATCGACCTGGCGCGCGAGGCCGGGGTGCGCGAGAACGCGCTGATGCAAAAGCTCGTGAACGAGCACGAGATGGGCGAGTTGTTCAAGGTGATCGCGCTCGCCCCGCGCGCGAGCAGCGCGGGCTGGGTGCCGATCGGCTTCAGCGCGGGCGACCGCACCCACCGGCTCTGAAAGGTCCGCCGTGATCCGCTGGATGATCGTGATCTTCCTGGCCCTGCTGCTGATCAGCTGGGCCACGCCGCTGCTGCGCAAGCTCGGCCTGGGCCGGCTGCCGGGCGATCTTCACTTCCGCGCCTTTGGCCGCGAGTGGTTCCTGCCCTTTGCGAGCACCGTGCTGCTGAGCTTCGTGGCGACGCTGATCGGCTATCTGGTGTGATCAGGCCGCGGCCTTGCCGCCTCGCGTATCGCAGACGAGACCGATGCGAGCCGCCGTGTCCTCGCCCCACTCGGCGTCGACCCTGCCGGCCCATTGCTTCAAGGTCTCTGCTGCGTGCGTTCGGGCCGTTTCGCGCGTTGGCCATCAAACGCCTTGGCGACGGTGCCCCGGGCGCGTCCCGACCTCGATCCTGGTTCCGACGGTGGTGGTGCGCATGGGATGTGCGAAGTGGGGTGGAAGACGGGCGGGTGGTCTCAGGCGTCAACCGCGCATGCCCAGCACGAAGGCCGCCGGACGCTCGGGAGCGGCCTCGAGGGGCTCCCTGGGCGGCGTGCGCAGCAATTCGCGCCACACCTGCGCCTTGGCGGCGAAGCCTTCGAGGCGGGTTCTGAGGGGCTCGGCGTCGAGCGACGTGGGTGCCAGCAGCTGGCGCAGGCGCAGCTCGCCATCGGGCGTGAGGCTCGCGGCGGTGTCGGCCGACAGGCCGGTGTACTGCAGCAGCAGTTCGTTCATCTTCTGCGAGGCCAGCCCCTGGGGCGCCTCGCCGATCGAAGCGCCCACCGACACCAGCCCGTCGTCGCGGATCTCGACCTCGACCCAGAGCTCGTCGGCGAACAGCAAGGTCCAGCAAGGCTCCTGGTCTTCGCGCACGAAGCCCAGCACATGGTCGGAGGCATCCACGGCGTTGGCGATCAGGGGGTCGATGTGCTCGAGTTCGGTCATGGCAGAGATCCTTCGATGAAGGCTTTTCAGTGGCCGGCTCAATGTCATGGTTCCTCTCGGGCTGGAGCCTAGGTCGCCGGGTTTAGAGCGTGCGTGGCGGGCCCTAACCCTATGATTTCGCCATGAGCCCTCCCGCGCCCCTCGCCCGTTTGCTGGCCGACGTCGGCGGCACCAACGCCCGCTTTGCCTTCCAGCCAGCGCCCGGCGCCCCGTTCGAGGCGGTGCAGGTGCTGCCGGTGGCCGGATTCCCGCGCCTGCAGGATGCGCTGCGCCACTACCTCGCGGGCATTGCCCCGCGCACGGTGCAGGCCGCGGCCATCGCCATCGCCAACCCGGTGCTGGGCGATGCGGTGCGCATGACCAACCACCACTGGGCGTTCTCGCAGCGCGAACTGCAGGCCGAGCTGGGCTTGCGGCACCTGCGCGTGCTCAACGACTTCACCGCGCTCGCGCTCGCGCTGCCGGCGCTGCCCGCGGCGCACCGGCGCCAGGTGGGCGGCGGCACGGCCGATCCGCGGGCCGCCATCGGCCTGCTGGGCGCGGGCACGGGCCTGGGCGTGTCGGGCCTGCTGCCCGACGGCCGCGGCGGCTGGGTGCCGCTGCAGGGCGAGGGTGGCCACGTGACCCTGGCCGCGCAGGATGCGCGCGAGCGCACGGTGATCGACGGCCTGGTGCGCCGGTACGGCCATGCCTCGGGCGAACGCGTGTGCAGCGGCGAGGGCCTGCTCGACACCTTCCGCGTGCTCTGCGAGGCCGAAGGCGCGGCGGTGCAGGGCATCGCCACACCGGCCGACGTGACCGCGGCCGCGTTATCGGCCGCGCAGCCGCAGGCCGTGGCCGCGCTCGAGGTGTTCTGCGCGCTGCTCGGCACGGTGGCGGGCAACCTTGCGCTCACGCTGGGCGCGCGCGGCGGCGTGTACATCGGCGGCGGCATCGTGCCGCGCCTGGGCCCGGCCTTCGACGCCTCGCCGTTCCGGGCGCGCTTCGAGGCCAAGGGCCGTTTCGCCACCTACCTGCGCGGCATTCCCGTGTGGGTGATCACCGCGCCCGACTCGCCCGCGCTGCTGGGCGCGGCGCGCAGCCTCGACGGCTTGGATTGAACGCACGCTTGCGCTACGCTGGCCGGCCAACCGCTACCCAGGAGGCCGCATGAGCAACCCACTGCGAACCGTGCTCGTCTTTTCGCACGAAGACCAGGCCTGGCTGCGGCGGTCCAACCTGGTGGTGCCCGACTACTGGCGCGGCCACGGCGTGGCCCCCATGCCCGGCGACGTGTTCCGCGTCGGCGGGCGGCAGTTCACCATCCAGGGCCGGCTGTGGGAGCACGACCTGCACGGCCCGCTGCTGCGGGTGTTCGTGGGCGCGGCCCACGCCGAGAGCGACTCGGTGTTCGGCTGAGCTTGCGCCGCGCGCTCAGCGCGCCGCGGCGGCCGCGGCCTCGCGCAGGTTCGCCGCGTTGGCGGCCTCGCCGTCGGCGTGCACCGTGAGGTTGGGGTAGGGCAGGCGGATGCCGCGCGCCCCGAAGGCCGCCTTGAGCCGGCGCAGGAATTCGCGCCGCACGCCCCATTGTTCGATCGGCAGCGTGCGGAAGCGGCAGCGGATCACCACCGAGGCGTTGTCCCAGCGCTCCACGCCGGCCACCTCCAGGTCGTCCAGGATGCGCGCGCCGAAGGCCTGGTCGGCGCGCAGGCTGGCGGCCACCTCGCGGATCACCTGCACCACGGCGTCCACGTCTTCGTGCACAGAGACCGCGACGTCGCAGACCGCCTGGCTGAAGCCGCGCGTCATGTTGACCACCGTGGTGATGTGGCCGTTGGGCACGTAGTGCACGTTGCCGTCGTAGTCGCGCAGTTGCACGTAGCGCAGCGTGACCTCTTCGACCACGCCCGCGTGCTCGCCGAGCTTCACCACGTCGCCCTGGCGGATCTGGTTCTCAAGCAGCAGGAAGAAGCCCGTGAAGTAGTCCTTGACCAGGCTCTGCGCGCCGAAGCCCACGGCCAGGCCGACCACGCCCGCGGCGCCGAGGATGGGCGCCACCGACACGCCGAGCTCGCCCAGCACCAACATGCCCGCGATCAGGCTCACCACCACCACCGAGAGGTAGCGGAACACGCGGCTGAGCGTTTCGGCGCGCTTGATCGCTTCGCGGTCGTTGTCGAGCTGGCCGGCCACGCGGTCGCGCAGCAGCCGGATGGCGCGCCGCGCGATGCCGACCACGACCCAGGCCGCGATCAGGATCAGCACGATGCGCAGCCCGCTGGTGGCCAGGCTGCCCAGGCCCTGCCACCAGCCGGTGGCGATGTCGATGAATCTTTCGTTCAAACCGTTTTCTCCTGTGCAGGGGTCGCTTGCAGCGCGCGCAGGAAGCGCTCGCGCCACCAGTGCACGTCGTGCGTGCGGATGCGTTGCAGCAGCGCCTGGTGGCGCTGCTGCCGCTCGGCCAGCGGCATCTGCAGCGCGCGCTGGATGGCCTCGGCGGTGCGCGCGGTGTCGTAGGGGTTCACCAGCAAGGCCTCCTTGAGCTGTTCGGCCGCGCCCGCGAAACGCGAGAGCACAAGCACGCCGGGGTCTTCGGGGTCCTGCGCGGCCACGAACTCCTTGGCCACCAGGTTCATGCCGTCGCGCAGCGGCGTCACCAGCGCCACCGCGGCCGCGCGGTACAGGCCGGGCAGGCGCTTGCGCGCCACGTTGCGGTGGATGTAGCGCACGGGCATCCAGTCGAGCTCGCCGTGTTCGCCATTGATGGCGCCCGACAGGCTTTCGAGCTCGGCGCGCAGCGAGGCGTAGGCGTCCACCGATTCGCGGCTCGGCGAGGCGATCTGGATCAGCGTGGCGCTGCCCTGGTTCTCGGGGTACTTCTGCAGCAGGGTGCGAAAGGCCTTGAGCCGTTGCGGCAGGCCCTTGGAGTAGTCGAGCCGTTCCACGCCCACGAGCAGGCGCCGGCGCGCGTACTCGCGGCGCAGCTGGTCGTGCATGTCCTGCGCTTCGCGCTGGCGCGTGAGGGCCTGGAATTCGTCCACGTCGATGCCGATGGGGAAGGCCTGCACCTGCAGGGTCTTGCCGAAGGCGTGCCAGCCGTGGTCGCCCTCGGCGCGCGCCTGCAGTTCGTCGCTCGCGTAGCGCGCGAAGTGGGTCACGTCGGCCTCGCTCTGCAGGCCCACGAGGTCGTAGGCAAACAGCGAGCGCATCAGCCATTCGTGCTCGGGCAGTGCGGCCAGCATCAGCGGTGGCGGCAGCGGGATGTGGAGGAAAAAGCCCATGCGCTGCTCGCAGCCCATGGCGCGCAGCTCGGCCGCGAGCGGGATCAGGTGGTAGTCGTGGACCCAGATCAGGTCGTCGGGCCGCAGCAGGGCCTTGAGCTTGAGCGCGAACAGCTGATTGACGCGCCGGTAGCCCGAGATGCTGCCGCCGTCGAAGTCGGCGAGGTCGAGGCGGTAGTGGAACACCGGCCAGAGCACGCCGTTGCTGTGGCGTTCGTAGTAGGCGTCGTGGTCTTCGCGGCAGAGGTCGACCGTGACCAGCTGCACCGGGCCGGCCTGCTGGCGGTTGACCTCGCCTTCGCCGGGCGTGCCGCCTTCGGCGATGCGCCCGCTCCAGCCGAACCACAGGCCGCCGCTGGCTTCGAGGGCCTGGCCCAGGGCCACGGCCAGGCCGCCGGCCGCGGTCTTGCGCGGATCGGCGACGCGGTTGGAGATCACGACGAGTCGGCCCATGCTCAGATCACCGAGTCCCAGGGGGCCGACAGCCGCATCGCGGCGTTGATCAGGCCCACCATCGAATAGGTCTGCGGGAAGTTGCCCCACATCTCGCCCGTGGTGGCGTGGGTGTCTTCCGACAGCAGGCCCAGCGGGTTGCGCACCGCGAGCATGGCCTCGAACACTTCGCGCGCCTCGGCCTGGCGGCCGGTGCGCGCGAGCGCGTCGATGCGCCAGAAGGTGCAGATGTTGAAGGCCACCTCGGGCTTGCCGAAGTCGTCGGGCGCTTCGTAGCGCCGCATGTAGGGGCCGTCGCACAGGTGCTGCTCGAGCGCGCGCAGCGTGGCCACGAAGCGCGGGTCGCGCGGATCGATGAGGTTCACCTCGGCCATCAGCAGCACGCTGGCGTCGAGGTCGCGGCCGCCGAAGCTCTCGGCAAAGGCCTGGCGTTCCTCGCTCCAGGCTTCGCGCAGGATGCGCTCGCGCATGTGTGCCGCGCGCTCGCTCCACACGCGTTCGCGCTCGGGCAGGCGCAGCTTGCGCGCGATCTTGGTGAGCCGGTCGCACGCGGCCCAGCCCATGAGGGCCGAGGAGGTGTGCAGCCGCGCGCGCGTGCGCAGCTCCCACATGCCCGCGTCGGGCTGGTCGAACACGCGCACCGCGTGCTCGCCGATGGCCTCGAGGCGGTGGAACTCGTCGAGGCCCGGCTGGTGCAGCAGGCGGTGGTCGTGGAAGGCCTGTGCCGAGGCGAGAACGATGTTGCCGTACACGTCGTGCTGGAAGTGTTCGTGCGCCTGGTTGCCCACGCGCACCGGTCCCATGCCGCGGTAGCCGGGCAGGGTGCTCACGGTGCGCTCTGGCAAATCGCGTTCCAGACCCACGCCGAAGAGCGGCTGCACGTGGCCGTCGCGTCCGCGCGTGCTGTCGACCACCACGTTGGACACCCAGCGCAGGTAGTCCTCCATGGTGCCCACCTCGGACAGGCTGTTGAGCGCGCGCACCACGAAGAAGGCGTCGCGCAGCCAGCAGTAGCGGTAGTCCCAGTTGCGCTGGGTGCCGGGCGCTTCGGGGATGCTGGTGGTCATGGCGGCCACGATGGCGCCGGTGTCCTCGAACAGGGAGAGCTTGAGCGTGATGGCGGCGCGGATCACCGCGTCCTGCCACTCGAGCGGCAGCGCCAGACGCTGCGTCCAGGTGCGCCAGTAGGCAATGGTCTCTTGCTCGAAGTGGCGCGCGGTATCGCCCACGCCGTGCTGCAGGGTCTCGTCGGGCCCGAGCAGGAAGCTGTGTTCCTGCAGCAGCAGGAACGGCTCGGCCGCGAGCACGTGGCTGATCGGCGCGTCGGTGTACAGGCGCAGCGTGAGGTGCTCGCCCACGTAGCGGATGTGGTGGCTGCCCGAGGTGGTGCGCGGCGCGTTCGCGCCCCAGTCGAAGCGCGGCGAAAGCCGCACGCGGATGCGCGGCGCGCCTTTGAGCGCGCGCACGCGGCGCACGATCTGCATGGGCCGGAACATGCGTCCGCGGGTGGCGAAACGCGGTGCGAAGTCGGTGATCTGCAGGCCCTGGCCGTGGCGGTCCCAGAGCTCGGTCACCAGCACCGCGGTGTTGGGCTCGTAGCGCTGGCGCGCTTCGGCAAAGTCCTCGATGTCGATCGCCCAATCGCCCCTTTCGCCGCCGTCGCCGCCCAGCAGGGCGCAGAACACGGGGTCGCCGTCGAAGCGCGGCATGCACGACCAGACCAGGCGGGCGCGGGCGTCGATCAGGGCGCTGATGGTGCAGTTGCCGATCACGCCCAGTTGCAGCGACGCGGGGGCGGGAGGGGCGAATCCGTGGCTCATGCGCGGGTCTCCAGGGCGTGGTGCAACCAGGCGCGCAAGGCCTGGGGATTGGGGCAGCGGCGCTGCGCGCGCGTGGGGCCGTCGCCCACCTTGATGGCCTCGCCGCCGAGCGCCTGCACCGCAGCGAAGCCGTCTTCGTCGGTCACGTCGTCGCCTGCGAAACAGGGCTGGCGGCCGGTGAACGGCGGCTCGGCCATGAAAGCGGCGATCGCGCGGCCTTTGCCGACGTGGGCGGGCTTGACCTCGACCACGGCCTTGCCGCTCATGAGCCGCAGGCCGTCCTGGTGTTCGATGGCGCGCGCGAGCAGGTCAACGCAGGCCGGGCCCAGGCCGGGGTTGAGCCGGAAGTGCAGCGAGAGCGAGGTCTGCTTGACCTCGAGGATCAGGCCCTCGTGGCGGGCCGCGAAGTCGCGCGCCAGGGCGGTCACGCTGCGCAGGTCGGCCCCGCCGGCCACGCGCTCGGTGCCGTCGGCGCCCACGTGCACGGCGCCGTGCTCGAAGGCGCCGGGCCAGCGCTGCACCGGCAGCCAGCGCTGCAGGTCGGCGCGCGCGCGGCCGGTCACGATCGCCAAGGCGCCATCGAGGCGCCGGTGCAGGGCGTCCAGCAGCACCGGCAGATCGGGCGGGATCTGCACGGCGTCGGGCCGGCTGGCGAGTTCGGCCAGGGTGCCATCGAAGTCCAGGAACAGCGCGGAGCGCCGGGCCGACAGGGTGGGCAGCGTGCTCGTCATCAGCCCTGCACCGTACCGCGGGGGGCGCGGCGGGCGCAAGCGTGGCGTGGTTTGTCGCAGTGTTGCGCTGCGGCAAATCGCCGCGGCTTGACAGCGCCGCCTTCAGCTGGGCAGGCCCAGGGCCGCTTGCAAAGCCGAGAGGCGGGCCGAATGCAAGCGCTTGCCCACTTCGGGGCCGCTCAGGCCGTCGGCGAGCGCGGCGCGCGTGATGGCGGCCGCGTCGAGCGCCTGCAGGCGCTGCAGTGCCTGGCCCAGGCGCGCGGTGGCGGCGTGGGCCGCGGTCCCGCCGTCGGCGTCGGCCAGCGCCAGGCCGTCGAGGGCCTGCAGCAGGGCCGCGAAGCGCGCGGGCTTGCGCCAGGCATCGCAGCGGTCGAACAGGCCGAGCACGGAGGCGGCGTCGGCGCTGCCCGCCTGCCGCAAGGCCATGGCTTCGCGCTGCAACAGCAGCGAGAGATCGCGCGCTTCGTTGGGCACCCGCCAGCGATCGGCCAGGGCGCGCAGGGCCAGGTCGTCGGGCAGCGCAGCGACCAGCCAGGTCCAGCGCACCGCCAGCGGGGCGTGCGCAAAAGCCGCCTGCCGCTCGAGCGAGGGCGTGAGCGCGGCGCGGCGCAGCGCGGCGAGGCCCCAGGCCTCGAGCAGTCCGCAGGCGTCGAGCGCGGCGATGAGCCGGCTCGGGTGCGGCTCCATCAGCCCGCGCGCGATCTCCTGCCACACGCGCTCGGCCACGAGGTGGTGGGCCTCGCCGTGCGCCACCATCTCGCGCATCAGGGCAAGCGTGGCGGGTGCGATGTGGAAGCCGTCCCAGCGCGCCATGAAGCGCGCCACGCGCAGGATGCGCACCGGGTCTTCGGCGAACGCGGGCGTGACGTGGCGCAGCGTGCGCGTGCGCAGATCGGCCAGGCCGCCCCAGGGGTCGATCAGCGGGGCATCGGCCGGGTGGTCGGCGTGTTCGGCCGCCACCGCCATGGCGTTGACCGTGAGGTCGCGCCGCGCGAGGTCGTCTTCGAGTGTGACGCCCGGCGCCGCATGGAACGCGAAGCCGTGGTAGCCCGGGGCGGTCTTGCGCTCGGTGCGCGCCAGCGCGTATTCCTCGTGCGTCTGCGGGTGCAGGAAGACCGGGAAGTCGCGGCCCACCGGCACGAAGCCCTGGGCGGCCATGGCCTCGGGCGTGGCGCCCACCACCACCCAGTCGCGGTCGGCGCTGGCCGGCGCGGGCCAGCCCAGCTCGCGTGTGAGCAGGGCATCGCGCACGGCACCGCCCACGAGGTAGATCTGCATGGGCGCGAGTGTAGGCGGGGGCTCAGCGGGTGCCGGGCCGCAGCCGGTAGGGCTCGTCGAAGTCGATGAAGTCTTTTTCGGCCAGCGCCTCTCCGACCCAGGCCTGCACGCCCGGAAGCGCAAGCACGCGATCGACATAGGCCTGCACCTCGGGCGGCACCGGCAAGGCGTAGGTGCGGATGCGCGTGCACACCGGCGCGTAGAAGGCGTCGGCGATGCCGAAGTCGCCGAACAGCAGGCTGCCCGGGGGCTGCGCTGCGAGCAGCTCGGTCCACATGGCGACCAGCCGTGCCACATCGGCGCGCAGGCCGGCCTGGTCGCGCCAGAGCAGCGCACCGACCTCGGGCAGCGATGCCTCGATGTTCATGGGGCAGTGGTTGCGCAGCGCGCTGAAACCGCTGTGCATCTCGGCGCACACGCTGCGCGCGCGGGCGCGAGCGCGGGTGTCGGCCGGCCAGAGCTGGCGCTCGGGGAAACGTTCGGCGAGGTATTCGGCAATGGCCAGCGAGTCCCAGATGGCGAAGCCGTCGTCGACCAGCGCAGGCACCTTGCCCACGGGGTTGATGGCTTTCACGCGTTGCTTGAAGACCGAGTCCGCTTCGAAGGAATCGAACCGGATCTGCACCTCTTCAAAGGGGATGCCGGCCTGGCGCATCAGCACCCAGGGGCGCATGGACCAGGACGAGTAGTTCTTGTTGCCGATGATCAATTGCAGGGGCATGGGAGGTCTCCGTGAAGAAACCGCATGCTAGGCCCGCGGGGCCGTGCCATCGATGAAAACCGCGGGCCTTTTGGATGCGGGCCCGTCATGAATGGCTCAGGCGTACTTCTCGAGGATGCGCGTGGAGCGCTCGACGTCGCGCATCGCGGGGCCTTCGACCGCGGCCTCGGCGACCGCGTCGAGCATGGAGCAGGCCATCATGCGGTAGAAGGCCTTGTCCATGGCTTTGCGGGCCGCCGACATCTGCTGCGCCACCTCTTCGCACGAGCGGTCGCTCTGGACCATGTCGATGAGGCCGCGGATCTGGCCTTCGATGCGCTTGAGGCGGTTGATCACGTCGCGTTGGCTGTCGAGGCTGGCAGCGATTCGAGCACGGTGGGTGGGGGATTCGTACGGATCGGATTGCATGGTGCGCCCTTAAGTTAAAGGTGCTCATTCGCGAGCCGCGCCAGTGTTTCAGATAACACAACCCCCGTACAGTTCGGTGCCGGGGATTCGCGATCAATATCCGATCAACGTCCAGCCTGCTGCCGCCAATGCAGTAGCCGACTGTGGCCTGTGCGCTGCGCCAGGGTCTCGGGGGCGATGGCGTGCACGCTGGCGGCCCGGATGCCGAGGCGGTCGAGGCCGGGCCACTGGCCGGTGGCCACGTTGGGCACGGCCATGGCGTCGACGTTGTCGCGGCTCATGAGCGGCTCGCCGGGCAGGCATTCCATGACCGCGGCCTGGCAGCGGCCCAGGGCCGCGGGCAGCCCGATCACGGGGCGCTCGCGGCTGCCCAGGCGCCCCGCGAGTTGCACCAGCTCGCGCAGCGTGAACACCTCGGGGCCCACGCACTCGTAGGTCTGGCCGATGCTGGCGCGGCCGATCGCGTCGTCGCGCAGGCAGGCCGCGATGGCCGCGGCCACGTCTTCGACCCACACGGGCTGGAAGCGCGCGTCGGCGCAGGCCAGCGGCACCACCGGCGCCACGGCCTGCAGCTGCGCGAACAGGTTGAGGAAGCGGTCGCCCATGCCGTGGATCACGCTCGGGCGCAGCACGGTGAGGTCGAGGTTGGCGGCGCGCAGCACCTCTTCGCCGCGCGCCTTGCTGCGCTGGTAGCGCGAAGGGCCGTCGAGGGACACGCCGAGCGCGCTCACGTGCACCAGCCGGCGCACGCCCGCAGCCAGGCAGGCTTCTTCGATGGCCAGCGGCAGTTCGACGTGGGCGCGTTCGAAGGCGGCTTCGCTGCCGTGCAGGATGGCCACGAGGTTGACCACCGCGTCCTGCCCGGCCATGAGCGCGAGCAGCTGGCGCGGGTCGTGCACGTCGGCTTCGATCACGGTGACGCGGGGCAGGTGCTGCACGAGCGCGGCGCGGGCCGCGCGCCGCGTGGGCACGGTGATGTGCCAGCCGTCGCGCTGCAGCTTTTCGCAGGTGTGGCGGCCGACGAAGCCGGTGCCGCCGAGGACGAGGACGTTCTTCATGGCGTTGCGCAAGGGGGATTCAGGGCAGTTCGGCGTTGACGGCGCCCGCCGTGGCGCTGCGCGGCCCCACGGTGCCCAGGCGCGCGCGCAGCGACTGCGGCTGGCCCGTGAGCTGCGCCGCGTACAGCGTGGTGTTGGTGAGCACGCGCTGCACGTAGTCGCGCGTTTCTTCGAACGGGATGTTCTCGGCCCAGATGTCGCCTGGCAGCACAGGACCGTTGCGCCACTGTCGCGCGCGGCCCGGGCCCGCGTTGTAGGCCGCGGCCGCGAGCGGCATGGAGCCTTCGAAGTCGTCGAGCGCGAACTTGAGGTAGGCGGTGCCGATCTGGATGTTGGTGTCGCGCTCGTTGATCTGGTGCGGGCGGAAATCGCTCAGGCCGATCTTCTGCGCGGTCCAGCGCGCGGTGGCGGGCATGACCTGCATGAGGCCCGAGGCGCCCACGCTCGAACGCGCTTCGGTGACGAAGCGGCTTTCCTGGCGGATCAGGCCGTAGACGTAGGCAGGATCGAGGCCGATGGCCTGGGCGCGCGCCACCACCTGCTCGCGGTAGGGCGTGGGGAAGCGCTGCGCGGGGTCGATCAGGTCGCGCGTGCGCTGGCTGGTGTTGATGCAGCGGTCCCAGATCTGCTCGCGGCAGGCGAGGTCGGCCGCAGCGAGCAGCTCGCGGTCGGCCATGCCGCCGGTGTTGTGCAGCGCGACCTGGTAGTTCCATTCGCGCACGCCTTCGCTGCGCAGGCCCAGGCGCATGGCAGCGAGCGCGCGGCGCAGGCCGGGGTCGTTCTCGGCCGCGCGGCGTTCTTCGGCGGTGAGCGGCGCCGGGGCCGGCGGGGTGGTGATGGGCACACCCAGCGTCTCGAGCGCGAGCATGCCGTGGAAGTCGCTCGTGGAGGCGATGGACTCGTACAGGCTGCGCGCCTGCGCGCGGGCCACCACGGCATCGGGTTCCTGCAGCGCTTCGATGGCGCGGGCGCGCCAGTAGACCCAGTCGCTGTCGGCACGCTGCGCGGGGCTCATGGCGTAGATGGCGTCGCGCACCGCGGTCCAGCGGCCCAGGCGCAGACCGGCGCGCGCCATCCAGGCCAGGTGCTCGTCGGTCATGTGCTGCAGCTCGCCACGGGCGTAGAAATCGAGTGCGTCGGTCTGCAGGCGCTGCGCCGCGCGGCGGCCGATCGCGCCCCAGGCGTGGCTGCGCTCTTCGGCCGTGAGCTGGGTGCGCCACTTGAGGCTTTCGAGCTCCCTGGCCGCGGCATTGGGATCGACCGCCGCCAGGCGCAGCAGCGCGAGCGTGACCAGCTCCTTGGTGCGCGGGCGGATCGCGGTGATCTTGTCGTCGAGGTAGCGCGCGGGGTCGGCCGCGATGCCGTCGATCTGCGCCGCGCGTTCGGGGTCGATCAGGGCCACGGCCTGGCTCGCGGCGCGCGGGCGGTTCACCTCCATCATCGCGCGGGCGCGCTGCCACACCACCGCGGGCTTGAGGTGGCCGCTGGCGAGCAGGGCCTGGGCCGCGGTGGCGCAGCCGTCTTCGGCGTCGCGCTGCGCGAGCCAGAGTTCGCGCACGCGTTCGGCCGCGACCTCGGGCGGCAGGCGGCTGCCCGCGGCGTCGAGCATCACGGTGTAGCAAGTGACCTGGCGGTCGTCGTTCATGCGGAACAGCGGGCGCTCGGCCTCGAAGCGCGCCCAGTCGCGGCGCTTGCCCAGCTGCAGCAGCCAGTCGTTGCGCAGGCGGTCTTCCCAGTAGGTGCCGGCCATGGCGTCGAGCGCGGCGCGGATCTCGGTGGGGGATGCGGTGTCGAGGCGCACGCGCATGTCCCAGTAGCGCGCCAGCGGTTCGAGCACGTGGCCGCGCACGGTGGGCAACAGCCGCGCGAGTTCGGCGCTCTGGCCACGGCTGTAGGCGGCGCGCATGTCGAGCAGGGCCTTGTCGCCCACGGTCTGCGATGACGCAAGAACGGGCAGCAGGAGCGCCCCCATAATCAGGCGGCGGCCCAGTCGCGTGGCATGCCACAGCGGTGAGGTCAACGGCATTTCACTTCCTGGCTCTCGAGCAATTCGGACACACGAGGATTATGGACAGCAAGCCCGGTGAGAGTTCCCATTCCCCCGACGGCCGCACGGCCGGCGGCAGCCCGGGCGAGACCAAGGCGCGCTGGCGCAAGGCGCTGATCGACAAGCGCCAGTCGCTGCCCGACCGGCTGTGGCGCAACGACCAGCTGCAGCGCGTGATGCGCGTGTTCCTCGTGAACCGGCCCGACACGGTGATCGGCGCCTACTGGCCGATCAAGGGCGAGTTCGATCCGCTGCCCGCGCTGTTTCGCTGGCAGGAGGCCGGGCTCGAGGAAGACGCGCAGAGCCAGCAGCGCCACCGCCGCATCGGCCTGCCCGTGATCAACAAGATCGACAAGACCCTGACCTTCCACACCTGGTACCCGGGCTGCCCGATGGAGGAAGACGCCTACGGCATTCCCAAGCCCAAGGACACCGAGGTGGTGGTGCCCACGCTGATCTTCGTGCCCTGCGTGGGCTACGGCCCCGGCGGCTACCGGCTCGGTTACGGCGGCGGCTTCTACGACCGCACGCTGGCCACGCTGCGGCCGCGCCCGGTCACCGTGGGCCTGGGCTACGACTTCGCCTTCGTGCCCGAACTGCGGCCCGAGCCGCACGACGTGCCGCTCGACGCGGTGCTGGTCGATTCGGGCGTGGCCTGGCCGGTCGACTGAGGTCGCCGCGCCGCGCCCCTCAGGGGTGCTCGGCGTTTGCGTGGGCCTCGGTGATGCGCTTCTCGCGCCGGATCAGGTAGAGCCCGCTGCCGATCACGATCGCCGCGCCGAGCCAGGTGTGCGAGGAGGGCAGCGTGTGCCAGATCAGCCAGTCCAGTCCCAGGCCCCAGGCCAGGGCGCTGTACTCGAACGGCGCCACGATGGACGCCTGGCCGTGGCGGAAGGCCTCGGTGATCGCGAGCTGGCCGCAAAAGCCCGTGACCGCGAGTGCGATCAGCAGGGGCAGGTCGGCGCGCGCGATCGGCACCCACTGCGGCAGCGCGAGCGCACCCGCGCCCAGCGCCATCGCCAGCATCATCGTGAGGATCAGCGCTTCGCTGCTGTCGGTGCGGCTGGCCAGCCGCCCGGTGACGGCCGCCACCGCGTAACACAGGGCCGCGCCCAGCACCGCCAGGCCGCCAGCGGTGGCCAGGCCGGCCTGCAGGTCGGCGCCGCTGGGGCGCAGCGCGATCAGCACGCCGATGAAACCGGCGCCGATCGCCCACCAGTGCGCGGCGGGCACGCGTTCCTTGAGCACCGGCACCGACAGTGCGGTGATCAGCAAGGGGGCGATGAAGAACAGCGTGTACGCCGCCGACAGCGGCAGCGTGCGCACGCCCAGCGTGAACAGGCTCAGCATCACGATGCCCAGCAGCCCGCGCAGCAGGTGCAGCGGCCAGCGGATGCGCAGCACCGTGTGCCAGGCGCCGCGCCAGGCGATGTAGGCCAGCACCAGCGGCAGCGCGGTAAGCCCGCGCAACGCGGCGATCTGCAGCACCGGGTAGCGCGCCGACAGGGTCTTGAGCACGGCGTCCATGAGGGCGAAGAAGCCCACGGCGATCAGCATCGCGACGATGCTGCGCAGGTTGCTGTTGGTCATCTCAGTCCATCTGGTCCAGCGTGTCGGGGTCGGGCACGTCGCCGATGGCTTCGCGCGTGATCGCCGCCTGCTGCAGCAGCCAGTCGGCGAAGGCCTTGACCTCGGGCCGTTGCGCGCTGCGCGGCGCCACCACCAGCCAGTACACCAGCGGCGAGTCGATGCGCGCGTGTGGCAGCGGCTCCACCAGCGCGCCGCTGGCCAGGTTCTCGGCCACCAGCGGCAGCCGCGCCAGCGCCACGCCCTGGCCGATGATGGCCGCCTGCACGATCTGCTGCGCGTAGTTGAAGTACAGCCAGCGCTGCGGGTTCAGGCGCGGCTTGGGCGCGGCCTTGCGCCCGCGCGGTGCGGGCTCGGGCGTGGCGAAGTGGTCGAGCCAGCGCTGCCAGGTGAGCCATTCGAGGTGACGCGTGCGGTGCGCGTCGCCGGCCTCGATCAGCGCGCAGCCCGCGAGGTCTTCGATGCGGCGGATCGGGTGGCTTTGCAGCAGCCAGGGGCTGGCCACGGGCGTGAGCTTCTCGCCGAACAGGCGCACCGCGTCGGCCGGCACCGCCTGCGGCACCGCGTAGCGCAGCGCCAGGTCGACGTCGGCGGTGGCGAGGTCGACCGCGGCGTCGGTGGCGTCGATGCGGATGTCGATGTCGGGGTGGTCGCGCTGAAAGGCCTCGAGCCGCGGGATCAGCCACATCGAGGCGAACGAAGCCCAGGTGGTGATGGCCACGCTTTTGCGGCCCGCGCTCTGGCGGATCTGGCGCACCGTCATGTCCACGCGCTCGAGCGCGGTGGACGCCGCGCGCAGCAGCATGGAGCCCGCGCTCGTGAGTTCGACCGCACGCGTGTGGCGCAGGAACAGCGCCGCGCCCACCTCGTCTTCGAGCGCCTGGATCTGCCGGCTCACGGCGCTCTGCGTGAGCGAAAGCTCTTCGGCCGCGGCACGGAAATTCAGGTGCCGTGCCACGGTCTCGAAGGCGCGCAGGTGGCCCATGCCGATGGGGCGGGTGCGGGGGTGGCGGGGCGGCAGGCTCATGGCGGCATTGATGCGGTCGGGGAATCAATAGCTTAGCCGGGTTTCATTGGACGTTGGACATGCGTCCCGCGAAGATTCCATCCGCACCAATACCCCCTGGTGCATGGAGAAACCCCATGAATACCCGTTCCGAATCGGCATCAAACACGGCCCGCCGCGGCCACCTGGTCGGTGCCCATCGGGCGCTCAGCCTGTACCCCGCCGACGACAGCTGCCTGAGCGTCCTCAGCGGCCGCGCCTGGGTCACGCTGAACCTGCCCCATGTGCCCGAGGGCCTGGGTGACCACGTGCTCCAGGCCGGCGACACCCTGCACGTGCCCGCGGGCGCGCACCTGGTGATGGAGCCCTGGGCGAGCGGTGAGGCGGTGCGCTTCGACTGGTGCGTGCTGCCGGTGGCCGTGCCGGCCCCGGGCCGCTTCCAGCGCGAGGTCGGCGCCCCCACGCGCGAGCTCGCGCAGGCGCTGGGCCAGGTGGTGCTGGCCTTCGGCCGCCTCGCGCGCGGCGTGCTGGGCTATGGCGAGTTCCTCGTGGCCGGCCGCGGCCGCGTGCTCTCGCGCTTCGAGTCCAACCCGCCCTGAGTCAGCGCGGCGCCCGGCGGGCCGGCGCCTTCTGTGCGCGCGCCCGCTTCGCCGGGGCGCGCGCGGCCAGCGCCGCCTGCAGGGCCAGCCGGGCCCAGGGCGCCATCAGCGCGGGCGATTCGAGCGCCTCGTCCGGGGGCGTGTGGTAGTGCAGGCGCATGGCCTTGCCCTTGGCCTCGTACACGAAGGGCCGCGCGCCCGCCGCGAGCCACTGCGGCTCGGTCTCGGCATTCGTCTTGAGGAACAGCGTGTCCCAGGCCACGATGCCCACGTTCATGCCGTCCACCGACAGGCCCCAGCCGCCGAACATGCGCCGCGCCGCCACCGGCCCGAGGCTGGCCAGCAGCTCGCACACGTGGTCGACGAAGGGATCGCGGGCGCCCGACATGGGTCGATTGTGCGGCCGCAGGCAGAATCGTCCGATGGCCCGACCCAAATCCGCCACCCACGACCTCAAGCGCGAGGAGATCCTCGACGTCGCCGCCCAGTGCTTCGCGCGCCAGAGCTTCCCGGCCGCGAGCATGAACCACATCGCCCAGGCCTGCGGCACCAGCAAGGCGCGGCTCTACCACTACTACGAGAGCAAGGAAGCGATCCTGTTCGACCTGCTGGACCGCTACACCCAGCGCCTGCTGGCCCTGATCGGCGAGGCCGAGGGCCGGGCACAGCGCAAGAACCTGAGCGAGCGCGAGGCGCTGAGCGAGTTGGTGCGGGCCTTTCTGGCCGAGTACGAGCACAGCGCCACACGCCATGCGGCCCTGGTCTCCGACACCAAGTTCCTCGGTGAAACCCAGCGCGAGCTGGTGGTCAACCGCCAGCGCGACGTGGTCGCGGCCTTCACGCGCTTCATCCGGCGCGCCTACCCGGATCGCGTCACGCCCGAGAACCAGGCCGCGCTCACCATGATGCTGTTCGGCATGATCAACTGGACCTTCATCTGGCTGCGCCCCGGCGGGCCCATGAGCTACTCGGCCTTCGCCGAAGAGGTCGTGGCCGTGATCGAGGGCGGCTTCGGCGGGCGCCGGCCCTGAACCGATCCGCCTGTTCAGCGATTTTCCAGTTTACTTATGTGAAACCGATTTCGTTTAAGTAAAATCCGCCTTTTCCACGGAGACCGCCCCATGAGCAAAGCTTTCGCCTCCCAGGCCGACCTGCAGGACAAGAAGATCACCTTCGAGCAACTGAGCCCGCACTGCTGGGCCTACACCGCCGAAGGCGACCCGAACTCGGGCGTGATCATTGGCGAGAAGTTCATCATGGTGAGCGACGCCACCGCCACGCCGGCCATGGCGCAGGACCTGATCAAGCGCATCCGCGAGGTCAGTGACAAGCCCATCAAGTACGTGCTGCTGACCCACTACCACGCGGTGCGCGTGCTGGGCGCGAGCGCCTACGCGGCCGAAGGCGCGACCGAGATCATCGCCAGCCGTGGCACTTACGAGCTGATCGTCGAGCGCGGCGCCGAGGACATGCAGAGCGAAATGGAGCGCTTCCCGCGCCTGTTCCGCGGCGCCGACAGCGTGCCCGGCCTGACCTGGCCCACCATGGTCATCGGCGACGGCACACCGGGCCGCCAGGGCTCGCTCACGGTCGACCTGGGCGGCGTGAAGGTCGAGATCTGGCACCCGGGCCAGGGCCACACGCGCGGCGACACCATCGCCTGGGTCGAGGCCGAGAAGGTGCTGTTCAGCGGCGACCTCGTCGAGTACGAGGCCGGCGTCTACACCGGCGACGCCCAGCTCGAGGAATGGCCCGCCACGCTCGAGGCGCTGCGCGCGCTGCAGGCCGAGTACATCGTGCCGGGCCGCGGCGAAGCCATGAAGGGCAACGCCAACGTGAACAAGGCGCTGGACTACACGAAGCGCTGGGTCACCACCCTGTTCCAGGCCGGCAAGGAGGCCGTGGCCGCCAACATGGACCTCAAGGCCGCCATGGCCCACACGCGCAAGACCATGGACCCGATGTTCGGCCACGTGTTCATCTACGAGCACTGCCTGCCCTTCGACGTGAGTCGCGCCTACGACGAGGCCAAGGGCATCAAGAACCCGCGCATCTGGACCGCCGAGCGCGACAAGGAAATGTGGGCCGCGCTGCAGGCCTGAGCCGGCCCACCGCCCCGCACAAGCCGCCCGCGGGCGGCTTTTTGCTGCCCGCCGCTACCATGCGCGCTCCATGCTGCAAACCGATCCCCTGCTGAATGCCGCCGCCGACTGGGCCATCGTCGTGGTCTTCGGCGTGGTCTACCTGGGCATGTTCCTGGGCGGACTGCCGCGGCTCAAGCTCGACCGCTCGGGCGTGGCCCTGCTGGGCGCGATCGCGGTGATCGCGCTCTCGGGCATGGGCGTGGTCGAGGCGGCGCAGGCGGTCGACCTGCCCACCATCCTGCTGCTGTTCGCCTTCATGGTGATCTCGGCGCAGATGCGCCTGGGCGGCTTCTACGCCGCAGTGACGCGCCGCGTGGGCGCGCTGCCCCTGCCCGATGCCGCGCTGCTGGCCGCGCTGATCGCGGTGGCCGCGCTGCTCTCGGCCGTGTTTTCCAACGATGTGGTCTGCCTGGCCATGACGCCCATCGTGGCGCGGCTGTGCCTGCGCCGCGGCGCCAATCCGCTGCCCTTTCTCATCGGCCTGGCGTGCGCGGCCAACATCGGCTCGGCCGCCACGCTGATCGGCAACCCGCAGAACATGCTGATCGGCTCGGTGCTGCAGCTCGATTTCGCGGCCTACGCGCGCGCTGCGCTGCTGCCGGTGCTGATCAGCCTGGTGGTGCTCTGGGGCTGGCTGGTCTGCGTGCCGCACGCGCGCGTGGAGCCCCTGCCCGTGCCCGAGCGGCCCGACGAGGAGCCGCCGCTGGACCTGTGGCAGACCGCCAAGGGCCTGCTGGTGGCGGGCGGCCTCATGGGCCTGTTCCTGTTCCGCGACGGCCCGCACGAGGTGATGGCCCTGGTGGGGGCGGCGCTGCTGCTGCTCAGCCGCCGACTCGCCTCGTCGGCCTTCATGAAGCTGGTCGACTGGCCGCTGCTGATCCTGTTCATCGGCCTGTTCGTGGTCAACCACGCCTTCGAGAAAACCGGTCTCTCGGCCGATGCCGTGGCCTGGCTCGCGGGCCACGGCGTGCGCCTGGCCGATCCCGGACCGCTGCTGGTGGTGGGCGTGGTGCTGAGCAACCTGGTGTCCAACGTGCCCGCGGTGATGCTGCTGCTGCCGCACCTGCAGGGCGATGCCCAGGCCGGCGTGACGCTGGCGCTCGTGACCACCTTCGCGGGCAACCTGCTGCTGGTGGGCTCGATCGCCAACCTCATCGTGGCCGACCTCGCGCGCCAGCAGGGCATCGTGATCGACTGGAAGCGCCACGCCGTGGTGGGCGTGCCGGTCACGCTGCTGTCGCTGGGCGTGATCGTGGTGGTGATGCGCTCAATGCACTGAGGCCAGGAACTGCCGCAGCTCGGGCGTGGCCGGCTGGCCGAAGAGCTGCTCGGGCGGGCCGATCTCGTGCACCCGGCCCTGGTGCATGAAGATCACGCGGTCGCTCACCTTGCGCGCGAAGTTCATCTCGTGCGTCACCATCAGCAGCGTCATGCCCTCGTTGGCGAGCGACTCCACCACCTGCAGCACCTCGCCCACGAGTTCGGGGTCGAGCGCGGAGGTGATCTCGTCGCACAGCAGCACGCTGGGCTGCATGGCCAGCGCGCGCGCGATGGCCACACGCTGCTGCTGGCCGCCCGAGAGCTGGTCGGGAAACGCATCGAACTTGTCGGCCAGGCCCACGCGTTGCAGCAGCTGGCGCGCGCGCTCGGCGTTCACCGCTTCGGGCGCCTTCTTCACCAGCGCGGGCGCGAGCATCACGTTGCGGCCCACGCTCAGGTGCGGGAACAGGTTGAAGCCCTGGAAGATCATGCCCACGTGCTGGCGCAGCTCGCGCATGGCGGCGGCGTCTTCGTGCCGCAGCGGCTGGCCGTCCACGGTGAGCGCGCCGGACTGGAACACCTCGAGCCCGTTGATGCAACGCAACAGCGTGCTCTTGCCCGAGCCGCTCTTGCCGATGATGGCGATCACCTCGCCGCGGCCGACCTGCAGGTCGATGCCCTTGAGGACCTCGTTGGCGCCGTAGGCCTTGCGCAGGCCGGTGATGTGGACGATGGCGTGGGGTTCAGCGGTGGGCATGGCGTTGCCTTTCGAGCGTGCGGGCGGCCCAGCTCACGGGGAAGCAGAGCGCGAAGTACATGAGCGCGACGCAGCTGTAGACGAGAAACGGCGCGAAGGTGGCGTTGGTGATCATGGTGCCGGCCTTGGTGAGCTCGACGAAACCGATCACCGACGCGAGCGCGGTGCCCTTGATGACCTGCACCAGAAAGCCCACGGTGGGCGCGATGGCGATGCGCCGCGCCTGCGGCAGGATCACGTGGCGCAGCTGTTCGCCGAAGCTCAGTGCCAGGCTTTGTGCGGCTTCCCACTGGCCCTTGGGGACGGCTTCCACGCAGCCGCGCCAGATCTCCACCAGGAAGGCGCTGGTGTAGAGCGTGAGTGCGAGCGTGGCCGCCACCCAGGCCGAGGTGTCGACGCCGAACAGCGCGAGGCCGAAGTAGGCGAGGAAGAGCTGCATGAGCAGCGGCGTGCCCTGGAAGAGCTGCACATAGGCCTTCACGAAGGCCGTGGCGCCGGGCCAGCGCGCGGTGCGCGCCACCAGCAGCAGCCCACCCACGAGCCCGCCGCCCACGAACGCGATCAGCGAGAGCACCACGGTCCAGCGCGCCGCCAGCAGCAGGTTGCGCACGATGTCCCAGAGGCTGAAATCAACCACGGCGGCCTCCGAAGATGAAACGCGGGCCGGCCCAGTTCAGCAGCGCGCGCACCGCCATCGACATCAGCAGGTAGAGCGCGGTGGCGACGATGAAGGCCTCGAACGCGCGGAAGTTGCGGCTCTGGATCAGGTTGGCCGCATAGCTCAGTTCTTCGGTGGCGATCTGGCCGCACACCGCCGAGCCCAGCATCACGATGATGATCTGGCTGGTGAGCGCGGGCCACACCTTGCGCAGCGCGGGCGGCAGCACCACGTGCACGAAGGTCTGCGCGCGCGACAGCGCGAGGCTGGCCGCGGCCTCGAACTGGCCGCGCGGCGTGGCCTCCACGCCCGCGCGCACGATCTCGGCCGCGTAGGCCCCGAGGTTCACCACCATGGCGATCACCGACGCGAGCTCGGGCGTGAGCTTCACGCCCGCCGCGGGCAGGCCGAAGAACACGAAGAACAGCTGCACGATGAAGGGCGTGTTGCGGATCAGCTCCACGTAGGCCGCGGCCAGCCAGCCCAGCGCGGCCGGGCCGTCGGTGCGCGCCCAGGCGCAGGCCACGCCCAGCGCCACGCCGAGCACGGCCGAGACGGCCGTGAGCCCGAGCGTCCAGGCCATGCCCCTGAGCAGCAGCGGCCACTGCGCGAGCACGGCCGCGAAATCGAGTTCGATGCCCATGGCGGCGCGGGCGCTTTACTCGGGCAGCGTGCCGGCCGGGCGGCCCAGCCACTTCTTGGCCATCGCGTCGAGCTCGCCGGCCTTCTTGGCGGCCAGCACGATCTCGTTGACCTTGGCGCGCAGCGCGTCTTCGCCCTTGGCCACGCCGATGAAGTTCGGGCTGTCCTTGAGCAGCAGCTTGTACTCGGCGCCCAGCGCGGGGTTGCGCTTGATCATGTTGTCGGCCACCGACACACCGGTGGCGATGAACTGGGTCTGGCCCGAGACGAAGGCCGAGACGGTGGCGTTGTTGTCCTCGAAGCGCTTGACCTCGGTGCTGGCGGGCACGACCTTGCTCAGCTCCTGGTCCTCGATGGCGCCGCGCGTGACCGCGATGCTCTTGCCGCCGAGCGCGTTGAAGTCGGGCAGGGCCGCGCCTTTGGGGCCGTACACGGCCTGGAAGAAGGGCGAGTAGGCCACGCTGAAGTCGATCACCTTCTCGCGCTCGGGGTTCTTGCCCAGTGTGGAGATCACCAGATCGGCCTTCCTGGTCTGCAGGTAGGGAATGCGGTTGGCGCTGGTCACGGGCACGAGCTCCACCTTCACGCCGAGCTTGGCCGCGATCAGGTTGGCGGTGTCCACGTCCAGGCCTTGCGGTTTCAGGTCGATGCCCACGAAGCCGTAGGGCGGGAAGTCGGTGGGCACGGCGATCTTGATGAGCTTGGCCTTCATCACGCCCTCGAGCGCGGTCTGCGCCTGGGCGCCGATGGCGAAGGTGGCAGCCAGGGCCGCGGTGAGGACGATGAGGCGGCGTTTGCTGGGGTTCATAGCAGGGCTCCTAGGTAGGTTTCGCGGTCGGGTGGGGACGGGTCGGCCGGCTTGCGCGCGGCGGGGGAACGGGGCGCGCCCACGGGCGCCAGCGCTTCGCGCAGGTCGGCCAGCGGGTCGGCGGGCGGGCTCAGGCGCAGCGCGGCCTGCACCTGCCCGATGTGCGCTTCCATCAGGCGCTCGGCCGCGGCGACATCACCGCGCTCAAGCGCCTCGACGATCTGCACGTGGTCGGCGCACGACTGCACCGCGTCGTGCGTGCTCTGATAAAGCATGGCGATCAGCGTGGTGCGCGCGGTGAAATCGCGCAGGGTGTCGGCCAGCAGCTGGTTGCCCAGGCACTCGGCGAGGCAGACGTGGAAGTCGCCCAGCAGGTAGCTGCGCTGGCCCACGTCTTCGCCCTTGAGCGCGGCCTGCTCCTGGCGGATGTGCTGGCGCAGCCGCTTGAGCGCGGCCTTGTCCACGCGGCCGTCGTTGCTGCGGATCAGGCCGGTTTCGATCACGCGGCGCGCCTCGAAAGCCTCGCGCGCCTCGGCGTGCGAGGGCTGCACCACGTACCAGCCGCGGCGCGAACTCACGGTGACGATGCCGCGCGCGGCCAGGCGCACCAGGGCCTCGCGCACCAGCGTGCGGCTGCAGTCGAACAGCATCGACAGGTTCTGCTCGCCCAGGCGGGTGCCGGGCGCGAGCCGCTGGGCGAGGATGGCCTCGACGATGCGTCGGGCGATGTCGGTGGAGCTGACCATGGCAGGCTTGCATGCCAGATCCGTGCCATGGGCCCATCAGGCTTGTATGCAAGCCTGATGCACCCGATGTGTGCGCCGGCGGCGCGACGCTGGTGCGCGCGGCACCGGCATGCACGAAGCCATGCACACCCGTGTGCGCACGCGTGTGCACACGGCTGTGCACCGCGGCGGAAGGGGGGGGTGGAAGGGGGCGGAGCGCTCAGCGCTGCGCGCTGAGGATCTGCAGGTCTTTTTCGTAGCCCTGCAGCTGGCGCGCGAGGCGCTCGCGCTGGCCCGGCGTGGCGCTGTTGTGCAGGGCCGCGAACTGCGCGCAGCCGTGGCGGATGGCCGCTTCGCTCTGCGCCGCGTAGCCGGGCGTGGGCGACACCACCAGGCGCTCGGCGTAGCCGCGCAAGAGGGCGCGTGCGCGGGCCGGCTGGGCCTGGGCCTCGCGCAGCGCCTGCAGCAGGTCGGCCTGGCGGCGTTCGCGCTCGGCCTGCGTGCGCCGCGCATCCCAGGGCGATGCCGCGAGCGACTGGCGCAACCCTTCGCGCTGCGCATCGCTCAGGCGGCCGTAGAAACGCTCGTAGCGCTCCACCGTGGCGTCGAGCCGGCGCTGCAGGCGCTGCTCGGGCGTGCCGCGCAGGAAGTCGCGGGCGAATTCGTCGTTGCTGCGCGCCTGGCGCCGGTTCAGGTGCTCGAGCTGCGCGGGCGTGAGCTGCGGCGCCAGCCGCGCGAAGGGCTCGATCAGGCGCTCGCTCGCACCCACCAGCCGCCGGCGCGCGGTCTCGAACTGCTGGCAGGCCTCGTCGGCGCTGATGTCGTGCGGGGCCATGGCCTGCCAGCGGCGCAGCTGGTCGGCGTACACCGGCAGCTCCTCGCGCCGGTGCCAGGCGAAGAAGCCGTCGATGTCGCCGCGCACCTGGCTGGCCTGCTCGCCATCGAAGTCGAAATGGCTGTCGAGCCACCAGTAACTCAGCGTGGGCGCCTGCGTGTAGGCCAGGCGTGCGGTGGTGCACGCGGTCAGCGCGAGCACGGTCGCGAGCAGCACAGGCAGCAGCAGGGTGCGCGCGATAATCCGCCGCGACCCGGCACCGCCCTCCTGGCGCTGCTGTCGAATCGCGAAAGAGGTGTTCATGTCCTTACCGGTGGATGTGGTGGTGATGGCCGCGGGCAAAGGCACGCGCATGAAAAGCCAGCGGCCCAAAGTGTTGCACCGCCTGGGCGGCCGTGCACTGGCCCAGCACGTGATCGATTGCGCCGCAGGGTTAAAGGCCCGCTCGGTGGTGGTCATCACCGGCCACGGCGCCGAGCAGGTCGAAGCCGGGCTGCACGCGCCCGAGGCCACCGCGCTGGCCTTCGTGCGCCAGTCGCCCCAGCTCGGCACCGGCCACGCGGTGCAGCAGGCCGTGCCCGCGCTCGCCGACGACGGCCTGACCCTGGTGCTCTCGGGCGACGTGCCCCTGACCGAGCCCGCCACCCTGCAGGCCCTGATCGACCTCAGCGAAGGTCGCCACCTCGCGCTGCTCACGCTCGACCTGCCCGACCCCACGGGCTACGGCCGCGTGGTGCGCGACGAACACGGCAGCGTGCGCGCCATCGTCGAGCACAAGGACGCGAGCGAGGCGCAGCGCGCCATCACCGAGATCTACAGCGGCATCATGGCCGTGCCCACGCGGCTGCTGCGCGGCTGGCTCGCGCGGCTCGACAACCGCAACGCCCAGGGCGAGTACTACCTGACCGACGTGGTGAAGTTCGCCGTGGCCGATGGCGAGACCGTCAGGGCCCACCGCATCGCGGACGCGGTGCAGGTGGCCGGCGTGAACAGCCCGCAGCAGCTCGCCGAGCTCGAGCGCGCCTACCAGCTGCGCCTGGCCAACCGCTTCATGGCCGACGGCGTGCGCCTGGCCGACCCGGCGCGCTTCGACGTGCGTGGCCACCTGGTCTGCGGGCAGGACGTGGAGATCGACGTCAACTGCGTGTTCGAAGGCCGCGTCGAGCTCGGCGACGGCGTGCGCATCGGCGCGAACTGCGTGGTCGCCAACGCGCGCATCGAGGCGGGCGCGGTGATCCACCCCTTCACCCACATCGAGGGCGAGGCCGCGGGCGTGCGCGTGGGCCCGGGCGCGCTGATCGGGCCGTTCGCGCGCCTGCGTCCCGGGGCCGATCTCGGTGCCGAGGTGCACATCGGCAACTTCGTCGAAGTGAAGAACAGCACGCTGGCCGCGGGCGCCAAGGCCAACCACCTGGCCTATCTGGGCGACGCCAGCGTGGGCGAGCGCGTGAATTACGGCGCGGGCAGCATCACCGCCAACTACGACGGCGCCAACAAGCACCGCACCGTGATCGAGGCCGACGTGCACGTGGGCAGCAACTGCGTGCTGGTGGCGCCGGTCACCATCGGCGCGGGCGGCACCGTGGGCGCGGGCTCCACCATCACCAAGAGCACCGAGCCCGGCGCGCTGGCCGTGGCGCGCGGCCGCCAGGCGAGCATCCCCGGCTGGCAGCGGCCCCAGAAACAGAAAAAGGCCTCCTGAGGAGGCCTTTCGGGCGTGTCGGCGGGCTCAGCGGCCGCCGCGCACGTCGTACGAGCCGCCGTCGTAGCGGCGCTCGCCGCCACGCGGCTTGGGCGGCGCGAGCTCGTCTTCGAGACTCATGAGGCCGCTCAGGCCCATCACCTCGGAATCGCGGTAGGCCGAGCCGCCGAAGCGGTCGTCCAGCGTGGACATCTGGCTCTCGAGCTCCTTGATCACGCTGTCGCGCTCGCTGGCCTGTGGCGCCGGCGGCGCCGCCTTGGGCTTGGGCAGTTCCACCAGGTTGAGCTGGGCGCGGAACTCGGCCGGCGACGGCATGCGGTGGATGCCGTTCTTGAGCAGCAGGAAACGCACGCCCGCGGTCTTGAGCATGCGGTTCTTGACCTTGGCGCGCTGCGCCTTGGCCTCGGCATTGCTCAGGTGGTACTGCTCGATGTCGAAGGCGAAGGTGGGACGGCCGTCGGCGCCGCACACCACGAAGTCCACGCGCTGCTCTTTGAGGCGCTGCTTGGCCGCGACCTTGTCGCCCGCACGGCGCACCGACAGCATGTTGGCCAGCGACACGTTGGGCAGCACCACCTGGCCGGGGAAGGTGTCCTGCAGGTAGTCGAGCATGGCCACCTGCTCGGTCGAGAGCACGCGTTCCGGGCTGTAACGGTCGTCGCGACCGTCGTCCTGGGACCGCATGAAGCGCAGGTAGAGCCAGACGCACAGCGCCAGCACCACCACCGCGATCACCGATCCGATCACCACCAAATCCATGAAAACGAACCTCCTCCAAGCGCCACGGCCGGGGGGCGGGCGCAATTTGTAGCAAGGTTGTTACACATGCGCCGCGGCGTCAACACCCAATTGGGGGGCGGGGCCGCAAGTGTGCGTTTTGCTGCACACCCCCGGGGGCATTTAAGCCATTCGGTCACATCGGCGGCTTCAGCGGCAGGCGCGGATCGAACTTGGCGCAGCGCGTGCTGAAGAAGCCTTTGACGTTGCGCACGTTGGCGTCGCCCGTGAACAGGCGCTGGGTGAGGGCGAGGTAGTCGGGCATGTCGCTGCAGCGCACCACGAGCACGAAATCGGGGCCCGGGCTCACGCGGTAGCACTGCTGCACGCGCGGCTCGGCCACGGCGCGCGCCTCGAAGGCGTCGAGCGCCTCGGCGCCCTGGCGCTCCAGGCTCACTTCGACCAGGGCGGTGAGGCCGTGGCCCAGCAGCGGGGCCAGGCGGTCGGCGTCGAGCAGGGCCACCTCGCGCGCGATCAGCCCACGCTCGCGCAGGCGCTTGACCCGACGCAGGCAGGTGGGCGGCGAGAGATGGGCGCGTTCGGCCAGGGCCTGGTTGCTCTGCGAAGCGTCGTCCTGCAACAACTCCAGCAGCCGCAGGTCGGTGGTGTCGATGTTCAAATCTTCCATGAATCAAATGCTAATGAAACGAATCGTCGATTGCTCATGGAGGCGACAGAAAAGTTCAGAAACCGTTCAACTTCGCACATTCATTTCACGGGCGGCTCTCTAGCATTCGCCCCACTTTCCAACAACGGACATCGGAGGCTTGCATGTGCGGCATCGTGGCGGGGGTTTCGGGGCGCGACATCGTGCCCGTGCTGGTTCAGGGGCTGCAGCGGCTCGAGTACCGCGGCTATGACTCCTGTGGCGTGGCCGTGCACAGCGGCGGCCTGAAGCGCGCGCGCAGCGTGGCGCGCGTGGCCGAACTGGGCCAGCAGGTGCAGACCGAGGGCATCGCCAGCGGCACCGGCATCGCGCACACGCGCTGGGCCACGCACGGCGCGCCCGCGGTGCACAACGCCCACCCGCACTTCAGCCACGGCCCGGGCGCGGCCAGCGGCAGCGCGGGGCGCGTGGCCCTGGTGCACAACGGCATCATCGAGAACCACGACGAGTTGCGCGCTGCGCTGCAGGCCCGGGGCTACGTGTTCGAGAGCCAGACCGACACCGAGGTGATCGCCCACCTGATCGACTCGCTCTACGACGGCGACGTGTTCGCCGCCCTGCAGGCCGCGGTGAAACAACTCCACGGCGCCTACGCGCTGGCCGTGTTCCACAAGGACGAGCCGCACCGCGTGGTCGGCGCGCGCGCGGGCTCGCCGCTGGTGCTGGGCGTGGGCGCCGAGGGCGGCGAGCACTTTCTCGCCAGCGACGCGATGGCGCTCGCGGGCGTGACCGACCAGATCGTCTACCTCGAAGAGGGCGACCTGGTGGACCTGCAGATGGGCCGCTACTGGATCGCCGACGGCGAAGGCCGCTCGCTCGGCGCCGCGCAGCGCCCGGTGCGCACCGTGCATGCACACAGCGGCGCGGCCGAGCTCGGCCCCTACCGCCACTACATGCAGAAGGAAATCTTCGAGCAGCCGCGCGCCATCGCCGACACGCTCGAGGGCGTGGCCGGCGTCACGCCCGAGCTGTTCGGCGACGGCGCCTACCGCGTGTTCAAGGACATCGACCGCGTGCTGATCCTGGCCTGCGGCACCAGCTACTACAGCGGCTGCACCGCCAAGTACTGGCTCGAATCCATCGCCCGCATCCCGACCCAGGTGGAGGTGGCCAGCGAATACCGCTACCGCACCAGCGTGCCCGACCCGCGCACCCTGGTCGTCACCATCAGCCAGAGCGGCGAGACCGCCGACACCCTGGCCGCGCTGCGCCACGCGCAGGGCCTGGGCATGAAGCACACGCTGACCATCTGCAACGTGTCCACCAGCGCCATGGTGCGCGAGTGCGAGCTGGCCTACATCACCCGCGCGGGGGTCGAGATCGGTGTCGCGTCGACCAAGGCCTTCACCACCCAGCTCGCGGGCCTGTTCCTGCTCACGCTGGCGCTGGCCCAGGTGCGTGGCCACCTGAGCGACGAACAGGAGGCCGAGCACCTCAAGAGCATGCGCCACCTGCCCGTGGCGCTGCAGGCCGTGCTCGCGCTCGAGCCGCAGGTGATCAGCTGGGCCGAAGACTTCGCGCGCATGGACAACGCCCTGTTCCTGGGCCGCGGCCTGCACTACCCGATCGCGCTCGAAGGCGCCTTGAAGCTCAAGGAGATCAGCTACATCCACGCCGAGGCCTATCCGGCCGGCGAGCTCAAGCACGGCCCGCTCGCGCTCGTGACCGCGGCCATGCCCGTGGTCACCGTGGCGCCCAACGACGCGCTGCTCGAGAAGCTCAAGAGCAACATGCAGGAGGTGCGTGCGCGCGGCGGCGTGCTCTACGTGCTGGCCGACGCCGACACCCGCATCACCAGCAGCGAAGGCATCCACGTGATCCGCATGCCCGAGCACTACGGCGCGCTCTCGCCCATCCTGCACGTGGTGCCGCTGCAGCTGCTGGCCTACCACACGGCCCTGGCCAAGGGCACCGATGTGGACAAGCCGAGGAACCTCGCGAAGAGCGTGACGGTGGAGTGAGGCGGGCGCCTCAGCGCACCGTCACCTCCACCCGCCGGTTGCGCGGCTCGGGGGTTTCGTCCTTCGTGGGCACGAGCAGGTTCTTCTCGCCGTGCGCCTCCTGCCGCAGCGACAGGAAGCTCAGCCCCGAGGCCTTGAGGCGGCTGGCCACCAGCGCCGCGCGCTGCGCCGACAGCGCGAGGTTGTCGGCCTCGCTGCCCATGGTGTCGGTGTGCCCGCTCACCACCACCTCGGTGGTGGCCATGGCCTGCGGCGTGCGCGCGCGCAGCTGCGCGATCAGTTGCTGCAGCGCCGCTTCGGCCGGCTCGGTGAGCTGGGTGCTGCCCAGCACGAAGTACAGCAGGTGCTGCTCGGGCGCCGCGGGCAGCGCGTCGCGCGCGGCGCCGAAGTCGGCCTCGATCTGCGCGGGCGTGGGTGTGGTCGCGGGCGCGCGGCCGTCGAGCGCCGCCACCTGGCCCGCCTGCGTGAGCACCTGCCGGCCCTGGGGGCCGGTCACCACCACCTGGCCCACCTTGCCGTCGCGGTCGGGCAGCAGCACCACGTAGGAGCGCGGCAGCGTGGGGCCGCAGGCCGTGAGCAGGGCGGCCAGGGGCAGCAGGAGCAAGGGGCGAAGCTGGGCGTGGCGGTTCATGGCCCGAACTGTCCCACAGGCCGGGCGCGTCCGGCCGCACGGGCGGGCGCCCGGGTCGGATACCCTCGGGGGCAGCCATTCCGCCGCCCGCCGCTGCCTTGAAACCCCTGTCCCTGCGTTCCCTCGCCGCGCTGCTGATGCTGCTCACGGCCGGCCTCGGCCTGGGCCTGGTGCTGGCCGATCCGCTGGCGCTGCAGGCCTTGCGCCACCAGGGCTTCGACCAGTACCAGCGCTGGCAGCCGCGGCCCTACACGCCGGTGCCGGTGCGCATCGTGGACATCGACGAGGCCAGCCTGCAGCGCCTGGGGCAGTGGCCCTGGCCGCGCACGCGGCTCGCGGCGTTGACGGACCGCCTGGGCGCGCAAGGCGCGGCCGCGATCGGCTTCGACGTGGTGTTCGCCGAGCCCGATCGCAGCGCGCCGCAACGCGCCGCGCAGGACTGGCCGCTGTCGGCCGCCGCGCGCGCCGAGTTGCAGCGCCTGCCCGACCACGACACGGTGTTCGCCGAGGCCATCGCGCGCCACCCCGTGGTGCTGGGCTTCGCGGTGCAGGCCGGCGCGCCGGCCGCGCCCGCGGGTCCCGCGCCCGAACCCCGGGCGCGTTACGTGTGGCTCGGCGAGCCCGCGCCGCAGCGCCTGCCCGAGCTGGGTGCGCCCGTGCGCCCGCTGGCCGCGCTCGAGGCCGTGGCGCGCGGCAGCGGTGCGCTGGCCTTCGTGCCCGACGCCGACGGCGTGGTGCGCCGCGTGCCGCTGGCGCTGCTGCTGCGGGGCCAGCCCGCGCCCGGTCTCGCGGCCGAGCTGCTGCGCGTGGCCCAGGGCGTCGACAACGTGATCCTGCAGCGTGCCGAGGGCGCTGCGCCCGCGCTGCAGGCGGTGCGCATCGGCGCGTTCAACATCCCCACCAACGCGCAGGGCGAGCTCTGGCTGCATTACAGCGACGCGCAGCCGCAGCGCTATGTGCCCGCCTGGGAGGTGCTCGCGGGCACGGCCGACCCGGCGCTGTTCGACGGCCACATCGTGCTCGTGGGCAGCTCGGCCCAGGGCCTGCTCGACCTGCGCTTCAACCCGCAGGGCCGGCTCATGCCCGGCGTCGAGGCGCACGCGCAGGCGATCGAGCAGGCGCTCACGGGCCACACCCTGACGCGGCCCGGCTGGGCGATCGCGGCCGAGGCGATCGCGGTGGTGCTGGCCTGCGTGCTGCTGGTGTGGGTGGGGGCCTTCGTGCCCTCGCTGTGGGCCGCGGCCGCCGCGCTGCTGCTGGTGTCGGGCCTGCTCTGGGGCGGCTGGCGGGCCTTCTCGGCGCACGGCCTGCTGCTCGACAGCTTCACGCCCGCGATCGCGGGGGCGCTGTCGTACGCGCTCGCGAGCCTGGCACGCCATTTCCAGAGCGAGCGCCGCCAGCGCTGGCTGCGCCAGGCCTTTGCGCGCTACGTCTCGCCCAACCGCGTGGACCACCTCGTGCGCCACCCGGGCCAGCTCGAGCTCGGTGGCCAGCGCCAGCACTGCAGCTTCGTCTTCACCGACCTCGCGGGCTTCACCGCGCTCATGGAGGCCATCGACCCGGCCGATGCGGTGGGCCTGCTCAACCGCTACCTCGAGGGCATGATCGCCATCGCCTTCCGTCACCAGGGCACGCTCGACCGCATCGTGGGCGATGCGCTCGCCATCATGTTCTCGGCCCCCGTGGTGCAGCCCGACCACGCGCAGCGCGCGCTCGATTGCGCGCTCGAGATGCACCGCTTCGCCACCCGCTTCGCGCGCGAGCAGCAGGCGCGCGGCATGGCGTTCGGCCTCACGCGCATCGGCGTGCACTCGGGCGAGGTGATCGTGGGCAACTTCGGCGGGCAGACGATCTTCGACTACCGCGCGCTCGGCGACCCCGTGAACACCGCCGCGCGGCTGGAGAGCGTGAACAAGCAGTTCGGCACGCTGCTGTGCGTGTCGGGCACCACGCTGTCGGCCTGCGCGCCGTGCCCCGCGCGGCCCGTGGGCCGGCTGGTGCTCAAGGGCAAGACCGAGGCGCTGGCGGTGTTCGAGCCGGTCACCGACACCGACGCCAGCGAACGCGCCCCGCTGGCGGCCTATCAGGCGGCTTTCGAAGCGCTGCGCGAGGGCCGCGACGCCGAGGCGGCCGAGCGGCTGCGCGCGCTGCAGGCGCCGTGGCCGCACGACCCGCTGGTGCGCCTGCACGCCGCGCGGCTCGCGGCCGGCGAACGCGGCGACCGCATCGTGCTGAGCGCCAAGTGAGCCCGCGCGGGCTCAGTCTTCTTCGACCTTGAGCAGGAACTGCGTGCCGCGCACGCCGATGGTGCCGCTGGGCGTCTTCACGCTCACCGCGTCGGGCTGCAGCCGCGCGATCGCGCCCGACACGTAGTTGAGCGTGCCCTTGCCGATGCGCGCGCCCAGCCGCAGCTTGCCCGCGCCCGGCTCGTAGAGGTATTCGTCCACCGTGAGCACGGTGTTCGGCCCGAAGGACATCAGCGTGTTGTCGCCGAACACCACGCCCATGCTCGATGCGCCGCGCGTGCTCAGCACGCTGCCCGCGTGCAGCGGCGTGCCGGGCCGGGCGCTCACCACCTGGCCGTCGGTGCTCACCGTGGCCTCGCCCTTGACGGTCTTCACGTGGCCCACGGCGGGCCGGTCGAGCGCCAGCGCGGGGCCCGCGAACACGGCCCAGGCCAGGGCCGCGGCGGCGGCCAGGGCGGCGCGGGTCGGTCGCATTTCGAGGGGCTGGTTGGGGCAGGACATGGATGGGCGGAATGATAAGCCGCATGAACGGTCGTGTCGCCGTGCACCGTTCAAGTGCAGCCGCGCGCGGTCGATACGCGAGTCCTGTCCGTTTCTTTTCGTGTCTCTGACCGCCGCCCGCATGAAACTCAATGACCTCAAGGTCGCCAACCGCCTCGCCATCGCTTTCGGACTCGTCTTGCTCATCACGGCCCTGATGGCCGGCATCGGCGTGTGGCGCCTGCAGGAGCTGGCCCAGACCACGCAGCAGCTCGCCACGACCGAGAACGAAAAGCTGCGCATGGCCATGCAGTGGCGCCAGACCATCGACCTGAACTGGGAGCGCACGCGCGCCGCAGCACTCGATTCCGACACCAGCCGCATGCCCGAATGGCAGGCCCGCATGGACAAGACCTCCGAGCTCACGGTGGCCTCGCGCAAGCGCCTGGTCGAGCTCGTCACCTCGGCGCAGGGCAAGGACCAGATCGCCGCCATCGACGCCGCGCGCGAGGCCTACCGCACGCCGCGCGCCGAGCTGCTCAAGCGCCGCATGGTCGGCGAAGACGTGAGCGCCGCACTCCAGCGCGACCTGCGCCCCCTGGCCGAGACCTACCTGCAGTCGATCGAGAAACTCGAGGAATTCCAGCGCGCCGCCTACGACCAGGCGCTGGCCGACGCGCACGCCAACGCGGCCCAGGGCCGCGTCATCCTGATCGCCGGCGGTGTGATCGCCGTGCTGCTCGGCGCGGCCGCGGCCTTCGTGCTCAGCCGCTCCATCACGGTGCCACTGGCGCGGGCCGCCGAGAGCGCGCGCCGCATCGCCGACGGCGACCTCACCTCCACCATCCACAGCGAGGGCCGCGACGAGGCCGCGCAGCTGCTGCAGGCCCTGCAAGGCATGCAGCACAAGCTCGCGCAGGTGGTCTCGCGCGTGCGCAGCAACGCCGAAGGCGTGGCCACGGCCAGCGCGCAGATCGCCCAGGGCAACAACGACCTGTCGGCACGCACCGAGCAGCAGGCCTCGGCACTCGAAGAAACCGCGGCCTCGATGGAGGAGCTCAGCTCCACCGTGCGCCTGAACGCCGAAAACGCGCAGCAGGCCAACCAGCTCGCCATGAGCGCGTCCACCGTGGCCGCGCAGGGCGGCGAGGTGGTGGCCCAGGTGGTCGACACCATGAAGACCATCAACGACAGCTCGCGCCGCATCGCCGACATCACGAGCGTGATCGACGGCATCGCGTTCCAGACCAACATCCTCGCGCTCAACGCGGCGGTGGAAGCCGCGCGCGCCGGTGAACAGGGCCGGGGTTTCGCCGTGGTGGCCGGCGAGGTGCGCAACCTCGCGCAGCGCAGCGCCGAGGCGGCCAAGGAGATCAAGGAGCTGATCGGCGCCAGCGTGGAGCGCGTGGAGCAGGGTTCGGCGCTGGTCGACCGCGCGGGCAGCACCATGACCGAGGTGGTGGCGAGCATCCGCCGCGTCACCGACATCGTGGGCGAGATCAGCGCCGCGAGCAGCGAACAGAGCTCGGGCGTGGCCCAGGTGGGCGAGGCCGTGACGCAGATGGACCAGGCCACGCAGCAGAACGCTGCGCTGGTGGAAGAAAGCGCCGCCGCCGCGACCAGCCTCAACGGCCAGGCCGCGCAGATGCTGGAATCGGTCTCGGTGTTCCGCCTGCCGCGCGGCTGAAGGGCTCAGCGCACCGGGGGCGTGCCGTTCGCGGGCGCGCCCGGCATCACCGCCGCGGCATCGGCCGCGAGCCGCGCCAGCAGCGCCGCGTAGGCGCGCGCCTGGGCCTGCGGGGTGTCGGCCTCCAGCGGCAGTTCGTGCGCCACCGCCTGCTCGCTCAGGCCGCGCGGCGCGGTGCGCGTCACCGCGATGCGCGCGCTCGCGCGCAGCCGCTGCTCGGGCCGCACCGCGTCGAGCCGTTCGATCGATACGCGCAGCGTGGCCACCGGCCCCCATTCGGCGCAATTCGATTCGCACACGCGCCAGCCCGGCAGGCGCGCGCGCAGCGCGGCGGCGAACTCGCGCGCCATGCCCACCTCGATGCGCTCGGCCCAGAACGTGTCGGGCCACTCGGCCAGGGTGCTGCCGTCGGTGCGGTAGCGCACGCGGCGCGACACCAGGTACTCGGGCAGCTCCAGCCGCGCCAGCGCGAGCGTGGGCAGGGCGCCGTTGCCCGCGGCCGGCGCCGCGGGCCCGGGCGCACCCGGCAGCGTGATCAGCGTGGGCGATCGCTCGGGCGCCGACGCGCAGGCGCCGAGCAGGGCGGCGGCCGCGGCCGCGAGCGCGAGCGCGGCGAAGCGGCGGGGCAGGGGCGGCAGGGGCGTGTTCATTCGCGTCGGTTCCCGAAAATCAGGGCGTTGGGTTGTTCTTCGAGCAGCTCGCTGAACGAGCGCAGGCCGCGCGCGGCCTGCGACAGGTCGCGCACCGCGGCCTCGAGATCGGCGCGCAGGGGCGCGTCGGGCGAAGACAGGTCGGCCAGCCGGTTCATGGCGAGCCGGGCCGACTGCGAGGCCTCGCGTGCGCCCTCCAGCGCGGCCTGCAACTCGGGCCGCGCGTCGCGCACGGTCTGCTCGGTGCTTTGCGCAAGGCGGTCGATCGAGGCCAGCGTGGTGCGCGAGCTCGCCTGCAGTTCGCGGATGGTCTCGGTGGCCGCGCTCAGCGTCTCGCGCGAGGCCACCGCGGTCTTCTGCAATTCGCCCGAGGCGCTGGCCATCGCGGTCTGCACGCCGCCCAGGGTCTGCTGCACCGACACCAGCGTGGCGCGCATTTCTTCCACCGTGGCGCGCATCTCGCGCACGGTCTCGCGCAGCGGCAGCTCGGCCACCTGCTCGATCAGCGGGCCGAAGCGGTCCTGGATCGCGGGGATCTCGGGGTGGCGCGTGGCGCCGTGCAGCTTCGCGTCGGTGTCGGGCGCGAAGTCGAGCTCCACGGCCTTCTGCCCGGTGACGATGCTTTGTGAAGCCAGCCGCGCGCGCAGGCCGCGCCGCACCAGCGCAGGGATGTCGGCCGGCGCGTCGGTGCCGCTCAGGTTGAGCGCGGCCGATTGCAGCTTGAGCACCACCGGCACCGTGGTGCGCAGCGTGGCGCCGTCCACGCGGATGCCGATCTCGGTGACCTGGCCGATGGCCACGCCGCGGAAGGTCACGGGCGCGCCCACCGAGAGACCGCTCACGTTGTCCTCGTAGAACACGGTGGCCTTCTGCTGGCGGCCGAACCAGTCGTCGCCACCGAGCCAGAAGATCGCCGCCAGCACGATGAAGCCGGCGGCGACCACGAAACTGCCGATGAGCAGGGCGTTGCGTTTCATGCGGGGTCTCCGGAAGCAGGGGCCGCGGCGGGCGCGGCGGTCTCGGGCGGCAGCTCGCGCCGCAGGAAGGCGTCCACCGTGGGATGCACGCGCTGGCGCACGAGTTCGCGCGGGCAGCCGCGCGCGATCGGGGTCTTGCTGTCGGCGTCGAGGAAGATGCCGTCGTCGGCGATCGCGAACAGGCTGGGCAGCTCGTGGCTCACGAACACCACGGCGGTGCCGGTGCGCTCGCGGATGTCGAGGATCAGCTCGTCGAGCTTGCGCGAGCTGATCGGGTCCAGGCCGGCCGAGGGTTCGTCGAGAAAGAGCAGCGGCGGCTCGGCCGCGATTGCGCGCGCCAGGCCCGCGCGCTTTTTCATGCCGCCGCTGAGGTCGCCCGGAAAGTAGTCGGCGAAGGCCGCCAGGCCGACCCAGGCCAGCACCTCGCGCGCGCGCTCGGCCTGTGCCGCGGGTTCGAGGGCGGTCTGCTGCGCGAGCGCCAGGCACACGTTCTCGAGCAGCGTCATCGACGACCACAGCGCCGCGCTCTGGAACAGCATGCCGAAGCGGCCGCGCAGGCGCTGGCGCGCGGCCTCGTCGGCGGCCCAGAAGTCCTCGCCGTCGTGCAGCACGCGGCCCGCCGCGGGCGGCAGCAGCCCCACGAGGTGCTTGAGCAGCGTGCTCTTGCCGCAGCCGCTGCCGCCCATCACCGCGAAGATCGTGCCCGCGGGCACCTCGAAGGACACGCCGCGCTGGATCAGGCGTTCGCCGAAGCGCATCTCGAGGTCTTGCACGGCCAGCCGCATGCTCAGATCCCCAGCGTGTTGGCGCACAAGGCGAACACCGCGTCGATCACGATGATGCCCACGATGCTGGTCACCACCGCCCCCGTGGTGGCGCGGCCCACGCCCGCGGCGTTGCGCTGCGCGTAAAGGCCCCAGTAGCAGCCCACCATGCCGATCAGCGCGCCGAACACCAGCGACTTGGCTGCGCCCAGGCCCAGGTGGGTCCAGTTGAGCGCGTCGGCGGTGCGCGCCAGGTAGGCCGCGGGCGAGATGTCGAGCATGGCGGCCGACACCACCATGCCGCCAAGCAGGCCCGCGAGGCAGGCGAACACGAACAGCAGCGGCATCATCGCCAGCAGCGCGGCCACGCGCGGCAGCACCAGGAAGTCCATGGCGGGCAGGCCCAGCACGGCGAGCGCGTCCACCTCCTCGTTGGTCTGCATGGTGGCGAGTTCGGCCGCGAAGGCCGCGCCGGTGCGGCCCGAGATGACCACCGCGGTGATGATGGCCGCCATCTCGCGCGCGAGCGCGATGCCCACGAGGTCGGCGACGAAGATGCCAGCGCCGAACTTGGCCAGCTGCACCGCACCCACGAAGGCCAGGATCGCGCCCACGAGGAAGTTCACCACGCAGACGATGGGCACGGCGCGCGCGCTGGTGTCGGCCAGCACGCGCACCAGGTCTTGCGGGCGGTAGCGGCGCTGGCCACCCGCCGCGGCCGCGGCCGCGGCCGACAGCAGCACCTCGCCCAGAAAGGCCACGGGGCGCCGTGCGCGGGCCAGCGGCGTCTTCAAGCGCGACGCCCGCGAAGCCCCGAAGCCCCGGCAGGTATGGCAGTCATGGCCACATCTTAGGCAGGTCTGCGCCCAATGGGCACCCTTGACCGCCCCGCTTCACATTTCGTAGCGATATCCGATGCCGTAGACCGAGGCGATGCGCTCGGCGCCCGCGCCGGCCTGATCGAGCTTGCGGCGCAGGTTCTTGATGTGGCTGTCCACCGCGCGCTCGGTCACGTCGCGGCCGTCGCCGTGCAGCGCGTCGAGCAGCTGCATGCGGCTGTAGACCCGGCCCGGGTGGCTGGCCAGCGCGCGCAGCAGGCGGAACTCGATCGGCGTGAGGTCCATGGGATGGCCGCGCCAGCTCGCGCTCCAGGCCTCGGCGTCGATCTGCAGCGCGGCGGCGCCCGGGTCCTGCAGCGCCCCGTTCATGGCGCGGCTGCGGCGCAGCGCGGCCTTCACACGCGCCATCACCTCGCGCGGGCTGAAGGGGTTCTTGGTGATGTAGTCGTCGGCGCCGATCTCCAGGCCGAGCAGGCGGTCGGCTTCGTCGGCGCGCGCGGTGAGCATGAGGATGGGCACGCTGCCGAGCTTGCGCAGCTCGGTGCACAGCGTGAGCCCGTCCACGCCGGGCAGCATGAGGTCGAGCAGCACCAGGTCGTGGCGGCGCGCGGTCCAGGCCGCGAGCACCTGCCGGCCGTCGGTGATGCACTCGGGCTCGTGGCCCGCGGCGCGCAGGTAGTCGGCGAGCAGGGCCGACATCTTGGGCTCGTCCTCGACCACGAGCACGCGCGCCGGGCCAGGGTCCATGGGCAGCAGCACGCCGTTCATGGCAGGGGCAGCGCCACGCGCAGCCACAGCCCGCCCAGGGGCGAGGGCCGGGCCTCGATGGTTCCGTCGTGCGCCTGCGCGATGCGCTGGCAGATCGACAGCCCCAGGCCCGCACCGCCGCTGGCCCGGCTGCGCGAGGGCTCGGCGCGGAAGAAGCGCTCGAACAGGCGCGGCAACTGGTCGGCGGGCACGCCGGGCGCGCTGTCCTGCACGTCCACCACCACCTGCCGGCCCTCGGTGCGCGCGGCCAGCCGCACCGCGCCGCCTTCGTCGGTGTAGCGGCAACTGTTCTCCAGCAGGTTGGCGAACAGCTGCTGCAGCCGGCCGGCATCGCCGAACAGCGGCAGCGGCGTGACCGGCAGCTCGAGCGCCAGCCGCAGCGAGCGGCCCTGCAGGCGCTCGCCGAAGGCCGCGGCCACGTCGGCGAGCAGCTCGCGCAGGTCGAGCTCGGCCTTGCGGTACGAGAGCGCGCCCACGTCGGCCAGCGAGAGGTCGTAGAGGTCGTCGACCAGCTTGTGCAGCGTGGCCACCTCGCCCTTGAGCGAGCGCAGCGCCTGCGCGTCGAGCGTGCGCACGCCGTCCTGCAGCGCCTCGAGCTCGCCGTTGAGCACGCCCAGCGGCGTGCGCAGCTCGTGCGACACGTCGGCCATGAACTCGCGCCGCGCGGCCTCGTTGCGCTGCAGGGTGAGCGCGAGGTGGTTGAAGTCGTGGCCCAGGCGCGAGACCTCGTCGGCCTCGCGGTCGGCGCGGTCGTCGACCGGCACGCGCGCCGCGTAGTCGCCGGCCGCGAGCCGGTGCGTGGCCTCGGCCACCTGCCGCACCGGCCGCAGCAGCCGGCGCGAGACCCAGAAGGCCACCGCCGCCGCGAGCAGCGTGGCCGCGCCGCCCACCAGCCAGGCCGAGCGGCGCTGCGCGTCGGCGAAGCGCTTCTCGGCGCCCGAGCTCACCGAGTCGATCGGCGTGAGCAGCATCCAGCCCACGGTGAGGCCGTCGACCTCGATCGGCCGCTCGATCGCGTCGGTCGACGGGTTGGGGTAGCCGAACACGCGCCGGCGCTGGGCGTCGAGCAGGGTCATGCGGCGCGTGGCGCCCATGAGCTCGGCCGGGCTGAGCTTGAGCGCCTCGGCCTGCTCGGTGGGCACGCCGCGGCGCAGCAGGTAGCCGCCCAGGTGCGTCTGCAGGCGCGTGAAGTCCCAGCTGTTGCCGTTCTCGCGGTAGGCCAGGGCCGCGCTCAGCGTGGCCTGGTCGAGGCGGTTGATCTCCTGCTCGTTCAGAAAGCCCAGGAAGTCGCGGTTGAGGTTGACGTGCGTGAACACGCCCATGGCAAAGGCCACGGCGATCGCGGTGCTCAGCACCGCGGTGAACAGCCGCGCGGTCAGGCTCAGTCTCATGGGGGCTATGGTCGTCGCGCCCGTGTGTACCTGACAAGCCATACCCCCTGCTGGCCCGGGCGCTTCAATTTCTCTCCACATTCCTTGCGCACAGTCGCGCGCCATGCCGCGCACGCTCCCCTCCCTCCTCACGCTGGGCGCCCTGAGCGCCCTGATGTTCCTGGCCGCCTGCAGCAAGGGCGGCGACGCCCCGAAGCCCGCGGCCGCGCCGCCCGAGGTCGGCGTGGTCACGGTGTCCACGCAGGACGCGCCGCTCGAACTCGAACTGCCGGGGCGCCTGGCGGCCAGCGAGGTGGCCGAGATCCGGCCGCAGGTGAGCGGCATCGTGCAGAAGCGCCTGTTCGAAGAGGGCAGCACGGTGCGCGCGGGCCAGCCGCTCTACCAGCTCGATGCCGCCGCGTTCGAGGCCGAGCGGGCGGGCGCGGCCGCCACGCTGCAGCGCGCCGAGGCCCAGCTCGCGGTGGCGCGCACCAAGGCCGCGCGCGACGCCGAACTGCTGCAGGCCGACGTGATCAGCCGCCAGGCCGCCGAAGACAGCGCGGCCGCGCTGCGCCAGGCCGAGGCCGAGGTGGCCGTGGCGCGCGCCGCGCTCAACGCCGCGCAGGTGCAGCTCGCGCGCACACGCATCACCGCGCCCATCGCGGGCCGGGTCGAGATCTCGCAGGTCACGGCGGGCGCGCTCGTCACGGCCAGCCAGACCCAGCCGCTCACCACCGTGCAGCGGCTCGACCCGATGCAGGTCGACATCGTGCAGGGCAGCGCCGAGATGCTCGCGCTGCGCCGCCAGCTCGACGCGGGCAGCGGCAGCCGCGAGCTGCGCCTGGTGCTCGAAGACGGCAGCGAGCACCCCGAGCCCGCGCGGCTGCAGGTGAGTGGCATGACCGTGGACCCGGGCACCGGCGCGGTCACGCTGCGCGCCAGCGTGCCCAACCCGCGCGCCAGCCTGCTGCCCGGCATGGTGGTCACCGCGCGGCTGCTCGCGGGCGTGAACCGCAGCGCCATCGTGGTGCCGCAGCAGGCCGTGAGCCGCACGCCCACGGGCGACGCCACGGCCTGGGTGGTGGGCGAGGGCAACAAGCTCGAACGCCGCCGCCTCGGGCTCGGGCGCAGCCTGGGCAACCAGTGGCTGGTCAACGAAGGCCTCAAGCCCGGCGAACGCCTGGTGGTCGAAGGCCTGCAGCGCGCGCGGCCCGATCTGGTGGTGACGCCGGTGCCCGCGAAGCTGGCGCAGGGGGGCTGAGCGCATGGCCGGCTTTTTCATCGACCGCCCCATCTTCGCCTGGGTGCTGGCCATCGTGGTCATGCTCGCGGGCGCGGCCGCGGTGCTCACGCTGCCGCTCGAGCGCTACCCCGACATCGCGCCCACGCGCATCTCGGTCAACACCAGCTACCCGGGCGCCTCGGCCAAGGCCATCGAGGACTCGGTGACGCAGGTGATCGAGCAGAACCTCAAGGGCATCGACGGCCTGTTCTCCATCGAGTCGTCGAGCAACGCCTCGGGCACCGCGAGCACGCAGCTGAGCTTCGTCGCCGGCACCGACCCCGACCTCGCGCAGATGCAGGTGCAGAACAAGGTGGCGCAGTCCCTCTCGCGGCTGCCGCAGGCGGTGCAGGCCCAGGGCGTGCGCGTCACCAAGGCCGGCACCGATTTCCTCATGGTGGTCACGCTCACCAGCGACGACCCCGCCGTGAGCTCGGCCGACCTCGGCGACTACCTCTCGAGCACGCTGCAGGACATCGTGAGCCGCGTCGAGGGCGTGGGCGACGTGAACATCTTCGGCTCCGGCTACGCCATGCGCATCTGGCTCGACCCGGCCCGGCTGCAGCGCTACGCGCTGGTGCCGGGCGACATCCGCAACGCGCTGCTGGCCCAGAACACCGAGGTCTCGGCGGGCCAGATCGGCGCGCCGCCCTCGCCCGAGGGCCAGCGGCTCACCGCCATCGTCACGGCGCGCGCCAAGCTGCAGACGGCCGAGCAGTTCCGCGACATCGTGCTGCGCGTGCTGCCCGACGGCTCGGTGCTGCGCCTGGGCGACGTGGCGCGCGTGGAGCTCGGCCGCGACAGCTACACCACCAACATCCGCAGCACCGGCCAGACCGCGGCCGGCATGGCCATCTACCCGGCCAGCGGCGCCAACGCGCTCACCACGGCCAACGCGGTCAAGGCCAAGCTCGCCGAGCTCGAGCCCTTTTTTCCGCCGGGCATGAAGACCACGGTGACCTACGACACCACGCCCTTCATCAGCGTGTCCATCGAAGGCGTGGTGAAGACGCTGATCGAGGCCATGGTGCTGGTGGTGGTCATCATGTACCTGTTCATGCAGAACCTGCGCGCCACGCTGATCCCCGCGATCGCGGTGCCGGTGGTGCTGCTGGGCACCTTCGGCGTGCTCGCGGTGGCGGGCTACTCCATCAACTCGCTCACCATGTTCGGCCTGGTGCTGGCCATCGGCCTGCTGGTGGACGACGCCATCGTGGTGGTGGAGAACGTGGAGCGGCTGATGCGCGAAGAGGGCCTGGACCCGCGCGAGGCCACGCGCCGCAGCATGAAGGAGATCAGCGGCGCGCTGGTGGGCATCGCGGTGGTGCTGTCGGCGGTGTTCATCCCCATGGCCTTCTTCGGCGGCTCCACCGGCGTCATCTACCGGCAGTTCTCGATCACGGTGGTGAGTGCCATGGTGCTGTCGGTGCTGGTGGCCATGAGCCTGTCGCCCGCGCTGTGCGCCACGCTGCTGAAGCCGGTGCACGCGGGCGAACACGCGGCCCCGGGCGGGCCCTTCGGCCGTGTGCTGGGCCGCGCCTTCGGCGGCTTCAACCGCTGGTTCGAGCGCATGACCGAACGCTACGTCGAGCGCGTGCGCTGGCTCAGCGCGCGCGGCGTGCGCAGCTTCGTGGTGTACCTGCTGGTTATTGCGGGCATGGTGCTGCTGTACCGGGCGCTGCCCACTTCCTTCCTGCCCGACGAAGACCAGGGCAGTCTGCAGTTCCAGGTGCGCATGGCCCCGGGCGCCACGGCCGAACGGCTCGAGGCCATCGCCGAGGACATCGAGGACTACTTCGCGGCCCAGCCCGAGATCCGCTTCTACAACTTCGTGCGCGGCTCGGGCGGCGACCAGGGCTCGGGCCAGGGCTTCATCCGCCTGACCGACTGGGACCAGCGCCCCGAGGCGGCCCAGAGCGCGGGCGCGCTCGCCGAGCGCTTCAGCCGCGAACTGCAGCGCCGCGTGCGCGACGCCGACGTGTTCGTGGTGCAGCCGCCCACGGTGCGCGGCCTGGGCGGCAGCGCGGGCATCCAGCTCTTCCTGCAAGACCTGGGCGGCGTGGGCAGCGAGGCGCTCGCGAAGGCGCGCGACCAGCTGCTCGCCGCGGCCAACCAGCGGCCCGAGCTCAACCGCGCGCGCGTCAACAGCCTGGCCGAAACGCCGCAGCTGCAGATCCACATCGACGACCACAAGGCCGGCACCCTGGGCGTGAGCACCACCACCATCAACGACACGCTGTCGATCGCCTTCGGCGGCAGCTACGTCAACGACTTCCTCGACCGCGGCCGCGTCAAGCGCGTGCTGGTGCAGGGCGACGCGGCCTTCCGCGCCGCGCCCGACAGCCTGCGCCACTGGTACGTGCGCAACGCCGAAGGCGCCATGGTGCCCTTCAGTGCCTTCGCCACCAGCGACTGGGTCAACGGCCCGCGCCAGCTGGTGCGCTACAACGGCAGCGCGGCCTACGAGATCCAGGCCGACGTCGCGCCCGGCGTGAGCTCGGGCGCGGCCATGGCCGCGATGGAGCAGGTCCTGAGCCAGATGCCGCCCGGCGTGGGCTACGAATGGTCGGGCCGCAGCTACCAGGAGCGGCTCTCGGGCAACCAGGCGCCCATGCTCTACGCCATCTCGGTGCTGTTCATCTTCCTGTGCCTGGCCGCGCTCTACGAGAGCTGGTCGGTGCCCTTCAGCGTGATGCTGGTGGTGCCGCTGGGCATCGTGGGCGCGCTGCTCGCGCACCACATCGGCGGCCAGAGCAACGACGTGTTCTTCCAGGTCGGCCTGCTCACCACCGTGGGGCTGGCGGCCAAGAACGCCATCCTCATCGTGGAGTTCGCGCAGTCGCTGGTGGACCAGGGCATGGGCCTGCTCGACGCCACGCTCAAGGCCAGCCGGCAGCGGCTGCGCCCCATCCTCATGACCTCGCTGGCCTTCATGATGGGTGTGCTGCCGCTGGCCCTGGCCACCGGCGCGGGCTCGGGCTCGCAGCGCGCCATCGGCGTCGGCGTGCTCGGCGGCATGGCCAGCGCCACGGCGCTGGGCATCTTCTTCGTGCCGCTGTTCTACCTGTGGGTGCGGCGGCGTTTCTCGGCGCGCCGCGCCGCCCCCGCCGCGGGGCAGGAGGTGGGGGCATGAACGCCGCCGGGCCGCTCCCAAGGCGTTCAGCCCCGCAGTGCGCAGCACGGAGGGTATTCCAATGAGGCCGCTGCGTGTGAAGGCCCTGGCCGCGCCGCTGGCCGCGGCCGCGCTGCTCGCGGGCTGCGGCTCGCTGGTGCCGCGCACCGAGGCCCCCGTGCCGCCGCTGCGCAGCGATTTCCGCGCCGGCGCGCCGGCCCCCGCGGTCGACACCGCCGCGGCCGATGCCGCCGCGCGCGACTGGGCCGGCTTCATCAACGACCCGCGCCTGCGCGAGGTGGTGGGCATCGCGCTCACGCAGAACCGCTCGCTGCGCGCCAGCGCCGCCGCGGTCGAGCGCGTGCAGGCGCAGTACCGCATCCAGCGCGCCGCGGGCGCGCCCCAGGTGGGCGTGTCGGCCGCGGCCACGCGCCAGCGCACGCTCGAGAACGGCGCCGCCACCAGCTACAGCCTGAGCCTGGGCCTCGCGGCCTGGGAGATCGACCTGTTCGACCGCCTCGGCAGCCTCGAAGGCGCAGCGCTCGCGCGCTACCTTGCGCAGACCGAGACGCAGCGCAGCGCGCGCCTGAGCCTGGTGGCCGAGACCCTGAACGCCTGGCTCGACCTGCAGGCGCTGCAGCAGCGCGCGGCGCTGGCGCAGCAGCTCCTGCAAAGCCAGCAGCGCACGCTCGATCTCTCCGAGGCGCAGTACCAGCGCGGTGCGAGCTCGGGCCTGGACCGCGCCCGCGCGCGCACCGCGTTCGAGGCCGCGCGCGGCGAGGCGGCGCGCAGCGCGGTGGCGGTGCAGCAGGCGCGCGCACAGCTCGAACTGCTCGCCGGCCAGCCGCTGCCCGATGCGCTGCTGCCCGCCGCGCAGGAGGCCCCCGAGCGCGGCGACGCCACCGCGCTGCCCGCCATTCCCGCGGGCCTGCCCGCCGAGGTGCTGCTGCAGCGGCCCGACGTGCGCGCGGCCGAACAGGCGCTGCAGGCCAGCGCCTTCGATGTGGGCGCCGCGCGCGCCGCGCTGTTCCCGCGCCTCACGCTCACCGCGAGCGCGGGCACGCGCAGCGCCGAGCTCGGCGGCCTGTTCGGCCGCGGCAGCGGCGTGTGGAGCCTGGTGCCGCAGCTCGATCTCGCGCTGTTCGACGCCGGCGCCCGCCGCGCCCAGGTGGACGCGAGCGAGGCCAGCCGGCGCGAGGCCCTGGCCCGCTACGAAGCCACGCTGCAGACCGCCTTCCGCGAGGTGGCCGACGCGCTCGCGGTGCGCGACGGCCTGGCCGAACGCCTGTCGGCCCAGCAGGCCCAGGTCGAGGCCGCGCAGCGCAGCCTGGGCCTGGTGGAACAGGGCTACCGCCTGGGCGCGAACAGCCAGCTCGATCTGCTCGACGCCCAGCGCCAGCTCGCCAGCGCGCAGCAAGGCCTGGTGGACCTGCGCCAGGCCGAACGCGCCAACCGCGTGGACCTGCTGCGCGCGCTGGGCGGGCGCTGGTGAAGACCTGGTGAGGCGCGGCCTACATCCCGACACATCCCGCCAGGAACACCGCTTGCCCGGCGGGCTCCCACCCCCATGGCACGCGCGCGCTTCACCCCCCTCCTGGCCTGGGCCGGCGCCTTGCTGGTCCTGGGGGTGGTGGCGGCCGAGCTGAGCGGCTGGCGCTTTCTGCGTGCGCCGCTGGAGCGCGCGGCCACGCAGAGCGCGGGCGTGCCGGTGCAGATGCAGGGGCGCTTCCGGCTGCACCTGATCGGCCAGCCGCGGCTGGCCGTGGAGCACCTGCACATCGCGTCCGACCCGCGCTTCGGCGCGCCGCACCTGCTCGATGCGCGCGGCGCCGCCGTGGCCTGGCGCTGGGGCGACGTGTGGCGCTGGCGGCAGGGCGATCGCCTGCGCCTGCAGGCGCTGCGCGCCGATGCGCTCGACGCGCGCCTGGTGCGCACGCCCGATGGCCGCGCGAACTGGCAGATCGGCGCGCGCACGCCGCGCGCCGAAGCAGTCGAGGCCGAGGCCGAGCCGCTCGGCGGCCTGCCGCGCTTCGGCTCGCTCGTGATCGGCGAAGGCATGGTCGACTGGCAGGACCCGGTGGCCGACGTCGATCTGCAGATCGCGCTGCGCGCGCGCGAAGGCGAGGCCGAAGACGGCGCGGGCGCGGGCACCGAGGCGCGCCTGAACGGCCGCTACCGCGCCATGCCCCTGCGCCTGCAGGCGCGCGCCGGCGGCACGCTGCCGCTGCTGCACGACCCCGACACCGCGCGCGACGCGCCCTGGGTGCCGCTGCGCGTGGAGGGCACGGTGGGCCGCGCGCGGCTGCTGTACGACGGCCAGGCCGCGGCGCTGCTGGGCACGCCCCGGCTGCAGGGCGCGCTGGCCTTCAGCGGCCCCTCGCTGGCCGAGGTCGGCCGGCCGCTGGGCCTCACGCTGCCGCAGACCCCGCCCTTCGAGCTGCGCGGCCGGCTCTCGCAGGACGCGGGCGTGTGGCGGCTGCAGGCCGAGCGCGCCCACATCGGCAGCAGCCGCCTCGCGGGCGATCTGCGCTTCTTCCAGCGCACGCAGCCGCGCCGGCTCACGGGCGAGCTCACCGGCAGCCGGCTCGCGTTCGCCGACCTCGGCCCCGCCATCGGCGCGCCGGCCGCGGCGGCGCGGCCCCAGACCCCGCCGCCCGCGGGCCGCGTGCTGCCGCAGCGCCGCTTCGACCTGCCCTCGCTCAAGGCCATGGACGCCGACGTGCGCGTGGCCATCGACCGCGTGGACTTCGGCACCGACGCCATGGCCCCGCTGCGCGGCCTGCAGACCCAGGTGCGGCTGCAGGCCGGCGTGCTGCGGCTCGACGAACTGCGCGCCTCGGTCTCGGGCGGGCGCTTCCAGGGCATGACCCAGCTCGACAGCACCGCCGAGCCCGCGGCCTGGCGCGCCACGCTCGACGTGGCCGGCGTGAACCTGGCCGACTGGGTGAAGGGCCTGCGCCGCAACGGCCAAGGCCAGGGCCAGGGCAATGCCGACCCCTACCTCACGGGCGTGCTGCAGGCCCGGCTCGACCTGAGCGGGCGCGGCGCGTCCACCGCTGACATCCTGGGCTCGCTCGACGGCCCGATCGACCTGCGGCTGCGCGATGGCACGGTCTCGCACCTGGTCACCGAAGGCCTGGGCCTGGACCTCGCGCAGGCCCTGGGCGTGTTCGTGCGCGGCGACGACCCGCTGCCGCTGCGCTGCGCGCGCTTCGACCTGGTGGCGCGCAACGGCGTGGTGGAGCCGCGCCTGGCCGTGCTCGACAACCGCGACAGCACCGTGCGCCTGGGCGGCCGCGTGAACCTGCGCGACGAATCGCTGGCGCTGCGCGTGGTGACCCAGCCCAAGGACTGGACGCCGCTGTCGCTGCGCACGCCGGTGACCGTCACGGGCACGCTGGGCCGGCCGCAGGTGGGCATCGAAGGCCGCCGCCTCGCGGGCCGCATCGCGGGCGCGATCGCGCTGGGCGCGGTCGCGGGCCCCGCGGCGGCGGTGATCCCGCTGGTGGACCTGGGCAAGCCCGGCGAGGGCGATCCGTGTGAGCCCTGAGCCCCGGCCGGCCGGCGCCGCGCGATGTGGGGGTGGCCCGCTGGGGTAATGGCGGGTCTTTATCATCGCCGCGGCCCCGCAGGCCCCCGTCCCCGCCCGCTCGGGTTGCGCCACCGTGGCGTTTCCACCCTTGCCTGTCCGCCCCTTCCGCGCCAGCCTCCAACCCATGTCCGATCCCGACCGCTCCTCCGCGCCCGGCCCGCGCCGCCCCTGGCTGCGCGGCCTGTTCTGGCTGGTGCTGCTGGCGGCCGTGGGCACGGCGGCGTGGTGGTTCCTGCTGCGCCCGCCGCCGCAGCCGCCGGCCACGCCCAGCGCCTGGCGCGGGCCCGTGGCCGTGCGCGTGGAGGCCGCGCGCACCGAAGACTTCACCGTGCAGGCGCGCGCGGTGGGCACGGTGGCGCCCTACAACACCGTGACCGTGCGCAGCCGCGTCGACGGCCAGCTCGCGCGCGTGCTGGTGCGCGAAGGCGAGCGCGTGCAGCGCGGCCAGCTGCTGGCCGAGATCGACCCCGAGCCGCTGCGCGTGGCGCTCTCGCAGGCCCAGGGCCAGCAGCAGCAGAACCTGGCCCAGTTGCGCAACGCCGAGAGCGAGCTCGCGCGCTACCAGGGCCTGTTCCAGCGCGACGCCATCGCGCGCCAGCAGCTCGACCGCCAGGCCGCGCTGGTGCAGCAGCTGCGCGGCACCCTGCAGGCCGACCAGGCGCAGGTGGACAACGCGAAGCTGCAGCTCTCGTACACGCGCATCACCGCGCCGATCGCGGGGCGTGTGGGCCTGCGCCGCGTGGACGCGGGCAACCTGATCTCGGCCAACGACGCCAACGGCCTGTTCACCATCACCCAGACCCAGCCCGTGGCGGTGCTGTTCAGCGTGCCCGAGCCCCAGGTGCCCGAGGTGCGCGCCGCGCACGCCGCCACCGGCCAGGCCGCGCCGCGCGTGGAGGCCTGGGACCGCGAGAACCGCAGCCGCCTGGCCGCGGGCCGGCTCGACACGCTGGACAACCAGATCGACGCCGCCACCGCCACGCTGCGCCTGAAGGCGCGCTTCGAGAACGCCGACGACGCGCTGTTCCCCAACCAGTTCGTCAACGTGCGCCTGTCGCTGCGCCAGTTGCCCGGCGCCGTCACCGTGCCCACCGACGCGGTGCAGCACGGCTCGCGCGGCAGCTACGTGTACGTGATCGCCGAGGGCAAGGCGCGCGTGCGCGAACTGCAGCTCGGCCCCGCCAGCGGTGGCCGCACCGTGGTGCTCAAGGGCCTGGCCGCGGGCGAGCCCGTGGTGCTCGAAGGCCTGGACCGGCTCGAAGACGGCCGCGCGGTGAACGTGGTGGCGGCCACCGAACTGCCCGCCAGCTCGCCGCTCGCGCCCGACGCCGCCGCGCCACGCTGACCGGGTGCCGCCCATGGCCGCCGCCGCCCCGATCTCGCTCTCGCGCCCTTTCATCCTGCGGCCGGTGGCGACCTCGCTGCTGATGCTCGCGGTGCTCATCGCGGGCCTGCTCGCCTGGCGCCAGCTGCCGGTGTCGGCGCTGCCGCAGGTGGACTACCCGGTGATCCAGGTGTTCACCTTCCAGCCCGGCGCCAGCCCCGACGTGACCGCGCGCACCGTCACCGCGCCGCTGGAGCGCCGGCTGGGCCAGATCCCCGGCCTGGCGCAGATGTCGTCCACCAGCTCGGGCGGGGCCTCGGTGATCACGCTGCGCTTCGCGCTCGAGGTCGACCTCGGCGTGGCCGAGCAGGACGTGCAGGCCGCGCTGCAAAGCGCCAACAGCCTGCTGCCCAACGACCTGCCCGCGCCGCCGATCTACCGCAAGGTCAACCCGGCCGACGTGCCCATCCTCACGCTGGCCATCAGCTCCGAAGGCCTGCCGCTGCCGCGCGTGGTCGACCTGGTGGACACGCGCATGGCGGGCCAGATCTCGCGCCTGCCCGGCGTGGGCCTGGTGAGCCTGGCCGGCGGCCAGCGGCCCGCCATCCGCGTGCAGGCCAACGGCCGCGCGCTCGCGGCCAACGGGCTCACGCTCGAAGAGCTGCGCACGGCCATCGCCGCGGCCAACAACAACCAGCCCAAGGGCAGCTTCGACGGTGCGCTGCGCAGCACCCTGCTCGATGCCAACGACCAGCTGCGCACCGTGGCCGAGTACCGCCGCCTGATCGTGGCCTGGCGCGACGGCGCGCCGCTGCGCCTGGGCGACGTGGCGCGCGTGGAAGAGGGCGCCGAAGACCGCTTCCTCGCGGCCTGGGCCGGCATGGCCTGCGCCGAGGGCCAGACCGGCGGCTGCGGCCTCGCGCCCGCGGTGCTGCTCAACATCCAGCGCCAGCCCGGCGCCAACGTGATCGCGGTGGCCAACCAGGTGCGCGCGCTGCTGCCGCAGCTCACCGCCACGCTGCCGGCCAACGTGAAGGTGCAGGTGGTGTCCGACCGCACCGAGAGCATCCGCGCCTCGGTGCGCGACGTGCAGAAAGAGCTGCTGTTCGCCATCGCGCTGGTGGTGGCCGTGACCTTCGTCTTCCTGCGCACGCTGCCCGCCACCCTCATCCCCAGCGTGGCGGTGCCGCTGTCGCTGGTGGGCACCTTCGCGGCCATGCTGATGCTGGGCTACTCGCTCAACAACCTCTCGCTCATGGCGCTCACCATCGCCACCGGCTTCGTGGTCGACGACGCCATCGTGATGCTGGAGAACATCGCGCGCCACCGCGAAGAGGGCGCGGGCCCGCTCGAGGCCGCGCTCAAGGGCGCGAGCGAGATCGGTTTCACCCTGGTCTCGCTCACCGTGTCGCTGGTGGCGGTGCTGATCCCGCTGCTGTTCATGGCCGACGTGGTGGGCCGGCTGTTCCACGAGTTCGCGGTCACGCTCGCGGTGGCCATCGGCATCTCGCTGCTGGTCTCGCTCACGCTCACGCCCATGATGGCCGCGCGCATGCTCACCGCCGCGCCCGCGCACGCCGAGGGCCGGCGCGACTGGCTCAGCGGCATCATCGACCGCTACGACCAGGCCCTGGGCTGGGTGCTGCAGCGCCAGCCGCTCGCGCTGCTGGCCATGGTGGCCACGCTGGTGCTCACGGCGCTGCTCTACCTCGTGGTGCCCAAGGGCTTCTTCCCGGTGCAGGACGCGGGCGCGATCCAGGTCGTCACCGAAGCGCCGCAGAGCGTGTCGTTTGCCGCCATGGCCGAGCGCCAGCAGGCGCTGGCGCGCGCCCTGCTCGACGAGGCGCCGGTGCAGAGCGTGGCGTCCTACATCGGCGTGGACGGCAGCAACGCCACGCTCAACAGCGGCCGCATGCTGATCACGCTCGCGCCGCACGCGCAGCGCTCGGTCTCGGCGGGCGAACTCATCGAGCGGCTGCGCGAGCGCGCGCGCGGCGTGCAGGGCATCAGCGCCTGGTTCCAGCCGGTGCAGGAGCTGGGCCTGGAAGACCGCATCAGCCGCACCCAGTACCAGTTCACGCTCAGCTCGCCCGACAGCGCGCTGCTGGCCGAGTGGACCGGGCGCCTGCTGGCCGCGCTGGCCGAGCGCCCCGAGCTCGCCGACGTGGCGAGCAACCTGCAGCAGGAAGGCCTGCAGGCCTACCTCGAGATCGACCGCGACGCCGCCGCACGCCTGGGCCTGCGCATGGGCGACATCGCCTCGGCCCTGCAGAGCGCCTTCGGCCAGCGCCAGGTGAGCACGCTGTTCACGCACGCCAGCCAGTACCGCGTGGTGCTGGAGAGCGACGACGCCGCGCGCGGCGGCCTGGCCGCGCTCGAAGGCGTGTACGTGCGGCCCGCCGCGGGCGGCGCCGACGCGCGGCCCGTGCCGCTGTCGGCCGTGGCGCGCGCGGTGGAAAAGCGCGCGCCGCTGGCCATCGACCACCAGGGCCAGTTCCCCGCGGTCACGCTGTCGTTCAACCTCGCGCCCGGCCATTCGCTCGGCGAGGCCGTGGCCGCGATCGAAACCGTGCAGCGCCAGATCGCGCTGCCGCTCGCGGTGGAGCTGCGCTTCCAGGGCGCGGCCGAGGGCTTTCGCAGCTCGCTGGCCAACACGCTGTGGCTGATCCTGGCGGCGGTGGTGGTGATGTACCTGGTGCTGGGCATGCTCTACGAAAGCGCCATCCACCCGCTCACCATCCTGTCCACGCTGCCCTCGGCCACTGTGGGCGCGCTCGCGGCGCTGCTGCTCGCGGGCCGCCCGCTCGACCTGATCGCGGTGATCGGCATCGTGCTGCTGATCGGTCTGGTGAAGAAGAACGGCATCATGATGGTCGACTTCGCGCTCGACGCGCAGCGCCGCCTGGGCCTGTCGCCGCGCGAGGCCATCCACCGCGCCGCGCTGCTGCGCTTTCGCCCCATCCTCATGACCACGCTGGCCGCGCTGTTCGGCGCGGTGCCGCTGATGCTGGCCAGCGGCTCGGGCGCCGAGCTGCGCCAGCCGCTGGGCATCGTGATGGTGGGTGGTCTGATCGTGAGCCAGGTGCTCACGCTGTTCACCACGCCGGTGGTGTACCTGGCGTTCGACCGCCTCGCGCGCCGCCGCGCGGCCGCCCCCGCCGCCTGAACCCCGCGCCGCCGCCATGCACGCCCTGGCCCGCTTCTTCATCCGCCGTCCCGTGGGCAGCGTCATGCTGGCGGTTGCCATCGTGCTCGCGGGCCTGCTGGCGCTGCGGCTGCTGCCGGTGTCGCCACTGCCGCGCGTGGACTTCCCCGTGATCCAGGTGCGCGCCAGCCTGCCCGGCGCCAGCCCCGAGAGCATGGCGGCCACCGTGGCCGCGCCGCTGGAGCGCGCGCTCGGCGCCATCGCGGGCGTCACCAGCATCCGCTCCAACAGCAACCAGGGCAGCACCAACATCACGCTGCAGTTCGACCTCGCGCGCGACATCGACGACGCCGCGCGCGAAGTGCAGGCCGCCATCAACGCCTCGCGCGGCCAGCTGCCCTCGGGCATGCCGGGCAACCCGACCTTCGTCAAGGTCAACCCCTCGCAGGCGCCCATCATGGCGCTCGCGCTGTCGTCGCCGCGGCTGCCCTCGTCGGCGCTGTACGACAACGCGTCCACCGTGCTGGCGCAGAAGATCGCGCAGATCGTGGGCGTGGGCGAGGTCACGGTGGACGGCTCCTCGCTGCCCGCGGTGCGCGTGCAGGTCAAGCCCGAGGCGCTCGCGCACCGCGGCATGGCGCTCGACGACGTGCGCCGCGCCATCGCCGACGCCAACGCCTGGCGGCCCTTCGGCCAGGTGGAGGCGAACGATCGGCGCTGGCAGATCGCGCTGCCCGCGCCGCTGCGCAGCGCGGCCGATTTTGCGCAGCTCGTGGTGCGCAACGAGGGCGGCGCGCTGGTGCGCCTGGCCGACGTGGCCGAGGTCAGCGACTCGGTGGAAAACCGCTACACCGCGGGCTACCACAACGACCGGCCCGCGGTGGTGCTGCTGGTGAGCCGGCGGCCCGGCGCGAACATCGTGCAGACCATCGACGCCATCCACGAGCAGCTGCCGCAGCTGCGCGCGCTGCTGCCGGCCGACACCGAGCTGCGCGTGGTGATGGACCGCTCGCCCGGCATCCGCGCCACGCTGCGCGAAGCGCGCTTCGCCCTCATGCTCTCGTGCGTGCTGGTGATGGCCGTGGTCTGGGCCTTCCTGGCCAACCTGCGCACCGCGCTGATCCCCGCGCTCGCGCTGCCGGTGTCGCTGGTGGGCGCGCTCGTGGTCATGTGGTGGCAGGGCTTCTCGCTCAACAACCTCTCGGTGATGGCGCTGATCGTGGCCGCGGGCCTGGTGGTGGACGACGCCATCGTGGTGCTCGAGAACATCCAGCGCCACCTCGAACGCGCGCGCGCCGCGCTGGCCGCCGCGGGCCGGCGCGAGATCGGCCGGCGCACGGTGTGGCGCGCCGCGCTCGCCGGCGCGGGCGAGGTCGGCTTCACGCTGCTGGCCATGAACCTCGCGCTGATCGTGGTGTTCATCTCCACCCTGTTCATGGGCGGCGTGGTCGAGCGCCTGTTCCGCGAGTTCGCGATCACGCTGGTGGCGGCCATGCTGATCTCGCTCGCGGTGTCGGTCACGCTCACGCCCGCGCTGTGCGCGCACGGCCTGCCCGCGGGTGGCGCGCCGCGCCCGCCCGGGCCGCTGGCGCGCTTCTTCGCCACGCTGCTGGCCGACGTGCAATCGGGCTACGCGCGCAGCCTGGGCTTTGCGCTGCGCCACCCCTGGCTCACGCTGCTGCTGCTCGGCGCCACGGTGGCGCTCAACGTGTGGCTCTACGTGGCCATCCCCAAGGGCATGCTGCCGCAGCAGGACACCGGGCAGCTCAGCGGCTTCGTGCGCGGCGACGACGGCTTCTCCTTCCAGGGCATGCAGCCCAAGGTCGAGGCCTACCGACGCCTGCTCGTGGCCGACCCCGCGGTGGCCGACGTGACCGGCGTGAGCGGCGGGCGCACCGGCACCAGCAACTCGTGGTTCCGCATCCGCCTGAAGCCGCTGGCCGAGCGGCGCGAGAGCGCGTCGGCCGTGGTGGCGCGGCTGCGCGCGAGCGCGCCCAGGATCGCCGGCGGGGTGCTGTTCGTCTCGGTCGACCAGGACATTCGCCTGGCCAGCGGCGGCGGCGACAACGAGTACCTGTTCGTGATGCGCTCCGACTCGCTGCAGGACCTGCGCCGCTGGACCCGCCCCGTGGGCGAGGCCCTGCGCGCGCTGCCCGAGCTGGCCGACGTGGACTTCGGCGCCGGCGAAGACGCGCAGCAGGTGACGCTGCAGGTGGACCGCGAGGCCGCGCGCCGCCTCGGCGTGGACATGAACACCGTGACCACCGCGCTCAACAACGCCTTCTCGCAGCGCCAGGTGGCCACGCTCTACGACCCGCTCAACCAGTACCGCGTGGTGATGGAGGCCGACCCGCGCGGCCACAGCGAGCCGAGCGCGCTCGAGACGGTGGACATCCTCAACGCCGCGGGCCAGCGCGTGCCGCTGAGCGCCATCGCCACCTGGCGCTACGGCCTCACGCGCGACCGTGTGCAGCACGACGCGCAGTTCGCGTCCGCCGGCATCAGCTACGGTCTCGCGCCCGGTGTGAGCCTGCAGCAGGCGCAGCAGGCGATCGAGCGCGCGGTGAATGGCCTGGTCATGCCCACCAGCATTTCCACCGGCGAGCGCGCGAGCGACCCCAACAGCCTGCAGGCCACGCTCAAGCGCCAGCCCTGGCTGATCCTGGCGGTGCTGGTCACCGTGTACCTGGTGCTGGGCATGCTCTACGAAAGCCTGCTGCACCCGCTCACCATCCTGTCCACGCTGCCCTCGGCCGGCGTGGGCGCCCTGCTGGCGCTGCGCGTGTCCGACACCGAGTTCAGCCTGATCGCGCTGCTCGGCCTGTTCCTGCTGCTGGGCGTGGTGATGAAGAACGCCATCCTGATGATCGACTTCGCGCTCGCCGCGCAGCGCGAGCGCGCGCTCGCGCCGCGCGAGGCCATCCACGACGCCGCGCTGCGCCGCCTGCGCCCCATCCTCATGACCAACCTGGCGGCGCTGCTCGGCGCGGTGCCGCTGGTGCTGGGCCTGGGCGAGGGCTCGGAGCTGCGCCGCCCGCTGGGCATCGCCATCATCGGCGGCCTCGCGGTGAGCCAGCTGCTCACGCTCTACACCACGCCTGTGGTCTACCTGATGCTCGAACGCCTGCGCCAGCGCCTGTGGCGCGCGCCGTCGGACACCGCCGTTGCCCGCCATGCCTGACCTGTCTCCCATGCCCCCGCTGCGACGCGCGCTGCTGCTGGCCCCGCTCCTGGCACTCGCGGCCTGCGCGAGCAATCCCGGCGCGCACCGCGCGCCCGATGCCGCGCTGCCTGTGGCCTTCCAGCATGCCGCGCCCGCGGCCGCCGAGGCCGCGAAGGCCGCTGAGGCCCCCATCGACCCCGCGTGGTGGCTGGCGTATGGCGACCCCGAGCTCGACCGCCTGCTGCGCCGCGTGGCCCAGGCCAACCCCGAGCTCGCGCAGGCCGAGGCGCGCTACCGCCAGGCGCTCGCGCAGGTGGACGCGGCAAGGGCCCTGGCCTGGCCGCAGCTCGGCGCGGGCGCAGCGGCCACGCGCAGCGGCAGCAGCGGCGGCGCGGCCTCGGGCCTCAACAGCGCGGGCGGCACGCGCAGCCTCTACAGCGCCGGGCTCGACCTCTCGTGGACGCCCGACCTCTGGGGCCGCGTGGCGCTGCAGCGCCAGGCCGCCAGCGCGAGCGCCGACGCGCAGGCCGCGCTGGTCGATGCCGCGCGGCTCGCGCTGCAGCTCGCGGCCGCGCAGGGCTATGTGCGCCTGCGCGCGCTCGACGCGCAGGCCGCGCTGTTCGCGCAGGCCGACCAGGCCTTCGCGCGCTCGCTGCAGATCACCCAGCTGCAGTACGAGGCCGGCCTGGTCGCGCGCGCCGACGTGATCCAGGCCGAGACGCAACTGCAGTCGCTGCGCACGCAGGTGTTCACGCTGCAGCGCCAGCGCGCGCTCGAAGCCAACGCGCTCGCGCTGCTCGCGGGCAGCACGCCGGCCGATTTCCCGGTGCCGGTGCGCGAGGCCGCCTTGCCCGCGGTGCCACCCGCGCCCGCCGCCGTGCCCGCCGGGCTGCTGCGCCGCCGGCCCGACCTCGCCGCGGCCGACCGCCTGCTGGCCGCGGCCCACGCGCGCGTGGGCCTCGCGCAGCGCGCCTGGCTGCCCGATCTCACGCTCTCGGCCAGCGGCAGCCTGCAGGCCGGCAGCCTCGCGCGGCTGGTCGACGCGCCCGCGCGCGTGTGGTCGCTGGGCCCGCAGCTCGCGGCCACGCTGTTCGACGGCGGCGCACGCCGCGCCAACGAGGCCTTCAGCACCGCGGCCTACGACGAACAGGCCGCGGCCTGGCGCGCGGGCGTGCTCGCGGCGGTGCGCGAAACCGAAGACGCGCTGGCGCAGCTGGCCAGCCTCACCGCGCAGGACCGCCAGCAGCAGCGCCTGGTGGAACTCGCGAACCAGAACGAGCGCGTGGTGATCGACCGCTACGAAGCCGGCGAGATCGGCTTTCTCGAAGTGGCCACCGCGCAGAACACCGCGCTCGCGGCGCGCCGCGCGGCGCTCGACGTGCAGGCCCAGCGGCTGGCGGCGAGCATGGCGCTCGTCGGCGCGCTGGGCGGGGGATGGACACGACCATGAACGACGACCGGCTGCTGATCGACACCCAGGGCGGCGTGATGACCCTCACCCTCCACCGCCCCGACAAGCTCAACGCCATCGACAACGGGCTCGCGCGCGCGCTGCTCGCGGCCATCGCCGTGGCCGAGGCCGATCCCGCGGTGCGGGTGCTGCTGCTGCGCGGCGCGGGCCGCGCGTTCTGCGCCGGGCGCGACGTGAGCGCACCGCCCACCGAGGACGACCTGGTGCTGGTGCAGGCCGTGTCGCAGGCGCTCGTGGCGCTGCCCAAGCCCGTGGTGGCCGCGGTGCACGGCTGGACCGTGGGCGCCGGGCTCGAGTGGATGCTCAACGCCGACATCGTGGTGGCGGCCGAGGGCACGCGTTTCAAGCTGCCCGAGGCCTCGCTGGGCGTGTTCGTCACCGGCGGCCTCAGCGCCACGCTGCCGGCCTACGCGGGCCTGGCGCGCGCCAAGGGCCTGATGCTGCTCGGCGAGCCCTTCAGCGCCGCGCAGGCGCAGGCCTGGGGCCTGGTGTGGCAGGTGGTGCCCGACGAGGCCCTGGCGGCCGAAGCGCAGCGCACCAGCGAGCGCCTGGCGCAGCTCGACCCGGCGGTCGCGGGCCGCTTCAAGCGGGTGCTCAACCAGATCGGTCTGGCATCCTTCGGGCAGGCCATCGAGGCCGAGAACGCGGCGCAGCGTGCGCTGCAGGGCTGAAGCGCCCCGTCCCCGCGCCCACCGATCCTCCCATGCGCATCCTGCTCGCCGAAGACGAAACCGACCTCGCGACCTGGCTCGTGAAGGCCCTGGCCCAGAACGACTTCCAGGTCGACTGGGTCAACGACGGCCGCCTCGTGCGCCGCAGCCTCAAGGCCACGCGCTACGACGCGCTGATCCTCGACCTCGGTCTGCCCGGGCTCGACGGGCACGACGTGCTCGCCGACCTGCGCGAGGCCGATCACCGGCTGCCGGTGCTGATCCTCACCGCGCGCGACACGCTCAACGAGCGCGTGGACTGCCTGCACGCGGGCGCCGACGACTTCCTCGCCAAGCCCTTCGACGTGGCCGAGCTCGAGGCCCGGCTCACCGCGCTGATCCGCCGCTCGCGCGGGCAGGAGCACCCGCGCTTCGCCTGCGGGCCGCTGGTGTACGACAGCGCGTCCAAGCAATTCCGGCTGCAGCACGAGCCGCTCAACCTCACGCCGCGCGAGCACGCGGTGCTGCGCGCGCTCATCCAGCACCCCGGCGAGCCGCTGTCCAAGCGCGAGCTGCTCGAACGCGTGTTCTCAGACGAGCAGGACGTGCACCCCGAGGCGATCGAGGTGCTGATCCACCGCATCCGCAAGCGGCTCGAAGGCACGCCGGTGCGCGTGACCACGCTGCGCGGCCTGGGCTACCTGCTCGAGGCCGTGGCATGAAACGCCCGCGCTGGCCGCTGGTGAGCATCCGCCGCCTGCTGCTGATGCTGCTGGTGCCGGGCATGCTGGTGGTGGCCAGCGCCGAGCTGTGGCTGTCGTGGCGCACCGCCAGCGACGCCGCCGACGCCGCCTACGACCGCTCGCTGCTGGGCGCGGTGAAGTCGATCGATTCGAGCATCTCCACCGCCAGCGGCGGCCTGGGTGTGGAGCTGCCCTACCGCATGCTCGAATTCTTCGAGCTCACCGCCCAGGGCCAGGTGTTCTACCGCGTGGCCACCGAAGACGGCCTGGTGGAGATCGGCAGCCCCGACCTGCCGCTGCCGCCGCAGCCGCTGGAGACCGACAAGCCGCAGTTCCACGAAGGCGAGTACTTCGGCCAGGCCGTGCGCGTGGGCAGCTACGCGCGCGAGCTGCGCACGCCCGTGGCCGGCGCGCAGGCGCCGCAGCGCGTGATCGTGCAGGTGGCCGAGACGCTGGAGGCGCGGCACGACTTCCGGCGCGCGCTGCTGCTGCGCACGCTCGCGCGCGACCTGCTGCTCATGCTGCTCGCCAGCGGCCTGCTGGTGGCCAGCATCGCCTGGGCCATGAGCCCGCTCAACCGTTTCCGGCAGGAGGTCGAGGCGCGCGCACCGGGCGATCTCACGCCCATGGACCCCGAGGGCGTGCCCGCCGAGGTGCTGCCGCTGGTGCACGCGGTGAACCACCACATCGGCCGCAGCCGCGAGCAGGCCGAGGCGCGCCGGCGTTTCGTGGACGACGCCTCGCACCAGTTGCGCACGCCGCTGGCCACGCTGTCCACGCAGGTGGCCTACGCGCAGCGCGAGCCCGACCCGGTGCGCCAGCGCGAGGCGCTGGGCACCATCCGCCAGCAGCTCGACCGCACCATCCAGCAGACCAACCAGCTGCTCGCCCTGGCGCGCGCCGACGAAGCGCCGCTCGCTTTGCAGCCGGTGGACGCGCTGCGCCTGGCCGAGGCCACCACGCGCGAGGCCTGGAGCGCCGCGCGCGAGCAGGGCGTGGACCTGGGGCTGGATGCGCCCGAGCGCGCCATGCCCGTGCTGGCCGATGCCGACCTGCTGCGCGAGGCCCTGGGCAACCTGCTGCAGAACGCCATCCGCCACACCGGCGCGGGCACGCGCGTGACGGTGCACCTGCGCGAGCAGCCGCGCGCGGGCGCGCCGGCCCGGGTGCACATCGCCGTGGTCGACGACGGGCCCGGCCTGCCGCCCGAGGAGCTCGCGCGCCTGGGCGAGCGCTTCTTCCGCGGCCAGCGCGCGCACGCGGTGCCGGGCTCGGGCCTGGGGCTGGCCTTCGTGCGCACCGTGGCGCAGCGCCACGGCGGCGAACTGCGCCTGGCCCCGGGCGAGGGCGGGCGCGGCCTGTGCGCGACCCTGGTGCTGCCGGCCCTGCCCGCCGCGGCCCCCACGGCTCCGGGTTAACCCTGGGAAAACCCCGCGCGCCTTGAAAGCGGTCTGAAAGTGCCGGCTTCCTAGAGTGCGGCCCCAGCATCTGCCGATGCCCCCGGCGCGCTGCGCCCCCGCCACAACCAGGAGACGAACCGTGCGAACCCTCAACACCCTCGTGGCCGTGCTGCTCGCGGCCGGCGCCGCCAGCGCGCTCGCCGACCCGCTCGCCAAGACCGAGTGCATCGCCCCGGCCAAGCCCGGCGGCGGCTTCGACCTCACCTGCAAGCTCGCGCAGACCGCGCTGCAGGACGCCAAGCTCATCGGCGACCCCATGCGCGTGACCTACATGCCCGGCGGCATCGGCGCGGTGGCCTACAACACCATCGTGGCCCAGCGGCCCGACGCGGCCGGCACCATCGTGGCCTTCTCGGGCGGCTCGCTGCTCAACCTCGCGCAAGGCAAGTTCGGCCGCTACACCGAGAACGACGTGCGCTGGGTGGCCGCCATCGGCACCGACTACGGCGCCGTCGTGGTGGCCGAGAACTCGCCCTTCAAATCGCTCAAGGACGTGATGGCCGCGATCAAGGCCGACCCGACCAAGGTGGTGCTGGGCGCGGGCGGCACCGTGGGCAGCCAGGACTGGATGAAGGCCGCGCTCACCGCGCGCGCCGGCGGCGTGAACCCCAAGACCATGCGCTACGTGGCCTTCGAGGGCGGCGGCGAGGCGCTCACCGCGCTGCAGGGCGGCCACATCCACGTGTTCACCGGCGACGCCGCCGAGGCGCTGCAGCAGCGCAAGGCCGGCGCGAAGATCCGCATCCTCGCGGTGATGCACAGCAAGCGCCTCACCGGCGAGCTGGCCAGCGTGCCCACCGCCACCGAAGAAGGCTTTGCGGTCGAATGGCCCATCGTGCGCGGCTTCTACGTGGGCCCCAAGGTGAGCGACGCCGACTACCAGGCCTGGGCCGAGGCCTTCACCAAGGTGATGGCCACGCCCGCCTACGACAAGCTGCGCGACGATCGCGGCCTGTTCCCGCTGGCCCTCACGGGTGCGCCGCTCGATGCCTACGTGAAGAAGCAGGTGGCCGAGTACCGCAAGCTGGCCGAAGAATTCGGCCTGTCCACCAAACCGGCGAACTGACCATGAGCCCCCACGCGCATCACTTCGTGTATTTGCTGCCCCCCGAGGGGGCGCAGGCCTCCCTTGGGGCGGCCCGGCGGGAGGCCTGACATGTCTGACCGTGTATTGGGCGCGGCCTGCGTGGGCACGGCCGCGGCGATGGCGTGGGCCGCGCGCGGCTACGAGGCGCCGTATTCCTACGAGCCGCTGGGCCCCAGCGCCTTCCCGCTGCTGCTGGCGGCGGGGCTGGCGCTGGGCGGGCTGTGGCTGGTGTTCAAGCCCGCCGCGGGCGCCGAGGCCTTTCGCGGCGTGCCCTGGAAGGCCACCGGCCTGTGCATGGGCGCGGTGCTGGCCTACGCGCTGCTGTTCGAAACCCTGGGCTTCGCGCTCGCCACCACGCTCATGGCCGTGCCCGTGGGCCTGGCCTTCGGCGGCCACTGGCTGCGCTCGCTCGCGGGCGGCGCCGCCCTGGGCCTGGGCTTTCATTTTCTGTTCGACAAACTGCTCGACGTGACCATGCCCGCGGGCGTGCTGTCCTTCGTGCTCGGGGGCTTCTGAGATGGACACGCTGCGTCACCTCATCGACGGCTTCGGCGTTGCCTTCAGCCCCATCAACCTGCTGATCGCCGCCATCGGCTCGTTCATCGGCACCGTGGTGGGCCTGCTGCCCGGCCTCGGGCCCATCAACGGCGTGGCCATCCTCATGCCGCTGGCCTTCGCCATGAAGCTGCCGCCCGAGGCCTCGCTGATCCTGCTCGCGGCGGTCTACATCGGCTGCGAGTACGGCGGGCGCATCTCGTCCATCCTGCTCAACGTGCCGGGCGACGCGGGCGCGATCATGACCGCGCTCGACGGCTACCCCATGGCGCGCAAGGGCCTGGCGGGCGTGGCGCTGTCGATCTCGGCCTGGAGCTCGTTCGTGGGCTCGCTGGTGGCCACGCTGGGCATCGTGCTGTTCGCGCCGCTGCTCGCGCAGTGGGCGCTGTCGTTCGGCCCGGCCGAGTACTTCGTGCTCATGTGCTTCGCCTTCACCTGCATCGCGGGCCTCATGGGCCAGGCGCCCGTGAAGGCCGCGCTCGCCGCGCTGATCGGCCTGTCCATGTCGTGCGTGGGGCTGGACGCGAACTCGGGCGTGTACCGCTTCACCGGCGGCGACGTGCACCTGTCCGACGGCATCCAGTTCGTGGTGGTGGTGATCGGCGTGTTCTCGATCAGCGAGGTGCTGCTGATGCTGCAGGAGCACCACAGCAACGCCGGCCTGGTGACGCAGACCGGCCGCATGATGTTCAACCTGCGCGAGATGGCCCACACCTGGTGGAGCACGCTGCGCGCGAGCGTGGTGGGCTTTGGCGTGGGCGTGCTGCCCGGCGCGGGCGCCACCGTGGCCAGCGCCATGACCTACGCCATGGAAAAGCGCCTGATCGACAAGGACAACACCTTCGGCACCGGCGACATCCGCGGCGTGGCCGTGCCCGAGGCCGCGAACAACTCGGCCGCCACCGGCTCGTTCGTGCCCATGCTCACGCTGGGCGTGCCGGGCTCGGGCACCACGGCCGTGATGATGGGCGCGCTCGCGCTCTACAACATCACGCCCGGCCCCGCGCTGTTCACCCAGCAGCCCGACCTGGTGTGGGGCCTGATCGCCTCGATGTTCCTCGCCAACGTCATCCTGCTGGTGCTCAACATCCCCATGGTCGGCATCTTCACGCGCATCCTCAACGTGCCCAACTGGGTGCTGGTGCCGGGCATCCTCGCGGTGTCCAGCGTGGGCGTGTACGCGGTGCACGCCACCACCTTCGACCTGCTGCTCATGGTGGCGCTGGGCCTGATGGCCTACCTGCTGCGCAAGCAGGGCGTGCCCATGGCCCCGCTGATCCTGGGCTTCGTGCTCGGCCCGTTGATGGAGCAGAACCTGCGCCGCGCGCTGTCCATCAGCAACGGCGACCCGCACATCCTCGTGGGCAGCCCGATCACCGTGGGCCTGTGGGTGTGCGCGGTGAGCGTGCTGGTGGTGCCGATGGCGCTGCGCCGGCTGGCGGCGCGCCGCGCTGCAGCGGCATGAGCGTGGCGCGCCGCCAGGCCCTGAAGGCGCTGGCCGCGCAGCGCCAGGGCGCGCTGGTGCCGGGCGCGTTCAACGCGCTGTCGGCGCGCATCGTGGCGGAGCAGGGCTTTCCCGCGCTCTACCTCACGGGCGCGGGCCTGAGCAACATGGCGCTGGGCCTGCCCGATCTGGGCTTCATCGGCCTCGCCGAGGTGGCCGAACACACCGCGCGCATCCGCGATGCGGTGGATCTGCCGCTGATCGTGGACGCCGACACCGGTTTCGGCAACGCGCTCAACGTGCGCCACACGGTGCGCGTGCTCGAACGCGCGGGCGCCGACGCGGTGCAGATCGAAGACCAGGTGGCGCCCAAGCGCTGCGGCCATTTCGAAGGCAAGGCCGTGGTGGACACCGACGAAGCGGTGTCGCGCATCCGTGCCGCGGTGGACGCGCGCCACGACAGCGGCCTGCTGATCGTGGCCCGCACCGACGCCGCCGCCACGCTGGGCTTCGAAGCCGCGGTGGAGCGCGCGCAGCGCTTCGCCGAGGCCGGCGCCGACGTGCTCTTTGTGGAGGCGCTCACCGGCCTCGACCAGATGCAGCGCCTGCCCGCGCTGCTGCCGCAGCCGCTGCTCATGAACCTGGTGGTGGGCGGCCGCACGCCGCCCGTGCCCGCGCCGCAGCTCGCGGCCTGGGGCTACAGCTTCGTGCTCTATGCGAACGCGGCGCTGCAGGGCGCCTGCCTGGGCATGCAGCGCGCGCTCGGCGCGCTGCGCGAGCACGGGGTGCTGCACGAAGACCCGTCGCTGCTGCTGCCGTTCGAAGCGCGCCAGCGGCTGGTGGACAAGCCCGCGTGGGACGCGCTGGAGGCGCGTTACGCGGCGGCTGCGCCGGCCGCCGGGTCGTAGAAGCGCCGCGCCAGGCCCGCGCGCCCCGGGTAGTGCGCGAACCAGGGCCTGGCCTGCTCGATCGTGCGCGCGACCGAGGGGCGGGCCACCAGGCGCTCGAAGTAGGCCGACAGCGAGGCCTGTTGCGGCGCAAAGGGCAGGTGGGTCACGGCGTAGAACAGCGCCGGCGCCGCGGCGCAATCGGCCATGCTGAAGGCATCGCCGCAGACCCAGGTGCGGCCCGCGAGCCGCTCGTCCAGCAGGGCGTAGGTCGAGGCCAGGCGCTCGCGCGCCTGTGCCACGCCCAGGGGATCGCGTTCGGCTTCGGGCCGCAGCAGATCGCCCGTGAGGGCCTGCATGGGTGTCATCACGTAGAGGTCGAACAGGCGGTCCCACAGGCGCACCTCGAGCGCGGCATCGGCGTCGGCCGGGATGAGCGCGCGGCCCGGGCGCGCGTGGTGGCGCTGCAGGTGCTCGATGATGATGCTGGTCTCGGGCACGGGCCGGCCCCGGTCCACCAGCAGCGGCATCTTGCCCGTGGGCCACAGCGCCCGGTGTGCGTCGCGTTGCGCGGCGTCGCCCAGATCGAGCAACCGCAGCGCGGCGTCGATGCCCAGCTCGTCGAGCGCGATCAGCACCTTGTGGCAGCACGAGGAGAGCGGGTGGTAATGCAGCGTGAGGGGGTTCATGGCGGCCTCGGATGGGGGTGGCTTGTTGCCGATCCTGAAACAGTGCGTTGTGGGCGCGGTGGTTTTTCAAACCGGGGCGGACTTTCACAATCCATCCCATGCCGAACACAAACAGCGGCATGTGAAAGAACCCAAGTCAAGCCACCCGCTCAACCTCTGTTTCAAGGACCTCATTATGAAAACCGCCCGTTTCGTTCTGCCCCTCGCTTTTGCCCTGACCGCCGGCGCCTCGTTCGCCCAAGGCCCGATCGAAGGCAATGAGGTGTTCCACTTCACCTCCACGCTGAGCCGCGCCGAAGTGCAGGCCCAGGCCGTGCAAGCCAACCGCGACGGCCTGATCGCCCGCGGCGAAGCCACGGAGCAGCCCGGCACCGCCATCGCCAGCGGCCTGAGCCGCGAGCAGGTGCGCGCCGAAGCCGCGCTCGCGCTCAAGCAGGGCCGCACGGCCCGCGGCGAGATCGTGCCGATGGGCGTTTGAGCTTCACGCTCCGCCAGAGCACAAGGGCCCTTCGGGGCCCTTTGTCGTTGCAGCGATTCATCGCTGGGTGATCCGGGTCGCGTTCATCCCCGCGCAGACAGTCGCGCCATCGTGATGTCCAGCAAAGCCTTCAATCGCGACGATCCTTCAAGCGGCTTTGTCCGGAACACCAGCGGCGCCCGGTGAAGCCGGCACCACCTCGACCGTGACGTGCGAGAGCTCGTGCACCGGCGCCAGCAGGGCCTTGTAGGCCGCGGGTGTTTGCGGGTTCGCCGAGCCGATGGAGACGATGGCCGCGAAGTGCCCCGGCCCCACCTGCCAGACGTGCAGGTCGTGCACGGTGTCGCCGGTGGCGGCGAGCGCCTCGCGGATCTCGTCGCGCAGGTCAGCGGCTTCGACGGGCGCGTCCAGCAGCACGCGGCCCGCGGCCCGGATGAGCCCCCACGCCCAGCGCGCGATGACCAGGGCGCCGACCACGCCCATCAGCGGGTCGGCCCACAGCCAACCCTGGCTGCGCCCCAGCAGCAGTGCCACGATGGCGAGCACCGAGGTGAGGGCGTCGGCCAGCACGTGGACGTAGGCCGCGCGCAGGTTGTTGTCGTGGGCCAGGGCGTGATCGCCGTGGTCGTGGTCGTGAGCATGGTCGTGGTGATGTGCGTGCCCGTGCCCGTGGGGGTGATGCCCGTGGTCGTTCTTGAGCAGCCACGCCGACAGCAGGTTCACGAGCAGGCCGACGACCGCCACCGCAAGGGCCTGCTCGAAACCGATGGGCACGGGGCGCACCAGCCGCACGAAGCTCTCATAGGCGATCAGCACGGCCACCAGCGCCAGCACCACCGCGCTCGCGAAGCCCGCGAGGTCGCCGAGCTTGCCGGTGCCGAAGGAGAAGCGCGGGTCGTCGGCGTGGCGCCGCGCGTAGCGGTAGGCCAGGGCGGTGATGAGCAGGGCCCCCGCGTGCGTGGCCATGTGCCAACCATCGGCCACCAGGGCCATGGAGCCGAACACGGTGCCGGCCACGATCTCGACCAGCATCATGCTGGCCGTCAGCGCGATCACCCACCACACGCGACGCTCGTTGCGCGCGTGGTCGGCGCCGAGGAAGTGGTGCGTGTGGGGCGCGGCAAAGGGCGCCGCCGGGGAAGGCAAGGCGTTCATTTGAGGTACGCCCGGATCACCTCGGCCATCTCCTGGCCACCCAGCCGGCGCGCCTTGGCGCTCTCGGCCTCGACCACGTGCTCCAGCAGGTGGTCTTCCATCAGCTCGGCGGTCAGGCCGTTCAACGCGCCCCGCGCCGAGGCCAGCTGGCGCAGCACCTCGCCGCAGGCCAGGTCCGCATCGAGCGCGCGCTCGATGCCTTCGAGCTGGCCTTTGATGCGCCGCACGCGCGCCAGCAGCTTGGTTTTCTTTCGCAGGGTGTGGGACATGCTTGCGCCTCAAGATAGCCAGGGGGACTATGTTACCGGGGCACCTCGCCAGCGGCCGCCAAAACAAAAAAGGCCCCTGAGGGCCTTCTTGTTCGGGCGCGAAGCGCGGCGTTCAGACGCCGGTCGGCACGATCTCGCCGCGGGCCGTGCGGCCCTGCTTGAGCGCGAGCGCGGCTTCGGCGCGCACCTGCTCGCGGCTCAGGCCGCTGGCGATGGCGGTGCCGGGCTGCTCCGTGGCTTCGCCGCGGGCGATCAGGCCGTCGCGGTTGGCTTGCACGGCCTGGGCCTGCACTTCGGCGCGGCTCAGCGTGGAGGTGAAGTGGAACACCTCATTGCCCTCGATCGGGCCTTGGGCGAACGAGGCGCCGGCCGACAGGGCGAGGACAACGGAGAGGGCGAGGCTTTGAGCGGTTTTCATGATGGGGTCTTTCGAAACAGAGGTTGAGCGGGTGGCTTGACTTGGGTTCTTTCACATGCCGCTGTTTGTGTTCGGCATGGGATGGATTGTGAAAGCCGGCCCCGTTTCGAAAAACCACCGCGCCCACAACGCACTGTTTCGCGATCGGCAACAAGCGCGGGTCGTCGCGCCCCGGATTCAGTCGCCCCGGTCGCCCGTTTCGCGTTCGCGCTGGCGCGTCCGCGCGCGCTCGCGCTGCTGCCGCCGCCCGTGGATCAGGCTCTGGCTGAACTGGCGCATGGTGTCGACCAGGATGTGGATCACCCACTGGCCCAGGCGCGCGGGCGCGCTCGTGGCGCCGCCCGTGGCCTTGGCCACCGCGCGCTGGCCCGGGCCGGGCACGTGGATGCCGTAGCCCAGGCTCTTGAGCGCCACCGTTTCGGCGGCGCTCGCGGGCTGGTCGGGGGCAAAGACCACGTCGAGCCGCTGCAGGCCGCGCGCGTGCAGCGCGCTCGCGAGGTCGATCAGGTGCGCGCGCTCGAGCCGCCAGAACACGCTTTCGCGCTCGTGGCGCTGCGTGTCGAACACGATGAGCACGCGGTCGCCCGCATCGATGTGGCGCAGGCACGCGGCCCAGCCCTGGCCTTCGACCACGGCCTGCATGAGGCCGCGCGGCAGGTGGCGGAACGGGCGCGTGCCCAGCACGGTGACGGGCGGTGGCGGCACCTGGCCGAGCAGCTCGCGCAGCACCGCGCCGCCGCTGCGGCCCACGGTGCCCATGACGACGGTGCGTTGCAGGTGAGGGGGCGGGGGTTTGGCCATGGCGCGATGGTCGCATGCCGCGCGCCACCGCCGCGAGGGCTGGTCGCCCGCGGCGAAGCCACGGAGCGGCCCGGCGCCGCCCTCGCGGGCGGCCCTGTGCAGCGACCTACACCGTGGGCACGGTGCCGCCATCGATCACGTGCTCCGAGCCCGACACCGACGCCGCGCGCGGCGAGACCAGGAAGGTGATCAGGTCGGCGACTTCCTGCGGCCGGGCGGGCCGGCCGACGGGGATGCCGCCCAGCCAGTCCATGACCATTTTTTTGCCGCCCTCGTAGTCGGTGCCGGCCTGGGCCGCCATGCGCTCGGCGAACGCCACCGAAGCCTCGGTCTCGATCCAGCCCGGTGAAACGCGCAGAACGCGAACGCCCTTGGGCGTGACCTCTTTGGACAAGGATTTGCTGTAGGTCGACAGGGCGCCTTTGGCCGCGGCGTAGGCGGTGGTCGACTCGGGCAGCGGCAGCACGCGCTGGATCGAGGTCACGTGCAGGATGACGCCCGCGCCCTGGGCCAGCATGGCGGGCAGCAGGGCGCGGTCCAGGCGAACGGCAGACAGCAGGTTCAGGTTGAGCTCGTCGAGCCACGCCGCGTCGTCCAGGGCCGCGAAACCGCCCGCCGGTGCGTTCGAGCCGCCGAGGGAATTGACCAGGATGTCCACGCCGCCCCAGCGCTCGGTGGCCGCGCGCGCCAGCCGGGCCACGCCGTCCGCGGTCGTCAGGTCGGTCTCGACATAGCTCACCCCGTCCAGCGGTTCCTCGGGCGCCGAGCGCGCCGAGGTCATCACGTGCGCGCCGGCATCGCGCAGGCTTTTGACGAGCGCGGCGCCCAGACCTTTGGTGCCGCCCGTGACCAGGGCCCGTTGCCCCTTCAGTTGCAGGTCGAAGCTCATGCCGAGACCTCCTGCGTGGTGATCAGGCCGCGTGCGGGCCGAAGGGGGCAAGGCAGGCCAGTCGGGCTGGCCGGGACGTTGGGGAAGGCAAGCGCATGCATGTCGAGGGCTCCGGGTGTTGAATGAAGGCCCGAGCATGCGCGCCTGGTTTCATTAAGTGAATGGCCTATAGTCTGCATTCGCCATGAAGCAAGGAATGCACAATGCGAGGGTCTGAATTCGCCGAGCTGAAGGCCTTCGCGGCCGTGGTCGAACGGGCGAGCTTCGCCCGCGCGGCCGAGCATCTGGGTGTGTCGCCATCTGCGCTCAGCCAGACCATCCGCCAGCTCGAAGGCCGCATCGGCGCGCGCCTTCTCAACCGTACCACCCGAAGCGTCGCGCCCACGGCGAGCGGCGAGCGGCTTTACGGCCGCATCGCCCCGCTGTTTCGGGAGATGGCCGTGGCCGTGGCCGAAGCCAGCGAGTCCGCCGGGCAGACCACGGGCACGCTGCGCATCAACACGCTGGGGCTGGCCGCGAGAACGCTGATCGCGCCCCGGCTGGCGCGCTTCCATCGGGCCTACCCCGACGTGGTGCTCGACATCGTGGTCGATGACGCGCTGGCCGATATCGTCACGGGCCGGTTCGATGCCGGCATTCGCGTCGGGGGGCGGCTCGAGAAGGACATGATCGCCATCCGCCTCACGCCCGACCTCGACATGGTGGCCGTTGCCTCGCCCGCGTACCTGGCGCGCCACGGCACACCCCGGTCACCTGCCGATCTGCACGGCCACGCCTGCATCAACTGGCGGCTCCAGATGGACGGCAGGCACTACCGATGGGAGTTCGAGAAAAGGGGCAAGCGGCTGGAAGTGGCGGTCGACGGCCCCGTTGTCACCAACCACGCCGACGTGGGCCTGGCGGCGGCGGTGAACGGCCTGGGCATCGCCTACCACTTCGAGCGCGATGGCGTGGCCGAGCTCCTGGCCCAGGGCCGCCTGGTGCAGGTCCTGGCGGACTGGTCGGTCTCGCGCCCGGGGCTGTTTCTTTATTACCCGAACCGGCAGCACCGACCGGCGCTGCTCGGTGCGTTCATCGACTGCTTGCTGGACAAGGACCTGGAGGGCGTTCCTCGCAAGACCCGGCCCGCCCGACCGGCTTGAGCGAAGGCCGTTGTCGCCGAGCCCGGCCCGCTCGATCTGTTTGGCTTTCTCGGCCTCAGCCGCCGAGCGCCTGCGCCACCGTGGCCATGTTCACGCGCGTGCCCAGGCCCCCCAGCGCCAGCTTGTGCACCACCTCGCTCAGCGTGGTGGTGGCGTCGCCGAGCACCGTGACCTTGCCGTAGGCCTCTGCGCTTTTCGAGAGCGCGGTGTAGGTCACGCAGTGCTGGGTCATCATGCCGCACAGCAGCAACTCGTCCACGCCGCGCGCCTTCAGTTCCTGGGCGAGCGTGGTCTGCGCGAACGAATCGGCCTGGTGCTTCACCACCACGGGCGCATCGGGCGCGGCGGCCAGCACCTGCGGGTGGATCTTCACGCCCTCGGAGTCGGCGTTGAAGAAGGGCGCAGCGCCGGGGGGCGCTTTCGACACGTGCTGCACCAGCACCACCGGCAGGCCCTGCGCGCGCGCCGCGGCCATGGCCTTGAGCGTGGCCACGAGCGCGGCCTCGGCGTTCCACAGCGGGAACAGGCCGTTGGGGAAATAGTCGTTCTGGACGTCGATGACGATGAGGGCGGGTGCGGGCATGGTGGGGATGAAAGATGGTCAGGCGTTGAACGAGCGCCAGTAGGCCGTCTCCACGAACCACCGCGGCAGGGTGGCCGTCTCGATCTGCATTTCGTGCCCGTCCTTCACCTGCACCAGCAGCTTGTGCTGGGCACCGGAGTTGTCGAACACATAGGCGCGGTGCGCAATGTCACAGGCTTCGCCCATCAGGTCAATTGAACGCCGATAACGCTCGCGGATTTTGCGTTCGGGCACCGGATGTCCGCCCAATTGCACGCGGCGCTGCACGCGGTCCACGTTGATGGCGGGGTCGTCGGTGGCGACGAAGTACAGGTAGACACGATAGCCCTGGTCGCGCGCCTCTCGCATGAAGTCCACCTTGTCGCGTGACGACATCACCGTCTCGAAGGTGAAGGTGCGGCCGCCGCGCAGCAACTCGCGGCGGATGGCGTCGGCCAGCACCGAGGCGAGGTAGGAATCGAACGGGCCGGGTATCTGCAAGGCACCCGAAGGGTGCACGGCCATCGCGTCAAGCGCGACATCCAGGCCCCGTTGGCGCGCAAAGGCCGACCGGCGAATGTGGGCCTGCATGTGCCGCAAGTGAACGGCAGGGTCTTCGGTGAGGCCCAGTGGCGAGAGGTGCAGGAGGCCGCCGGATTCGCGCAGGCTGCGCTCGATCTCGTCGGCATTGACGAACACGCCGATCCATTCGGGCCTGAGTTCACCCTTGATGGTGCTTTTGCCCGAGCCATTGGGGCCGGCCAGCACCCGCAGGCGCGGCTGCGCAGGCGCTTGGCGCTCAGGCCGGGGCGTCCTGGCGGCCACGTTTGAGCACGAGTCCGACCTTGACGCGTTTGCCAGGCGGCAGGGCCTTGATCACGGTGGACGTGCCGTCGGCCTTGCGTTCCACCAGCGTGCCTTTGCTGGTCTTGACGACCACGGCCCCGGTGCGGACCAGGGCCTGCTTGTATGCCGCGCGCCCCGACTTGGCCGCCAGCGCAGGGATCTGCTGCTCGGCCGAGCGCATGGCGGCTTCACTGAGGGGGATGGGGCGTTGTTGAGACATGTCGCACTGGCGGAAAACGGGTGCTCGCAAAGTCTACCAGCGGGGGGCGGTTCTAGCCGCCCGATGCCTCCCAGCCCCCACCCAGCGCGCGGATCAGCTGCACCGTGGCCTGTTGCTGCGTGGCCGCCACGCGTTGGGCCTGGCGGCGGTTGGCGAGTTCGTTGCGGCGTGCGTCGAGCAGTTCGAGCTGGCTCACCAGGCCGTTGCGGTAGCGCGTTTGCGCGATCGCGCTCGCGCGCTGCGCGGCGTTCACCGCGCGGCCCTGGGCCTGCGCCTGTTCGTCAAGCAGGCGCAGCGCGGCGAGCTGGTCTTCCACCTCGCGCAGCGCGTTGAGCACCTGGCCGCGGTATTGCGCGGCCGAGGCGTCGAACTGGGCCTGCGCGCCCTGCACACCGGCGTCGCGGCGGCCGCCGTCGAACAGGGGCACCGCGAGCAGCGCACCCAAGCCCCAGGCGCGCGCCGACCACTTGAACAGGTCGCCGAGCTCGGGTGAGGCAAAGCCCGCGGCCGCGGTGAGCGAGACGCTGGGGAACCACGCCGTCTGCGCCACGCCCACGCGCGCCTGCGCCGCGAGCAGCTGTGCCTGGGCGGCGGCCACGTCGGGCCGGCGGGCGAGCACGCTCGCGGGCACGCCCGCGGGGATCACGGGCAGGGCGCGCGCGGCGTTGTCCGCGGGCCGGGCCGGCAGCGTGAAGCCGCTCGCGGGCGCGCCCACCAGCACGGCGATCGCGTTCTCCAGCGCGCTGCGCTGGCGCTCCAGCGCAAAGGACTCGGCCTCGGTGGCCGCGAGCTCGGTCTGGATGCGGATCACGTCGAGCTCGGCCACGTCGCCGGCCTCGAAGCGGCGCTGCGTGAGGCGCAGTGTGTCGCCGTAGGCGCGCGCGGTGTCCTGCACCAGCGCGCGTTCGGTGTCGGCCGCGCGCAAGGCGAGGTAGGTCTGCGCGAGCTCGGCCTGCACCAGCAGCCGCGTGCTTTGCAGCAGGGCCTCGCGCTGCTGCGCGTCGAGTGCAGCGGCGTCCTGGGCGCGCGCGAGCCGGCCGAACAGGTCGAGCTCGTACGACAGGTTCGCGCCGGTCTGCAGCAGCGTGGCGGGCGCGGGGCCGCCGGTGGTGGTGGCACCGGCGTTGCGCGCGGCCTGCGCGCCCAGGCCGATCTGCGGCGCGCGATCGGCCTGCGCGCCGCGCAGCAGCGCGCGCGCCTGGGCCAGCCGCGCGCCGGCCTGTGCGACGTCGGTGTTGTGCGCGTCGGCGCGCGCCACCAGGTCGTCGAGCACCGGGTCGCCAAAGGCCTTCCACCATTCGCCGCGCGGCTGCGCTTCGGCGGCGGGCGCGACGGTCCAGCGCGCGGGGTCGCGCTGTTCCTTGAACTGGGGCGGCGTGTCGGTGGCCGCGGGCAGCGGGGGCAGGGCGGCGGCGCAACCGGCCAGCACGAGGGCGGCGGCCAGCGGCAGCAGCCGCGAGAGCAGGGGCTTGGTCACGGGGAACTCCATCAGTGTTTCAGGGGCGCGGCGGGCAGGGCGCGCAGGTCGGCGCCCGCGCCGCCGGTGCCGCTGGCAAAGGCTTCGTGCGTGCCGTGCTGGCGCAGCGGGCGGTTGCCCGCAAGGCGGCGCAGCAGCACGTAGAACACGGGCGTGAGGAACAGGCCGAAGGCGGTCACGCCGATCATGCCGGCGAACACGGCCACGCCCATGGCCGAGCGCATCTCGGCGCCCGCGCCGGTGGCCAGCACCAGCGGCAGCACACCCATCACGAAGGCCAGCGAGGTCATGAGGATGGGGCGCAGCCGCAGGCGGCTGGCCTCGATCGCGGCCTGCACCGGCGAGCGGCCCGCAAACTCGAGTTCGCGCGCGAACTCCACGATCAGGATCGCGTTCTTGGCCGACAGCCCCACCAGCACGATGAGCCCGATCTGGGTGAACACGTTGTTGTCGCCGCCGTCGAGCCACACGCCGGTCATGGCCGCGAGCAGGCCCATGGGCACGATGAGGATGATGGACAGCGGCAGCGTGAGGCTTTCGTACTGCGCCGCGAGCACCAGGAACACCAGCAGCACCGCGAGCGGGAACACCCACAGCGCCGAGTTGCCGGCCAGGATCTCCTGGTAGGTGAGCTCGGTCCATTCGTAGCCGATGCCCTGCGGCAGCGTGTCGGCGGCGATGCGCTCGATGGCCGCCTGGGCCTGGCCCGAGGAATAACCGGGCGCGGGACCGCCGTTGATGTCGGCCGAGAGGTAGCCGTTGTAGCGCATGGCGCGCTCGGGGCCGTAGGCCGAGTCCACCTTGAGCAGCGCCGACAGCGGGATCATCTCGCCGCTGGTCGAGCGCACCTTGAGCAGGCCGATGTCTTCGGCGCGTGCGCGGTGCGGCGCGTCGGCCTGGGCGCGCACGCTGTAGGTGCGACCGAAGCGGTTGAAGTCGTTCACGTAGAGGCTGCCGAGGTAGATCTGCAGGGTGTCGAAGATCTCGGTCACGGGCACGCCGAGCTGGCGCGCCTTGGTGCGGTCGATGTCTGCATAGAGCTGTGGCACGTTGACCTGCCAGCTCGTGAACATGCCCGCCAGCTCGGGCGTCTGGTAGGCCTTGGCCATGAAGGCCTTGACCGCCGCGTCCATGGCTTCGTAGCCCAGCGAGGCCTTGTCTTCGAGCTGCAGCTTGAAGCCGCCGGTGGTGCCCAGACCGGCCACGGGCGGCGGCGGGAACATCACCACGAAGGCGTCCTGGATCTCGCCATAGGCCTGGTTGAGCTGGCCCGCCACCGCCGCGCCGCTCTGGTCGGCGCGGCGGCGCTCGGCGAAGGGCTTGAGCGTGGCGAACACGATGCCGGCGTTGGAGCTGTTGGTGAAGCCGTTGATGGACAGGCCCGGGAAGGCGATGGCGTCTTCCACGTTGGGGTTGCGCCGCGTGATCTCGCCCATGCGGCGGATGACCTCGTCGGTGCGGTCGAGCGTGGCGCCGTCGGGCAGCTGCGCGAAGCCGATCAGGTACTGCTTGTCCTGCGCGGGCACGAAGCCGCCGGGCACGGCCTTGAACAGGCCCACGGTGAGCGCGGCGAGCACCAGGTACAGGCCCATCATCAGCGCCTTGCGCGAGATGGCGCGGCGCACGCCGCCGCTGTAGGCCTGGGCGCTGCGGTCGAAGAAGCGGTTGAAGGCGCGGAAGAAGCGGCCGAACACGCGGTCCATGCCGCGCGTGAGCGCGTCCTTTGGGGCGTCGTGGCCGCGCAGCAGCAGTGCCGACAGCGCGGGCGACAGCGTGAGCGAGTTGACCGCCGAGATCACGGTGGAGATCGCGATGGTCACCGCGAACTGCTTGTAGAACTGGCCCGTGAGACCGCTGATGAAGGCCAGCGGCACGAACACCGCCACCAGCACCAGCGCGATCGCGATGATCGGGCCCGAGACCTCGCGCATGGCGCGGTAGGTGGCCTCGCGCGGGCTCAGGCCGGCCTCGATGTTGCGCTCCACGTTCTCCACCACCACGATCGCGTCGTCGACCACGATGCCGATGGCCAGCACCAGTCCGAACAGCGACAGCGCGTTGATGGAAAAGCCCAGCAGGTGCAGCACCGCGAAGGTGCCCACCACCGACACCGGCACCGCGAGCAGCGGGATGATGGACGCGCGCCAGGTCTGCAGGAACACGATCACCACGATCACCACCAGCGCGATGGCTTCGAGCAGGGTGGTGATGACCGAGTCGATCGAGGCGCGCACGAACTGCGTGGGGTCGTAGGCGATGCGGTGCTCCACGCCCTCGGGCATGTTCTTCTGCAGCTCGGCCATGGTGGCGCGCACCTGGGCCGAGATCTCGAGCGCGTTCGAGCCGGGCGCCTGGAACACGCCCATGCCCACGGCGGGCTCGTTGTTGAGCAGCGAGCGCAGCGCGTAGTCGGCCGCGCCCATCTCGAGCCGCGCCACGTCGCGCAGCCGGGTCACGGCGCCGTCGCTGCCGGTCTTCACGATGATGTCGCCGAACTCTTCTTCGGTCTGCAGCCGGCCCTGCGCGTTCACCGAAAGCTGCACGTCCACGCCCGGCAGGCCGGGCGAAGCGCCCACCACACCGGCCGCGGCCTGCACGTTCTGGCCGCGGATGGCGGCCACCACGTCGCTGGCCGAGAGGCCGCGCTGCGCGACCTTCTGCGGATCGAGCCAGACGCGCATGGCGTAGTCGCCGCCGCCGAAGACCTGCACCTGGCCCACGCCGGCAATGCGCGCGAGCCGGTCCTTCACGTTGAGCACCGCGTAGTTGCGCAGGTAGTTGATGTCGTAGCGGTCGTTGGGCGAGACCAGGTGCACCACCATCGTGATGTCGGGCGAGCTCTTGACCGTGGTCACGCCCAGGCGGCGCACCTCTTCGGGCAGGCGCGGCTCGGCCTGCGACACGCGGTTCTGCACCAGCTGCTGGGCCTTGTCGGGGTCGGTGCCGAGCGCGAAGGTCACGGTCAGCGTCATCACGCCGTCGGTGGTGGCCTGGCTGCCCATGTAGAGCATGCCTTCGACGCCGTTGATGGCTTCTTCGAGCGGCGTGGCCACGGTCTCGGCGATCACCTTGGGGTTGGCGCCCGGGTACTGGGCGCGCACCACCACCGAGGGCGGCACCACCTCGGGGTACTCGGACACGGGCAGGCCGCGCAGCGCGACCAGGCCGGCGATCAGGATCAGCAGCGAGAGCACGCCCGCGAAGATCGGCCGGTCGATGAAAAATTTGGAGAGGTTCATGGCGGCACTCCGGCGGCTCAGGGCTTGGCCGCGGCGAGTTGCTGGGTTTGCCCGGCGCGCGCGTTCATGGGCACGGGCTGGGGTTGCACCACGTCGCCGGGGCGCACGCGCTGCAGGCCGTTGACGACGATGCGCTCGCCGGGCTCGAGCCCGCTGAGCACGGTGCGCAGGCCGTCCACGCTCGCGCCCAGGCGCACCTCGCGGTAGGCGGTCTTGTTGTCATCGCCCACCACGAGCACGTACTTCTTGTCCTGGTCGGTGCCCACGGCGCGTTCGCTCACGAGCAGCGCGCGGCTGCGCTGCGGCTCGCCCATGCGGATGCGCGCGAACTGGCCGGGAATGAGGCGGCCGTCGGTGTTGGGGAACACGGCGCGCACGCGCACCGTGCCGCTGCGCGGGTCGACCTGGTTGTCGATGAGCTGGAGCTGGCCGGTGTGAGGCGTGTCGGCGCCCTCGCCCGTGCCCATCCGCACGGGAATGCGCTCGAGCGTGGCGCGCGCGCCCAGGCCCTGGAGCGCGCGGGTCACGGTCTGTTCGTCGGCGTCGAAGCTCGCGTAGATGGGGCTCACCGAGACCAGGTGGGCCAGCACCGGCGCGCCCGGGCCGGCGGCCACCAGGTTGCCCACGGTCACTTCGAGCCGGCCGATGCGGCCGGCCACGGGCGCGCGCACCTGGGTGTAGCCCAGGTTCAGGCGTGCGCCCTGCACCTGCGCCTGTGCGGCGAGCAGGTTGGCCTCGGCCTCGCGCAGCGCGTTGTGGCGGTCGTCGAGCTCGCGCTGGGCGATGGCCTTGTCCTCCCACAGGCGTTGCGAGCGCGCGTATTCGCCGCTGGCGTGCGTGAGCCGGGCCTGCGCGGCCGTGGCCTGGGCCTGGGCGCGCGCGAGTTCGGCCTCGTAGGGCGCGGGGTCGATGGTGACCAGCAGATCGCCCTTGGCCACCAGCGCGCCTTCGCGGAAGTGCGTGGCCAGCACCGCGCCGGCCACGCGCGAGCGCACCTCGACGCGCTCCACGGCCTCGAGCCGGCCCGAGAAGGCCTGCCAGGCCGCGACCTCGGTGGCCTCCACCGTGGCCACCGACACCGGCAGGGGCGGCGGCGCCGCGGGCGCCTGCGCCTGGGCGCTCGGGGCTTTCTGCGTGAGCACGAACACGGCCACGGCGATGGCCGCGATCGCGGTGCCGGTGGGCCACCAGAGGCGGCGCGGGAACAGGGGAGAGCGGGACATGGTGAGGGCTTTCCTGAGAAAAAAGAAAACAGCGGCCCGCCCCGGCTTGTGGCCGGGGGAGCGATGGGGGAAACCAGGGGAATGCGGCGGAAGGGGCGGGCGGCGCGCGGCCGCCGCGATCACGAAGGCGGCGGCGCGGTGGCCTGCAGGAAGGCGCGCAGCTGCGCGCGCACGTCGTCGGCGAAGGGGCAGGCGTCGGCGGGCTGCTCGCTCAGCGATTCGGGCCAGCCCGTGGCCGGTTGCAGCAGGCCGCCGTGCACGGCGATGCCCGCGCCCCGCAGGCGCTCGGCGTAGGCCAGGGCCTCGTCGCGCAGGGGGTCGTCGCTGCTCGTGAGGATGAGCGTGGGCGGCAGGCCCGCGAGGCGCTGCGCGAGGCCTGGCACGGCGTAGGGGTGCTCGGCGTCCATGGGGCCGCGCAGGTACTGCTGCCAGCCGTCGGCCCACTTGCATTCGGTGCAGCTGCCCAGCTTCTCGCGCAGCGAGGCGGTGGCGTTGCAGGGGTCGAGCATGGGCGCCACCAGGATCTGGCCCGCCAGCGGCGGCGCGGCGCGGTCGCGCGCCATCAGCGCCACGGCGGCCGCAAGGTTGCCGCCGGCCTCTTCACCGGCCACGAACAGCGGCGCGTCCTTGCCCGCCAGGCGCGTGCGCTGCTTGTGCAGCCAGCCCAGCGCGGCGTGGCCCGCTTCCACCGCCACCGGAAAGCGGTGCGCGGGCGCGAGCGGGTAGTCGAGCGAGGCCACGATGGCGCCGGCCTCGGCCAGCAGCTCGGCCAGGCAGGCGCCGCTGTCCGTGTCGCCGCTGGTGAAGGTGCCGCCGTGGAAGTGCAGCACCAGCGGCAGCCGCGCGCCCCGCGGCTTGCGGCCCCACACGCGCAGCGCCATCGGCGCCTGGCCCGGCAGGCTCAGGGTCTCGGTGGTGGTCGGCGTTGTGGAATGGGCGGCAGTGGAAACCATGGCGGCGACTATAGGCAGGCCCCCGGCGCGAAAAAAGCCCTTGATGACCACAGGTCTGTTTCCAATGCACGAACAATCCGCCCCCTGAGCGGCACGACCGCAGGAGAGAGGCATGGATCAGATCCAATCGATGCGCGTGTTCGCGCGGGTGGTGGAAGCGGGCACCTTCACCAAGGCGGCCGAATCGCTCGACCTGCCCAAGGGCACGGTGACCAAGCTGGTGCAGCACCTGGAAGCGCGCCTGAAGGTGAAGCTGCTCAACCGCACCACGCGGCGCGTCACGGTCACGCCCGACGGCGCGGCCTATTACGAGCGCACCAGCCGCTTGCTCAACGACCTCGACGACATCGAGGCCAGCATGAGCAACGCGCAGGCCAGCCCGAGCGGGCGGCTGCGCGTGGACGTGGGCGCCTCGGTCGCGGGGCAGATCATCATTCCCGCGCTGCCCGACTTCTACCGCCGCTACCCCGACATCCGCCTGGACATGGGCGTGAGCGACCGGCCGGTGGACCTGATCACCGACAACGTGGACTGCGTGATCCGCGGCGGCGAGCTGCAGGAGCAGTCGCTGGTGGCGCGGCGCATCGGCAACGTGCCCCTGCTCACCGTGGCCTCGCCCGCCTACATCGCGGCCCACGGCGCGCCCACGCACCCGGGGCAGCTCGAGGACGAACACACGCTGATCAACTACTTCTCCACGCGCACCGGCCGGCTCTACCCGAACGAATTCGAGAAGGACGGCGAGCGGCTGGAGATCGCGGGCCGCTACCGGCTCGCGGTGAACGAGAGCAACGCCATGACGGCCGCGCTGCTCGCCGGCCTGGGCGTGGGCCAGACCGGCAGCTTCTCGGTCATCCCGCACATCGAGCGCGGCGAGCTGGTGCGCGTGCTCGAAGACTGGCAGGTGCCTGCGATCCCGGTGTGGGTGGTGTACCCGCCCAACCGCCACCTGAGCGCCAAGGTGCGGGCCTTCGTGGAGTGGGCGGCCGAGCAGTTCGCGAAGCACCCGCACATCGCGCGTTGACCGGGCGCCGATCGCATGCGTTGCGCGCATGCCGCATCCGCGCGCGCCGCGGCCCGGGTTTTCCCCCCGATGGGCGAGGCTCGGGGCATGTCCCGATGCGCGCGCGCGCCGGCGCTGCTCCAATCGACGGCATGTTCAAAACGCTCTGGTTCCGCATCGCGCTGCGCTTCGCTCTGGGCGAGCTGGGCATCGCGTCGAACACGGTGAACCCGCAGTTGCGGCGCGCCGTGATCGCGCTCGGACAGAGCGAGGGTTTCAACGCGCGCGAGGCCGCGCTGATCATCTACTTCCGCACCCCGGCCATGCGCCTGCTCGAGACGCAGCGCGCGCAGAACACCATCGCGGCCTGGCAGACCAGCCAGGCGGTGCGCCAGGGCTATTTCGGGCGCGCGGTGCGCCAGGATTTCGCGCTGCCTGACGGGTCGGGCGTGCGCGAGAGCCTGTTCCAGGACTCCTGAGCGCGCGGCTCAGGCCTGCGCCGGCGCGGCCGAGGCCGGCAGGCCGAACACGCGGTCGAACGCCAGGTTGAACACGAAGGTGTAGATGAGGAAGAACACGATCAGGCCAAGGTCGAGCACGAAGGCCTGCCAGAGCGTGATGCCCAGCCACCAGGCGAACAGCGGCACCAGCGTCACCACCAGGCCCGTTTCGAAGCCCACGGCGTGCACCACCCGGCGCAGCACGCTGCGGCCCTTGGTGGTCTGGCGCGCTTCCCAGCGCTCGAACAGGGTGTTGTAGACCAGGTTCCACACCACGGCGATCACCGAGGCCGCCGCCGCGGCCACGCTCGCGTGGCCCATGCCGCTGCCCGAAAGCAGCGCCAGGCCGGCGCTCGACGACACGATGGCGATGGCTTCGTAAAGGGTGAGGTAGACGACTTTGCGTCGGAGGCCTTGCATGGCGAACGCTCCGGGATGGCGGCACCCCGGGCCGGTTGGCGGGGGCAATGCGGGCATCTTATGTGTCTGTTTCTGAACAAAAAAGTCGGAAGCTTTCAGAAATTCTGATAGGTTTGGGGTCATGGCCTTCACCAGCGACAACCTGCGCGTGTTCCTGGCGGTGCTCGACGCGGGCTCGTTCTCGGCCGCGGCGCGCCAGCTCGGACGCGTGCCCTCGGCCGTGAGCATGACCATCGCGCAGCTCGAAGCCGAGCTCGACCTCACGCTGTTCGACCGCAGCACGCGCGAGCCGCGGCCCACCGATTCGGCGCGCGCGCTCGAGCCGCAGGCGCGCCAGATCGCGGGCCAGTGGCGGCGGCTGCAGGCGCACGCGCAGGCCCTGCACCAGGGGCTGGAGCGCCAGCTCACCATCGCCATCGCGCCCGAACTGCTGTCGGCGCCCTGGAGCCAGCCGCTCGCGGTGCTGGCCACGGAATTTCCGGCGCTGATCGTCGAGGTGCTCTCGGCGCCGCAGGCCGACGCGCTCAAGATGCTGCACTCGGGCGAAGCGCAGCTGGCGCTGGTGTTCGAGCGCCCGGGCACCGACGAGCGCGAGGGTTTCCAGGAGCTTGGCCAGGAGGTGCTGGTCGCGGTGATCTCGCCCGAGCACCCCGAGGCGCGCGCGCGCCAGGGCAGCCTGCAGCTCAACGACCTGATCGACGTGCGGCAGATCGCGGTGGCCGGCCGCGATCCCAAGGGCCGCGACCCGCGGCTGCTGCTGTCGCGCCACATCTGGCGCACCGACAGCCACCTGGCCACGCTGAGTCTGGTGCAGGCCGGCCTGGGCTGGGCCTACCTGCCGCGGCGGCTGGTGGCACCGCTGGTGGCGGCGGGGGCGCTGGCCGAGATCCGCTTCGGCAACATCAGCAACGAGCTGCGCGTGTGGGTTGACGTGGTCTGGCACAGCGAGCGGCCCATGGGCCTGGGCGCGCAGCGCTTCATCGAGCTCATGCGCCAGGCCACGCGCGACGCCGGCCCGGGCTGAGGCGCACGGTCGGCCTTGTCCGCCCCGGACACGGCGCGATGTCCTACAGCCGCGGCACCGGCGCGCGGGAACACTGGGGTTTCAGGGCCGGCCGCCGCGCGGCGGGCCTCGAATCTCCGATCCAACCCGCTGAAAGGAATCGCCATGAAAGCATCGCAACGTGTCCTCTTCCCCATCGCCCTGGCCCTGGGTGTGGCGGCCGGCGCCAGCTTCGCCGAAGGCCCGCTGCAAGGCCCGACCCTGCAGGAGGAGCCGCTGCAGTTCACCAGCACCGAGGTGCAGAGCGACACCACCCGCAGCCAGGTGCAGTCGCCCGTGGTGGGCCTGGAACAGGCCGGCCTGATCGAACGCGGCGAGGCCACAGCGCCCGAGCACCAGGCCCGCAGCAACAGCTACCTGAGCCGCGCCTACGTGCAGGCCGAAGCCCAGGAGGCCTACCGCATGGGCCTGGTGGCCCAGGGCGAACTGATGCCCGTGCCCACCGAGGAACAGCTGCAGCAGATGCAGTTCGCCGCGGCCCGCTCGGTGCAGAACCAGAACCTGGCGCTCTCGCCCATGGAGCGTGAGGCGTTCATGAACTGAACGCGCTGACCGATCGCCGCCACAATGCACGGCTGACACATCAAGGAGGCCGTGCATGTCCGGAGGCGACTGGAAGGAGCTCTTCAACGCGGCGTGCGAGGGCGATCTCGCCCTCGTGCAATACCACGCGAAGAACGGGGTGGACGTGAACTACGCCCACCCCGAGTTTTTGTCCACGCCGCTCGTGGCCTGCATCCTCGCGGGCCAGGAGGCCGTGGCCCACCACCTGCTCGACCACGGCGCGAATCCGCGCCTGCATTCCGAGTTCGACGGCATGACGCCTGTGGAGGCCGCGCGCCATGTGGGCATGGCCAGCGTGCTGGGGCGCTTGGCCCGGCTGGGCATCGAGCCGCCACCACCGGAGGCCCCGCGCCGCCGCGGTCTGGGTCAGTGGCTCGCGCGCTGGCTCAGCGTGCCCGGTTGACGCGGCCCTGCGGCGTGGCCTTGGCCGGCGGGCGCGCGGGCCGCCGTGCCGGCGCCGCCGCCGCGGCCTCGCCCACATTGCCCCAGGTGCCCACGTTCGCGGCCTTCAGCAGCGGCGAGGCATTGCCCGCGTCGGCGAGCTCGCTGGCCGCGGTCAGCAGCAGCGGCGCGAAACCCAGCATGCGCTTGTGCGTCAGGCGCGACGACGGCCCGGCGATCACCACCACGCCGGTGGCCGGCTCCTTGGGCCGGGCCACGGGCGCGGCCATCGAGCTCATGCCCGGTGCGTACACGTCCTGGATCAGGCTGTAGCCGCGCTTGCGGTGCTCGTCGAGCATCTTGAGCAGGGCCTTGATGCTGGTGGGCGCGTTGGGGCCGAAATGCCGCGGGTCACCCATGCCCTGGCGCGTCACGCAGGCGATGGCCGCGTCCTCGGACAGCGTCATGAGCCAGGCGTGGCCCGCGGCGCTGCACGACAGGCGCAGGTCGATGCCCATGTCGGGGTCGTACTTGAGGCCGCTGCGCGCGCCCTGCGCCTTGGCCATGAGCGTGAGCCGCTCGCCGTCGACCACCGCGAGCCGCACCAGTTCTTCGGTGGCTTCGGCCAGCCGGTTGATCACGGGCTGCGCGATGTCGACCACACCCGAGCGGCTCAGGTAGCTCAGGCCCAGCGAGGCGAGCTTGGTGCTCAGCGCGTAGTCGCCGCGCTGCGGCAGCTGGCGCACGTAGCCGAAGCGGATCAGCTCGTGCAGCGTGCGGTGGCAGCCGCTGCGCAGCTGGTTGAGCGCGGTGGCGATCTGCACCAGCGGCGCGCCGTCGGGGTGGTTCGCGAGGTACTCGAGGATGGCCAGGGATTTTTCGAGCGAGCCGCTCATGCGTTGTCTCCGTCGTGGGCAGGGATCGTGGGGAGAATCATCGCAGCTTTCAAATTTTGAAAGATATCAAAAATTTGAAAGGCATTCACAAAATGTGCATGATGCGCGGCTTTCACACCCAGACCGGAGACAAGCCCATGCATTCCCATCGCTTCCATCCCCTGCGCCGTGCGTTCATGGCCCTCGTCGCGGGCGCAGCGCTGTGCGGCGCGGTGGCCGCGCAAGCCCAGGACATCAAGGAGCGCAACCTGCGCTTCGCCTTCAGCCTCGCGCAGGACCACCCCTTCGGCACCGGCGCGAAGAAGTTCGCCGACGCGGTGGCGCAAAAGAGCGGCGGCAAGATGAAGGTCACGCTGTTCCCCGGCGCGGTGCTGGGCAGCGACCCGCAGAACCTGTCGGCAATCCGCGGCGGCACGCTGGACTTCACGTCCATGGCCACCGGCCTGGTGGCGTCGATCGACAAGCAGCAGATGGTGTTCGACCTGCCCTTCCTGTTCAACAACGCGCAGGAGGCCTATGCCATCGCCGACGGCCCCATTGGCCGCAAGATGCAGGAAGACCTCGCGCCGCACGGCGTGGTCGGCCTGGGCGTTTGGGACCTGGGCTTTCGCCACATGACCAACAGCCGCCGCCCGATCGCGCGCCTCGAAGACGTGCAGGGCCTGAAGATCCGCGTGATCGCCTCGCCGATCTTCGTCGACCTGTTCACCACGCTGGGCGCCAACCCCGTGCCCATGACCTTCGGCGAGCTCTACGGCGCGCTCGAGTCGCGCACCGTGGACGGCCAGGACAACCCCTTGGGCGTGATCGAGTCGGCCAAGTTCGCCGAGGTGCAGAAGTTCCTCTCGCTCACGCGCCACGTGTACACCGGCATGCCGCTGCTCATGAGCAAGAAGACCTGGGACGCCATGTCCGAGGCCGAGCGCAAGATCATCCGCGAGGCCGCCGACGAGGCGAAGAAGGTGCAGCGCGAGGCCACGCTGGCCAAGGAGGCGCAGGCCGTCGAGGGCCTGAAGAAGACCATGCAGGTCAACGAGGTCTCGCCGCAGGAGCTCGCGCGCCTGCGCCAGAAGGTGCAGCCGGTGGTGGACAAGTTCTCGCGCGAAGTGGGCGAGGGCGTCTACAAGCAGGTCGTCGACGAACTGGCCCGCCTGCGCGGCGGGAAGTGATCCATGGCACTGCTGGGCAAGGCGGCGCTCGCCATGTGGTGGGAGGTCGGGGCCGATGGCTTCGACGGCTTCTGCCACTGGCATGCGCATGAGCATTTTCCGGAGCGCCTGGGCATCGCGGGCTTTCGCCGCGCCACGCGCTGGCGCGAGGCCGGCGGCGGACCCGGTGTGTTCGTGATGTACGAACTCGAGGACCACGCCGTGCTGGGCTCGCCGGCCTACCTGGCGCGGCTGAACGCGCCCACGCCCTGGTCGGTCAGCATGATGCCGCTGCACTTGCGCATGGTGCGCAGCCAGTGCGAGGTGCTGGCCACGCAGGGCGCGGTCACCGCCGCGCAAGCGCTCACGGTGCGGCTGTCGCCCACGCAGGCCGACGCGGCCGAGGCCCCCGGCGGCCTGCGCGCGCGGCTCACCGGCTGGCTGCGCGAATGGCCCTCGCAGCCCGGGCTCACGGGCGCGCACCTGCTGCGCCACCGCGCGCCGCCGATCGCGCAGACCGCGGAGCAGAAGATCCGCGGCGGCGACGCCGTGGCCGACTGGGTGCTGGTGGTCACGGGCTACGACGCCCGCGCCCTCGACGCGCTCGCGCAGGGCGCGCTGAGCGCCGGCGCGCTCGCCGCGCTTGGCGCGCGCGACGTGGTGCACGGCCGCTACGCGCTCGCCTATTCGGCCCTGCCCACGGACATGGCATGAAGCTGCTGGTGACTGGCGCCAACGGCTTCGTGGGCGCCTGGACGCTGCGTCGCCTGGCCGAAGCCGGTCACGCCGTGCGGGCGCTCGACCTGGCCGCGCCCTCGGCGCTGCTGCAGCGCATCGGCGTGCCGCTCGAGCGCATCGATTGGTGCCGCGCCGACGTGTGCGACGCCGAGGCCGTGGTGCGCGCCACGACCGCCTGCGACGCGGTGGTGCACCTCGCGGGCGTGCTCACGCCCTTCTGCCGCGAGGCGCCCGCGCAGGGCGCGCGCGTCAACCTGCTGGGCACGCTCAACGTGTTCGATGCCGCGCACCGGCACGGCATTCACCGCGTGATCTACGCGAGCTCGGCCGGCGTGTTCGGCCCCGAGCACGCGCGCCACCCCGAACCCACCACGCACTACGGCGCGTTCAAGCTGGCCTGCGAAGGCAGCGCGCGCGCCTGGTGGCACGACGCCGGCATCGGCAGCCTGGGCCTGCGCCCCTTCGTGGTCTATGGCCCGGGGCGCGAACTCGGCGCCAGCGCGGGCGTGAGCCTGGCCTGCGAGGCCGCGGTGCAGGGCCGACCCTACCGCGTGCCCTTCAGCGGCCGCGCGGGCATGGTGCACGTGGACGACGTGGTGCGCGTGATCGAACACGCGCTGCGTCTGCCGCTGGCCGGCGCCCATCTGGCCGACCTGGTGGGCGAGGTGCACGCGGTGGACGCGGTGATCGACGAGATCCGGCGCCAGTGCCCGGACGCCAGGCTGGGCAGCGAAGGCCCGCCGCTGGCGCTGTCGCCCGACATCGCGCAGGGCGCCACCCATCCCGACATCGCGGCCCTGCCGGTCACGCCGCTGGCCGAGGGCATCGCCCGCACCCTGGAGGTCTGCCGCGCATGGCACACCCGCTCTGCCTCGCTCACCTGAGCGTGCTGCAACTCTCGCCGCCGCAGGTGGTGGAGACCGCGGCCGCCGCCGGCTTTGGTCTGGTCGGCCTGAGGCTCGCAGCGGCCATGCCCGGCCAGGCCGTGTTCCCCATGCTCGGGCGCTCGCCCCTCATGCGCGAGACGCTGGCCCGCCTGGACGCCCTCGGCGCGGCGGTGCACGACGTCGAACTCGTGGGCCTGCGCGAAGACAGCGTGGCCGCCGACCACGAGGCCCTGTTCGAAGCCGCCGCCCGCCTGGGTGCGCGCCATGTGCTGGTGGCCGGCGACGGCCACGACGAGGCGCGCCTGGCCGAGCGCTTCGCCGAGCTCGCGGTGCTGGGCCGGCGCTATGGTCTGCGCATGGGCCTGGAGTTCATGCCCTGGCGCGGCGTGCGCGACCTCGCGTCGGCGCAGCGCGTGCTCGCCCTGGCCGCCGAGGCCGGGGGCGGGCTCATCGTCGACGCCATCCACCTCGACCGCTCGGGCGACGGGGCCGGGGCGCTGGCGGCTATCCCCGCCGCGCAATGGAGCTACTTCCAGATCTGCGACGCGCCCGCGCAGCGGCCAAGCGACGAGGCCGAGCTGCTGCGCCAGGCGCGCGAGGCGCGGCTGGTGCCCGGCGAAGGCGGGCTGGACCTGCGCGGCATGCTGCGCGCGCTGCCCGAAGGCCTGGTGGTGTCGGTGGAAGCGCCGCTGGCCGATGCGCGATCGCCGCTCGACAAGGCGCGTGCGCTGCACCGCGGCGCGCGCGCGCTGCTCGAAGCCGTGGGCCGCTCATGAACACCCCGCAAGCGCATGAGCACGACGTGATCGTGGTGGGTTCGGGCGCGGCCGGCCTGGCCACCGCGCTGTTCGCGGCGCTCGACGGCCTGGACGTGCTGGTGCTCGAACAGAGCCCCTGGATCGGTGGTACCAGCGCCTTGTCGGCGGGGGCAATGTGGATCCCCAACACGCCGCATGGCGCCGCGGCCGGCGACACGCCCGAACGCGCCGCCGCCTACCTGGCCGCGGCCACGCAGGGAGAGAGCCCCACCGCGCTGCGCGAGGCCTTCTTGCGCCTGGGCGCGGACGCGGTCCAGCGGCTCGAATCCGAAGCCGGCGTGCCCCTGCGCGCCTTTGCCCACCACCCCGACTACCTGGGCGACCTGCCCGGTGCGAGCACCGCGGGCCGCGTGCTCGAATGCCCGCCCTTCGACGGCCGCCGGCTCGGCGCGGACTTCGCGCGCCTGCGGCCGCCCATTCCCGAGTTCACCGTGCTCGGCGGCATGATGGTCGACCGCACCGACATCGGCCACCTGCTGGCCATGGGCCGTTCCTGGGCCTCGCTGCGGCACGCCGCGGGCCTGCTCGCGCGCCACGCCGCCGACCGCCTGCGCCACCCGCGCGGCACGCGGCTGGTGATGGGCAATGCGCTCGTGGGATGGCTGCTGCAAGCACTGCGCGAGCGCGGCGTGCCGGTGTGGACGCGCAGCGCCGCGCTGGGCCTGTTGCACGACGGCGATCGCGTCTGCGGCGTGCGGCTGCAGCGCGACGGCACCACGCTGATCTGCCGGGCGCGCCGCGCGGTGGTGATGGCCGGCGGCGGCTTCAACGACCACCCCGACTGGCGCGCGCGCTGGCTGCCCCCGGCCGTGCGCCACAGCCCGCGCGCGGGCACCTCGCAGGGCGCCCTGCTGACCGATGCGCTGCGCCTGGGCGCGCGCCTGGGTGACGCGCCCGGCAGCAGCGCCTGCTGGGCGCCGGTGTCGGTGCACCCGCGGCGCGACGGCAGCACCGCGGTGTTCCCGCACTTCGTGCTCGACCGCGCCAAGCCCGGTACCCTGGTGGTGGATCCGCAGGGCCGCCGCTTCCTCGACGAGAGCAGCTCCTACCACCGCTTCGGCGAAGCCATGCTGGCCCACGCGCCGGCCGGCGGCGAGGCGGCAGCCTGGCTGCTGGCCGACCGCGAGGCCGTGCAGCGCTACGGCCTGGGCCTGGTGCGGCCCGGGGCGCGCGGCCTGCGCCGGTACGTGCGCGAAGGCCATGTGCTGCGGGCCCGCACGCTGCCCGAACTCGCCCGGGCCATGGGCGTGCCCGCCGATGCGCTGGTGCGCAGCGTGGCGCGCTTCAACGCACTGGCCGACGCCGGCTTGGACAGCGACCACGGCCGCGGCCGCACCCCCTACCAGCGCCACCTCGGCGACCCCGCGGTGGTGCCCAACCCCAGCCTGCGCGCGCTGCGCGAAGGCCCTTTCCATGCGCTGCGGCTGCAGGTGGGCGACATCGCGGGCAGCCGCGGCCTGCTCACCGACGCGGCCGCGCGCGTGCTCGGGCCCGACGGGCCCATCCCCGGCCTGCACGCCGTGGGCAACGACATGCAGTCGGTGATGGGGTCGCACTACCCCGGACCCGGCATCAACCTCGGTCCCGCGATCGTGTTCGCCCATGCGGCGGCACTGGCCCTGCGCCGCGGAACCCCAGACCCCCTGGAGACCCCCTGATGGTGAATCGGCTCATAGGACACATCTGCCGCCTGTTCGAGTGGCTGATGGTGATCTGCCTCGCGGCCATGGTGCTCATGGTGTTCGGCAACGTGTTGCTGCGCTACGGCTTCAACTCGGGCATCACCGTGTCCGAAGAGCTGTCGCGCTGGCTCTTCGTGTGGATGACCTTCCTCGGCGCCTTCGTGGCCCTGCACACGCGCCAGCACCTGGGCACCGACATGCTCGTCGGCCGGCTCTCGCGCGGCGGCCGCAAGCTGTGCTTCGTGCTGGCGCGCCTGGGCATGCTGTTCGTGTGTGTGCTGGTGGTGCTGGGCGGCTGGCAGCAGACGCTGATCAACCGCGACGCGTTGAGCGCGGTGATGCAGGTCTCCAGCGCGATCTTCTACGCCAGCGGTGTGGTGTTCGGAGTGCTGGGCGGACTCGTGGTGCTGCACGAACTCGTGCAGGTGCTCGGCGGCGGCGGCAGCGACGACATGCTGCTGGGCTTTGCCGGCTCCGAAGAGCAGCCGCACGCGCAGGCACGGCCATGATCCTCACGATCTTCCTCGTCACCCTGCTCGGCGGCATGGCCCTGGGCATGCCGATCGCGTTCGCCCTGCTGCTCAGCGGCGCCGCGCTCATGGCGCACCTGAACATGTTCGATCCGCAGATCCTGGCGCAGAACGTGATCGAGGGCGCCAACAGCTTCCCGCTGCTGGCCGTGCCCTTCTTCATGCTCGCGGGCGAGATCATGAACGCGGGCGGCCTGTCGCGGCGCATCGTGGCCTTCGCCATGACCCTGGTGGGCCATGTGCGCGGTGGCCTGGGCTACGTGGGCATCATGGCCGCGGTGATGATGGCCGCGCTCTCGGGCTCGGCCGTGGCCGACGCGGCGGCGCTGTCGGCGCTGCTGCTGCCCATGATGAAGCGCGCCGGCTACAACCCCGCGCGTTCGGCCGGTCTGCTGTCGTCGGCCGCCATCCTCGCGCCCATCATTCCGCCCAGCATCGGCTTCGTGATCTTCGGCGTCGCGGCCAACGTGTCGATCTCGCGCCTGTTCATGGCCGGCATCGCGCCCGGCATCATGCTCGGCGCGGCGCTGTGGCTCACCTGGTGGTGGCTGGTGCGGCACGACAAGATCGAGGCCCAGCCGCGCGCCAGCCTGGCCCAGATGCTGGGCGCGGCGCGCGACGCCACCTTTGCGCTGGGCCTGCCGGTGATCGTGGTGGTGGGCCTGAAGTTCGGCGTGTTCACGCCCACCGAGGCCGCGGTGGTGGCCGCGGTGTACGCGCTGCTGGTGTCGGTGTTCGTCTACCGCGAGCTGCGCTGGTCGCAGCTGTTCGGCCTGTTCCGATCGGCCGCACAGACCACGTCGGTGGTGATGTTCCTGGTGGCGGCGGCCATGGTCTCGGCCTGGATGATCACCGTCGCCAACCTGCCGGCCGAGCTCATCGCGCTGCTGCAGCCCCTGCTCGACCGCCCCACGCTGCTGCTGCTGGTGATGATGGTGATCACCATGCTGGTGGGCACCGCCATGGACCTCACGCCCACCATCCTGATCCTCACGCCGGTGTTCATGCCGCTGGTGAAGGCCGCGGGCATTGACCCGGTGTACTTCGGCGTGCTGTTCATGATCAACAACGCCATCGGCCTGGTCACGCCGCCCGTGGGCACGGTGCTCAGCACCGTGGCCGGCGTGGGCAAGGTGAGCATGGACGCGGTCACCAAAGGGGTGTGGCCCTTCATGCTGGTGCAGTTCGGCGTGATGTTCCTGCTGGTGTTCTTCCCCAGCCTGGTGCTGGTGCCGGCGCGCTGGTTCTACGGCTGAGGCGGGCCCCAGGGCCCGGCGGTACCCGAGCGGGCCCTGGGCCTTGAGCGGCCCGGACGCGCCGGCCGGGCGGGGCGCGACCATACTGCGCGCCTGCCCCGTGCCGCGCCCGCCTTGAACGCCCCCCGCCGCCCCTCCATCGCCGCCGCCACCGCCCGCTTTGCGCGCTGGTTCACCGACCAGGGCTGGACGCCCGCGCCCTTTCAGCGCGCGGTGTGGCGGCACTGGGCGCGCGGCGAATCGGGCCTGCTGGTCACGCCCACGGGCAGCGGCAAGACCCTGGCCGCCTTGGGCGGCGTGTTGATCGACGCCCTGCGCGAAGGGCCCGCGGCCGGGGCCGCGCCCCAAGGCGCGCCGCGGCTGCGCCTGCTCTGGGTCACGCCGCTGCGCGCGCTCGCCAGCGACACCGCGCGGGCGCTGCAGCGGCCCATCGACGCGCTCGGCCTGGGCTGGACCGTGGCCCGGCGCACCGGCGACGCGGGCTCGCGCGACCGGCGCCTGGCGCGCGAAGGCCTGGCCGAGGTGCTGGTGATCACGCCCGAATCGCTTGCGCTGCTGCTCTCGTACCCCGACACCGCGGCGCGCTTCGCGGGCCTGCGCGGCGTGGTGGTGGACGAATGGCACGAGTTGCTGGGCAACAAGCGCGGCGTGCTGCTGCAGCTGTGCCTGGCGCGGCTGCGCGCGATCGCGCCCGCGGCCCCCACCTGGGGCCTGTCGGCCACGCTGGGCAACCTCGAAGAAGCGCGCGACGTGCTGCTGCCGCACCGGCCCGACGCGCCCATCGTGAACAGCGCGCGGCCGCGCCCCGTGGTGCTCAAGACCCTGCTGCCCGAGGCGGGCGAGCGCTTTCCCTGGGCCGGGCACCTGGGCCTGTCGCAGCTCGGGCGGGTGGTGGAGCTGCTTTCGCAGGCGCGCACCGCCATCGTCTTCACCAACACCCGCGCGCAGGCCGAGCTCTGGCACCGCGCGCTGGCCTCGATCTGGCTCGAGCCACCCGAGACGCTCGCGCTGCACCATGGCTCGCTCGACGCCGCGCTGCGCCACGAGGCCGAGCAGGGCCTGCGCGACGGCCGCGTGCGCTGCGTGGTGGCCACGTCCAGCCTGGACCTCGGGGTGGACTTCCCGAGCGTGGACCTGGTGCTGCAGATCGGCAGCCCCAAGGGCATGGCGCGGCTGCTGCAGCGCGCCGGCCGCGCGCACCACCGCCCGGGCGCCGCGAGCACGGTGCACTGCGTGCCCACGCACGTGCTTGAGCTGGCCGAGTACGCGGCCGCGCGGCGGGCCATCGCCGAGGGCCGGATCGAGTCGCGCCACCCCTTGCGGCTCTCGCTCGACGTGCTCGCGCAGCACTGCGTCACGCTTGCGCTTGGCGGCGGCTTCCGGGCCGACGCGCTGTTCGACGAGGTGCGCGGCACCCATGCGTTCGCGGCGCTCGGTCCGCTGCAGTGGCAGGCGGTGCTGGCCTTCATCGAGCGCGGCGGCCAGGCGCTGGCCAACTACCCCGATTTCCACCGCGTCGTGGTCGACGCCGACGGCGTGCACCGCGTGACCGACCGCCGCGTGGCGCTGCGCCACCGCCTGTCCATCGGCACCATCACCGCCGACGGTGCGGTGAACGTGCGCTACCTCAGCGGCGCCTCGCTCGGGTCGGTCGAAGAGAGCTTCATCAGCCGGCTGCGGCCGCGCGATCGCTTCCAGTTCGCGGGGCGCACGCTCGAGCTGGTGTCGGTCGACGGCATGACGGCCCACGTGCGCAAGGCCGCAGCCAGCCGCGCCGGGGCCAGCGTGCCGCGCTGGCAGGGGGGCCGCATGCCGCTGTCCACCGAGCTGGGCGAGGCGGTGCAGGCGGCGCTGGCCGGCCCGCGCGACACCGCCGAATTGCGCGCGCTCGGGCCGCTGCTCGACCTGCAGGCCAGCGTCTCGGCCGTGCCCTCGCCCGAGACGCTGCTGGTGGAAGACCTGCCCGCGCGCGGCAGCGCGGGCGGGCTGCTGTTCGTGTACCCGTTCGCGGGCCGGGCGGTGCACGAGGGCATGGCCGCGCTGTGCGCCCTGCGCTGGGGCCGCGCCACGCCCAACACCTTCCTGTTCGCGGTGAACGACTACGGCTTCGTGCTGCAGGCCCAGCAGCGTGTGCCGGTGGACGAGGCCCTGCTGCGCCGCCTGCTCACGCCCGAAGGCCTGATGGCCGACCTGCGCGAGGCGCTCAACCTCAGCGAAATGGCGCGACGCCAGTTCCGCGAGATCGCGCGCGTGGCGGGCATGCTGGTGCCGTCGCTGCCGGGCGGCGCGCCGCGCAGCCTGCGGCAGTTGCAGGCCTCGAGCGGGCTGCTGTTCGACGTGCTGCGCCGCCACGACCCGGACCACGTGCTGCTGGCCCAGGCCGAGCGCGAGGTGTTCGAGGCCCAGATGGACGTGGTGGCCTTGCAGGCCACCCTGCAGCGCTGCGCCGGGCGCCGCACCGTGTTGCGGGCGCCGGCCCAGCTCACGCCGCTGTCGTTTCCCCTCTGGGCCGAGACGGTGCGCGGCGAACTCAGCACCGAAGACTGGTCGGCCCGGGTGCGGCGCGCCGCCGAGCAGTTGCAGCAGGGCGGGCCCGCGCCCGCGCGGGGGCGCCGCCGTGCTTGACGTGCTGGACTTCAGCCTGGCGGGCGAAACCCTGCGGCTGCACGCCGACCGCGCGCTGTCCTGGCCGGCGCGACAGCGCCTGCTGGTGGCCGACGTGCACCTGGGCAAGGACGACGCCTTCCGCGCCGCGGGCATCGCGCTGCCCGCGGGCGGTACGCGCCACGACCTCGACCGCCTGGCCGCGCTGCTCGCGGCCACGGGCGCGCAGGAACTGTGGGTGCTGGGCGACCTGCTGCACGGGGCGCGGCCCGACGCGCGCTGGCGCGACGACTGGCTGCGCTTTCGCGCGCAGCACGCGCAGCTGCACATCGCGCTGGTCGAAGGCAACCACGACCGTTCGGCCGCACGCGCCGACCTGGGCATTGCCATTCACCGGGGGCCGGTGATCGACGGCCCCTTCGTGTTCCGCCACGCGCCCGAACCACCCGAACCACCGGCGGCCGCCGGCGGCGAACCGCGGCTCGCCGTGTGCGGCCACGTGCACCCGGTGGTGCGGGTGCCCGGGCTGCGCGGGCGCTTCCCGGCCTTCGTGCGGGTCGATGGCCAGCTCGTGCTGCCCGCGTTCTCGGCCTTCACGGGCGGCTGGCTGGTCGAGCGCGCGCAGGCGCGCTACGGCTGCCTCGGTGGCCATCTGCTCGACATGGGACCGGCGGGCTGAGCGAACATCCCGCCCATGACCCTGCCCGATACCCCCCTCCCGACCGGCTGGCCGGTGTTCCTGCAAGGCCTGGCGCTGAGCCTGGGCCTGATCGTGGCCATCGGCGCGCAGAACGCCTTCGTGCTGCGTCAGGGGCTGCGCCGCGAGCACGTGGGCCCCATCGTGTTGTTCTGCGCCGCGGCCGACGCGGTGCTGATCGCCGCGGGCGTGCTGGGCATGGCCCAGCTGCTCGGCGACCGTCCGGCCCTGGCGCGCACGCTGGCGCTGGCCGGTGCGGCGTTTCTGGCGTGGTACGGGCTTCGGGCGCTCGGGCGCGCGCGCCAGGCGCACCGCTTGCAGGCGGCCGAGGGCGGCCACGGCCTGCGCGCGGGCGCCGCGCTCGCCCAGGCCGCGGCCTTCACCCTGCTCAACCCGCACGTCTACCTCGACACGGTGCTGCTCGTGGGCAGCATCGGCGCGCAACAGCCGGGCCTGTTGCGCGCCTGGTTCATTGCGGGCGCGAGCACCGCCAGCGCGCTGTGGTTCTGCCTGCTCGGTTTCGGCGCGCGCTGGCTCGCGCCCCTGTTCGCGCGCCCGCGTGCCTGGCAAGTGCTGGACGCGCTGATCGGCCTGACCATGCTGGGGCTGGCGGCGACGCTGCTGCGCCAGGTGCTGGCCTGAAGCCCCGGGCGCGCTTTGTGAACACCCAACACAAAAGGCCCCGCAGGGCCTTTTGTGGTCACGACCCGGGCAATCGCCGGGTCGGGGGTGTGTGCGCTCAGTTGGCGCGCACTTGCGAAGCGCTGGCGGCCGACTGGCTGGTCACGGCGTTCTGGCCGGCGATGCGGATCTGCTCGGCTTGCGCGGCGGTGGGCACCGGCAGGATCTCGCCCTGGGCGACCAGGCCCAGGCGGTAGGCCTCGGCGGCCTCGGCCTGCACCTGCGCGCGGCTCAGGCCGCTGGCCACCACGGTGGCTTGCGCCTGGGCGGGGCTGGCTTCGCCGCGGGCGATCACGTCGGTCTTGTAGGCCGGGGCGACTTGCGCTTGCACTTCGGCGCGGGTCAGTTGCGACTGGAAGTTGAAGACTTCATTGCCTTCGATCGGGCCTTCGGCGAAAGCGGCGCCGGCGGTCAGGGCGATGGCGAGGGGGAGGGCGATGCGGGCGGTTTTCATGGTGATTCCTTTGAAGGGGTGACGGCGGAACGGCTTGAAGTGGAGGTCTGTCAGATGCCGTCGTGTGTCTGGCATGGGCTCAACTTTAGGGTTTACCCGGATATCGAAAAACCACCGGACCGGCAACGCACCGTTGCTGAAACAGAAATGATTGGGGCGTGACGTCCGCGATCGCTGCATGCGCGGGAACGCTGGCCTGGGGGAACGGGTGGGGGGTATCGGCCTTGCCCAGTGCGGAGACTGCCGCTTTTGCTCCGGGAGGGCGGTTCGCATGGCCTACAGCGTCAAGGAAATCTTCTACACCCTGCAAGGCGAGGGCATGAACGCGGGGCGGCCCGCCGTGTTCTGCCGCTTCGCGGGCTGCAACCTGTGGTCGGGCCGCGAGGCCGACCGGGCCCGGGCCATCTGCCGTTTCTGCGACACCGATTTCGTGGGCGTCGACGGCACCGGCGGCGGGCGCTTCGGCAGCGCGCGGCTGTTGGCCGAGGCCGTGAAGGCGCGGTGGCCCGCGACATCGGGCCAGCCGCTGGTGGTGCTCACGGGCGGCGAGCCCCTGCTGCAGGTCGACCGGCCGCTGATCGACGCGCTGCACGCCCAGGGCCTGGAGATCGCCGTGGAAACCAATGGCACGGTGCGCGCGCCGCGCGGCATCGACTGGCTGTGCGTGAGCCCCAAGCACGGCAGCGAGCTGCTGCAGCGCAGTGGCGACGAACTCAAGGTGGTGGTGCCCCAGGTGGGCCTGGACCTCGACGCCCTGGTGCAACTGCCCTTCGACCACCACCTGGTGCAGGCCATGGACGGGCCGATGCAGGCGGTGCACCTGCGGCTGGCGCGCGCGCTGTGCCTGCGCGATCCGCGCTGGCGCCTGAGCGTGCAGCTGCACAAGCTGCTGGGCATCCGCTGAGGCCGGCCATGCCCATCGAGCTGAGCCAGCGCTTTTTCTTCGACGCCGCGCACACGCTGGAGCGCGCCCACGACAGCGCGCCGAGCCGGCGCGTGCACGGCCACACCTACCACGCCACCGTGGCCGTGGGCCCGGCCGGCCCGCTCGACGCCGGCATGGTGGTCGACCTCGCGCTGCTGCGCGCGGCGATCGCACGCGTGCGCGAGCGGCTCGACCACCACCTGCTCGACGAGGTGCCCGGCCTGGGCCGGCCCACGCTGGAGAACCTGTGCCGCTTCGTGTTCGACCACATGGCCGACCCGCGCTGGACGGTGCAATGGGTGCAGGTGGAGCGGCCCGCGAGCGGCGACGCCTGCCGGCTGGGCCGCTGAGCCCGCGGCCCGCGCTCAGCGCGCCTGCGCCAGCGCGTGCCGCAGCGCCGCGCGCGCGAGCAGGCGCGTCGAGTCCAGTGTGGGCAACGGCGAATTGGCGTCGCTCACGATCAGCGGGATCTCGGTGCAGCCCAGCACCACGGCGTCGCAGCCGCGCGCCTGCAGGCCCGCGATCACGGCGAGGAAGCGCGCGGTGGTCTCGGGCCGGAACACGCCCATCACCAGCTCGTCCATGATGAGCCGGCCGAGTTCGTCGCGCTCGGCGTCGCCCGGCCGCACGGCCTCGATGCCGCGCGAGCGCAGGGCCTCCGGGTAGACCTCGCTGCGCACCAGCCAGTGCGTGCCCGTGAGGCCCAGGCGGCGAAAGCCGCGCGCGCGGGCCTCGTCGGCCACCACCTCGGCGATGTGCAGCCAGGGCAGGGGCGAGTGCGGCCGCACCAGCGGCATGGCCTCGTGGATGGTGTTGTCGGGGCAGACCAGAAAGGCCGCGCCCGCGGCCTGCAGCCTGCGCGCCGAGTCCAGCATGAGATCGGCCACGGCCTGGCGGTCGCCGCGCTCGAGCGCCGCAACGTAGTCGGCCAGCGAGGCGCCGTGCAGCGCGATGTCGGGGTGGGCGTGCGGGCCCATGAGGGCCGGCGCTTCGGCGCACAGCGTGCGGTAGCACAGCGCGGCGCCTTCGGACGAGCAGGCCACGATGCCGATGGGAAGCGGGCGGGTCATGGCGCGACCTTATCAGGCGCGGCGCGATCTGATGAACGGCTGTCCACCGCGGCGTGGGCGAACCGTCGTCAGGGGCCATGGCCACAATGGCCATCGCCCGATCCCTTCAGACCCCCAGGAGAACCGCCATGCCCACCGGAACCGTCCGCCTCCACCGTGTGCTCACCGCGCCGCCGCAGCGCGTGTTCCGCGCCTTCGTCGAACCCGCGGCCCTGTGCCGCTGGCTGCCGCCCCATGGCTTCACGGCCGAGGTGCACCACATGGACGCGCGCGCCGGCGGCAGCCACCGCATGTCCTTCACCAACTTCGGCACCGGCCACACGCACGCCTTCGGCGGCGAGTACCTGGAGTTCGTGCCCGGCGAGCGGCTGCGCTACACCGACCGCTTCGACGACCCCAATCTGCCGGGCCAGATGCAGGTGACGGTGAGCTTCAAGGCCGTGTCCTGCGGCACCGCGCTCGAGGTGGTGCAGGAAGGCATTCCCGAGGCCATCCCGACCGAGATGTGCTACCTGGGCTGGCAGGAATCGCTCGAACAGCTCGCGAAGCTGGTGCAGCCCGAGATCCCCAACGGCTGAGCGAACGGCCGGTGGGGCGGTGGCGCGTCCTATACTGGCCAAATGAACGAACCGGTACATCGCAAACGCCCCACGCCCGCCCGTGCGCCCAAGGCGGCGGCGCGCAGCACCGGCGGCACGGGCCGCACGGGTCGCACCAATGACCCGGAACGCACCCAGGCCAACATCCTCGAAGTCGCCGAGATCGAGTTCGGCGAGAAGGGGCTTGCGGGCGCGCGCATCGACGAGATCGCCGAGGCCACGCAGACCTCCAAGCGCATGATCTATTACTACTTCGGCAGCAAGGAGGGCCTGTACCTCGCGGTGCTCGAAGAGGCCTACCGGCGCGTGCGCGAAGTCGAGGGCGAGCTGCACCTCGAAGACCTCGAGCCCGAGGACGCGCTGCGCCGCCTCGTGGCCTTCACCTTCGACCACCACCTGCACCACGAGAGCTACATCCGCCTCGTGATGGCCGAGAACATCAACCGCGGCGAGTTCCTCGCGCAGAGCCCGCGCATCCAGGAGCTCAACGTGCCTGCGATCGCGGCGATCAAGCGGCTCTACGAACGCGGCGTCAAAAGCGGCGTGTTCCGCAAAGGCCTGGACCCGGTGGACATCCACGCCTCGATCTCGGCGCTGAGCTTCTTCAACGTCTCCAACCGCCACACCTTCGGGCTGATCTTCAAGCTCGACCTGCTCTCGCCCGCCTACATCGCGCAACGGCGCGAGAACGTGGTGGAGATGGTGGTGCGCTTCGTGCGAAAACCCTAGGGTTTACCCGCGCATAGAAAACTAACCAGTTCGTACAAAATCGATCGCAGGAGACGAATCCCGTGATCGACAAACTCATCGATGCCCTTTGCCGCGCCTTCAGCTGGCTCATGGTGGCCTGCATGGCGCTCATGGTCTGCATGGTGTTCGGCAACGTGGTGCTGCGTTACGGCTTCAATGCCGGCATCACCGTGTCGGAAGAGCTCTCGCGCTGGCTCTTCGTCTGGATGACCTTCCTGGGGGCCGTGGTGGGTCTGCACCGCCGCGCGCACCTGGGCACCGACATGCTGCTCGCCGCGCTCAAGCCCGCGGGCCAGAAGGTCTGCTTCATCCTCGCGCACCTGCTCATGCTGTTCATCAGCGTGCTCATGGTGCAGGGCGCCTGGGCGCAGACCGTGATCAACCTGGGCACCACCAGCGCGGCGATGGAGGTGCCGGTGGCCGGGCTCTACGCCTCGGGCGTGGTGTTTTCGGTGCTGGCGACGGTGGTGCTGCTCAACAACCTGTGGCGCCTGATCACCGGCCGCCTGCATCCCTCTGAACTCATCGGCGTGCGCGAGTCGGAAGACCAGCCCGCGGCGCAGGAGCGGCCATGACCATCACCATCTTCCTCGTGGCACTGCTCGGGGCCATGGCCCTGGGCGTGCCCATCGCGTTCTCGCTGCTGGTCTCGGGCGTGGCCCTGATGTGGCACCTGAACATGTTCGATCCGCAGATCCTGGCGCAGAACGTGATCGAGGGCGCCAACAGCTTCCCGCTGCTGGCCGTGCCCTTCTTCATGCTCGCGGGCGAGATCATGAACGCGGGCGGACTGTCGCGGCGCATCGTGAACCTGGCCATCACGCTCGTGGGCCACGTGCGCGGCGGCCTGGGCTACGTGGGCATCATGGCCGCGGTGATGATGGCCGCGCTCTCGGGCTCGGCCGTGGCCGACGCGGCGGCGCTGTCGGCGCTGCTGCTGCCCATGATGAAGCGCGCCGGCTACAACCCCGCGCGCTCGGCGGGCCTGCTGTCGTCGGCCTCCATCCTTGCGCCCATCATTCCGCCCAGCATCGGCTTCGTGATCTTCGGCGTTGCGGCCAACGTGTCGATCTCGCGCCTGTTCATGGCCGGCATCGCGCCCGGCATCATGCTGGGCGCGGCGCTGTGGCTCACCTGGTGGTGGCTGGTGCGGCACGACAAGATCGAGGCCACGCCGCGCGCCAGCATGGCCGAGGTGCGCGCCGCGCTCAAGGACGCGCTGCTGGCGCTGGGCCTGCCGGTGATCGTGGTGGTGGGCCTGAAGTTCGGCGTGTTCACGCCCACCGAGGCCGCCGTGGTGGCCGCCGTGTACGCGCTGGTCATTTCGCTGTTCGTCTACCGCGAGCTCAAGATCCCGCAACTGGGCGAGGTCTTCCTCAGCGCGGCGCAGACCACCGCGGTCGTGATGTTCCTGGTGGCCGCGGCCATGGTCTCGGCCTGGATGATCACCGTGGCCAACCTGCCCGGCGAGCTCATCGCGCTGCTGCAACCGCTGCTCGACAGCCCCACGCTGCTGCTGATCGCGATCATGGTCATCACCATGCTGGTGGGCACGGCCATGGACATGACGCCCACCATCCTGATCCTCACGCCGGTGTTCATGCCGCTCATCAAGGCGGCGGGCATCGACCCGGTGTACTTCGGCGTGCTGTTCATGATCAACAACGCCATCGGCCTCATCACCCCGCCCGTGGGCACGGTGCTCAGCACCGTGGCCGGCGTGGGCAAGGTGAGCATGGACGCGGTCACCAAGGGCGTGTGGCCCTTCATGGCGGTGCAGTTCGCGCTCATGTTCCTGTTCGTGCTGTTCCCCTCGCTCATCACCGTGCCCGCCCGCTGGTTCTACGGCTGAACCGGCCTTCAACGACCACCCCTGGAGACGACCCATGAAACGCCACTTCCTCAAGACCACGATCGCCGCGCTGGCCCTGGCCGCCATCGGCCTGGCCGGCAGCGCGCACGCGCAGAGCCGCAACATCAAGTTCGTGAACCAGAACGCCAAGGGCCATCCCATCGTGATGGGCATGGACAAGTTCGCCGAGATCGTGGACGCGAAATCGGGCGGCAAGATCAAGGTCACGGTGTTCCCGGGCGGCGCCCTGGGCAGCGACCAGGCCAACGTGTCGGCGCTGCAGGGCGGCTCGATCGAGATGGCCTCGATGAACTCGGGCATCTTCGCGAGCCTGGTCAAGGAGTTCGCGGTCTACGACTTTCCCTTCCTGTTCGCCAACGCGCGCGAGGCCGACGCCGTGGTCGACGGCGCCTTCGGCAAGTCGCTGCACGCCAAGCTCGAAGAAAAGGGCCTGGTGGGCCTGGGCTACTACGAACTGGGTTTTCGCCACATCTCCAACAGCAAGCGCCCCATCAACAAGGTCGAAGACATCGCCGGCCTGAAGCTGCGCGTGATCCCCAACCCGATCAACATCGACTGGGTGAACGCGCTGGGCGCCAACCCCACGCCGCTGCCCTTCCCCGAGCTCTACGCCGCGCTGGAGCAGAAGGCGGTGGACGGCCAGGAGAACCCGGTGGCCACCATCAATGGCGCCAAGCTCTACGAGGTGCAGAAGCACCTGGCGCTCACGAGCCACCAGTACAACCCGCAGTCCATCGTGGTGAGCAAGAAGTTCTGGGACGGTCTGTCGGCCGACGAGAAGAAGCTGCTGCAGGACGCGGCCAACGAGTCCATCAAGTACCAGCGCGAACAGTCGCGCGCGGCGGCCGCGGGCATCCTCGATCAGCTCAAGAAGGCCGGCATGCAGGTCACCGAGCTGCCGCCGGCCGAGGTGGCCAAGCTGCGCGACAAGATGAAACCCGTGATCGCCAAACACTCGGCCGCGGTGGGCGAGGCCACGGTGCAGTCGCTCATGGCCGAGCTCGACAAACTGCGCAAGTAAGCCCCGCATGAACGCTCGCCTGCCCGCGGCGGGCCGCATCGACGGCCACACCGAGTTGATCGTGCACCTGGGCTACCCCACGCACAGCTTCAAGGCGCCGCTGATCTACAACCCGTACTTCGCGGCCGCGAACATCAACGCCGTGGTGGTGCCCATGGCCTGCCGCGGCCCGGCGCTGCCGGTGCTGCTGCCCGCGCTGTTCGGGCTCGACAACGTGCGCGGCGCGCTCATCACCATGCCGCTGAAGGTGAGCGTGATGGCGCTGCTCGACACGGTGTCGCCCACCGCGCGCGTGGCCGGCGCCTGCAACGCGGTGCGGCGCGACGCCGAGGGCCGCCTGGTGGGCGACATGTTCGATGGCGAAGGCTTCGTGCGCGGCCTGCTGCGCAAGGGCCTGGTGCTCGCCGGCGCCTCGGCGCTGGTGGTGGGCAGCGGCGGCGTGGGCTCGGCCATCGCGGCCTCGCTCGCGGCCGCGGGCGTGCAGCGGCTTGCGCTGTTCGATGTGAACCCCGCCGCGGCCGAGGGCCTGGCCGCGCGCCTGCGCACCGAGTACCCGGCGCTGCAGGTGGGCACCGGCGAGCGCGACCCCGCGGGCCACGACCTGGTGGTCAACGCCACGCCGCTGGGCATGGAGCCCGGCGATCCGCTGCCGGTGGACGTGCAACGCCTCGATCCGCGCACCTTCGTCGGCGAGGTGGTGATGCGCCAGCGCATGACCGCCTTCCTGAGCGCCGCGCAGGCGCGCGGCTGCCGCGTGCAGGTGGGCTCGGACATGCTGTTCGAGCAGATCCCCGCCTACCTCGACTTCTTCGGCTTTCCCACCACCACGGCCGAGCACCTGCGCGAACTCGCGTGGCTCGAACCGCAGGAGGACACCCCATGAGCGCCGCCGGGCCGTTCCCAAGGCGCTCAGCCCCGCAGTGCGCAGCACGGAGGACCTTCCAATGAGCGCCTGGCTGCTCGACCCCGCCCCCACCCGCGAGCCGCTGCAGGCCTCGCACAGCGACGCGCACAACCCGATCGGCCTCGACGGCATCGAGTTCATCGAATACACCACGCTCAAGCCCCAGGCCCTGGGCCAGGTGCTCGAGATGATGGGCTTCCAGCCCGTGGCACGGCACCGCTCGCGCGAGGTGCTGCTGTACCGCCAGGGCGGCCTGAACATCGTGGTGAACGCGAACCCGGTGGACGCGCTGGGCGCAGCCCACGGCGGTCCGCAGCCCGTGATCGGCGCCGTGGGCCTGCGCGTGCGCGACGCGCGCGCCGCGCGCGAGTACGTGCTCTCGCGCGGCGGCTGGGAGGTGCCCACGCACCCCGAGGCCATGGAGCTCAACATCCCCGCGATCCACGGCGTGGGCGGCAGCCGCCTGCACCTGATCGACCGCTGGCGCGACTTCTCCATCTACGACGTCGACTTCGTGCCCATCCCGGGCGTGGAGCGCCAGCCGCCCGCGCTGTTCCCGCTGCGCTTCTTCGGCCTGGTGCAGTACATCGGCCTGGCACGCAGCCCCGACTGGACCGCCTTCTACGAAACCCTGCTGGGCGCCACGCCCATTCCCGACGAGCAGCGCTTCGGCATCATGCCCGCGGGCCAGCTCATGCGCGTGCCTGCGCAGCAGCCGGGCAACGGCTTCCTGCTGCAGCTGGTGGAGCCCGCGGTGGACGCGCTCGACGGCGACGCCGAGCGCGAGAGCTGGCAACGCATCGGCCTGGGCGTGCCCGACGTACTGGCCGCGGTGCGCACGTTGCGCGCGCGTGGCGTGGAATTCGTCGAGTCCGAGGCTGCACATTCGGACCAGCGCGGCGCCATCACCAAGGCCTACCTGGGCAGCGTGGTGTTCGAACTGGTGCAGGACCCGCTCGCCGCACAGCCATGAACCACAGCCGCAGCATCGAAGAGGCCGTGCGCGGCTTCGGCATGGACACCATCACGCTCGCGGGCCCGCTCAAGGCCAAGCTGCAGGCGATGCGCGAGGCCGGCTTCAGCCAGGTGATGCTCAAGGCCAACGACCTCGTGGGCCACCCCGAGGGCTGGCAGGCCGCGGTGCGCGAGGTGCGCGAGAGCGGCCTGCGCGGCACGGGTTTCCAGGTGTTGCGCGATTTCGAGGGCCTCTCGGGCCACCTGCACGAGTACAAGCTCGACATCGCCAAGACCATGCTGCAGATGTGCGCCGCGCTCGGCAGCAAGGTGCTGCTGGTGTGCTCGTCCACCTCGGCCCATGCCTCGCAAGACCTCGACCACCACGCGCGTGACCTGCGCAAGCTCGCGATGCTGGCGCTGCCGCTGGGCATCCGCATCGCCTACGAAGGCCTCTCGTGGGGCCGCACGGTGAACGAATACACCACCGCCTGGGACGTGGTCTGCCGCGCCGACTGCCCCAACCTGGGCATCGGTCTCGACTCCTTCCACATGCTCGCGGCCAAGACCCCGCTGGACGCGCTGGCCGACATCGACCCCGACAAGATCTTCCTGGTGCAGCTCTCGGACTTCCTGTGGCAGGAGGCGCGCACCTTCGAGGAACGCATGACCACGGCGCGCACGTACCGCGTGTTCCCGGGCGAGGGCGTGCACACGCCGCAGATCATCGAACTGGTGCAGGCCCTGGACCGCATGGGCTACGTGGGCGACCACAGCTTCGAGGTCTTCAACGACGACTACCAGCAGATGCCGCTGCCCATGGTGTGCGACCGTGCGCGCCGCTCGGCGCTCTGGCTGGCCGAGGACGTGCTGCGGCGCTCGCTGCCGCTGCCCGGTCAGCTGCGGCTGCGCACGGCCTGAGGCTTCAGCCCGTGTAGCCCGCCAGGCGCGGCAGCCAGAGCACGAAGTCGGGCCAGAAGGTGGTGATGCCCAGGGCCACCAGCATCACGCCCAGGAAGGGCAGGCACTCGCGCACCAGCGCACCCATGGGCACCTCGGCGATCTTGGTCATCATGAACAGCAGCAGGCCATAAGGCGGCGTGACCAGGCCGATCATCACGTTGAGCACGGCCACCACGCCGAAGTGCACCGGGTCCACGCCCAGCGCCACGGCCGTGGGCAGCAGCACCGGCAGGATCACCAGGATGATGGTCGAGCCTTCGAGGAAGGCGCCCAGCACCAGCAGCAAGAGGTTGGCCAGCAGCAGGAAGCCCACCGGTGACAGGTCCAGCCCCCGCATCAGCGTGCTCAGCGAGGCCGGGATGTTCTCGGAGGTGATCACGAAGTTGAACACCGTGGCGCCCGCGATCAGGATGCCGATGGAGATGCTGGTGCGCGCGCTCTGCTGCAGCGATTCGTACACGTCGCGCAGCGACAGGCTGCGGTAGTAGAAGGCCGCGATCAGCAGCGCGTAGGCGGCGGCCACGCCCGCGGCCTCGGTGGGCGTGGTGATGCCGCTGTAGAGGCAGCCGAGCAGCAGCACCGGCATCATCAGCGCCGGCAGGGCCGCGCGCGTCACGCGCGGCAGCTCGCGCAGGGGCGTCGGCTCTTCCACCGGAAAGCGGCGCGTGCGCGCCTGGTGGTGGATCAGGGCCATCTGCACCGCGCCCAGCAGCAGGCCGGGCAGCACGCCGGCCAGGAACAGGTAGCCGATGGAGGTGCCCGACACCAGCGCATAGAGCACCAGCGGAATGGACGGCGGCAGGATGGGGCCGATGACCGCCGACACCGCGGTCAGCGCCGCCGCGAAGGCCGGCGGGTAGCGGCCGTCGCGCGTCATCATGGCCTGCATGAGCTTGCCCGAGCCCGCCGCGTCGGCCAGCGCCGAGCCCGACATGCTCGCGAACACCACGCTCTGCAGCACGTTCACCTGCGCCAGGCCGCCGGGGAAGCGCCCCACCAGCGCGTTGCACCAGCGCAGCAGGCGGTCGAGCACGCTGCCCGAGCTCATGAGGCTGGCGGCCAGGATGAACAGCGGAATGGCCAGCAGCAGGTAGCTCGAATACGTGCTGTTGAGCAACTGCTCGGCCGCGCTGCCCATGTCCATGCCCTTGAGCCACAGGTACAGGATGGAGCCGCCGATCATGGCCTGGCCGATGGGCACGCCGAGCAGGCTCAGCAGCACGATGGCGGCCAGCGCCATCGAAAAGGGACTGGTGGGGTTCACAGCGAACCTATGTGGGTCGAGGCCTCGGCGTCGCGTCCGCGCAGCGCGTTGAACACCAGCCACAGGTGGCGCGCGATGACCGCAACCGCGAACAGCAGGTAGACCGAGTAGAGCCAGTTGAAGGGGATCTTGAGGTACGAGGTTTTCTCGACCTTCATGAAGCTCACGTAGTCCCAGGTGGCGGGCAGCGCGAGCGCGAACAGCAGCACCGTGGCGATGGAGCCCAGCGAGGCCAGCACGCGCTGCGTGCGCCGGCCGAACAGCGCGCGCAGCAGGTCGATGCGGATCTCTTCGGCGTCGCGCAGCACGAAGGCCGCGCCCCAGAGGATCAGCCACAGCCAGGCCACGAGCGAAATCTCGGCGGTCCAGCCCACCGGCAGATCGAACAGGTAGCGCAGCGCGATCTGCAGGATGAAGGCGAGGAAGATCACCGCGAGCAGGGCGGCCGCAACCGCCTCCGCCGCGCGCGCCAGCAACGCAAAGGCCTTCACTTGATCGCCGCGATCTTGTCGAGCACGCCCGGCGCCCAGGCCTTGGCCTCGTCGGAGGCCAGGTAGATCTTCTGCGCGTGCTCACGGAAAGCCGCGATGTTGGGCGTGTACACGTCCAGCCCCTGGCGGCGCAGGCCCTCGGCCAGCTCGGCCTCGCGCTTGACGTGTTCGGCCGCGCTCCAGGCCATGGCCTTGTCGGCCGCGGCCTGGAAGGCGCGCTGCTTGTCGGCCGACATGGCCTGCCAGGTCTTGAGGTTGAGCGTGAGCAGGTCGAAGCTCACCAGGTGCGAGGTCAGCACCACCTGGCCCATGACTTCGTAGAACTTCATGTTCTGCACGTTGGGCAGCGGGTTGTCCTGGCCGTCCACGGTGCCGGTCTGCAGGCCGGTGTAGGTCTCGGCATAGGCCAGCGGCGTGGGATTGGCGCCGAGCGAGCGGCCCAGCAGCTGCCAGGCGTCGCCCGCGGGCATGCGCAGCTTCACGCCGGCGAGGTCGGCCGGCACATTGACCTTCTTCTTGCCGCGCAGGCCCACGTGGCGCGTGCCGAAGAAGGTCGGCCCGAGGATCTTCACGCGCAGCTGGTCTTCCACCTGCTTCTTCATCTGCGCGCCCAGATCGCTCGCGAAGAAGGCCGAGAGGTGGTTGGCGTCGCGGAACAGGTAGGCCGAGGTCAGCACCGACCACGCCGGCACCTGCTTGGCGATGTCCTGCGGCGCGATGTTGCCCATCTCGAGGTTGTCGCGCTGCAGCGCTACCAGCTCGGTGCCCTGGCGGAACAGCGTGGCGTTGAGGTGCGGCTCGATGACGTGATCGGGCGCGATGTCGGCGCTCAGGCGCTTGATCATCTCGGCGCGGATGTCGGTGTCGGAAAACACCGCGGCAAAGCGCAGTTTGGTCTGGGCGCGGGCCAGGCCCGGCACCAGCGCGGCGGCGGCCAGGCCGGCGCCCACGCACAGGGCGGTGCGGCGATCGATGACAGCAGGCTTCATGGTGGGTGTCTCCGTGTGGTTGTGGTGGGGGAACAGAAAACGGGGCGGCCTTGCACCGTCAAGCGGCGGGCGCGGCTTCGCGCAGGCGCTGTGCAATGGCGTGCAGCGCGAGCTCGTAGCCGATCGGGCCCAGGCCGCAGATCACGCCCGTGGCGCCGATGGCCGTCACCGACTGCTGGTACATCGGCTCGCGGCGGTGCAGGTTGGTGATGTGCACCTCGACCACGGGCAGGTCCAGCGTCTTGAGCGCGTCCAGCAGCGGGATGGAGCGAAACGACAGGCCCGCGGGGTTGATCACCACGGCCGCGCCCGCGGCGCGCGCTTCCTGTACCCAGTCGACCAGCACGCCCTCGTGGTTCGATTGCCGGAACACGCAGCCCAGCCCGAGTTCGGCCGCAAGCGCGGTGCAGCGCTGCTCCACCTGCGCGAGCGTGGTGTGGCCGTAGAGGTGCGGCTCGCGGATGCCCAACAGGTTGAGGTTGGGGCCATTGAGGATGTGGACGCTTGGCTTCATGATGGGGGCGATTTTTGGGTCGCCGCAGGAAACACTTTCCGAACTGGAAACTCTTTTCGATATACGAAAAATGAACCTCGCCCTGGACCGCGGCCTCTCGCTGCTCGAACACCTGGCCCGCCACCCCGACGGCCTGCCGCTCGCGCTGATGGCCGAAGAGCTCGACATTCCCCTGAGCGCCTGCCACCGCCTGCTATCGGATCTGCAGCACCGCGGCTACGTGCGGCAGAAGCGCAAGCAAGGCGACTACCAGCTCACCACCAAAGTGGTGTCGATCGGCCTGGGCTACCTGAGCCATGGCGGGCTGGTCGACATCGCGGGCCCCCTGCTCGAGCGGCTCGCACAGCAATCGGGCGAGCTGGTGCGGCTCTCGATCGTGGACGATGACCGCCTGACCTTCGTGGCCAAGGCCCAGGGCGAGCGCCAGCAGGGCGTGCGCTACGACCCCGACATGGGCGCGGACGTGTGGCTCTCGTGCTCGGCCTCGGGCCATGCGTGGCTGGCCACGCTGAGCGACGAGCGCGCGGTGGCGCTGGTGGCGCGCCAGGGCTATGGCAGCACGCGCGACTTCGGCCCCAAGGCGCCCACCACCATCAAGGCCCTGCTGGGCTTTCTGCACGCCGCGCGTGTGCGCGGCTACGCCATGATCGACGAGGTGTTTGCACCGGGCATGTGCGCCATGGCCGCGCCGGTGCTGCGGCGCCAGCAGTGCATCGGCGTGATCAGCATCGCGGGCCCGCGCTCGCGCCTGGGGCCTGCGGCCATGCAGGCCCTGGCACCGTCCTTGCTGGCGGCTGCCGCTGAACTCGGGCCCGTGAGCAATGCCTCGGGCCTGTTCGGTCGACCGCCCCTGGGCAAAGGATGAACATGAACCCCCTGTACCTCGAAGTGGCCGTGCACCTGCTGAGTGCGATGGTGGCGGGCGGCCTGATCGGCCTGGAGCGCAGCTACCACGGCCGCCCCGCGGGCTTTCGCACGCACACGCTGGTGTGCCTGGCGTCGAGCCTGCTGATGCTGGTGACGGTGTACCAGGGCTACTGGTTCGGCGGCGAAGCCGCCAAGGGCCAGGTGACCATGGACCCGACGCGCATGGCGCAGGGCATCATGACCGGCATCGGCTTCCTCGGCGCGGGCGTGATCTTCAAAGAGGGCCTGTCGGTGCGCGGCCTGACCACCGCGGCCTCGATCTGGGTGACGGCGGCCATCGGCGTGCTGATGGGCGTGGGCTTTTACTTCGCGGGCGTGCTCGCCACGGTGCTCACGCTCGGGGTGCTGGTGGTGTTCCACCGCATCGAGCAGCGCCTGCCCACGCACATCTATGCGCAGCTCAACGTGCGCTTCGGCCGCGAGCAGGCCATGCTCGAAGCCGAGCTGCGGCAGTTGCTCACCGAGCACGGCTTCACGATCGCCAACCTGAGCTACCGGCTCGAAGACGGCGACGCCTTCGAGTACCGGATGATGGTGCGCACGCGCAAGCCCGAGCAACTCGCGGTGCTGGCGCGCAGCCTGAGCGGCTTGAAGGCGGTGCAGCAGTTCCGGTTGTCGCCGACGGGGGATTGAGGGGCTTGCGCGCTGGGCGCTTCGGGCGTGTCAGGGCGGTGGCGGTGGCCGGGCCGGTCGTCCGAGCATCGCAGGGAACCCCGCAGGGGCACGGCACCGAAGCCGCCCCGCCACAGCGCCCGCCCCAGGCACCCGCCCACCCGCCGGCGTGAACCCCCCCCCACCCTGAAACCCCACCGACACCCGCCCGTCACACAAACGTCGCATCCGCCCCCTAGCCTGCGCCCATGCAGCAGGTCGACCTCGTCTATTTCAACGCCGGCGGCGGCCACCGCGCGTCCGCGCTCGCCTTGCAGGCCGTGCTCAAGGAGCAGGCCCGCCCCTGGAACGTGCGCCTGGTCAACCTGTTCGAGGTGCTCGACCCCCAGGGCCGCTTCCGCCAGCTCACCGGCATGGCCCCCGAAGACTGGTACAACCGCCGCCTCGCGCGCGGCTGGACCCTTGGCATGGCCCAGGAGCTCAAGCTGCTGCAGGCGCTGATCCGCGTCTCGCACCCCACGCTCACGCGCCGCCTCGCCGCCCACTGGCGCGGCACCCGGCCCGATCTGGTCGTTTCGCTGATCCCCAACTTCAACCGCGCGATGTGCGCCGCGCTCGCGCAGGCCCGGCCCGGCGTGCCCTACGCCACCGTGCTCACCGACCTCGCCGACCACCCGCCGCATTTCTGGATCGAACCCGGCCAGCCCCAGCACCTCATCTGCGGCACCCCGCGCGCCGTGCAGCAGGCCCTGGCGGCGGGCCACCCGCCCGGGCGCGTGCACGCCACCAGCGGCATGATCCTGCGGCCCGACTTCTACCGACCGCCCGTGGCCGACCGCGCCGCCGCGCGACGCGCCCTCGGGCTCGACCCCGATCGCCCCACCGGCCTGGTGCTGTTCGGTGGCCACGGCTCGCGCGCCATGCTCACCCTCGCGCGGCAATTGCCCGGCGTGCAGCTCATCCTCATCTGCGGCCACAACGCGGCGCTGGCGCGCCGGCTGCAGGCCCTGCCCGCGCCCGCCCCGCGCCACGTGGTGGGCTTCACCACCGAGGTGCCGCAGCTCATGGACCTGGCCGATTTCTTCATCGGCAAGCCCGGCCCCGGCAGCGTGAGCGAGGCGGTGCAGCGCGGCCTGCCCGTGATCGTGGTCGACAACGCCTGGACCATGCCGCAGGAGCGCTACAACCCGCAGTGGGTGCTCGAACACGGCCTGGGCCTGGTGGCGCGCAGCCACCGCGGCATCGGGGCCGCGGTGAGCGCCCTGCTGGCCGATCTGCCGGCCTTCCGGGCGCGCGTGGGCGCGCAGCGCAACCGGGCGTTGTTCGAGGTGCCGCAGCTGCTGGCGGGGCTGCTGGCCGGGGATCCGGCGGGGGAGGAGACAGGGGAGCGGGCGCGGCCCGCGTACAGTTCGGGTTTTGCGCCCGAATGCCCCCTGGAGCCCGAATGTCCACCCGCGTGATGATGGTCGACGACAACGACAGCGACCTGCTCTACACCCGCGTCACGCTGCAACGCTGCGGCGAACCCTGTGAAGTCCTGGCCTTCGAGCGCGCCCAGGACGCCCTGAACCACCTGGCCCGGCCCGACCACGGCGTGGCCCTGATCCTGCTCGACATCAACATGCCCGTGATGGACGGCTTCGCCTTCCTCGACGCCTTCGAGGCGCTGCCGCCTGCGCAGCGCGGCGGGGCCTCGGTGGTCATGCTGTCGTCTTCGTCCGACCCGGCCGACCGCGAACGCGCCCAGGCCTACCAGAGCGTCACGGGCTACCTCATCAAGCCGCTCGACCGCGGCGAGGCGGCCGCGTTGCTGCGCCGCACCGCCGGCCAGTGAGCCCGGGGCGCCGCAGGGCGCCTGGCCAGTGGGCCCGGGGCGCCGCACGGCGCCCGGCCGGCGCACCCGGGCGCCGCACGGCGCCTGGCCGACGCACCCGGGCGCCGCACGGCGCCTGGCCGACGCATTTGGGCCGCCTCCACCCTTCATTTCTGCGCCGCGCTGCCGAATCAGGCCGGTAGCATCGCGTGTGCTGGCCCCGTCGCGGGCGCTCGCACCGCACCGGTCGCTGCCTGCAGCCGCCGGACCGTTGAACCCACGCGGGCCCGCGGGCCCGGGAGCCGCAGGAATTGAACAAGGGCTGGCGCCAGACGCCGCGTGGCCGGGCCTGGATGGCCTGGGGCCTGGGGGTGATGCTCAGCGCGGTCATCGCGGGCTGGGCGCACCTGGACTGGCGTGCGCGCGTCCAGGAACGCCTTGAGAGCGACACCACCGAGGTGGTGCAGCGCATCGAGGACCGGCTGCGCCTGTACGAGTACGGCCTGCGCGGCGCGCGCGGCGCGATCGCCGCGGCCGGCGGCGCCGACATCCGGCGCCGCGCCTTCGAGGCCTACGTGGGCACGCGCGACCTCACCACCGAATTCCCGGGCGCGCGCGGTTTCGGTTTCATCCGCCGCGTGCCGGCCGATCGCCTGACCGACTTCGAGATCGCCATGCGCGCCGACGGCCAGCCCTCGTTCCGGGTGCGCCAGTTCGACGCCCACGAGGGCGACCGCATGGTGGTGCAGTACCTGTACCCCACCCAGGAAAACCTGGGCGGGCCGGGGCTGGACATCGGCTCCGAACCGTTGCGCCGGGAGACCGCGATGGCCGCGGCCCAGACCGGGCGCGCCCGCCTGACGCCGCCGGTGGCGCTCGACCTCGGGGTGGACCGCTCGCGCCGCGGCCTGCTGCTGCTGGTGCCGGTGTACCGCGCCGATCCGGGCGCCGACCCGCAGACCCGCTGGAGCGAAACCGTGGGCTGGGTGTACGCGCCCCTGGTGTTCGACGAGGTGCTGTCGCAGCTCGGCCCGCGCGCGCACGAGGTGCAGATCGAGCTCACCGACGGCGCCGACCTCGCGCCCTTCCACCAGCGCGCCGGCACAGGCGCGGTGGTGCCCGGCTTCGAGCACTCGGTGCCCCTCTCGGTGCACGGACGCCAGTGGACCGTGCGCACGCGCGCCACCACCGCGCTGGTCGACGGCGTGGCCGGTGCACCGCCGCTCACCGTGTTCGCCTACGGTGTGCTGCTGGTCAGCGCGCTGGCCGCGGCCTTGTACCTGTGGATGGTGGGCCAGCGCGAAGAGGCGGCCCTCGCCCCCGAGCGGGCCGCCACGGGGGAGCCGCGGGTGGCCGCCGTGCGCGCGGCCGTGGGCCTGTGGACCTTTTTCGGCAGCACGCTGTTTCGCCGCAGCCTGCTGGTCAGTGCGCTGGTGCTCTCGCTCTGGGCCTTCGTGGGCTACCGCCTCGAGCTCGGCCAGGCGGTGAGCGAGCGCCAGCGCGTGCTCGACGACAGCGCGCGCGCCTTCGCCAGCACCACGCAGGCACAGCAGGCCTATCGCCGCCGCTCGCTGAGCTTCATCGCCGGTGCGCCCGCGGTCAGTGACGCGCTGCATGCGCTCGACCACGGCGGCATCGATCCGCGCGGCCGCGCGGCGCAGGCGCAATGGGAAGCGCGGTTGCAGCAGTTCTTCGTCGGTTTCCTCGAGACCACGCCCGACGTGTACCTGGTGCGCCTGGTGGCGCTGGCCGACGGCGGCCGCGAGCTGGTGCGCGTGCAGCGCAACGACAGCGGCGTGCACGTGGTGCCGCACACCATGCTCGAGCAGCACGACAGCCTGCGCGACCTGCGCGACGCGCAGCGGCTCGGGCCGGGGCAGGTGTACACCTCGGACCTGTCGCTGCACCGCGAGGGCGGCCAGGTGGCCGTGCCGCACCGCGCCGCCATGCGCTACGCCACGCCGGTGTTCAACGAGGCCAACCTGCCTGTGGCCCTGGTGGTCATGCACGTGGACCGCGACCGGGTGGCCCAGCAGTTCCCCGCGCGGCCGCCGGCCGGCGCCGCGGTCACGGTCACCAACGCCGCGGGCGACTACGTGCACCACCCCGATCCCTCGCGCCAGTTCGGTTTCGACCTGGGCAAGCCGCGCCGCTGGCAGGACGACCACGAACGTGTGCCGCCCTACCGCGCGGGCGGCGCGCCGCGCTGGTCCGACGCCACCGACGGCGTGCTGCTGGTGGGCATGGCCGAGGCGCGCGCCAACCCCGAAACCGACGTCGGCGTGCTGCGCTTTCACGTCTCGCTGCCGCAGCGCGAGGTCGAGGCCCAGGCCTGGGCCGGCCTGCGCCACCGCCTGCCCTACCTGGCGGTGGCGCTGCTCGCGGGCCAGGTGGTGCTGTACCTGTACTGGGTGAGCGTGCGCCGGCGCGAGGAAGCGCGCCGCCAGCGCCTGCGGCTCGCCGCCATCGTGGAGCAGACCAGCGACGCCATCATCGGCCTCGACAACGACGGCGCCATCACCTCGTGGAACCGCGGGGCGCAGGTGCTGTTCGGCTACAGCGCCGAGGAGGCCGCGGGCCGAACGCTCGAATCGCTGGTGGTGCCGCCCGACGACGAGGGCGCCGAGGTGGAGGTGCAAGGCGAGCAGGGCGCGGGCGACGCGCCGCACATGGAGCGCTGGCTGCGCACGCGCGACGGCCGCCGCGTCGAGGTCTCGATCACGCTGTCGCCCATCTTCGCGCCCGACGGCAGTGCCGCGGGTGCCGCGGCGATCGTGCGCGACATCACCGACGAGCGCGCCGCGCAGCGCGAGGTGATCCTGCTCAACGAAAGCCTGGAGCAGCAGGTGCGCGAGCGCACCGCGAGCCTGTCGCACGAGCGCCAGCGGCTCGAGAACATCATCCGCGGCACCAACGCCGGCACCTGGGAATGGAACGTGCAGACCGGCGAGCGCCGCTACAACGCGCGCTGGGCCGAGATGCTGGGCCACACGCTGGCCGAGGTCGAGGCCTTGGGCCCCAACATCTGGCACCAGCTGGTGCACCCCGAAGACAAGGACCGCTCGAGCGCCGAGCTCAACCGCCACTTCGCGGGCGAGATCGACCTCTACGAGTGCGAGCTGCGCATGCGCCACCGCGATGGCCACTGGGTCTGGATCCTGGACCGCGGCCGCGTGAACAGCTGGACCGACGACCACCAGCCGCTGTGGATGTACGGCACGCACCGCGACATCACGGCCGCCAAGGAGGCCCAGCAGCGCCTGGCCGCGAGCGAGGCGCTGCTCAACCGCACCGGCCGCGTGGCCGGCGTGGGCGGCTGGCAGTTCGACCTCAAGGCCTGGACGGTGGTGTGGACGCCGCAGATGTACGCCATGCACGAGCTCGCGCCCGACCACCCGATCGAGCCCTCGATGCCGCTGCGCTTCTACGAAGGCGAGGCGCGCCGCACGCTGCTGCAGGCCCTGCGGCTGGCGCGCAAGGAGGGCGAACCCTTCGACGTCGAGGTGCAGTTCACCACCGCGCGCGGCAACCCGCGGCGCGTGCGCCTGGTGGGCGAGCCGATCTACGACGAGACCATGACGGTCTCGCAGATCGTGGGCGCCATGCAGGACGTGACCGAGCGCCACCTGATGGAAGCCGAGCTGCTGCGCATCAACGCGCTGCAGCACAGCATCCTCGAACACATGCCCTGCGCGCTCAGCGCCTTCGACGCCGACCTGCGCCTGGTGGCCTGGAACACCGAGTTCGTGAGCCTGCTCGGCCTGGGCGCGCTGTTCGCGCGCGGCGTGCCGAGCTACGAGGAAATCATGCGCTTCAACGCCCTGCGCGGCGAGTACGGCCCGTGCGACGTGGAGGTCATGGTGGCGCAGCTGGTCGAGCGCGCGCGCCACCCGGTGGCGCACCGCTTCGAGCGCGTGCGCCCCGACGGCACGCCGATCGAGATCCGCGGCACGCCCATGCCGGGGGGCGGCTTCGTCACCACCTACATGGACATGAGCGAGCGCAAGCGCGCCGAGCAGAACGTGGCGCGCAGCGAGGCCCTGCTGCGCGGCGCCATCGACACGGTGGACGAGGCCTTCGTCATCTACGACCCCGACGACCGCCTGCTGCTGTGCAACGACAAGTACCGCGAGCTCTACGCGCTGGTGATCGACAAGCTGCAGCCCGGCACGCCGTTCGAGGACATCATCCGCGCCAGCCACGCGCGCAGCCAGATCGTCGACATGGACGGCCTGGGCGAAGGCGCCGACTGGGTCGAGCACCGCATCGAGCTGCACCGCGCGGGCAACAGCGCCTTCGTGCAGCGCCTGCGCGGCGGCCGCGTGGTGCGCATGCTCGAGAACCGCATGCCCGACGGCCACACCGTGGGTTTCTGCATCGACATCACCGACCTCGTGGCCGCCACCGACGCGGCCGAGGCGGCGTCGCGCGCCAAGGGCGAGTTCCTGGCCAACATGAGCCACGAGATCCGCACGCCGCTGCACGCCATCATCGGTCTGTCGCACCTCATGGGCGACACGCCGCTGACCGCGCGCCAGCAGCAGTTGCTGGCCAAGTCGCAGATGGCGAGTCAGTCGCTGCTGGGCATCGTCAACGACGTGCTCGACATGGCCAAGATCGAGGCCGGCGCGCTCACGCTCGAAGAAGCACCCTTTGCGCCGGCTTCGCTGCTCGCCGAGCTCGACGCCGTGTTCCGCCAGCAGGCCGAGACCAAGGGCCTGAAGCTGCTGGTGCAGGGCGACGCCAGCCTGCCCGCGCAGGTGCGCGGCGACGCGCTGCGGCTGCGCCAGATCCTCACCAACCTGCTGGGCAACGCGCTCAAGTTCACGGCCGAAGGCGGCATCGACGTGCGGCTGCGCGCCGAAGCGGCCGGGCCCGGCGGGGTGCGCCTGCTCGGCGAGGTGGTCGACAGCGGCGAAGGCATTCCGCCCGAGGTGCAGGCCCGCCTGTTCCAGCCTTTCTCGCAGGCCGACGCCTCGACCTCGCGCCGCCACGGCGGCACCGGCCTGGGCCTGTCCATCGTGCGCCGCCTGGTCGAGCTCATGGACGGGCGCATCGGCGTCGAGAGCACGCCGGGCCAGGGCAGCCGCTTCTGGTTCGAGGTGCTCATGCACGCCGACAGCGCGCTGCCCGCACCGGGCAGCGCCGCGCTCGAGGTGCTGGTGGTCGACGACGTGGCCGGCGAGCGCCAGGCCCTGGTCGACATGGCGCGCGCCTTCGGCTGGCGCACCGAATCGTGCGAATCGGCCGAGGCCATGCTGGCCTGGGCCGAGCGCCGCGTGGCCCAGGGCCAGCCGCTGCCCGATGCGATGCTGGTCGACTGGCAGCTGCAGAACGAGCAGGGTGAGGGCATGGACGGCCTGCAGGCCCTGGCCGCGCTGGCCGAGCGCTTCGGCCTCGAACGCCTGCCGGCCGCGCTCATGGTCTCGGCCAGCGAACGCGAGCGCGTGGCCCGCGAAGACCGCCTGCGCCTGGCCGACGACATCCTCACCAAGCCCGTCAACGCCTCGGTGCTGTTCAACGCGGTGCACCAGGGCGTGGTGGCGCGCCACGGCCACAGCGGCCGCGTGCTGCAGTCGCAGCGCGCGCCGCAGGCGCCGCAGGGGCAGCGGCTCGCGGGTGCGCGCCTGCTGGTGGTCGACGACAGCGAGATCAACCAGGAGATCGCCATGCACATGCTGCTGCGCGAAGGCGCGCAGGTGTTCCTGGCCGGCAACGGCCGCGAGGCCCTGGCCGTGCTGCGCGACGATCCCGCGGGTTTCGACGTGGTGCTGATGGACGTGCAGATGCCCGAGCTCGACGGCCTGCAGGCCACGCGCCAGATGCGCGAGGACGATGCGCTGCGCGAACTGCCCGTGATCGCGCTCACCGCGGGCGCGCTCGCCGAGGAGCGGCGCCGCGCCATGGAAGCCGGCATGGACCGTTTCCTCACCAAGCCGCTCGACCCCGAGCAGCTGATGGCCACGGTGGGCGAGCTGCTCGACCTGCGCGGCGTGGTCCGCCAGGCGGCCCCGGCCGCGGCCAGCGCGAACGCGCCGGCGCTGGCCAGCGACTGGCCCACCATCGACGGCATCGACGCCGAACAGGCCGCGCGCCGCCTCGGCAGCGACCAGGGCCTGTTGCGCCGCAGCCTGCGCCGCCTGATCGACGAGTTCGGCGCGCTCGCCGACGAGACCCTGCCCGACAACCTGCCCGACGTGGAGCGCCAGCGCCTGGCCGCGCGCGTGCACAAGCTGCGCGGCGGCGCCGGCCTGATCGCCGCCGACGCGCTGCACCGGCGCGCCGGCACACTGGAGAACGCGCTGCGCGACGGCGCCACCACGCTCGCGCTGGCCGAGCCCTGGCAGGCCATGCAGGCGGCGCTGCGCCGCCTCATGCTGGCCGCCGGCCACTGGCTGCAGCAAAGCGAACCGGCCGCCCAACCCGCGGCCGACGTGGCGCCGGCCGACGACGCGGCCGTGGCCAGCCTGCACGCGCTGCTCGACCAGCACGACCTCGAAGCCCTGAGCCACTTCGAGACCCAGCGCGGCCCGCTGCAGGCGCGGCTGGGTTCGCCGCGCTTCGGCGAACTCGCCGAACGCATCGAGGCGCTGGACTTCGGCGCCGCCGCGGCGCTGCTCGGCGCCGAACTCTCGGGCGGAGGGGCCTCATGAACGACGCGGTGCTGCCCGACATCCTGATCGTCGACGACGACCCCGGCATGGTGCAGGCGCTGGCCAAGGTGCTGCGCCCGCTGGGCCGGCTGCGCTTTGCCACCCACGGCCACGACGCGTTGCGCCGCATCGCCGAAAGCGTGCCCGACCTGGTGCTGCTCGACGCGCAGATGCCCGGCCTCTCGGGCTTCGAGGTGCTCGACGCCATCAAGGCCGATCCGGTGCTCGCGGGCCTGCCCGTGATCATGGTCACCAGCCACGCCGAGGCCGATTTCGAGCAGGCGGGCCTCGACAAGGGCGCGGCCGACTTCATCGCCAAGCCCATCCACCCCGCGATCGTGCAGGCGCGCGCGCGCACCCAGCTGCGCCTGAAGCAGGCCAACGACCAGCTCAAGCAGATGTCGGCCATGGACCGCTTCAAGCTCGCGGTGGCGGTGGAAGACCTGCGCGAAAGCCACGACCGCCTGCAGCGCACCGCCGACCAGCTGCGCCAGGCCAACGAAAGCCTGGTGCAGTTCGTGCGCATCGCCTCGCACGACCTGCGCGAGCCGCTCAACACCATCGCGCAGTTCGTGGGCCTGATCGACGAAGACCACGGCGCGCTGCTGCCGCCCGACGCGCACCAGTACATGCGCCTGGTGCTGCGCGCCAGCGAGCGCATGCGCACCCTGCTCGACGACGTGGTGCGCTACGCGCGGCTGCAGGGCGGCGAGCCCGAGCGCCCGGTCGAGGTGGCGCTGGACCGTGTGCTCGCCGAGCTGCGCGACGCGCTCGCGGCGCGCGTGGCCGCCACCAACGCCGAGCTCACGATCGAGCCGCTGCCCGTGGTCATGGGCCACCCCAACCTGCTCGCGCTGCTGTTCCAGAACCTGCTCACCAACGCCATGAAGTTCGTGCCGCGCGAGCGCACGCCGCGCGTGCACGTGAGCGCCAGCGCGCGCAACGGCTGGGCCACGGTGCGGGTGCAGGACAACGGCCTGGGCATCGCGCCCGAGCACCTGGGCCGGCTGTTCCAGCCCTTTCAACGCCTGCACCTCAAGAGCGAATACGAAGGCACCGGCCTGGGTCTGGCGCTGGCGCGCCAGATCGCCGAAGCGCACGGCGGCGGCATCGTGGCGCAGAGCGAGCCCGGGCAGGGCGCGTGCTTCGTGGTGTCGCTGCCACTGGCCACGCCGGCCACCTGATTGATACCAGAGCAGGGTATGCTGCCGCGGCGCGAGGCAACGGCATGATCGAAACGACGCCATCAGGGGAGCTAGGGCTGCGGCGCCTGACCGCGGCCACGCGGGAGCGCGCGGCATGAGCCCGCGCGCCGACCGCTGGACGCCACCGGGCCGCTGGTGGCTGCCCGTGCTGTTCGGCCTCTTCGCGCTGGCGGCGACCGGCGTCAACTACCTCAGCGGTCTGCGCGACCTCGACGCCCAGGTGGAGCAGACCGAGTCGCGCCGCCTGTTCGAGCGCCTGGTGATGGAGCAGACGCGCATGCGACTGCAGAACCCCGACACGCCGCAGCCGCTGGTGCAGCAGGTGATCGATGGCCTGGCGCGTTACCAGGGCCTGGCCGAGGCGATGCTGGTGCGCGCCGACGGCATGGTGATCGCGGCGCTGGAGCGCGCCGACGCCGGCCGCCCGTTCGACGCGCTGCTGAACGCCCGGCCCGAGCTGGCCCACCTGCGCGACCTCGCGCGGGGCCCGGTGAGCGGCCCGACCCTGCCGGTGCTGGTGCAGCGGCGCGCCGGCACCGACGAACTGGTGGGCGTGGTGCCGTACCCCACGGGGTCGCGCCTGTTCACCGTGGTTGACCTCGGCGTGCCATTGGCCCAGCGACACGCCCAGCTGCGCCACGAGGTGCTGCGCGAATCGCTGCTCATGCTGGTGGTGGTGGCCGCGCTCGCGGTGCTGCTGCACCTGCTTTGGTTCCGCCGCGCGCAGCGCCTGTCGGCCACGCTCGCGGCGCTCGGCGAGGGCCGGCTCGACCACCGCACCGGCCTGCGCGGCCAGGACGAGCTCGGCCAGATCGGCGCCGAGGCCGACCGCATGGCCGAGCGTCTGCAGAAGCAGCAGCAGCAACTGCGGCACCTGCACGCGCTGGTCGACCGCTCGCCCGCGGTGGTGATCGAATGGGCCAACCGGCCCGGCTGGCCCATGACCTACCTGAGCCGCAACGTGGCCCAGTGGGGCTACGCGCCCGAGGAGCTGCTCAATGGCGCGATCGACTGGGACGACCTCGTGCACCCCGACGATGTGGCCCAGATGAACGCCGAGATCGCGGCCCACTGGGCCGCCGGGCGCAACGAGTACCGGCAGGAATACCGGCTGCGCCGCGCCGACGGTGGCTACGCCTGGGTCGACGACCGCACCTCGATCGCGCGCCGCGCCGATGGCGACATCGACAGCATCAGCGGCATCCTGCTCGACATCACGGCCCAGAAGCAGGCCCAGTTCGCGCTGCGCGAGCAAAGCGAGGTGCAGCGACTGTTCTACGACCTGCCCTTCATCGGCATGGGCATCTCGTCGCCCGGCAGCAAGCAGTGGCTGCAGGTGAACGACCGCCTGTGCGAGATCCTGGGCTACACGCGCGAGCACCTGATCAGCACCCCGTGGACCGCGTTCACGCCCCAGCCCGATCTGGACCGCAACCTCGAGCTGCTGCAGGCCATGATGGACGGCAAGACCGACCATTACATGATGCAGAAGCGCTTCGTGCGCGGCGACGGGCGCCTGGTGCACACGCTGCTGGACGTGCGCGCCGTGCGCGCGGCCGACGGTTCGCTGCAGCGCCTGTTCGCCACCGTGCAGGACATCACCGAGTCCCTGCAGTCCAGCGAGGCCTTGCGCGAGCAGAAGGCGCTGCTGGAGCAGGCCGAAGGCCTTGCGGGCCTGGGCAGCTGGCAGTACGACGCCAGGCAGCGCCTGGTGCTGTGGTCGAACCAGATGTTCCGCAACATCGGGCGCGACCCCGCGCTCGGGCCGCCGGCCACGCTCGCGGACTACCTGGACTGCCTGCACCCGGGCGACCGCGAGCGCATCGCCGACTTCATGCGCTCGGCCGGCAGCGGCGGCGGCGTGATGCACACCGAATTCCGCCGCCACCCCGAGCTCGGTCCCGAGCGCTGGTTCCGCGCCAGCCTCGAACACCACCGAACGCCCGAAGGCGGCTCGCGCTACTCGGGCACCTTGCTCGACATCACCGCACTCAAACGCGCGCAGATCGCGCTGCAGCAGACCAATGCCGAGCTCGAGCGTCGCGTGGCCGAACGCACCGAGCAGCTCAGCGTGGCCAACCGCGAACTCGAGGCCTTCACCTACACCGTGTCGCACGACCTGAAGGCGCCGCTGCGCGGCATCGACGGCTACAGCCAGTTGCTCGAAGAGGAGTACGGCCCCACACTCGACGACGACGCGCGCGGTTTCATCGTCCGCATCCGGCGGGGGGTGGGCCAGATGAGCGCGCTCATCAACGACCTGCTGGCCTATTCGCGCATGGAACGCCGCACGCTCGATCCGCAGACCATGAACCTGCACGCCACGGTGACGCGTGTGCTCGACGAGTTCGGCGCCGACCTCGAACGCAGCGGCGCGCGCGTGGCGGTGAACGTGCCGGACATCTCGCTCATGACCGACCGCGAAGGCCTGGCCGTGGTGCTGCGCAACCTCGTGGGCAACGCGCTCAAGTTCGCGCAGCCGGGCCAGCCGCCGCAGGTCGAGGTGGGGGCGCGGCGCGAAGGCGATCGCCACCTGGTGTGGGTGCGTGACCAGGGCGTGGGCTTCGACATGAAGTACCACGACCGCATCTTCGGCATCTTCCAGCGCCTGCAGCGCGCCGAGGACTACCCCGGCACCGGCGTGGGCCTGGCGCTGGTGGCCAAGGCCATGCAGCGCATGGGCGGCCGTGTGTGGGCCGAGAGCGAGCCCGGCCAGGGCGCCACGTTTTTCCTGGAGTTCCCGTCATGAGCTCACGACAGGTGCCGCTGCGGCCCATCCTGCTGGTCGAGGACAACCCGATGGACCTCGACCTCACGCTGCGTGCGTTCAGCAAGCGCAATTTCTCCAACGAGATCATCGTCGCGCGCGACGGCGAAGAGGCGCTGGCCTGGCTGCCGCGCTGGGCCGCGGGCGAGCCCATGCCGGCCGTGGTGCTGCTCGACATCAACCTGCCCCGCGCGAGCGGCCTGGAGGTGCTCAAGGCCTTCCGCGAGCACCCGCAGGCGCGGCACGTGCCGGTGGTGGTGCTCACGTCCTCGCGCGACGACCGCGACCTCAAGGCCGCGTACGACCTGGGCGTGAACTCCTACATCGAGAAGCCGGTCAGCTTCAACAAGTTCATCGAGGTCGCCGGGCACATCGAGCTGTACTGGTGCGTCTTCAACGAACGCCCTTACTGACCGCCACAGGAGTCCCCCATGCACAAGGTCCTGATCCCCATCGATGGTTCGCCCGAGGCGCTCGCGGCGGTGCACCACGTGCTGCAGCTCGTGGGCCAGGGCCTGCGGCTGCGTTGCGTGCTGGCCAATGTGCAGGAAAGCGCTTCGCTCTACGAGGTGGTGACCGCGCCCGACCCGGCCGTGCTGCAGCGCGTGGCCGACGGCGCGGGGCGGGACCTGCTCAAGCCCGCGCAGCAGCTGCTGGCCGCGGCCGGCGTGGCCTTCGAGCAGGAGGTGGTGCAGACCGGTGAGGTCGCGCAGGCCCTGCTCGACGTGGCCGAGCGCCACGGCGTGCACGCGATCGTGATGGGCGCGGGCGCCAGCGGCCTGAGCGATCGGGTGCTCGGCTCGGTCTCGCTCGACCTGGTGCGCGCGGCGCCGGTGCCCGTCACGGTGGTGCGGGCCCGGGGCTGAGGCGCGCGCCAGGGCACGCGCCACGGCACGCGCTTCAGCGCGCGCTGGCCAGCTTGGCCTGCAGGGCCTTGATCTCGTCGCGGCGGCCCGCGTCGGCCAGCGGGCGGCCGGGGCGCGCCGGGGCCGCCAGCGCGCGGTCCAGGTAGACCTTGGCCTGGTCGGCGCGGCCGGTGTCGGCGAGCAGTTCGGCGTAGAAGAAGTTGGGGTCGATGCCGTTGGGGTTGATCGCCAGCGCCTGCTTGAACAGCGCCTCGGCCTTGGCCTTGTCGCCGAAGCCGATGGGCCAGCCCGGCACCTTGTGGTACAGCACGCCCAGGCTCGCGTAGGCCGAGCCGTCGAGCGCCTTGCCGTCGATCTCGATCGCCTTCTCGTACAGCGCCTTGGCCTGCTTCACGAGCGAGAGCGCGCCCATGCCGCCGCGTTCGGCGGCCCAGGAGCTCACGATGATGCCTTCCCACACCAGCGGCTCGCTGCGGTCGGCGAAGGCCTGGCTGGCTTCGCGGGCCTTGGCGCTCAGGGTCTCGAAGCGCTTCTCACGCTCCTTGGGCGGCGCCTGGTAGCGGATGGTTTCCCAGTCGTGCTGCAGCGTGGACACGGCGTCGTCGACCGGGGCGGCATGGGCGGCGAACAGCGGCAGCGCCAGCGCGCAGGCCAGCAGCGGGGCAAAAAGGGTGTGGCGTTTCATGAGGTGCTTCCTTCGGAGGGCAGGGACAAGAGTGCGTCGCGGTGCTTGCGGAAGCCCGCGTCCATGAGCGGGCCCAGCACGCCGTTCAGGCGCACCGCGAGGCGTTCGGGAAAACCGATGTGGCGTTCGGCGGCGCCGCTGCGCAGCAGCCCGATCAGCGCCTGGGCCACCACCTCGGGCGGGTCGCTGTGCGTCTGCGTGGCGCGGTTGAAGGCCTCGCTGCGCGCGCTGTTGAACGCGGTGCGCGTGGCCCGGGGCGCGAGCCACTGCACGCCCACGGCGCTGCCGGCGAGTTCGCGCCGCAGCGCTTCGGCCAGCCGGTGCAGGCCGGCCTTGCTGGCGCCGTACACCGCCGAGCCCGGCACGCCGATGCGCCCGAGCGCCGAGCCCACGAACACGATGCGGGCCTGCGGCATCTGGCGCAGGTGCGGCAGCAGGGCGCGCGTGAGCGCGATCGGCGACCACAGGTTGAGCTGCAGCACGCGCGCGACCTCGGCCGGGTCGAGCTCGTCGAAGGCGCCGAAGGCGGGCACGCCCGCGGCGTGCACCAGGGTGTCGGCGCCCCAGGCCGTGGCCGAACGCGCCACGCGGTCGATGTCTTCGGGCCGCGACAGGTCGCCCTGCACCCAGACCTGCGGCTGGTCGGGTGCGTCGGACGCGGTGAAGTCGGCGGGCGATCGCGACACGCCCATGGTGGCGGCGCCGCTGCGGCGCAGCGCGCGCAGCATGGCGCGGCCGATGCCGCCGGTGGCGCCGGTGAGCAGAACCCGCGAGCCGGTCGGCATCATGCGGTCGCCTCGGCGGTGGCGCCGGCCTGGGGCTGGGGCATCGGCAGGCTGGCGAACACGTTGGCGTAGAGCCCGTAGAACATGCGCGCCGCGTGCACGATGGCCTGCTGGTCCTTCGGGTCGGCGATCTGGTCCATCAGCAGCGCGAAGTGCGCGGTGTGCTCCTGGTCGAGCGTGCCGTGCGAGCGCAGGTAGGAGAAGCCGCTGTCGGGCAGGTTCAGCGGGCGCTGGATGGCGTCGGCCGCGAGCAGCGCGAGCGAGACGCTGGTGCCTTCGAGCACATGCACCATGCCGAAGAAGCCCAGCGGGTTGCCGCGCTGCACGGTGTCGTAGGCGTAGGCCACCATGAGTTCGGTGGCGGCCGACGGCCGGCCGTGGCGCACGGCCTCGGCGTCGCCGCCGCAGGCCGCGATGTCGTTGAGGATCCACTCGTCGTGGCCGGCCTCTTCCTCGATGTACTCGTCGAGCGCCGCGTCGAGCCAGCGGTGGTGCTCGGGCAGTGCGGCCTTCATGGCCTTGAGCAGGGGCACCGTGTGCCGCACGTGGTGGTAGGCCTCGCGGAGGAAGGCGAGGTAGCTCGGGACCGACACCTGGCCGCGCAGGGCGCCCTGGATGATCGGTGTCTGGAGCAGGCGCTGGCGCGCCGATTCGGTGTCGGAGACGAGGGTGGTGTGAAAGCTCATGGCGGGTCTCGGGTTCGGGTTCGGATTCAGGGGGCGGTGGCGGTGGCGGCGCCGCCGTCGGTGACGGGAGGCATCAGGTCCGGGCCGTAGCGCGCCTGCACGCGCTCGCGCACCGGGCGGCCGTTGGGGGTGAAGAGGCCGCTGGCGAGATCGCTGGCGAGCTCGCCGACGGTCCAGGCGCCGATGCGCGCGTAGTCGGGCAGCCGGGCGTTGACGCGCTCGACCGCGCTGGCAATCGCGGCCGCGGGCAGGCTGCCTGCCAGCGGCGTGGGCCAGATCACCGCGCTCAGGTGCACCCGGCCCTCCCCCATCACCACCGCCTGCGCGATCGCGGCTTCGCCGGCCAGCGTGGTCTCGACCCATTCGGGCGACACGTTGCGGCCGTAGGCGGTGATGAGCACGTTCTTGCGCCGGCCTTCGATGAACAGGAAGCCGTCGTCGTCGATGCGGCCCAGGTCGCCGCTGGGCCACCAGTCGGGGACCGGCGCGGTGTCACCCAGGTAGCCCAGGTGCAGGCTGCCGCGCACCTCGATCTCGCCCGAGGGCGAGATGCGCAGCTGCGCGTGCGGCAGGGCGCGGCCCGCGCTGCCGGCGCGCTCGGCCCCGGGCAGGTTCAGCGTCTGCACCGACGCGCCTTCGGACAGCCCATAGCCTTCGAACGCCGGCACGCCCAGCGCCTTCGCCTGGGCCAGCAGCGGCGCGCCCACGGCGGCGCCGCCCACGGCCACGAAGCGCAGGCCCGGGTGGGCGCGCTGGCCGGTCTGCGCCAGCCAGCCGCACCAGGCGCGCAGCATCTGCGGCAGCAGGATGACGCTCTGGACATCGAGCACGCGCAGGGCGCGGTCGAAGGTGGCGGGGTCGAAGCGCGACGAGCCGCTGAGGCCGACCCGGGCCGTGGGCAGGCTCACCAGCGTGGCGCCCTGTCGGCGCGCCGCCATCGAGCCGGCGACGTTTTCGAGCAGCACCGCGTAGGGCAGCACGCTCAGGTGGCGCTCGATGCCCAGCGGCCCCAGCGCCTGCACCAGGCCGTTGGCAATGGCGTCGAGCGCCTCGCGGCCCAGGCACACGCCCTTGGGCTGGCCGGTGGTGCCCGAGGTGAAGGTGATCTTGACGGTACCGGCCGGCATGGCGCGCGGCGTGGCCGGACGGTGCGCCATGCTCAGGGTCTCGCCCGCGACCTGCAGCGGGGCCCATGGCCACTGGGGCCACTGGGCGGCGAGCAGGGGGCTGGCGATGAGGGTGTCCACGCCGGCGGCGTCGAGCGCGTGCAAGGCCTGCTGGCTGGTGAAGAAGGGCGGCAGCGGCACATGCACCAGGCCGGCGTCGAGTGCGGCCTCGTCGAGCACCACGAAGGCCGGGCCGTTGTCGAGCAGGGTGGCGACCACGCGGGCGCCCGTGGTCGCCAGCGCCTGGCGCGCGCCCCGGACCTCGGCCTGCCAGCCGGCGGCGTCCCAGGTCTGGTGTTCACCCTGGATCAGGGGGGCGGGCGTCATGCGCGGCTCCGGCGTTGCATGGCCTGCAGCGCGAGCTGCAGCTGCCCGGCGTGCACCAGCGGGCGGTGGTCGTAGTAGCTGCCCCAGTCGGCCGCCTGCTCGCCCAGCCGTTCGGGGTCGGCCACGCCCAGGGCCAGCGGCGCCACGCCCAGTCTTACGAAGAGCTGGCGCAGCTCCTGCGTCAGGGTGCTGACGATCCAGTCGAAGCCTTCGCGCGCCAGCAGCATGGCCATCAGACCCACCAGTCGCCGGCCTTCGCCGGGCTGGATGGAGGCCAGGTGGCCCACCTCGGCGATGCGTGCGCGCGAGACCGGCGCGCCCGAGGCCATCTGCAGGTGGTGTTCGATGGGGTGTTCCAGGTAGCGTTCGAGGAACAGCGGCCCGCCGTCGGCGGCGCGGTAGCCGGCGGCGGCCACGAGCCGGTCCTGCGCGTCGCGCAGGGCAACGAGCACCGGCGCGAAGCCGCGCACCCGCGCGCCGAAGCGCTCCTGGAAGACCCCGTGGATGAAGGCCTCGACCTCGGCGCGGCGGGGGTCGTCGCGCAGCACCTCGCACAGGCGCGGGCCGTGGGCGGTGGGGCGGGGTGGGGCGGCGCAGGGCAGCGCGGCATGCGGTGGCATCGGATCTCCTGTTCGCCCGGGGGGCGGCACGTTGGGATGTGATGCTCTTGTGATGCCATTAACCGTTTCTTAAATGACGGTGCAACCGCCGATCGGCCGATTCGCGGAAATGACCTCAAGTTCGGCCCCAGTTCGACCGATAGCCTTGGGGAAGCCCAGGCCTCCCCGCCGGGGCACCCTATTTGGGGGTTTCACCATGATCCCGACCAGTCCAGCCCATTCCGTGTCGTGGACCGCCCCGGCGTCCCCGGCGGTGGTGCCCGTGCCTGCCGTCGTGGGCGTCGCGCCCGCGGCCGCCGCCGCGCGCGATCAGCAAGCCGGCCTCGAGCAGCGCCGCGGGCAACCGCGGCCGGTGCAAACGCGCGACGCCGCCGTCCCCACCGACACCGTCGACGCGGGCGCCAGTGCCAAAGAGGAACTGGCCGAGGAGCGCAGCCGGGCCCTGCGCAGCGAGCAGCAGGCGCAGCGCGCCCGCGAACAGGCGCAGATCCAGCAGGAAGCCATGGAGCACCTGCGCACGGCGCTGCGCAAGGTGTGGGACGCGAGCGGCGCGGTGGTGGACCGGGCGCTCGCGCGCGACGCCGAGGCCGCGAGTCAGCAGGCCTCGCGCGCTCGTTCGGTCGATGCCTATGGCGCGTCGACCGGAGCCGGCACGCCCACGAACCTCAGCAAGCGCGTTTGACGCGGGTGATTTGAACCCGCGCGCTTGAACCCGCGCGCTTGGACCGGCGCGCGCGAACGGGGCGCGCAATCAGCGCCCCGCCCCCTCAGGCGTCGATGAAGACCGCATTGCCGGTGAAGGCTGGCAGGGCCTTGACGGTGTCGTGCACGTCCCTGGTCAGCCGGCGGGCCAGGGTGCGCAGCTGCGCAAGATCGCCCTCTTGGCCCGCTTTCTCGATCTGGGTCGAGACCTCGACCAGCGCGCGCAGGCCCATCAGCATGCACGAGCCCTTGAGCCGGTGCGCCTGGTACACCACCGCGGCCACATCCTCCTCTGCGAGTGCCTTCTCGAGCAGGGGGGCGGTGCCATCGGGGGCCTTGAACAGCATGTCGAGCAGTTCGTCGTGCATGCCGGGCGGCATCATCGAGAAGAGCTGGTGGTGCATGTCGGCGTCGATGAGCTCGTTCGGGTGGCGCGAGGCCGGCTGCAACGGCGTCAGCGGCGCGGGCTGGGTGTCGGTCGATTCGCCGAACAGGCCGCAGCGGCGCAGGGCGCGGCGCAGGTCGGCTTCCTGCAGCGGCTTGGGGGCGAACTGCGTCACACCGGCTTCGGCCGCGAGCTGCCTCGTGTCGTTGACCACGTCGGCCGTGACCATGATGACCGGCACCTGGCCCGCGGCCCCAGGCAGCAGGCGGATCTCCTGCGTCGTGGCGATGCCGTCGAGCAGGGGCATGTGGTAGTCGAGCAGCACCGCGTCGAAGGTCTCGCGGTTGAGCAGTTGCAGCGCCTCGAAGCCGTTCTCGCAGAACACCGCTTCGTGGCCCATGCGTTCGATCAGCAGGTTCAGGTACTTGAGGTTGACCGGGTGGTCTTCGGCCACCAGCAGGCGCAGCCGGCGCGCCGGCGGGCGGCGGCGGTCGCGTTCCCAGGCGGCGTCGTCGAGCAGGGCGTCCTTGTCGACCGCGGGCGCGGCCGTGCGCGGCAGGCTGAGCGTGACCACGAAGATCGAGCCCTTGCCCGCGGTGCTGGTGACGCGGATGTCGCCGCCCATCATGCGGGCCAGCGTGCGCGAGATCTCCAGGCCCAGGCCGGTGCCGCCCACGCGGCGGCGCAGCGAGTTGTCGGCCTGGTAGAAGCGGGTGAAAAGCTGGCCGACGGTTTCTTCGTCCATGCCGATGCCGGTGTCCTGCACCGTCATGCGGATGCCGTCGGGCAGGCTGGCGTCGGCTTCGACGATGACGTCGATGCTGCCCTGGCGCGTGAACTTGACCGCGTTGTTGACCAGGTTGAGCAGGATCTGGCGCACGCGCGTGGGGTCGGCCATCACCCATTCGGGCAATTCGTGATCGCACACGCAGTTCATGGTCACGCCCTTCTCGAGCGCGAGCGGCTCGAGCAGGGTGGTGACCTCGTTGGCCGTCATCGCCAGGTTCATCGGCGCGGGCGAGAGCTTGAGCGTGCCCGATTCGATGGTGGACACGTCGAGGATGTCGTTGACCACACCGAGCAGGTGATGGGCCGAGTCGGACGCGGTCTGCACGTAGTCCTTCTGCTGGCTGGTCAGGCGCGTGTCCTCGAGCAGCTTGAGCATGCCCAGCACGCCCTGGAACGGCGTGCGGATCTCGTGGCTCATGTTGGCCAGGAACACGCTCTTGGCCTGGTTCGCGGCCTCGGCCTGGTCACGGGCGGCGGCGAGCTCGCGGCTGAGTTGCTGCAGGTTGGCGTACTGGCGCGTCTGCTGGCGGATGTGCCGCACCAGCACCGCCACGAACAGCAGCATGGCGGCCACCTGCACGCCGGCCAGCGCGATCAGCAACAGGCCTTGGCGGCGCAGCTGGGTGTTGCGCTCGTCCAGGTAGCGGGCCACCGCGCGGTTGGCCTCGCGCGTGAGTTCGGCCAGGCTCTGGCTGAGCTCGTGGGCCATGCCGTCGATCTTCTGCAGGGCCGCGCGGTTCTGGATGAGCCGGGCGCCATCGGCGAACAGCGGGTCGGCCTCGCTGCGGAAGGCGGCGATGGCCTGCATGGTGGGCTGGTAGCCGGTCCAGGCCTCGAGCAGGTCGCGGCGCGGAATGTCGCTGAGCAAGGTGATGCGGCTCAGGAAGATCTCGTAGCGTTCCTGCAGGTCCTCGGGCAGCACCTGGGTGTTGGGTTCGCCCGCCTCCATGATGGCGTGCTCGAGCCGGCTCAGCTCGCGCTCGAGCTGATAGGCCTGCCACATGATGGAGTCGACCTGGCGCGTGTCGGTGTCCTTGAGCAACTGCCACTGGCGCCACTCGATCAGGCCCAGCGGTGTCAGCGTGACCACAAGGATCGCGAGGATCGCCAGGGTCCAGGTGCGAGACCCCCAGGCCGCAATACCGCTCGGCTTGCTGTTCATTCGATGCTCATGCGCTTGAGTTGCCAGATCGAACGCTCATAGTACGTGGAGCTGCGCAACTCGGCCTTGCTGTCGAACGGATAGATGACAAACAGGGGACCCTTTTCACGCACGGGCATGGGCTGGTCGTTGAGCAGGCGCGCCACGATCACGCCGTGCGCCGCGGCGTCGGCCACGGGGATGCTGATGGTGTAGTCGTTGATCGCGCTGGCCTTGATGGTCTGGCCCTTGGCCTTGACGGCCGCGAGCACGTCGGACAGCAGCGGGCCGGTGAACTTCATGGGCTTGTCGAACCACGGCGTGCGCGTGGTGAAGCTCTGCTGCGGCAGCGCTTCGAGCATGGCCATGTCGAAGGCGGCGTCCTTGCCGCGGTTGGTCTGCTCGATCTGGCCGCTCACCGTGAGGATGACGCGCCCTTTGGGTTCGGGCAGGCCCTGGGCGGCGGCGGTCAGCGTCGAGAAGGCCAGCGCAAAGCCGAGGGCGAGCGCGCCACGGCGCGGCAGACGGGGATGCAGGGACATCGGGGTACTCCAGAAAGGGTGCGTTGGCATCAGATGCGGTGACGCACACCGGCCGGTGCGTTCGCCAGGCGGGCCAACACCGCCGGCGCAATCTGGTTGAGGGGCAGGACTTCGTGCGCCGCACCGTGCTGGATCGCCATGCGGGGCATGCCGAACACGACACAGCTCGCTTCGTCCTGGACGTAGTTGTAGCTGCCCGCGTCCTTCATCTCGCGCATGGCGCTGGCGCCGTCGGCGCCCATGCCGGTGAGCATGATGCCGATGGCGTTGGGCCCGATCACGCGGGCGGCGGACTTGAACAGCACCTCCACCGAAGGCCGGTGGCGGTTGACGGGTTCGGTGTCTTCGACCACAGCCACGTAGTTGGAGCCGCTGCGGTCGATGCGCAGGTGGTGCCCGCCGGGGGCAATGTAGGCATGGCCGGGCAGGATGCGCTCGCCGTCGCGGGCCTCGGCCACACGGATCTTGCACAGACCGTTGAGGCGGTTCGCGAAGCTGGTGGTGAAGCCGGGCGGCATGTGCTGGGTGATGACAATGGCGGGCGCGTCGGCGGGCATGGGCACCAGCACCTCGCGGATCGCTTCGGTGCCGCCGGTGGAGGCGCCGATGCAGATGATCTTCTCGGTCGATACGCGCGGCAAGGGGGCCGCGGGCCGGGTGTGAGAAACGGCCGCGGCAGGGTTCACGCCGGGGCTGGCCGCCGGCGCGGCGGCGGCCAGGCGCCGCACCTTGGCGGCCGCGGCCACGCGGATCTTGTCGGTGATGTCGCTGGCGAGTTCGTTGAGCCCCTGGCTCACGCCGATGCGCGGCTTGGCCACGAAATCGATCGCGCCCAATTCGAGCGCGCGCATGGTGATTTCGGCGCCTTGTTCGGTGAGGGTGGACACCATCACCACCGGCATGGGCCGCAGGCGCATGAGGCGCGAGAGGAACTCCAGGCCGTCCATGCGCGGCATCTCGACATCGAGCGTGATCACGTCGGGGTCGAGCTCGCGGATCATCTCGCGCGCGGCCAGCGGGTCGGCGGCCGCGCCCACGCATTGCATGTCGCTCTGGCGGTTGATGATCTCGGTGAGCAGGCTGCGCACCAGCGCCGAATCGTCCACCACCACCACTCGGGTCTTGGGCATGTTGTTCTCCTTGTCGTCGCGCCCTCAGAACAGGTCGATCGAGCCGCCCGCGGTGCTCGTGACCACGGTGGCGGCGCTGCCCTTGCGTTCCTGGGTTTCCAGCGTCTCGGGGTGCGAATGCGCCAGGCGCTTGACCATGGCCTTGCCCGTGGACGGGAAGAAGCAGACCTTGCGCGGATGGATGTCCAGCACGTCCTTGGAGACGACCGCGATGCGTTCGGTCTGCAGGTAGTCGAGCACGAAGCTCGTGTTGCGCTCGCCCACGTTCATGGTGGTGAAGCTGCTCATGACCTGGCCGCCGCCGAACACCTTGGCCTGCATGGTCTCGCGCCGCGCACCCTGTTTCATCAGTTCGTTGATCAGCAGTTCCATCGCGTAGGAGCCGTAGCGCCCGCCCGAGTCGCTGCCGCCTTCGGGCAGCATGAAGTGGTTCATGCCGCCCACGCGCACACGCGGGTCCCAGATGCAGGCCGCGATGCACGAGCCCAGCACGGTCTGGATCACGAGCGGGTCGGCGCTCACGTAGTACTCGCCCGGCAGCACCTTCACGGCATCGCTGCGGAAGTGCGGGTCGTAGAAGAAGAACGAGGCCTCGCCGGGCTTGGGCTTGCGCGCGCGGTACTCGGCCACGCGCGAGACCGTGCCCGGGTGCGGCGTCACCGGCAGAAGGGGCTTGTGCGGCGTCGGCACCGCGGCGGCGGTCATAGGCGCTCGTACACGGTCTTGCCACGCAGCTGGAACAGGCTGCGGGCGTCGCTGAAGTTTTCGGCGTGACCCACGAAGAGGGTGCCGCCCGGGCGCATCACGCGGTGGATGCGTTCGAGCACGGCGCGCTGGGTGCCGGCGTCGAAATAGATCATCACGTTGCGGCAGAAGACCACGTCGAAGGTGTCGCGCAACGGCAGCTCCTGCACCAGGTTCACGGGCAGGAAGCTCATGTGCTTCTGCAGCTCGGGCTTGACACGCATGTAGCCCGCGTTGGCGCCCTTGCCGCGCAGGAAGAAGCGCTGCAGCCGCTCGGCCGACAGGCCCTTGTTGCCGTCGACCTTGTAGACGCCGCGCTGCGCCGTGGCGAGTACCTTGGTGTCGATGTCGCTGTTGACGATCTCGTACTGCCCGTTGGCGCCCAGCACCTCGGCGCAGGTCATGGCGATGGAGTAGGGCTCCTCGCCGGTGGACGCGGCCGCGCACCAGATGCGCCAGGCATGGCCGGGCTTGCTGCGCAGCAGCTGGGCCAGGGCGTCGAAGTGGTGCGACTCGCGGAAGAAGGCCGTGAGGTTGGTGGTGAGCGCGTTGATGAACTCCTGCCACTCGGCGCCGTCGTGGCGCTCGAGCCAGTCGAGGTAGTCCTTGAAGCTCGCATGGCCGGTTTCGCGCAGGCGGCGCGAGACGCGGCTGTAGACCATGGCGTGCTTGCCGTCGTGCAGGCTGATGCCGGCCTTCTGGTAGATCAGCGCCTTGATGCGGCCGAAGTCGGCGTCCGACCAGACGAACTCGCGGCCTTCGGCCACCGGCCCGTCGTCGAGCGCCGGCCCGGAACCGGGAAACCCCGCGGAACCGGCTTTGCCGGGCCGCTGGTGTTGCCCCCTCGAGGGGGTCGCGCGAAGCGCGGCGGGGGTGTTCATGTTCAGTGCCGCGAGCGGCGCACCAGGGCAGAGGTGTCGAGGATCAGCGCCACCTTGCCATCGCCGAGGATGGTGGCGCCCGACACGTTGGGCACCTTGCGGTAGTTGCTCTCCAGGTTCTTGATCACCACCTGCTGCTGGCCGAGCAGTTCGTCGACCATCAGCGAAGCGCGCTGGCCGTCGGCTTCGACCACCACCATGATGGGGCTGGCGGCGTTGTGCTCGAAACGCGGCACCGAGAAGATCTGCTCGAGCTCGACCACCGGCATGAACTCGTCGCGCACCTTCACCACGCGGGCGCCGTGCGCCACGGTGTTGATGTCCTTGGGCTTGATCTGGAACGACTCGATCACGCTGGCCAGCGGCAGGATGTAGACCTCGTCGCTCACGCGCACCGACATGCCGTCCATGATGGCCAGCGTGAGCGGCAGCCGCACCGACACGCGCATGCCGTAGCCCTCGGCCGAGTCGATCTCGACCGTGCCGCCGAGCGCCGTGATGTTCTTCTTGACCACGTCCATGCCCACGCCACGGCCCGACACGTCGGTGACCTGTTCGGCGGTGGAGAAGCCGGGCGCGAAGATCAGGTTCCAGACCTCCGGGTCGCTGAGCGTGTCGGGGGCGTCGATGCCCTTTTCGCGCGCCTTCTGGAGCAGCTTCTCGCGCGACAGGCCCTTGCCGTCGTCGCGCACCTCGATGAGGATGCTGCCGCCCTGGTGCGTGGCCGACAGCGTGATCGTGCCGGTCTCGCTCTTGCCCTTGGCGCGGCGCTCCTCGGGCATCTCGATGCCGTGGTCGCAGCTGTTGCGGATCAGGTGGGTCAGCGGGTCGGTGATCTTCTCGACCAGGCCCTTGTCGAGTTCGGTCGATTCGCCCTGCGTCACCAGGTCGACCTTCTTGCCGAGCTTGGCCGCGAGGTCGCGCAGCATGCGCGGGAAGCGGTTGAACACCACCGACATGGGGATCATGCGGATCGACATCACGGCTTCCTGCAGGTCGCGCGTGTTGCGGTCCAGATCGGCCAGGCCCGCGAGCAGCGGGTGGCTGGCGGTGTTGTCGAGTTCGCGGCTCTTTTGCGCCAGCATGGCCTGGGTGATCACGAGCTCGCCCACCAGGTTGATGAGCTGGTCGACCTTGCTGACCGACACGCGCAGCGTGGTCGATTCGAGGCCGGCGCTGCTGTTGGCGGCGGCCGCCGCCTTGGGCTCGGCGCTGCGCGCGTCCTTGCGCGGCGCGGGCGCGGCGTCGGCGGCGGGCAGGCCGGGCGAGCCTTCGAAGAAGCCGTAGTCGCGGCCTTCGGTGGCCGGGGGCATGGGCACGCGGCCGTGCACCATGTCGCCGGCTTCGTGGATCTGGATCTGTTCCTTGCTCACGTGGAAGGTGAACAGGTCCAGCAGTTCGTTGTCGCTGGCCGCGGTGCGCGCGCGGAACACGCGCTTGCCCGGCTGGTCGCAGGGCAGGGCGCTCACCGTGCCCAGGCCCGGGATGTCGCGGAACAGCTCGGCGATGCCATCGGCCGTCGCGGGGTTGTCGATCGGGCCGATGTGGATGTCGATCTCGCGCTCGCCCTTGGCCAGGGGTTTGGCGGGCTCGCTCGGCGTCTCGGGCGCAGCGACGGGTGCGGCCGCGACCGGCGCGGGGGCGGCCACCGGCGCGGGCGCCGGGGCGCTGGCCACGGCGGCGGGTGCCTCCTGGCCCTGGGCCAGCGCGTAGATGCGGGCCACCAGGTTGCCGGTGTCGGGGCTGCTGCTGGCGCCGCCCTGGTGCACCGCGAGCTGGCCGCGCAGCGCGTCGCTCGATTCGAGCAGCACGTCGACCATGGCGGTGGTGGGTTTGAGTTCGTGGCGGCGCAGCTTGTCCAGCAGCGACTCGGCCTGGTGCGTGAGCTCGGCCACGTCGGCAAAGCCGAAGGTGGCGGCGCCGCCCTTGATCGAGTGGGCGCAGCGGAAGATCGCGTTGAGCTCTTCGTCTTCGGCCGCTTCCACGTCCAGCGCGAGCAGCATCTGCTCCATCTGGTCCAGGTTCTCGCCGGCCTCCTCGAAGAAGATCTGATAGAACTGGCTCAGGTCGATGTCGTTGCCGAGGTGCTGGCCCTCGCTCATCATGTCACCCATGTCTTGGCTCCTGGGGTTGCGGCTCAGCGGATCACCTTGTTGATCACCTCGATGAGGCGACCCGGGTCGAAAGGCTTCACGAGCCAGCCCGTGGCGCCCGCGGCGCGGCCGGCCTGCTTCATCGCGTCGCTCGACTCGGTGGTCAGGATGAGGATGGGGGTGGTCTTGAATTTGGGGTGCTCGCGCAGCTTGCGCGTCAGCCCCAGCCCGTCCAGGCGCGGCATGTTCTGGTCGGTCAGCACCAGGTCGATGCTGTGGTTCTGGGCCTTGTCCCAGGCGTCTTGGCCGTCCACCGCCTCCACCACGTGGAAGCCCGCTCCGGTGAGCGTGAACGACACCATTTTTCGCATGGATGCCGAATCGTCGACGGCTAGGATGGATCGCATGGGTTTCTCCGTACTTCGGGTGTTATCGGCACCGGGCGCGCGTTCTTAAAACAGTTCGATCGACCCGGCGTCCATTTCGCTCTGCGTCACGGGGCTGGGGCGTTCGGGGATGGGGTCGAGCTGCAGCGGCTCTTCGTCTTCTTCGGGCGCCATGGCCTGGTCGGCCAGGCGCCAGGCGCAGCCCTGCAGCACCTTGCCGGTGTGGGTCAGCAGCTGGGTCGCCATGTCGTGGAACTGCAACTCCGTGACGGCCTGGTGAAGGCTGTGGTGGATGCGCGTGAGCTCGCCCGCGCCGTGCACCGCCTCCAGGGCGGCCAGGTCGCGGTTGGCGTTGCCGAAGCGCTCCAGCAGGTTGCCCGTGGCGTGGTCGAGCAGGCCCTGCAGGCGCTGCAGGTCGGTCATGGCCATCAGCAGCGAATCCTGCAGATCGGCGACCAGGGCCACGGAGAGCGTGACCGATGGCTCATTCGGCAGCATTGGGGTGGGCTCCATGGCAACAGTTCGGTCAGATATACGGTTAGGGGGTACTAGAATTCTCGACAGCAGTCCCGTGGTGTATCGACCGAAAACCGCCAGAAATCAGGCGCTTTTGGTCGCCTGCGAAGACCCCTCGTCGGCTTCCTCCCCCCTCCTTCCGATCACCCATGACCGGCCCCGGTGCAGCGACCGAACAGCGCGTGGTGCGCATCCTTCACCTCGAGGACTCCCGGGTCGACCATGCCCTGGTGAAGTTCGCGCTGCAGCGCAGCCAGCTGGCCAACGAGATCACGCTGGTCGACACCCTGGAGGACTTCCGGCGCGAACTGCAGCAGGGGCGGCACGACATCGTGCTGGCCGACTACCACCTGCCCGGTTTCACCGGCATCGAGGCCTGGGAGGTCGCGCGCGAGCTCAAGATCCAGATCCCCTTCGTGGTGCTGTCGGGCGCCATCGGCGAGACCGCGGCCGTGGATGCCATGCACCGCGGCGTAAGTGACTACTTGCTCAAAGACAGCATGCACCGGCTCGCCCACGTGGTGCAGCGTGCGCTGGAGGTGAGCGAAACGCGGCGCGCCAAGGCCCGCGCCGACGCCGAACTGGCCGAGTCGCGCCAGCGCCTGGGCGAGCTCGCCGAGCACCTGCAGACCAGCATCGAGCGCGAACGCGCCGACATCGCGCGCGAGATCCACGACGACATCGGCGGCGCACTGGCGGCCGTGAAGCTCGACCTGTCGTGGGTGAGCCGCCGCGCCAGCGACCCCGAGGTGCAGCGCCACCTGAACAGCGCCATGGACATGCTGCAGCACGCCCTGGGCGCGAGCCAGCGCATCATGATGAACCTGCGCCCGCCCATCCTCGACCAGGGTCTGGTGGCCGCGGTGCAGTGGCTGGCCAGCGGCTTCGAGCGGCGCACCGGCCTGCGCGTGAACGTGCGCCGCTCGGCCGAGCGCATCGAGGTCTCGCGCGACGTGCAGCTCGTGGCCTACCGCACCGCGCAGGAGGCGCTCACCAACATCGGCAAACACGCGCAGGGCGCGTCGCAGGTGGACATCGACCTCAGCGACGGCGAGGGCGTGCTCACGCTGGAGGTGAGCGACAACGGCCCGGGCATGAGCACGGGCGCCCTGCGCAAGACCCAATCGTTCGGCCTGCTCGGCTTGCGCGAGCGCGCGGCCAAGGTCGGTGGCTGGCTCGACGTGAGCTCGTCGCCCCGCGGCACCTCCGTGATCCTGTCGGTGCCATTGCCGCGGGCCGCCGAGGTCCCCGCCCCCAAGGAAGCCCATGATCAAGGTGATTTTGTGTGATGACCACGCCGTGGTGCGCCGCGGCATCCGCGACACGATCAGTGAAGCGGTGGACATCCAGGTGGTCGGCGAGGCCGGCAGCTACCCCGAGTTGCGCGAGCTCATGCGCAAGGCCGTGTGCGATGTGCTCGTGCTCGACCTGAACATGCCCGGCCGCGGCGGCCTGGAGGTGCTGGCCGCGCTCAAGGAAGAGGGCTCGGTGGTGAAGGTGCTGGTGGTGTCCATGTACCCCGAGGACCAGTACGCCATCCGCTGCCTGCGCGCGGGCGCACGCGGCTACGTGAACAAGGCCGGCGACCCGGCCGAACTGGTGAACGCCATCCGTGTGGTGATGCAGGGCCGCAAGTACGTGACGGCCGAGGTCGCGCAGATGCTGGTGGACACCCTGAGCGCGCCCGAGACCGAGGAACTGCACGCCAGCCTGTCCGAGCGCGAACTGCAGACGCTGCAGAAGATCGCCTCGGGCCGCAAGCTGTCCGACATCGCCGAAGAGCTCATGCTCAGCCCCAAGACCGTGAGCGTGTACCGCGCGCGGGTGCTCGAGAAGCTGCACCTGTCGAACAACGCGGAACTGACGGTCTATGCCATCCGCAACGGGCTGGTCTGAGGCGGTCAGCGCTCTTGCTCGAAACATCAGGCTAAATACCCTACAGGGTTCTTTGGATCGCCTTTCACCGGCCCGCCGCGAACGCGGCGCGCAGGCCATTCTTCTGCGCTGATCGAAACATCATGCGCTGGCGCGCGCTGCACCCCGGATCGCGGGGTTTGCCCGGCCTGGCCAAACCTACACTGCGCCGCTCAGTGCCGGCGCAGCAGCCGGCCGCAGGAGGAACCCCATGTACTCGTTGCTGCCGGCTCTGGTCGCGGGGCTGTTCCTGGGCTATGGCTTTCACGTCATCGTCAGCAAGGGGTTCAATCGCGGGAGCGGCATTTTCTTTTTGCTGTGTCTGACCACTTTCCTGTGGCAGGCGGCGTGGGCCGTTCTATACCAGACACGCGATCCCGCCACGGCCGACCTGCTCGTGCGCCTGGGTTACATGCCCATTCTGTTCCTGCCGACCTGTTACTACCACTTCATCGTAGAGACGGCCAAGCGCAGGGGCGATTTGTGGTGGGTCCGGCTGTCGTATGTGCCTGCGTTCGCGCTACTCATTGTCAATGCCAGCAGTGGCCTCTTCGTTGAGGGGCACTACACCTACTTCTTCGGCTATTACCCCAAGGCCGGTCCATTGCACGGTCTCCATGTGCTGCAAACGGTGGCCGTTGGCCTGCGCAGCTTCTGGGTTTCTTGGCAGGCAGGCTGTGATGCACCCAGGGAGCAGAGGACACGATTCAAGCTGTGTGCGGCCAGCCTCGTGGGTTACTTCTTCGCTGCCGGTGACTACTTGTGCAACTACGGCTTCAGCTTCTACCCACCCGGGGTCATCTTCATTGCGATCAGCCTCGGCTTGATCGTGCTCGCGGTCACTCGGCACCAGCTCATGAATCCGGTGGCGGTGGCCGCCTCGGTGGTGCACGAAATGCGCACGCCGTTGGCCAGCATCCGCATGCAGGCGGAAGCCCTGGCCCAATGGTTGCCGGAACTTGACCGGGGCTACCGCATGGCTGTCGACGAAGGTCTCCTCATGAGGCCTTTTGCTGCCCCCGATCTTGGGCGCCTGTGCGCAGCCGCGCGCGCCATTGCCCGCCATATCGACCGTTCCAACCTGGTTATCGATCTCACCTTGGCCGCAGCGCGCATGGAGCGGATCGATCGCAGTGGTTTTACGCGCTGCTCCATGCGGGCTTGCGTGCGCGAAGCCATCGACAGCTACCCATTCCGGGGCGGAGAGCGTGAAAAGCTCAAGGTCGAGACCGACAAGGACTTCGAGTTCGTGGGGTCCGAGCCGTTGATGGTCTATGTGCTCTTCAACCTGTTCAAGAACGCCTTGTACGCCATGCACGTTGCCGGCAAGGGCGACATCCAGGTGACGATGGAACGGCCTGTCGGTGGCTCGGTGCTGGTGGTGCGTGACACTGCCACGGGCATCCGGAATGACGACATGGGACGCATCTTCGAAAGCTTCTTCACCACGAAATCCACGCAGGGTGTCGGGCTTGGCCTTGCGTTCTGCCGCCGCGTGGTCGAGTCCTTCGGCGGCAGCATGGCCTGCGAATCGGTGGAGGGCGAGTACACCGCATTCAGCATGCGCTTCCCCACCCCCCCGATCAGGACTCAGCAAAGCGTGACGGTTCCGCTGACATCCAATGCGTGATCGCGCACATGGCGCAACACGCACTCGGGCAGCCGCTGGATGCGTTTGTCTGGACCGGCATAGACGATCTGCTGGTAGCCCGTGGCGACGTTCCGGCCCTCCACGGCAAACCGAAACTCGATGTAGAACGAACACTGGCGCACATCGAAGCTGTTCAGTTCGCAGTCGACGCGCTGAAACGGAAAGGTCTCATGCACGTACTCAAGATGGGCGCGCTTGGTGATGAACACGCCGAGCGAGCGCCGAGCCTCTGCAGACACGCTCTCGTGCAGCCAGCGTTCACGGCAGATGCCTTGCCATTCAAAGTACCGCGCAAAGTACGTGTTTGCATAGGCATTCGAATCCTTCAGGTAGATGTCGATGCTGTGCAGGAAGGTTTTGATGGCGCGGCGCGCCGGGGTGGGTGCAGGCAGGCTGTGGCGAACGGACTCGGGCAGGTCGATGAGGTGGGACAACATGGAAGGCTCCTGTTTCATGGCGTTGAGGCTTTGGGCAAAGCCGCAGGCCCGGAATGGACCTGCACAGGCCAATCTAGTGAAGCGCAGCGCGTGTACCCACCCCCCGGCGTCGTTGGTGATCAGCCGGTGAACATCGCCGTGGCCACGCGCAGCAGCGCGGCGATCGGCGTGTCCAGCATGGGCAGCGTGAAGGCGATGCCCAGCAGCCCGGCCGACAGGGTGACCGGAAAGCCGATGGCGAAGGCGTTCATCTGCGGCGCGATGCGCGAGACGATGCCCAGCACGGTGTTGATGAAGATCAGCATGCCGATCAGCGGCAGTGCGATCCACAGCCCGTAGCGGAACACCACCGCGCCGAGTTCGTGCAGGCGCATGGTGTTGACGGCGTCGAGCGCGCCGCCGCCCAGGGGGAAGGTGTTGAAGCTGGCCACCACGGCCTGCAGCAGCATGAGGTGGCCGCCCATGACCACGAACAGCAGCATGGTGGTGTTGCCGAAGAAGCGGCCCACGGTGCTGGTCTGGGCGCCCGTGGTGGGGTCGAAGAAGCCTGCGAAGTTCAGGCCCATCTGCAGGCCCACGAGTTCGCCCGCCAGTTCCACCGCGGCGAACACGATGCGCACCGCCAGGCCGATGGACACGCCGATCAGCAGCTGCTGCATCAGCACCTCGAGTGCGCGCGGGTCGGCGAGCGCGACCACGGGCTGATCGCCCAGCGTGGCCTGCGCGCAGACCGCGATCAGGAAGGCCAGTGCCACGCGCGTGCGCAGCGGCACCGAGCGCGCCGAGAAGATGGGCGCACTGGAGAACACCGCGAGCACGCGGATGAAGGGCCAGAACACCGGCGACACCCAGGCCATGAGCTGGGCTTCGGTGAACGTGACCATGCTCGAACCGTCCGCGGGCCTGCGCTCAGACGGCGTACTGCGGGATCGACAGCAGCGTGCTGCGGATGAACTCGACCAGGGTGGTGAGCATCCACGGCCCGGCGATGGCGAACACCGCGATGGCGGCCACCAGCTTGGGCACGAAGGCCAGCGTCTGTTCGTGGATCTGCGTGATGGCCTGGAACAGGCTGATCACCAGACCCACGCCGAGCACGGTGAGCAGCACCGGCGCGGCCACGCTGAGCAGCAGGAACAGCGCGTTCTGGCCGAAGGTGAGAGCGGCTTGGGGTTCCATGGTCTTGCCTATTGCGCGAAGGATGCGGCCAACGAGCCGATGAGGATGTTCCAGCCGTCCGCGAGCACGAACAGCATGAGCTTGAAGGGCAGGGCGACCAGCACCGGCGACAGCATCATCATGCCGAGCGACATCAGCACGCTGGCCACCACCATGTCGATGACCAGGAAGGGGATGAAGATCATGAAGCCGATCTGGAACGCGGTCTTGAGCTCGCTGGTGACGAAGGCCGGCACGATCACGCGCAGCGGCGCGTTCTCGGCCTTCACGTCGGCAGGCAGCTTGGCCAGGCGGGCGAAGAGTTCGAAGTCGGACTGGCGCGTCTGCTTGAGCATGAAGGCGCGCATGGGCGCTTCGCCGCGCTGCAGCGCCTGCTCGAAGGTGATCTGGTTGCGCGAGTAGGGCGCGTAGGCGTTGTCGTAGACCTGGTCGAGCGTGGGGCCCATGACGAACAGCGTGAGGAACAGCGACAGGCCCACGATGACCTGGTTGGGCGGGGCCGATTGCGTGCCCAGGGCCTGGCGCATGAGCGAGAGCACGATGACGATGCGCGTGAAGCCCGTCATCAGCAGCAGCACCGCGGGCAGGAAGGACAGCGCGGTGAAGAACAGCAGGGTCTGGATCGGCACCGAATAGCTGTTGCCCCCGGCGCCCTGGCCCACCACCAGCGGCAGCGAGGGGCCTTGCGGCGTGGGCACGGGCGCGCCTTGCGCCCACACGCCCAGCGAGAGCAGGGCCAGCGCGAGAAAGAGCGCGAGCGTGCGCAGGATCAGCACGTCAACGCGGCGCATCGCCAGGGCCCTTGTTGACCAGTTGTTGCGCCAGCCGCGCGGCAAAGCCCGCGGGGGCTGCGGGCGCAGCGGCGGCGCCCTCGGGCAGCGGCATGTGATGCAGCGCGGTGATGCTGCCCGGCGCCACGCCGAGCACCAGGCACACGGCGTCCTCGCCCTGGCCGACCTGCAGGGTCACCACGCGCTGCTGCGGGCCGAGCGCCTGGCTCGCGAGCAGCCTGAGCGCGGGGCCTTGCTGGCCCGGCACGCCGGGCAGGCCGGCCAAGCCGGGCATGCGGCCGCGCGCCCATTTGAGCGCCCAGGCGATGCCCACCATCAGCGCCAGCAGCACCAGCGCCGGCCAAGCGTTCTGCCACATGGGTTTACTTCCGGCTCAGGCGTTTCATGCGCTCGGACGGCGTCACGATGTCCGTGAGGCGGATGCCGAACTTGTCGTTGACCACCACCACCTCGCCCTGGGCGATCAGGTAGCCGTTGACCAGCACGTCCATGGGCTCGCCCGCGAGCGCGTCGAGCTCCACGATCGAGCCCTGCGCGAGCTGCAGGATGTACTTGATCGGCACGCGCGTGCGGCCCAGCTCCACCGAGAGCTGCACCGGGATGTCCAGCACCATCTGGATGTCCTGCATCGCGGCATTGCCCGCGGCCGCGGCGGCGGCGGCCTTCACGGGCGTGTGCTCGGCATCGAAGGCGGGGGCGCCATCGGCGGTGGCGGTGGCGGCCTGTTCCTCGAGGGCCTGGGCCCACTCGTCGGCGATGGCGTCCTGGTTCGGGGTGTCGGACATGGATGTCTCTCCTGAAAACGGGTCACAGGTCGGCGTTGGAGCCGAGCCAGTTCAGGTCGGCGCCGCGCAGGCTGCGCTCCACGCGCAAGGCGTACTTGCCTTTGTGCGTGCCGTACTGGCACTCGAAGATGGGCACACCGTCGACGTGCGCGGTGATGGTGGGCAGGCGGTCGAGCTCGATGAAGTCGCCGACCTGCATGGCCAGCAGCTGCTCCACCGTGGCCTCGGTCTTGGCGAGCTCGGCCACCACGTTGACCTCGGCGGCCTGGATCTCGTGGCTGAGCAGCTTGACCCAGCGGCGGTCGACCTCGATGGCGTCGCCCTGCACGCTGGAATACAGCACGTCGCGGATGGGTTCGAGCGTGGCGTAGGGAATGCAGATGTGCAGCGAGCCCGTGAGGTCGCCGATCTCCAGCGTGAAGCTGGTGGAGACCACGATCTCGCTGGGCGTGGCGATGGTGGCGAACTGCGGCTGCATCTCCGAGCGCTGGTACGACAGCTCGATCGGGTACACGCCGCGCCAGGCCTTCTTGTATTCCTCGCTCACCACCTCGACCAGTCGGTTGATCACGCGCTGCTCGGTGGGCGAGAAGTCGCGGCCTTCGATGCGGGTGTGGAACTTGCCGTTGCCGCCGAACAGGCTGTCGATCACGCCGAACAGCAGCGTGGGCTCGCACACCACCAGGCCGTTGCCGCGCAGCGGGCGGATGGCCATGATGTTGAAGTTGGTGGGCACCACGAGCTCGCGCAGGAAGGCGCTGTACTTCTGCACTTGCACGCCGCCCACCGAGATCTCGGGGCTGCGGCGGATGAAGTTGAACAGGCCCTGGCGCAGGTTGCGCGAGAAACGCTCGTTGACGATCTCCATGGTGGGCATGCGCCCACGCACGATGCGCTCCTGGCTCGAGAGGTTGTAGCTGCGCACGCCGTCGGTGGGCGCTTCTTCCTTGGCGAGCTTCTGGCTCTCGCCGGTCACGCCCTCGAGCAGGGCATCGACCTCTTCCTGGGACAGAAACGAGTCGGACATGGCGGGGCTCGCGCGGTTACTGCACGATGAAGCTGGAGAACAGCACGGCCTGCACCGGGTTGGGCGGTGCGCGGCGCTTCTTCTTCTTGCTGCCTTCCTCCTCGTGGTCGTCGACCTCGTAGCCCATGACCTCGGAGACGGCGGCGATGATGTCCTGGTTGAGCTTTTCCTTGCCTTCGGCGCTCAGCACCTGCTCGCTGGTGCGTTTGGCCAGCAGCATGAGCACGGCGCTGCGGATGCTGGGCATGTAGGCCTTCACGGCCTCGCCGGTGGCGGCGTCCTGCAGCTGCAGCGTGAGGCCGATCTGGATGTAGCGGTTGCCGCCGGTGTCGGCCAGGTTCACCACCATGTTCTCCAGTGGCAGGAAGGTGGGCGCGTGCTTGGGGTCGACCTTCTTCACGTGGGCGACGGGCGCGTCTTCCTCGTGGTCGTCCTCGGCGGTGTTCTTCTTGAGGATGAACAGTGCGCCGGCCGCGCCCGCGACGGCGAGCACCAGCACGCCGACGATGATGAACAGCAGCTTCTTGCCCTTTTTCTTGGGCGCTTCAGGGGCGTCGGCGGTGGCGGCGGCAGCAGCGGCGGACATGGGCTTCCTTCATCGGTGGCACCCGCACAGGGCGGGGGGGATGAGAAGGATTGTGGGATTCCACTCCCACGCCCGTTCGCCGGATAAGCGCTGAAAAAGGCGCTTATTCCCGGGCTCAGATGAACAGGTCGAGCCCGCCGTTGGCCGGGCGCTGGGCGGCCTGGGCGCGCGCCGGCGGGGTGGCCGGTGCGGCGGGCTCGGCGCTGTCGCGCTGCACGCGCGGCTGGTGCAGCGTGGGCGTGTGGCCCTCGCGCGGGCGGTCCTGCTGCTGGCTGCCCACCGACACGTCGGCCAGCTGCAGGCCGCCCTGCTGCAGGCGTTCGCCGAGCGCGGCGCGGGCCTGCTCGCGCAGGGCGTCGCGCGTGGCGCTGTCGTCGGTGCGGATGTCCAGCCGCACCTCGTCGCCGCGCACGGCGAGCTGGATGTCGATCGCGCGGCCGGCTTCTTCGCCCACGCGCAGGCTGGCGTGGCGCAGGCCGTGCGCGCCGCCCCAGTGCTGCACCTCGACGGCCTCGGCGTCGGCGCGGGCCTCGGCATAGGGGTCCTTGGGCTGGGCGGTGCTGTCGTCGGTGGCGAGGCGGGTGTGGCCGTCGTGGCTGTCGGGGCCCGCGCCGGCCTGGCCGCCCGAGCCGTCGGCCTGGGCGGCGTTGCCGGCGGCGCCCACGGCGGCCGGGCCGGTCCAGGTGCCACTGGGCGCGGCGCCCGGGGCCGGGTCGTCGGCGGCGCTGGCGCCCGCGGCGCCCAGTGCAGCGTGTGCGGCCGGGAAGCGGGCGTCGAGCGTGACGGTGCTGCGCACCGCGTCGAGGTGGGCGTTGGCCGTGCTGGGCGCGTCGGGCGCGGCGGCGCTCCAGCGCAGGGCGGGCGCGTCGGCGCCATTGCCGCCCGTGGCGCGGGCGGCGGCCTGCAGCGCGGCCGGCGAGCCGGCGGCGGGCTGGGCCTGGGCGGCGCGCGTGGCCGCCACCTGCCAGCTCAGGCCGGGCGCGCGGGCGGTGCCATTCGCGCCCGCATCGGTGGCACGCAGGGCGGGGTCGGTGTCGAGCGCCTGGGCGCCCTGGGTCTCGGCGAGCGCGGCGCCGCTGGCGGCCGCGGCGGTGTCGCCGCGGGCGGCGCGCGCCAGGTCGGGGTGGGTCTTGTCCAGGGCCGGCGGCTGCCACAGCATGAGGCCGGCCAGCGGGTGTTCGCCGAGCGGGTCCTGCGCGTCGATGCCGGGCTTGCCCTTGCCGGCCTTGCCGACTTTGCCGCTGGCGGGCGCGCCGCTGTCGAGGCCGTCGATCGCGTCGGCCGCGGCCAGGGCGTCGGTGGCGCTGCCGTCCACGGGCGCGGCGTCGGCCGCGAGCGCGAGCAGGGTGGCGAACAGGTCGGCCGGCGCCTGACGCTGGCTGTGCGCCTGCGTGCCGTTGGCGCCCTGGCTGCCCTGCGCGCTCTGGGTGCGCGCGTGGCCGGGGGTCTGCGGGGCGTGGGTGCTGGTGGCGGCGGTGGTCATGAGGAGGACATGGGCTGGAAACTGCTGTCGTTCTCGAGGCGGCGGCGGTGGATGTTCTGCGCCATCTCGTCGGTGTGCTTCTGTTCGCGGCGCTGCAGCCTCTGCTGCCAGGCTTCCATCTGGCGTGCGGCGTACTTGCGCAGGCTGGCGAGTTCGCGCTCGGCGTCGACCACGGCGGCCTGGGCCTGGTCCACGCGGCGGGCGTGGTCGGCCAGCACCCCCTGCTGGAAGTCCATGGCGTGTTCGAGCTTGGCCATGAACTGGCGGTGGTTCATGAGCAGCGCCACGTTCACGCCCACCGCGCCGCGCTCGGCGAAGCGGCGGTTGGCTTCGTCGGCGTAGCTGCTGAGCTGGTCCATCTGTTCCTGGGCCTGGCGCTGCGCCTGCTGCTGGCGCGCGCACTCGGCCAGGGCTTCGTCGCGCCGGCGTTCGGCGAGTTCGATCACGGGGTCCAGTTGCTGGGCCGGACGGGTCATTCGCAAACCTCCGCGCAGTGCGCTGCGGTGCGATCAGCTTCGGGCGGCCGTGCGCTGGTCATTGATTGCCCTCATAGGGATTGTGGTGCGGGCGCGCGCCGCGCTGGGCCTGCGGCTGGGCCGGCGCGGCGGCCTTGTCTTCCTGCAGCGCGGTGCGCATCTGGCGCAGGCTGTCGCTCATGGGCGCGGCCTCGCGCATGTCCTGCATCAGGAAGCGCTGCAGGCCGGGGTAGAGCACGATGGCGCGGTCGGTGTCCGGGTCGCTGCCGGCCACGTAGGCGCCGAGCTGGATCAGGTCGCGGCTCTTCTGGTAGCGCGAGTAATTCGAGCGGAACTTGCGCGCCAGCTCCAGGTGCGCGGGGCCGGCCACGTTGTGCATCACGCGCGAGGCCGAGGCCTCGACGTCGATCGCGGGGTAGTGGCCCGATTCGGCGAGCGCGCGCGAGAGCACGATGTGGCCGTCGAGGATGGCGCGCGCCGCGTCGGCGATCGGGTCCTGCTGGTCGTCGCCCTCGGACAGCACGGTGTAGAAGGCGGTGATGGAGCCGCGGCCGTTGAGGCCGTTGCCGCTGCGCTCCACGAGCTGCGGCAGCTTGGCGAAGCACGAGGGCGGATAGCCCTTGGTGGCGGGCGGCTCGCCGATGGCGAGCGCGATCTCGCGCTGGGCCATGGCGTAGCGCGTGAGCGAGTCCATCAGCAGCAGCACGTGCAGGCCCTCGTCGCGGAAGTGTTCGGCGATGGCGGTGGCGTAGCTCGCGCCCTGCATGCGCACCAGCGGCGGTGCGTCGGCCGGCGCGGCCACCACCACCGAGCGCGCGCGGCCGTCTTCGCCCAGGATGTCTTCGATGAACTCTTTCACCTCGCGGCCGCGCTCGCCGATCAGGCCGACCACGATCACGTCGGCCTTGGTGTAGCGGGCCATCATGCCCAGCAGCACGCTCTTGCCCACGCCCGAGCCGGCGAACAGGCCCAGGCGCTGGCCGCGGCCCACGGTGAGCAGGGCGTTGATCGCGCGCACGCCGGTGTCCAGCGGTTCGCGCACCGGGTCGCGGTCCATGGCATTGAGCGGCGCGCGCTCCAGCGGTGACACGCCGACGTCGCGCAGCGGGCCCTGGTGGTCCAGCGGCTGGCCATGCGAGTCGACCACGCGGCCGAGCAGGCCCATGCCCATGGGCAGGCTGAGCACGCTGCGGTCGTTGGGCGAGGGCGGCGGGTTGGCCTGGCCCAGGCGGGGCACGCTGCGGTAGGGCGGCAGCGGCGTCACGCTGGCGCCGCTGGCCAGGCCGTGCACGTCGCCCGCGGGCATCAGGAAGGCGCGGTCCTTGGAAAAGCCCACCACCTCGGCCAGCACCGGCTGCTTGCCGCCGTTGTCGATCACGCATTGCGAGCCGACCGGGGCGCGCAGGCCCACGGCTTCGAGCACCAGGCCCGCGAGCTTGGTCAGGGTGCCGCGCGACTCCAGCGGCGTGGGGGCCTTGGCGCTGCTGCGCAGGTCTTCCATGAAGTGGCCCCAGCGGCTGGGGGTTTCGTCAAACGTGCTGTCGGTCATGGTCGCGGCCAGGGGCTCAGAGGTCGGCGTCGGCGGGGTTGTAGGGTTCGCTCAGGCCCAGGTTGCCGATGGCGCGCAGCCAGCGCTTCTCCACCGTGGCGTCGACCGAGTTGGTGCGCGACTCGACCACGCAGCCGCCCGGGGTGATGGCGGCGTCGCCCACGAACTCGGGCGCGGGCTCGCCCAGCGTCTCGATCAGCGCGCCCTTCATGAGCGCGAGGTCGCTCGGGTGCATGCGCACCGTGGCGGGCAGGCCGTCGTCGATGAGCTGGTTCAGCGCCTCGGCCACCACGCCCTGCAGGTGCTGGGGGTTCTGCACCAGTTCCTGGCGCACCACCTGGCGCGCAAGGTCGCAGGCGAGGTCGAGGATGTGGCGCGACATGTCCTGTTCGCTGCGCTTGATGTGGTCGCGCGTGTGGCGCAGCAGCTGCGCCATGCGCACCGCGGTTTCTTCGGCGGTGCGGCGCATGGTGGCTTCCATGGCGTCGCGCACCGACTGCGCGCCGGCGTCGTGGCCATGGCGGAAGCCCTCGGCATAGGCCTGCTCGCGCACCTCGGCCATGCGCTCGTCGGTCGCCGGGTCGGGGGTCTCCGCGGGCACGGGCGCGCGCTGGTCGCTGCCGTCTACGGCCGAGAACTGCCAGGCGGCCACGCCGTCGATTTCCTCGCGCGGAATGAAGCGCGCGTAGGGATCGATCTTGGTCATACGAAGGCCTCCTCTTCACCGCCGCCGCCGATCATGATCTGGCCTTCGTCGGACAGGCGCCGCACGACCTTGAGGATCTCCTTCTGCTGCGCCTCGACCTCGGACAGGCGGATCGGGCCCCGCGCGTCGAGGTCTTCGCGCAGCGCTTCGGCCGCGCGCGAGGACATGTTGCCCAGGATGAGTTCGCGCAGTTCGGCGCTCGCACCCTTGAGCGCGACCACGAGCTGATCCGTGGCGATCTCCTTGAGGATGAGCTGGATGGCCTTGCCGTCGAGCTTGAGCAGGTCCTCGAAGATGAACATCTTGTCCATGATCTTCTGGGCCAGGTCGGCGTCGTGGTCGCGGATCGCTTCGATGATCGAGCTCTCGATCTGCGTGCCCATCATGTTGATGATCTCGGCCGCGGTCTTCACGCCGCCCATGGAGGCCTTGCGCACCTTGTCGCCGCCCGCGAGCACCTTGTAGAGCACCTCGTTGAGGTCCTTGAGCGCGGTGGGCTGAATGCCTTCGAGCGTGGCGATGCGCAGCATGACTTCGTTGCGCGGGCGCTCGGTGAAGTTCTTGAGCACGGCGGCCGTCTGCTCGGCCTCCAGGTGCACCAGGATCGCGGCCACGATCTGCGGGTGTTCGTTGCGCAGCAGTTCGGCGATGGACAACGGGTCCATCCACTTCAGGCTTTCGATGCCCGACACATCGCCACCCTGCAGGATGCGGTCGATCAGCAGCGCGGCCTTGTCGTCGCCCAGCGCGCGCTTGAGCACGCTGCGCACGTAGTTGTCGGTGTCGGACACCAGCAGGCTCTGCGACGAGGCGGTGCTGGTGAAGCGCTGGATCACCTCGTCCACGCGCTCGTGCGACACGGCGCGCGTGCGGGCGATGGTCTCGCCGAGCTTTTGCACTTCCTTCGGGCTCAGGTGCTTGAACACCTCGGCCGCTTCTTCCTCGCCGATCGACATGAGGAAGATCGCGGCGTCCTGCAGTCCCTGGTCGTCCATGGTCGTGATTCCTCCGGTGGGGCCTCAGGCCGGCTGTTCGCCGTTGACCCAGCCCTTGACGATGTTGGCCACCGCGGCCGGGTTCTCCAGCGCCAGGCGCTTGGCTTCGCTCAGGCGGCGCTTCTCGGGCGTGTCTTCGTTGACGGCCTCGGGCTGCGGCAGACCCGGGCGCTCGGGGGCTTCGTTGAGCAGGGCGTTGAGCGGCGTGACCTCGCGCACCGGGGCCGGCGGCGGCGCCTTCATGAGCTTGAGCGCGGGGCGCACCATGCCGAAGAACACGATCAGCGCGAGCAGCACCATGCCAGCCGGGAAGGCCATGCTGCGCGCCAGGTCGAGGGTGTCGGCCTGCTTCCAGAAAGGCACCTCGTCGGCCTCGGGCGCCTTCACCTCGTTGAAGACGGCGTTGACCAGGTTCACCGAGTCGCCGCGGGTCTGGTTGAAGCCGATGGTCTCGCGCACCAGCGCGGTCATCTGCGCGAGCTGCTCGGCCGGGATCGGCGCCGACACCGGCTTGCCGGACTTGTCCAGCGTGGTCTTGTGGTTCACCACCACGGCCGCGCTCAGGCGCTTGATGGTGCCGGTGGCCTCGCGCACCACGCGCACGGTCTTGTCCACCTCGTAGTTCACCACCGATTCGCGGCGGCTCGAGCCGCTGTTGGCGGCCGCAGCCCCCTGGCCGTTGGTGCCGGTGCCCGGGCCCACCGGTGCGGCCGAGCCGTTGATGGGCGACTGGCCCTGGGCCGGCGGCTGGTTGCTCACCGCGCCCGGCACGCCCGCGGGCTGTGCCCCCGCGCCGCCGTTGCGGTCTTCGATCAGCTGCTGGCTGCGCACCGCGCTGGGCTCGTTGCCCTGGTTGGGGCGGTGCTGCTCCGAGGTCATCTCGGCCTGCGAGAAGTCCACGTCGGCGCTCACCTGGGCCTTCACGTTGCCCACGCCCACCAGGGGCTCGAGCATGTCCAGGATGCGGCGGGTGTAGGTCTGTTCGAGCTGCTGCTGGTACTGCAGCTTCTGCACGTCGGCGGCCATCTCGTTCTGGCCGTCGGGCGGGTTGGACAGCAGCTTGCCCTGGTCGTCCACCACGCTCACCGCCTTGGGGTTCATCTCGGGCACGCTGCTGGCCACCAGGTGCACGATGCCGGCCACCTGGGCGCGGTCGAGCGTGCGGCCCGGGAACAGGGTGAGCAGCACCGAGGCGCTGGGCTTTTGCTGCTCGCGGAAGAAGCCGTTCTGGTTCGGCAGCGCCAGGTGCACGCGCGCGGCCTGCACCGAGGCCAGCGACTGGATGGAGCGGGTGAGCTCGCCTTCGAGGCCGCGCTGGAAGCTCAGCCGCTCCTGAAACTGCGTCATGCCGAAGCGGTTGGTCTCCATCTGTTCGAAGCCGTTGACCGTGCCCTTGGGCAGGCCTTGCGAGGCCAGGCGCAGCCGGGTGTCGTGCACCTTGTCGGCCGGCACGAGGATGGCGCCGCCGCCCTCGGCGTGCTTGTAGGGCACGTTCATCTGCGACAGCTGGGCCACGATCGCACCACCGTCCTTGTCGCCCAGGTTGGCGTACAGCACGCGCCACTCGGGCTGGCGGCCCATGAAAAAGAAGGCCAGTGCGACGGCGATCAGCGCGGCCACGCCCAGCCCCAGCTTGATCTTCTGGGCGTTGTCCATGCGGGCGAAGCCTTCGGCGAGCGGGCTGCGGCGCACGGGCTGGGCGTCGATTTCGGCAACGGCAGTGGTGCTCATGGGCGGAATGACTCTTCAAAAGGAGGCACGGAGGGCCCCCGAATGCGGTCGAGTATCCCGAAGGGGGCTGGCGGGCAGTCCCGGAAAAAGGCGCTTTTATGGGCCTTTATTTCCAGCCCTTCGTGCCGAGGGGGTCCCTAGCATGGAGCCCTGTCAACCGGCAAACCCTCGAAGGAGTCCCTCCATGGACATGCGCCTGAACCCCCTGACCAGCCAAGGTCTCGCCAGCACCGGCGCCCTCAAGCGGCCGGCCGCGGGCACCGCCGCGGCCGGCGGCGCGGGCGCGGCCTTCGCCGACAACCTCAAGACCGCGCTGCATAAGGTCAGCCAGGCCCAGAACAAGGCCAGCGAGATGCAGACCCAGGTGACCCTGGGCAACCCCAACGTCAGCCTGGAAGAGACCATGATCGCCATGCAGAAGGCGCAGATCGGCTTCCAGAGCGCGTTGCACGTGCGAAACCGCATGGTCCAGGCCTACACCGACGTGATGAACATGTCGGTCTGATCCGCCGGGCGGGCCGAAGCGCGGCCCGGGAACCCATTGGCGGGCCGGGCGCACTACCTGCGCGTCGCCCGCCGGCCGCGGCCGGGTGTCCACCCCATCCCCGGCCCCCATGCACCCCAGCGAACTCGAGCGTTGCCTGCAGCAAGCGGCCGAGCTGTCGGGCATCCATGCCTTGCTGCGCCACCCCGAGCACGACGACATGTGGAGCGTGGTGCTCGATGGCTCGGCCGTTCTGTACGCCGAATCGGAGCCCGCCCGCGGCCGCCTGAGTCTGTGGGCAGAACTCGGCCCTCTGGCCGACGCGCAGCAGCGCGACGCCGTCCACGGCCTGATGGCGCGTTACGCGGCATCGGTCGAACGCTCGCGCATCGTGCTCGGCGATGCGGGCGTGTACGAATTGCACAGCCACTGGCCGCTGCGGCCAGGCCGGCCGGCCGATCTGGCGGCGCTGTTCGACCACATCGCGCCCGTGGTGCACAGCTGGCGCGAGATCCTCGCGCGGCCGCCGGTGGAGCGGCCACCGCCGGCCACGCTCGACGCCTGCCTGGCCGAGCTCGCGGTGCGTTACTGCGTGTGAGCGCAGGCGCGCCGGGGCGGCGGGCCGGCCGTCGATTGCCCGCCCGGGCTGGAACCGGTCAAGCCCGTTCATCACTCAGACCTCACGCCTGCACCCGCTCCCCATGCAAGACCCTTCGATCGACACCTGCCTGCGTCACGCCGTCGAGCGCTCGCGCGCCCGCACCCTCGTGCGCCACCCCGAACACGCCGGCACCTGGTCGGTGACCCTCCCCGGGGCGGCCGTGCTGACCCTCGTGCTGGAAGCCGACGGCGAACGCCTGCGTCTGTGGGCCGCCCTCGGGCGGGTGAGCCACGAGCAGGCCCGCCACACCGTGCACGCGCTGCTCGCGCATTTCGCGGCCGCCTGCGACCACTTCCGCGTCGGCCTCGGCGACCACGACATCTATGAGCTGTGGGGGCATTGGCCCATCGATCTGCACGGCGCCGATGAACTGGCCGACCTGCTCGACGAAGTGGCGTCCGTGGTGCGCGTCTGGCAGGAGATCCTGGCGAAACCACCGGCGCCGGGCCGCGTCCCCGGTCCGGCACCCCGCGAGGCCGCCGTCCCGCCCCTGGTCCGGGCCTGATCCCCTGGAGACCTCCATGACCACACCGCTTTCGCCCCGCGCGGGCGCCCGACCCGGGGGGCTTGCGGCCACCCCGAACGCCGCTCCGTCCGGCGACGCCGGCGCGCCTGCCCGCGTGCAGGGCAAGCCCCTGTACCTCAAGCCCGGCCTGTCGTGGGACCGGATCGCCGTGGACTACGCGAGCGTGCGCGTGGCCCACAAGCGGGCCAGTGCGATGCAGGCCTTCCTCGCCAGACTGAAAGACCTGTCCACCGACGCCGGCCCGCCGGCGGCTTGACGCCGGCGCTGGCGGGCGCCAAGCCGCCGGATCAGTACAGGTGCACCGCGCCGCTGTTCAGCACGATCTGCTGGTCGCGGTCGCGGCGGTCTTCCTGCACCGCGCCCACGGCAAGCGTGAGCCGCTGGCCCTGGCCGGCCAGGGCCACGGCATACCCGTATAGCGCGTTCTGCTGGGCACTGCCCACGGGCGCCTTCATGTAGGCCTGCTGCGTCCAGCCGGTGGCCCCGCGGGTGAACACGTAGGCCGCGCCGCTGTTGAGGCGGTCGTTGTCGGCGCCGTCACCGCCCAGGCCGATGTCGGCACTGCCTTCCGTGGCGGCCCCCACGGCGATCGTGTTGCCATCGCCCGATAGCGCCAGGCTGCGGCCGAAGGCGTCGGCCCGGTCCGGGTTGGAGGCCTTCAGATAGGCCTGCGGCGCCCATTGGCCGCTGCCGTCCTGGGCGAAGACGTACACCGCGCCGCTGTCCACGTTGGCGTCCGCATCGATGGTCTGGGCGGCCGTGGGTTGCCCGGCCATGCTGGCCGCCAGGCTGTCTTCGAGCAAGGCGGACACCGCCAGCGTGTCGCCCGCGGCCGAAAGCGCCACGCGAAAGCCGAAGCTGTCGTGTGCACCGGTGTTGGACGCCTTCACATAGGCCGTCTGGCTCCATTGCGTGCCGGCACGCGCGAACAGGTACACCGCGCCGCTGTCCGTGGCATTGCCGTTGGTGGCGCCCGGTGCGCCGGGCATGACGCCCGTGAGGTCGCTGTCCTCGCCGGGCGCGCCCACGGCCAGGGTGCTGCCGTCGGTCGCGAGCGCGAGGCTGTAGCCGAACCACTGTCCGGCCCCGGCGTTGGCCGCCTTGAGGTAGGCCTGGGGCTGCCAGCTTCCGTTTGCATGCGCGAACACGTACACCGCGCCGCTGTTGTCGGCGTTCTGGTTGATCGCGCTCGCGGCGGGCACGCCATTGACCACACCGCTGAGGTCGCTGCCCTCGTGGATGGCGCCCACCGCCAGGGTCTGGCCGTCGGCCGACAGCGCGAGCTGGCCGCCGAACTGGTCGCCGCAGGCGGTGGCCGGGCAGCTCGCGGCGTTGAAGGCCTTGAGGTAGGCGGTCTGGGTCCATTGGCTCCCGGCGCGGCCGAAGACGTACACGGCACCGCTGTCGGGCGCGGTGTTGCTGCCGCCATCGACCGCGCTGCCGCTGTCTTCGAGCGGTGCGCCCACGGCCAGCGTGTCGCCATCGGCGGACAGGGCGAGCGACAGGCCGAAGCGGTCGTCGCTGCCGGCGTTGTCGGCCTTCAGGTAGGCCTGCTGGGTCCAGCCGCCGGCGCCGCGCGTGAACACGTACACGGCGCCGCTCTGGGGCGCGGTCTCGTTGAGGCGCTGTTCGCCGTTGATGGTGGTGGCGGCGCTGTCCTCGCCCATGGCGCCCACGGCCAGGGTGGTGCCGTCGGCCGACAGCGCCACGGCCACGCCGAAGCCGTCGTCGGCCCCCATGTTCGAGGCCTGCAGCACCGAGCCCGCCTGCGCCAGGCTGGCGGCCAGCGTGACGGCATTCGAGTCGGTGCACTGGCTGCCCTGGCAGGTGCGCAGGATGTACGAGGCGTTGACGTGGGTGGGCAGGAAGATGCCGACGTCATGCACCGTGGTGCCAGGGGGCAGGGTGTCGAGCAGGCTGTAGTCCGATTGCCCCGGCGCCTTTTCCATCAGCCGCAGCTCGGTGGCGCCGCTGGCCGGGGGCCAGCTGAAGCGGTAGGTCTGGCCGTCCAGTGCGCTCACCTGCAAGCCGGTGGACTGGTCCGTTGCGCCCCCGGTGGCGCCACTTCCGCCGCCGCCGCCCCCGCCGCAGGCCGCAAGGGTCAGCGCCACGAACAGCGTGGCCAGGCTGGCGCGTGCGCGCCGGTGTTTCCATGATTTCATGAGCCCTCCTGAGGAAACGGCCGGATCGTGGCCGCAGGAGGAAGCTGGCAATCGCGGTACCCGTGCGTGTTGGCACGGCCCCGAATGCAGACGCGGCCCCGAAGGGCCGCGTGCTCGCCTGATGAATGCCTGACGGCCTCAGTGCGTGGCCGCCTTGCTCGATTTGTCGAGCAGGTGCTCGAGGTCGTTGAGCCAGGGCTCGGCCAGGCAGCGGATCTCGGCGTCGGTGCGCAGGATGCGCTGCATGATGCGCGCCTTCTCCTTGCGCTCCTCGGGCGCGAGATCGGTCTCGCGCGACTTGAAGCGCAGCTGGGCGATCAGCACCGCACAGGCGCCTTCGAGCCGCACCACCTGGTCCCAGTTCTCGGACTGCGCGGCCGCGAGCATCTGCTCGCTGGTGCGTTCGATGGCCTTGTAGTAGTCGATCAGCGGGGTGGTCATGGTCAGGCTCCGGCAATGGCCTGTTCGCGGATCTGTTGCCATGACTGCGCGATGGGCTCGATGAGCGCGACGACCTCGTTCAGAGGCTTGACGTCGTTGTGCAGGTTGGCCAGCGAAAGGCGGTTGGCGCTGTACGTGTAGAGCAGGCGCAGGTTGACGGCCAGTTCACCGCCGCGGGCTTCGTCGAGGCCGGACAGCAGGCCCTCGTCGAGGATGCGCAAGGCCTTGCCGATCTGTTCACCCTTGACCGCCACGTCGCCGCGCGCCATCGCGGCCTGTGCTTTGCTCAGGGCCTGGAGCAGGCCGTCGAACAGCAGGGCGATGAGGTGGTGGCTGTCGGAGGCCTGCACATTGGACTCCACCGCGACACGGCGGTAGGCACTGGCGGCTCGGGTGTTGACAGAGGTGAACATGGCGTCGGTTCCTTGCATCTGATGCCTTTCTGTATCGGCAAGCCAGGGCCGGACTGTAGGCGGCTGATGCGTCGAAACGCGCGGTGTCACAAAGGCTTTCAAGCGCGCCTCAACCGGCGCTCCACAGCGACAGCTGCTGGCTCACGAAGCTGCCCAGGGTGTTGTACTGGGCGACCGTGGTGTCCAGGGCCGAGAACTGCGCGAGCAGGCGGGTCTGGGCGCGGTCGGCGCGCTCGTTGATGCGGTCCTGCTCCTGCGTGTTGCGCGTCTGCTGCTTCTGGATCGCCTCGGTGCGGCTGGTGATCTTGCCGTCGGTGGCGAGCATGCCGTCGGTGAAGGCCTTCACCTTCAGGCCGAAGCCGCGCAGCGTGGCGTCGGTGTTGGTGGCGGTGAACAGGCGCTGCACGCCCTGCAGGTCCTTGGCCATCACCTCGTCGAACTTCTTGGTGTCCAGCGTGAGCTTGCCGCCGGTCTGCTGGGTCGAGATGCCGACGTCGAGCAGGCGCGAGAACGGCGTGGTGCCCGAGACCGAACGCATCATCGCGCGCAGCGCGTTCTGCAGGCCCACGGTGGTGGAGTCGCCCTGCAGCGGGCCCGCGGTCTTGGTGGCGTCGTCGTACTTCACGGCGTTGCTCAGCGTGTCGTTGAGCGTGTTGTAGGCGTCCACGAAGGCCTGCATCTGCTTCTTCAGCGCCTCGGTGTCGGGCGTCACGCGGATCTCGACCGGCGCCAGCGTGGTCTGGTTGAGCGTGATGTTCAGGCCGGTGAGCGTGTCGCTGAGCTTGTTGCTGGCCGAGACGATGTCCACGCCGTTGACCTTGGCCAGCGCGTTCTGCGCGGCCTGCGTGAGCGTGGCGCCGCCCGTGCCGCCGGGGTCGTAGCCCAGGGCCTGCACGCCGGCGTCGCCGCTGGCCTGCACGCGAAAGGCCTGTGTCTCGCCGGTTTCGCTCGAGCGCATGAGCAGCCGCTCGCCGTTGGCGTCGCGCAGCACGGTGGCGGTCACGCCGGCGCCGGCCTGGTTGATCTTGGTGGCGATGCTGCTCAGGGTGTCGGTGGCGCTCACGCTCACGGGCACGGCGGCCTTGCCGTTGCTGGTGAAGGCCGTGCCCGACCAGCTGCCGATCTCGATGCTGAGCGTGCCGGTGCCGACCGTGCTGCCGGTGGTCACGGGCGTCGACGCGGTGGACTGCGCGCGCGCGAGCTGCTGCACCTCCATGGTGAAGCTGCCGCCGGTGGCGCCGGTGCCCGCGGTGACGCTGATCGAGGTGTTGTCGCTCGAGCTCGCGGTGAACAGGCCCCAGCCCGAGGTGGTGGAGAGCTTGGCGGCGGCGTCACCGAGCGCGGCGAACTGCGACTTGATGGTGCCGTAGGTGGAGAGCTGCGTCTTGAGGGACGTGGCCTGGGTCTGCAGGGTCTCCAGCGGCTTGCGTTCGATCGCGACCAGCTGCGAGACGATGCTCTGCACGTCCAGGCCGGTGCCGATGCCGGGGGAAGAGATGGCCATGGTCTTGCCTTTCGCTCGATGGACGCAGCGCACGCCGTGCGGCATGCGCTGGGTGCATCGGCGTTTCGCGGGCGCGAAACGCACGAAGCGGCGGAAGGTGCTCGCACCTCCGCCGCGTGAACGCTCCCTGACGCCGGATCAGCGCAGGAGGGCCAGCACGTTCTGCGGCACCTGGTTGGCCTGGGCCACCATCGCGGTGCCGGCCTGCGTGAGCACCTGGGTGCGCGACAGGTTCGCGGTTTCCTGCGCGAAGTCGGCGTCCATGATGCGGCCGCGGGCAGCTGCCTGGTTCTCCGAGGCGATGCGCAGGTTGCTCACCACCGATTCGAAGCGGTTCTGCACCGCACCCAGCGTGGCGCGCTTGGTGGTGGCGTCGTTCAGGGCGGTGTCGATCGCGCCGAGGGCGGTCGTGGCGTTGGCGGCGCTGGTCACGTCACCGGTGATGGTCACGGCGGCCACCGAGGCCACGGCGATGGTGTCGCCGCTGTTGGCGCCGACCTGGAAGGTGTAGGCCGAGCCGAACACGTTCGCGCCGTTGAAGCGGGTCGAGCTGCCCAGGCGGGTCACTTCGGAGGCGAGCTGCTGGAATTCGGCGTCGAGGTTGGCGCGGTCGCCGGTGCCGTTGGTGCCGTTGGCCGACTGCACGGCCAGGTCACGCATGCGCAGCAGGGCGTCGCTCACCTTGCCCAGCGCGCCGTCGGCGGTCTGCGAGAAGGAGATGGCGTCGTTGGCGTTGCGGATCGCGACGTTCATGCCACGCTCTTGGGCGCTCATGCGGGTGGCGATGGACAGGCCGGCGGCGTCGTCCTTGGCGCTGTTCACGCGCAGGCCCGACGACAGGCGTTGCATCGAGGTCGCCAGCGAGCTCTGGTTGGTGGCCAGGTTGCGCTGGGCGTTGAGGGACATCACGTTGGTGTTGATGGCGGTCATGACTTACTCCTGAAAGAGATTGACTGGTAATCCGGCATTGCTGCCAATCAGTTGCCGGCGATGCCACCGGCGGCTTGACCGGAGCTTCTTCCCTGGCTGCGGCGCTGCACCTGCATCACCGCGGCCCCGGGCTTGGCTGGCCGGACGACGAACCCCTTTTGAAGTCCGTTGAGTCCAATTTCGGTGATGCGCTGGAATTCTTTAGGCCGCCGTGAAAACCGATCGCTCGATAAGCCCCCAAGTCGCCCGCCAGTTCCGCTGGTCCCCGTTTGCCCACCGCACAGTCGGTTTCGGGCCGTTTTGAAAACCAAAGGTGTAGGCAACGCGCTGACAAAGGCCTCCGGTTCTCCCGACACGTTGCACAGCGAATTACCGATTCAAGTTTTTTCACCGGTCGACACAATTCCTCACATCGGGTCTCGCAAAGCCTTTCGGCAGCAAAACCCCCCACTTGAGGAACGCGAAGGAGCGACACATGGACAGCGAACAACTTCTGGCCGAGATCCGCGAAGCCAACCTGACCTACCTGATGCTGGCGCAGAACCTGATCCGCAAGGACCGCGCCGAAGCCCTGTTCCGCCTGGGCCTGACCGAAGAGGCCGCCGACCTGCTGGGCATGCTGTCGACCGCGCAGCTGCTCAAGATCGCGTCGAGCAACATGCTGCTGTGCCGCTTCCGCGTCGACGACGACCTGGTGTGGAACCTGCTCACGAACCACAACGTGAAGAAGGTGGACAACACCACCACGACCCAGCTGCACGCGAGCATCCTGATGGCCGGCAAGTTCGCCGAGTCCGTCGCCGCCACCGCCCACTGATCCCCGTCTCATTTCGTACCCCGGAGCGCACCATGGCCGCAGGCAAAAGCATCCTCAACGAGTCGCGTGACATCGAACGTGCCGTCGCGCTGATCCAGCTCGGCGCCCGCCTGCAGGTGCTGGAGTACGAAACCAGCCTGTCCTACGAGCGCCTGCTGCGCCTGTACAAGGAAGTCGCGGGCAAGAGCCCGTCCAAGGGCCAGCTGCCGTTCTCCACCGACTGGTTCCTGACCTGGCAGCCCAACATCCACGCCTCGCTGTTCCTGAACATCCACGAGTACCTGTCCAAGACCAGCGAACTCGAAGAGATCGACACCGTGATCAAGGCCTTCCGCCTCTACAGCGAGCAGATGACCGCCAGCGCCATCGAGCCCCTGCTGTCCATCACCCGCGCCTGGCGCCTGGTGAAGTTCGTGGACAACGGCATGCTCACGCTGACCAAGTGCTCGTGCTGCGGCGGCAACTTCGTCACCGAGCCCTACGAGAACGCGCGCAACTTCGTCTGCGGCCTGTGCCAGCCGCCGGCCCGCGCCGGCAAGGGCTCCACCGCCGGCAGCCTGCGCTTGCACTGAACACCCTGCGCTTCCTCAAAGCCGGAAAAGGGCCCCGACAAGGGCCCTTTTTCCGTTTCTGAAGGGCCTTCATCCCCCCTAGAGTCGGCCGATAAGTTCTTCATCCCATTCCGGCAGGTGCGCCCGTTGCACCCGCCACCCAAGCGACCAACAACATGTTCGTCATCATCGGCTTCCTGGTCTCGATGGCCTGCATCTTCGGGGTGTTCATCGCCCACGGGGGCAACATCGGTGTGGTGCTCAAGGCCCTGCCTTTCGAGATGACCACCATCCTCGGCGCGGCGCTGGGCGCCTTCCTGATCAACAACCAGATGAAGGTGGTCAAGGCCGCGTTCAAAGGCATGGCCGGTTGTTTCAAGGGCAGCCAGTACACCAAGGACCGCTACATGCAGATCCTGGCGCTGCTCTACGACCTGCTGCAGAAGGCGCGCAAGGAAGGCCTGATGGCCATCGAACAGGACGTGGAGAACCCCGACCAGTCGCCGGTGTTCAAGAAGTACCCCACGATCGCGGCCGACCACCACGTGGTCGAGTTCATCACCGACTACCTGCGCATGATGGTCTCGGGCAACCTCAATGCGCACGAGATCGAGTCGCTCATGGACAGCGAGATCGAGACCCACCACCAGGAAGCGCACGCGCCGGTGGCCGCGATCGGCCGCCTCGCGGGCGGCCTGCCGGCCTTCGGCATCGTGGCCGCCGTGCTCGGCGTGGTGAACACCATGGGCTCGGTGGGCCAGCCGCCCGCGGTGCTCGGCGCCATGATCGGCTCGGCCCTGGTCGGCACCTTCCTGGGCATTCTGCTGGCCTATGGCGTGTTCGAGCCCATCGGCGGCCTGATGGACCAGAAGGTCGAAGAGGCGGGCAAGGAATTCCAGTGCATCAAGACCACGCTGCTCGCGAGCATGCAGGGCTACGCGCCCGCCACCGCGGTGGAGTTCGGCCGCAAGGTGCTGTTCAGCGACGTGCGTCCTTCGTTCTCGGAGCTGGAGAACCACGTCAAGGGCAAGAAGGCCTGATCACCTGAGGCACCGACATGGCCGGGGACGGAAAAAAACTACAGCCCATCATCGTCAAGCGCGTGAAGAAGGGCGGTCACGCGGCCCACGGCGGCGCGTGGAAGATCGCCTACGCCGACTTCGTCACGGCCATGATGGCCTTCTTCCTGCTCATGTGGCTGCTCGGCTCGACCGCCAAGGGCGAGCTGCAAGGCATCGCGAGCTACTTCTCCAACCCGGTCAAGGTGTCGCTCATGGGCGGCAATGGCACGGGCAACAGCAACAGCATCATCCCCGGGGGCGGCCGCGACCTGTCGGCCACCAACGGTCAGCGCGATTCGGGCGACACCGAGCGCACGACCAGGGAGCTCGGCGCCCAGATGGCACGCGCCGAACTCGCGCGCAAGGACCAGGAGCGCATCGACGCGCTCGAGCGCAAGATCAGCACGCTGATCGACAGCAACCCCAAGCTCGGCGAGTACCGCTCGCAGATCCGCATGATCAAGACGCCCGACGGGCTGCACATCCTGATCGTGGACGACCAGAACCGCGCCATGTTCGACACCGGCAGCGCGCTGGTGAAGCCCTACATGCAGGAGATCCTGCGCACCCTGGGCAAGGCCCTGGGCGACGTGGAGAACCACCTGGCGCTGGCCGGCCACACCGACGCCTCGCCCTACGGCAGCGGCGATCGCGGCTACAGCAACTGGGAGCTCTCGGCCGACCGCGCCAACGCCTCACGCCGCGAGCTCGTGGCCGGCGGTCTGCCCGACAACAAGCTGCGCCGCGTCGAAGGCCTGGCCGCGAGCGTGCCGCTGCTGCCCGACAAGCCGCTGGACCCTTCGAACCGCCGCATCAGCATCGTGGTGATGACCAAGGAGTACGAGGAGCGCATGTTCCCGCCCGCGCTGCCGGCCGCGCCGCTGCCGCCCGCCAGCATGGGCACGGCGCCGGCCGCCCCAGCGGCCAACCCCTCGGCCAACCCCGCGCCTGGCGCGCCGATGACGCCCAACATCGTGCCGCCCCTACAGATTTCCGCCAACCTGACGAAAGCTTCTAAAGAAGCGAGCCCGCGCTGACCCTGGCGCGCCCGTGTTGCCCCTTGAACCGTGGAGCCTGCGATGTCCACCCCGATGAAATTCCTGATCGTTGACGACTTCTCCACCATGCGCCGCATCGTGCGCAACCTGCTCAAGGAGATCGGTCACACCGATGCCGACGAGGCCGAAGACGGCGCGATCGCGCTGAACAAGCTCAAGTCGGGCGGGTTCAACTTCGTGGTCACCGACATCAACATGCCGAACATGAACGGCTTCGAGCTGCTGTCGGCGATCAAGCAGGACGAAAAGCTCAAGCACCTGCCCGTGCTCATGGTGACCGCCGAGGCGCGCAAGGAAGACATCGTGCTCGCGGCGCAAAACGGCGCGGCCGGCTACATCGTCAAGCCTTTCACCAAGGCCACGCTGGAAGACAAGCTCGCCAACATCTTCAAGAAGCTCGGTCTCTGAGCACGGGGGCTTGTCATGAGCAGCGACATCAACGATAGCGAGTCCGGCAGCAGCCCGGACATGTTCCGCAAGCTGGGCAGCATCACGCGCCAGCTGCACGACGCGCTCAAGGAGCTGGGCTACACCGACAAGCTCCAGGGCACGGTGGAGCAACTGCCCGATGCGCAGAGCCGCCTGTCCTACATCGCCCGCCTCACCGGCGAAGCCGCCGAGAAGGTGCTGAGCCAGGTGGAAGAGGGCAAGAAGGAGCAGGAGCAACTCGCCCACCGCGGCCGCGAGCTCGCCGACACCATCCGCCGCGTGCCCGCGCTGGCCAAGGCCATGCCCGAGCTGCTCGAATGGTCCAACGACGTGGTGGCCCTGGCCGAGAAGACCGACCAGCGCCTGACCGAGATCATGATGGCGCAGGACTTCCACGACCTCACCGGCCAGGTGATCGCGCGCGTGGTGAACCTGGCCGGCACGATCGAGGAGCAGCTGCTCGCGCTGCTGCTCGAATCGGCCCCCTCGGGCCAGCCCGGCCAGGACAAGGCCTACGAACTCGCGGGCCCGGTGGTGAGCGCCGAAGGCCGCACCGACGTGGTGACCAACCAGCAGCAGGTCGACGACCTGCTCGCCTCGCTGGGCTTCTGATCGTGCGACCATCGCGCCGCCCGCGAGCGGCGCTGTGTTGACGTTGTGTATACGGGCTGGCATGTTTGGCGCCCCATGCAAGCCGCCGCCACCACCATCAACGTCCGCGCACCCGCCGAGGTGCGTGATCTCATCGACCGCGCCGCCCAGGCCCAGGGCAAGACACGCACCGATTTCATGCTCGAGGCGTCTGTCGAGGCGGCCCGCCGCGTGCTGCTCGACCAGGTGTTTTTCCAGGCCGACGAGGCCCAGATGAAAGCCTTCCAGGCGGTGATGGAGCAGCCCGTCGAATACAACGCGGCCGTTCGCGCCCTGCTGTCGCGCCGAACCCCATGGTCGGCGTGAGTCCCGGCCCGCTCCGCGCACCCGAGCCCATCACCGCCGAGCACGACAGCTCGGCCTTCGTGTGCAAGCACCCCGCGCTGACCGAATGGCTGCAAAAGCGCGCCCTGAGCAGCCAGGCCAGCGGGGCGTCGAGCACCTACGTGGTGTGCACGGCGGACCGGGACGTGGTGGGCTATTACGCGCTGGCGCCAGGGGCCGTCGCCCACGCCGTGGCCACCGGCCCGGTGCGGCGCAACATGCCCAGCCTGGTGCCGGTGTTCGTGCTGGGCCGGCTCGTCGTTCGAGCCGACTGGGGCGGCCGTGGCATCGGCGCGGGGCTGCTGCGGGACGCCCTGCTGCGCAGCGTGCAGGCCGCGCGCATCGTCGGCGGGCGGGCCCTGCTGTGCCACGCCATCGACGATGAAGCCCGCTCGTTCTATCTGCGGCACGGCTTCCAGCCCTCGGGCCTCGAACCCATGACCCTCATGATCGGGCTGCAGGGCCTCGGTCCGCTGGCCTAGCGACGCGCGCTGAAAACCGCACACCCGGCCATCGGCCCGGGCGAAAAGGCCGGTTTCGCACCGCCTTATCGCCCTTTAGTTTTCCGGCCCGCTTTCCACAATCAGGCTCACTGCTCCGAGCCTGATCGATGGATTCCTCCGCCCAAGACAAGAACCTGCCAGCGACCCCGCAGCGCCTGAAGAAGGCGCGCGATGAGGGCCAGGTGGCGCGCTCGAAAGACCTCACCCACCTGGTGGTGCTGGGCGGCGGCATGGCCGCGCTGTTCGCGCTCGCGCCCATGGGTTTCGGCCGCCTGCGCGATGCGCTGGCCACCCAGCTGCGTTTCGACAACGCCAGCGTGCGCACCCCCGAACTCATGCTGCAGCGCCTGGTGGACAACGCCGGCAATGGCCTGGTGCTGGTGCTGCCGCTGGCCCTGATCGTGGCCGTGATGGTGATCGCCGCCATCGTCGCCTCGGGCGGCTACGCGCCCAGCACCAAGCCCATCGAGCCCAAGCTGTCCCACCTCGACCCGCTGGCGGGCATCAAGCGCCTGTTCTCGCGCCAGCAGCTGGTGGAAACTGCCAAGCTGTTGCTCATCGTGGCCATCATCCTGGCCGTCGCCACGCAGTTCGTGCGCTCGCACGCCGAGGCCTTCTCCACCCTGCTGATGCGCCCGCTCGAGGCCGGCATCGGCCAGCTCGCGCAATGGCTCATGGCCGGCGTGGGCCTGCTGCTGCTGGTGGTGGGCGTGGTGGCCGCCATCGACGTGCCCACCCAGCGCGCGCTGCACAAGCACAAGCTGCGCATGTCGCACGACGAGATCAAGCGCGAGCACAAGGAGGCCGAAGGCGACCCGCACGTCAAGGGCAAGCGCAAGCAGCGCCAGCGCGAGCTCGCGCAGCGCAACAGCATCCGCGCCGTGCCCAAGGCCGACCTGGTGGTGATGAACCCGACCCACTACGCCGTGGCGCTGCGCTACGACGACGCCACCATGGCCGCGCCGCGCGTGATCGCCAAGGGCACCGACCTGATCGCGCTCAAGATCCGCGACGTCGCCAAGGCCAACCAGGTGCCGGTGCTCGAGTCGCCCATGCTGGCGCGCGCGCTCTACGCCCACGCCGAGATCGACCAGGAGATTCCCGGCGCGCTCTACACCGCCGTGGCCCAGGTGCTGGCCTGGGTGTACCAGCTCAAGGCCGCGCTGCGCGGCGAGGGCGTGATGCCCGCCGACCCGCAGCCGCAGGTGCCGCCCGAACTCGACCCCCATTTCAAGAAAGCCGCCCAGGAGTCTGAGGCATGAACGATCTGCAGCAATGGTTCAAGCGCAATGGCGCCATGGCCGGGGCCCTGGCCGCGCCCATGCTCGTGATGACGGTGCTCGCCATGATGGTGTTGCCGCTGCCGCCCTGGCTGCTCGACACCTTCTTCACGCTCAACATCGCGCTCGCGCTGGTGGTGATGATGGTGGCTGCGCACATGAAGCGCCCGCTGGACTTCTCGGTCTTTCCCACGGTGCTGCTGCTCACCACGCTGCTGCGCCTGTCGCTCAACGTGGCCTCCACGCGCGTGGTGCTGCTCGAAGGCCACACCGGCCCGGGCGCCGCGGGTGAGGTGATCGAGGCCTTCGGCCACTTCCTCATCGGCGGCAACTTCGCGGTTGGCCTGATCGTGTTCGTGATCCTGGTGGTGATCAACTTCGTGGTGATCACCAAGGGCTCCGAGCGCATCGCCGAGGTGTCGGCGCGTTTCACGCTGGACGCCATGCCCGGCAAGCAGATGGCCATCGACGCCGACCTGGGCGCGGGCCTGATCGACGAGAAGGAGGCCAAGCGCCGCCGCGCCGAGGTGGGCGAAGAGGCCGAGTTCTTCGGCTCCATGGACGGCGCCTCCAAGTTCGTGCGCGGCGACGCGGTCGCCGGCATCCTGATCCTGATCATCAACATCATCGGCGGCTTCGCCATCGGCATGCTGCAGCACGGCCTGTCGGCGGGCCAGGCGGCCGACAACTACATCCTGCTCGCGGTGGGCGACGCGCTGGTGGCGCAGATCCCCGGCCTGCTGATCTCGGTGGCCGCGGCCATGGTGGTCTCGCGCGTGGGCAAGGACGAGGACGTGGGCAGCCTGGTGGCGCGCCAGATGTTCGTCTCGTGGCGCGTGATGGCGATCGCCGCCGGCGTGCTGTTCCTGCTCGGGATCATTCCCGGCATGCCGCACATCTTTTTCCTGGCCTTCGCCGCGCTGCTCGGCGGCGCGGCCTGGTGGCGCCGCCAGCAGGAACTCGCGCCCAAGCCCGCGACCGGCGACGCGCCGGCCGGCCCGGTCAACGACGGCGAAGCCAGCTGGGACGACCTGCAGCCCGTGGACCTGCTGGGCCTGGAGCTCGGCTACCGCCTGATCTCGCTGGTGGACAAGAACCGCCAGGGCGACCTGCTCACCCGCATCAAGGGCGTGCGCAAGAAGTTTGCGCAGGACGTGGGCTTCCTGCCCCCGCCGGTGCACGTGCGCGACAACCTCGAGCTGCGCCCCAGCGCCTACCGCATCACCCTGCGCGGCGTGGTGGTGGGCGAGGGCGAGGTCTTCCCCGGCATGTGGCTGGCCATCGACCCGGGCGGCACCGGCACGCCCCTGATCGGCACCCCCACCACCGACCCCGCCTTCGGCCTGCCCGCGCACTGGATCGACGAGCGCCAGAAGGAAAACGCGCAAATGGCCGGTTTCACCGTGGTTGATTCCGAGACTGTGCTGGCGACCCATCTTTCACACTTGATGCAAGTCCAGGCCGCCAAGTTGCTGAGCCGGACCGAGACCCAGGAACTGGTCGAACACGTGACCCGCCTGGCCCCGAAGCTGATCGAAGAAGTCGTTCCCAAGATGGTTTCCGTCGCCACGTTCCAGAAGGTGCTGCAGCTGCTCCTCGAAGAAGGTGTCAACGTGCGCGACATCCGCACCATCATCGAATCGATCGCCGAACACGCGGTGCAGACCACCGAACCCCACGAACTGGCGCGCCGCGTGCGCATGGCGCTCGCCCCGGCCATCGTGCAGCAGATCTACGGCCCGGTGAAGGAGCTCGAAGTGATCGCCATCGAGCCCGGCCTGGAACGCCTGCTGATGCAGGCCCTGACCGGCAACAACGCCGGTGCGCTCGATCCCGGCGTGGCCGAGATGCTGAGCAAGTCCGCCACCGACATCGCCAACCGGCAGGAAGAAAAGGGCGTGCCCGCCTGCCTGCTGGTGCCCGACGCCATCCGCAGCGCCATGGCGCGCCTGCTGCGCCGTGCCGCCCCGCGCCTGCAGGTGCTGGCGCACAGCGAAGTGCCCGAAACCCACCTCATCCGCATCGGCCCCATCCTGGGCCAGCTCGCGGCCTGACCCCTTTCTCCGATTGATCGCTCACCTCCGGGATTGACAGCATGAACATCCAACGCTTCATTGCCCCCACCTCGCGCGAAGCCATGGCCCGTGCGCGCCGCCAGATCGGCGACAGCGCCGTGATCCTCTCCACCCGCCAGACCGCCGAGGGGTTCGAAGTGATGGCCGCGGCCGAAGAGAGCCTGGCCTCGATCGCCCAGGCGGCGCAGCCCGGCATGGCCGCCGCCGCGCCCGCCGCCCCCGCCGCGCGCAAGGAGGTGTTCGCCAACACCCAGACCTCGGTGGCCAACGACACCGAAGCCATGGCCATGAGCACGCTGTCGTTCCAGGACTACGTGCGCGAGCGCATGCTGCGCAAGCGCCGCGAGTCGCTGGGCGCCGCCGCCGAGCCCGAGGCGCCGGTCGCCAAGGCCATGCCGCAGCCGGCCATGCGCATGGCCGATCCCGAGCCCATCGTGGTGCCGGTGCAGCGCTACAACGAGCCGCCGCAGATCAGCGCGCCCCGCGCCCAGCCCATCCGCACCCGCGACAGCGGTTTCGCCGACAGCCAGCCGCCCACGCGCTTCGCCACGCAGGACGACCAGCGCATGGCGGTCGAGCTCAACGCGCTCAAGGACATGATCGAAGAGCGCTTCAACACCCTGGCCTGGCTGGGTTCGAGCAAGAACAACCCGATCCAGTCGAGCCTGATGCACAAGCTCATCCGCGCCGGCTATTCGCCCGCGATGGCGCGCGCGCTGCTCGAACGCCTGCCTGCCGAGGCCGGCGCCGGTGAAGCCCTGCGCTGGCTCATGGACGCCATCACGCGCAACCTGCGTGTGGCCGGCAACGGCGCGGGCCTGGCCGACGAGGGCGGCGTGGTCGCGCTCGTGGGCGCCACCGGCGTGGGCAAGACCACCACCGCCGCCAAGCTCGCCGCCCAGTGCGTCAAGCAGTACGGCGCCGGCAGCGTGGGCCTGGTCACGCTCGACAGCTACCGCGTCTCGGGCTACGAGCAGCTGCGCTCCTTTGGCCGCATGCTCGGCGTGGTGGCCCACCTGGCGCACGACCGCGCCGCGCTCAAGGACATGCTGGGCCTGCTGGCCGGCAAGCGCCTGGTCATCATCGACACCGCCGGCCTGGGCCAGCGCGACCAGCGCGTGCAGGACATGCTCGACGTGCTGGAAATGCCCACGCTCAAGAAGGTGCTGGTGCTCAACGCCGGCTCGCAGGGCGACACCATCGACGAGACCCTGTCCGCCTTCAAGGCCGACAAGCTGCACGGCGTGGTGCTCTCCAAGGTGGACGAGGCCGTCAAGCTCGGCCCCGCGATCGACGCCCTGGTGCGCCACCACGTGACGCTGCGCGGCGTGGCCAACGGCCAGCGCGTGCCCGAAGACTGGCAGCAGCCCGACGCCGGCGCGCTGGTCAAGATGAGCATGGGCTCGGCGAACAAGTCGGCCTTCGACCCGGCCAACACCGACATGGGTTTCTACTTCGCCCAGTCCGGTGGCCGCAACGCCAACCTGGGTGGCCTGCATGTTTGAGTTCGGTCTCGACCAGGCCGCCGGCCTGCGCCTGGACATGCAGGCGCGCGATGGCAGCCCGGCCCTCATGCCCCTGGCCAGCCCGGCCCAGCCCTCGCGCGGCTTCGAATGGCTGTGCCGCCTGGCCATGTCCCTGGCCGACGCCGGCCAGCGCGTGGTGGTGCTGGACGCCTGCGCCAGCGAGCGCGGCGACAGCGGCGGCCTGGTGCATGCCCTGGCCGACGGCAGCGAGGCCCACCTGGGCCTGGACAGCAACCCACAGCACTGGCTCGTGATGCCCGCGGCCCACGGCCTGCAGACCCTGGTGGGCACGGCCCGCGCGGGGGGCGCCGACATCGCGCTCTCGCGCCTGTTCGCGCCCTTCGCGGCCGGCACCCTGGTGCTGCTCTACGCCCCGGCGCAGGCGCTCGCGGGCCTGTTGGGCGGGGTGAGCGCGCGCGTGCTGGTGCCGGTGGTCGAACAACCCCAGGCCAGCATCGACGCCTACGGCGCGCTCAAGTGGCTGCACGGCGCGGGCCTGTGCCCGGTGCTGGCGCCGCTCGACGCCTCGGCGCAGGTGCTGGGCAATGTGATCGAGACCGCGCAGCGCCACCTGGGCCTGCGCACGCCGGTGTGGGCCCAGGGCAGCTGGGCCCAGCGCGTGCCCGACGGCGCCCTGGTGCGTGCGCACGCGCACCCCCTTTCCCAGCAAGCTTCCCACGCCCGCGGCCCGGTGGCCGCCGACGGTGCTTCCCTCTGGAGCTGACGATGTACACCGCCAAAGGCACGCTCAACCGCGACGACCAGCTGAAGAAATACAGCCCGCTGGTGCGCCGGCTGGCGCACCACATGATTGCCAAGCTGCCCCCGAGCGTGGAGATCGACGACCTGATCCAGGTCGGCATGATCGGCCTGACCGAGGCCATCGCGCGCTACGAGCCCTCGCAGGGCGTGCAGTTCGAGACCTTCGCGAGCCAGCGCATCCGCGGTGCCATGATCGACGAGCTGCGCGACGGCGACTGGATGAGCCGCGGTTCGCGCAAGAGCCAGAAAGACATCGAGCAGGCCGTGCACCGCCTGCAGCAGAAGCTGCACCGCGTGCCCAAGGAAAGCGAGATCGCCGCCGAGATGGGCCTGAGCCTGCCCGACTACCAGGCCCTGCTGGCCAAGGTGCGCGGCACCCAGCTCGTGTACCTCGAAGACATCAGCGGCGGTGGCGACGACGAAGAGAACTTCCTCGACCGCCACATGGGCGACACCGAGGCCGATCCTTCATCGGTGCTGCAGGACCAGCGCATGCGCATGGCGCTGGTGGAAGCCATCAAGACGCTGCCCGAGCGCGAGCAGCACATCATGAGCATGTACTACGAGCACGACATGAACCTCAAGGAGATCGCCGCCGTGCTCGGCGTGACCGAATCGCGCGTGTGCCAGCTGCACAGCCAGTCGATCGCGCGCCTGCGCGCCAAGATGCGCGAACACTGAGCCGCGCGTGAACACCGCCCGCGGCCCCCACAGCGTGGCGCTCGTGATGATCGCGCGCGACGAGGCGCGCTGCATCGAGCGCGCCCTCCACAGCCTGCGGCCGCACGTGCAGCGCATGCTGGTGCTCGACACCGGCTCGCGCGACGACACCGTCTCGCTCGCGCGCGCCGCCGGCGCCGAGGTGCAGCGCTTCGCGTGGTGCGACGACTTCGCCGCCGCGCGCAACCGCGCGCTCGAGCTCGCCGACGCCGACTGGAACCTGGTCGTGGACGCGGACGAATGGCTGATCGCGGGCGGCGCCGCCATCGAGGCGCTGCAGCACCAGCGGCCCATGCACCTGGGGCAGCTGCGCATCCACAGCGGCTTCGGCGACGGCACGCAGGAACACATCTCCTGGCTCACGCGCGTGCTGCCACGCGGCGTGCGTTACCAGGGCCGCATTCACGAACAGCCCGAGTCGCCGCTGCCGCGTGTGCGCCTGGGCATACAGCTCGGCCACGACGGCTACAGCCAGGCCCAGCTCGCGCTCAAGCGTGGCCGCAACCGCACGCTGCTGCTGGCCGAGCGCGACGCCCATCCCGAAGACCCGCACGTCTGGCTGCACCTGGGCAAGGACCACGAAACCTACGGCGAGCATGCCGACGCCGCCACCTGCTACCGCGCGGCCTGGCTGCGCAGCCAGCCCGGCGCGCCCTACCGGCACGACCTGTTGGTGCGCCTGCTGCATTGCCTGGGGCAGAGCGGCGGTCTCGACGAGGCCCTGGTGCTCGCGGGCGAGGCCATGGACGAATGGGGCGGCTCACCCGACTACCACTTCGTGCTCGGCAACCTGCTGCTCGACTGGTCCACGCAACACCCCGAACAGGCGCTCGACCAGGGCCTGCCCATGGCGCGCGCCGCCTGGGAACGCTGCCTGGAAATCGGCGAACGCCCCGACCTCGACGGCAGCGTCACCGGCCGCGGCAGCCACCTCGCGGCCCACAACCTCGCGGTCATCCACGAAGGCCTGGGCCAGGGCGAGCAGGCGGCGCACTACCGCCGCCTCGCGCAGCACTTGCGCGCCTGAGTTGCGCGCTCAGCCCGGCCCGTCGCCGGGCTGCAGACACAGTTCCTCGAGATCGGGCAGCAGCGCCAGGTAGGCCGGCACGCTGGACAGCGCGCGCGGCGGCACCAGCCGCGTGAGCGGCGGCAGCAGGCCGGTGCGCACCGCCGCAAAAAAGGCCATGCCCCCGAGCGCGTCGAAGGCCTCGAGCAGCGGCGCGGGCAGCGGGCTCAGGTCGAGCGTGGCGCCGGGCTGCTCCAGGTGCGTGAGCAGCACGGTCTCCAGCGTGTCCACGTCGGCCGGCCGGAAGCCGTGCCGGTCGACCAGCAGCGTGCGCAGCGCACACGCCCAGTCGCGCGGCGTCTGCGGCGGGCGCAGCCGGCGCGCGGTGTCGGCGCGGCGCAGGGCGCGCGCGAACGCCGCCTGGGCGCGCGGCCGCCGCACCACCCAGTCGCCCAGCGTGGGCGTGTCGGTGCGGCGTGTGAAACCGAGCACCGGCAGGCCGCAGCCCGCGGGGCGCGCGATGTGCTCCTGCAGCTGCGCGTGCACGGGGTCGAGCAGGTGCACGGCCCTCAGGCGCGGCAGGCCGCGCAGGTCGAGCGAGCGCGCCAGCGGCGAAGGCAGCCAGAGCTCGCCCACCTCGGGCAGGCCCGCGAACCAGCCCGGCGCCGTGCGCAGCCAGGCCGGGGCCTTGAGCGTGTCCACGGCCGGCCGGCGCTGGCGGCGAAAACCCAGGAACACCGTCATGCCGCCGAGCTGTTCGAAGGCCTCGAACAGCAGCGCGTCGACGCCGCTCAGGTCGAGCAGGTTGCGCGGCCGCGTGAGCGCCACGGTGAGCAGGCGCACGAGCTGCTCGGTGGCCGGGGGCGCGAGCCCGGGGTCGGTGTCGAGCAGCTGGCCGAACAGCCGCATCCAGTCCGACGGCAGGAAGGGCATGCGCGCGGGCAGCGCGGCCTGGCCGCCGGCCTGGGCGAGCAGGGCGTCCCAGCAGCGGCTTTGCAGGCCGCTCGCGCGGCCGTGCTGGGCCGACCAGAGTTCGAGGACCGGCCGGGCGAACAGGCGGCGTTGCACGGCCAGGGAAGCGGGCGGTGGAGCGGGGCGGCTGGCAGGAGGCATGCGGCGGGTCGGGGCATGCGGCGCGCGCCCCGACGGGGAAAGTGGAAAACGCCCGGGTATCGGTGAGCGCGGGTCGCGGCGCGGGGCCGGCGGACCGGTCGTCACTTCGGGCAGACTCGGCGGTTTGGCCCTGCTACGCCGGCCGTATGGCCGGTTTCCCCATGACCCTGTTGTTCGTTTACGGCTCTCTCAAGGAGGGCTATCCCAACGCCCACGTCAACCGCGGCCGGCGCCTGCCCGGCGACTACCGCACCGCACAGCCCTATCCGATGCACCTGGTGGAATCGGTGCTGCCCTGCCTGTTCCTGGCGCCCGGCAAGGGCCTGCCGGTGAAGGGCCAGTTGTTCGAGGTGGACGACGCGGCCCTGGCCGCGATGGACGCGCTCGAGCGCATCGGCGAGCCGGGCGGCTACCAGCGCGTGGCGATCGACGTGGTGCCGCTGGACGCGCCCGAGCGGCCCGTTCAGGCCTTCGTCTACGTGCAGGCCCCGGCGCTGCTCGAACGCGAAGGGCCGCACCCGGGGCCGATCGACGAGTACACGCCGGAGCACGCCAAGGCCCTGCGCTGGTGAGCGCAGGCCAGCGGGCCGGCAACGGAAAAAGGAAGTGTCAGCGCGCCGCGTAGCGGCGGGCACCCGCCTGGCCCAGCCCCTGGTAGGTGGGCTTTTGCAGGTGGTCGGGCAGCAGGCTGCCCAGCGCGCGCTCGTTGAGCGCGGCGGCGCGCAGCGTGGCCGCGCGCAATTGGGTGAAGCGGCGCGCGGCTTCGCGCAGCGCTTCGAAATGGCCGGCCTGCAGATCGGCCGAACGCGGGGCTTGCTGCAGCGCGGCCTGCACGGCGGCGCTGGCGGCCTCGACCGCGGGCGCGTCGCCCTGCAGCAGGGCGCGCTCCAGCCCGTCCAGTTGCCCGTTGAGGCGGGCGATCCAGGGGGCGGCGGGCGGGGGCAGCAGGCTCATGGTGGGGGTGTTCAGGCGCGAGCGGCGTTGAGCATTTCGGCGGCGTTCGACAGCAGCTTGTCCGCGATGGCTTCCGGATTGACCTGGAAGGTGCCCGCGGCGATGGCCTGCTTCATGGCTTCGACCTTCTCGCTGTTGAAGACCTCGCTGCCCGACGCGCCCACCGTGGCGCTCGACGACAGGGTCAAGGTCACGCCGGGTTGCGGGTTGCTGGGGCCTTTGGCGGCGCCTTCGACGGCCGCGGCGGGCGGGGTGGCCGCCTTGTGGGGGCCACCGGCCACGCTGCCAATGTAGGAATCCGCGCTAGAGGAATCGACTTTCATGTCACGCTCCGTCCCCGGTTTTCGGGGCAATGTCGTTGTCGTATCGGTCGCGATCTCCAGAACTTTAGGGTTTTGAGGGTGCTTTTCAACCGTTGGTCGTACAGCGCCTGCCGCAGAGAGGCCTCAAAGAGGCAATTCCACCGTCAGGTCGGGCCGCACCGTGCCGCTGACGATCTTGCCCGAGGGCAGGCGCACGCGCGCCGCCTGGCCCACGTAGCCGGTGTTCAGGGCCTGGCCCGTCACGCTCACGGCGAAGCCGCCACCGTTGGCGCTCACTTTCACGGCGCTGCCGGCGTCGAAAGCCTGGGCAGCGCGCACCATGTTCTCGCGGATGACCTGGCCCGGGGTCAGGGCGAAGGCCGCCTGCTGGCCCAGCCAGCGTTCCGGCAGCGCCAGCACCGGTGACGGGTGGGCGGCCCAATCGACTTCGGCGCGTTCGGCGTGGGCTTGAGTCAGGGTTTCGCCGGCCGGCACCGCGGCCTTGAGCACCCAGGCCGGCCCGAAGGCCTGCACCGTGACCGGGATGTAGACCGACCAGCGCGTGGGCCCGTCGACGCAGCGCAGCCCGACGCGGCTGCGGCCCCACAGGCGCCCGCCCGGCGGCAGAAAGGGTTCGATGCCGTTGCACGGCGCCAGCCGCAGCCGGCTGTCCAGGTTGCCCATCACGACCTCGGCGCGCAGCGATTTGCCGCCCTGTTCGGCCACGGCCTGGTCGACCGCGGGCTGCAGGAAGTCGCGCGCGAGCTTTTCCAGGCCGCCCGGTTCGGTGGCGCGGGCGCTGGCGGCCGCGGCCAGCAGCACCAGGGAGAAACCCACGGTCAGCAGCAATCGGAAGGCGGGGCGGTTCATGGGGCGCTCCAGACAGGAAAAAGACACAGGGACAGCCCGGCACTCTAGGCATCCCGCGCCGGGGCTAAGCGGGGAAATGACGGGTCCACCGGCCGCTGTTCGCCCCATTGGCTCCCCTCAAGTCTTTTGACAATGCCCGCACGCCCCGGCCCCGGACCGCTTCCGGCGCCGGCCCCGATTCCCCGCCTGCGAGGTGAGCATGCTCGAACAGATGACCGACCGGCTGGACTTCCACGCCAAGGCGCTGACGCTGCGTTCGCAGCGCCAGCAGGTGATCGCCAGCAACATCGCCAACGCCGACACGCCCGGCTACGCCGCGCGCGACCTCGATTTCGCGGCCGCGCTGCGCAACGCCGCGGGCGGCGCGGCCGGCACCGGCCCCGCGGCCACCACCGACGCGCGCCACTTCAGCAGCGTGGGCGCAGCCGCCGGCGCGGGCGGCGACCCCAAGCTCGGCTACGTGGTGCAGACCCAGCCCTCGCAGGACGGCAACTCGGTCGATCTCGACCGCGAGCGCGCGGCCTTCGTGGACAACACCATCCGCTACGAGTCGACGCTGCGCTTCATCAACGGGCACGTGAAAACCATGCTCAGCGCCATCACCGGCCAGTGAGCGCCTGAAAGGACCTCGCCATGTCCATGTTCCAGATCTTCAACGTCAGCGGCAGCGCGATCAGCGCGCAGCAGCAGCGGCTCAACGTGGTGGCCAGCAACCTGGCCAACGCCGACGCCGTGGCCGGCCCCGACGGCAAGGCCTACAAGGCGCGCCACATCCACTTCCAGACCGTGCCCATGGGCGGCCAGGCGAGCGCGGGCGTGAAGGTGCAGAACATCACCGAGAGCGACACGCCCAACCGCCGCGTGTTCGAACCCAACCACCCCAGCGCCGACGCGCAGGGCTACGTGACCCACTCCAACGTGAACCCGGTGGAGGAGATGGTCAACATGATTTCGGCCTCGCGTTCGTACCAGAACAACGTCGAGGTGATGAACACCGCCAAGAGCCTGATGCTCAAGACGCTGCAGATGGGCCAGTGAGGCCCTTCGAGGAACCCGCACCATGATGTTCTCCAACCCCCTGGACCTGTCCGGCCTCGGCAACACCGTCGGCAGCTCCACCGCCAAGTCCGCCACCTCGGCCACCAACGCCGAGGCCACGCAGGACCGGTTCCTGAAGCTGCTGGTCGCGCAGCTCAACAACCAGGACCCGATGAACCCGATGGACAACGCGCAGATGACCACGCAGATGACCCAGATCAACACGGTCGCGGGCATCGAGTCGCTCAACACCACGCTCAAGGGCATGGCCGCGCAGTACTCGGCCATGCAGACCATGCAGGGCGTGTCGCTGATCGGCCGCGAAGCCCTGGTCGCGGGCACGCAGTTCGGCTTCGACGGCACCGTGGGCAAGGCCGCGTTCCGCCTGCCGGCCGCGGCGTCCAACGTGCAGGTCGACGTGATCGGCAAGGACGGCAGCGTGATCGACACGCTCGACTTCGGCGGCCTCACCGCGGGCCAGCACTCGTTCAACTGGGACGGCAGCGACCACAGCCCCACCGACGTGGCGGGCTACCGCGTGCGCGCGTCCAACGGCGGCACCCCGGTCAATGCCACCACCTTCACGCGACTGACGGTGACCGCCGTGGGCAACAAGGACGGCCAGCTGCAGCTCGAGCTGCAGGACGGCAGCACCCTGTCCCAGGACAAGATCACCACCTTCATCTAAACCCCGACACCGCACCGCAAGGAAACCACCATGGCATTCCAGCAAGGACTCTCCGGCCTCAACAGCGCGAGCAAGAACCTCGACGTGATCGGCCACAACATCGCCAACGGCAACACGGTGGGCATGAAGTCTTCGCGCGCCGAGTTCGCCGAGGTGTACGCGAGCTCGGTCAATGCGGCCGGCGGCGTGAACCAGGGCATCGGCGTGTCGGTGGCCTCGGTGTCGCAGCAGTTCACCCAGGGCAACATCACCATCACCGGCAACGACCTCGACGTCGCCATCAACGGCGCGGGCTTCTTCGAACTCACCATGCCCAACGGCACCGTGGCCTACAGCCGCGCCGGCATGTTCAAGCTCGACGACCAGGGCAACATCGTCACCAACCAGGGCGGCCAGCTCATGGGCTACCCCACCGATGCGGCGGGCAACCGCCTGAGCTTCAACCCGGTGCCCCTGTCGCTGCCCACCGCGAGCCCGATCCCCGCGCAGCAGACCGGCACCATCACCGCCGAATTCAACCTCGACGCGCGCGCGCCGGTGTGGAACACCGCGACGCCGCCCACGCCGCTGTCCACCTACGGCACTTCGCTGGTGTGCTTCGATTCGCAGGGCATCGAGATCCCGGTGAACCTGGCCTTCCGCAAGGTGGGCAACAACAGCTGGGAGGTCTACACCGGTGTCAACGGCGCCGACCCCGCGCTGTCCACGCCCTTCACCGTGAACTTCCTGGCCGACGGCTCGCTCGACACCGCGACCACCACGATCCCGCCGCTCGCGCTGAGCTCGCCCAACGGCACCTTCAACGTGAACCTGGACTTCAACAACATCACGCAGTTCGGCACCGCCTTCGGCGTCACCGAGCTCGATCAGGACGGCTACCGCCCGGGCCAGTTCATCGGCCTGAAGATCAACGAGAACGGCGTGGTCACGGGCCAGTACTCCAACGGCGAAACCCGTGCCGCGGGCCAGATCGCGCTCGTGAACTTCCGCAACGCCCAGGGCCTGCAGCCGGGCAGCGGCGGCAACTGGTCGGCCACCTTCACCTCGGGCGAGCCGCTGCGCGGCGAGGCCGGCAGCGGCAACTTCGGCAAGCTGCGCGCGGGCGCGCTCGAAGACTCCAACGTCGACATCACCGCCGAGCTGGTCAACATGATGACCGCGCAGCGCGCCTACCAGGCCAACGCCCAGACCATCAAGACCCAGGACCAGGTGCTGAGCACGCTGCTCAACATGCGCTGATCCGGCGCGCCGCCGCCGCGTGGCCGCCCGCCTTTCGCGCCCCGCCCGGGGGCCGTCGCACGACGGTCTTCGCGCGGGGCGCGGCGTTTGCCGGCACCTCGCGCGGGGCCGCGCGGCCCCGCGGTGAAGCGATGAATAGGCCCCCGCGGCGCACGTTGTTCGCGGCATTGGCCACCCTCAAGAATTCCCACAATTCGCTCAAGCCGTCGTGGCCAGCCGTGCTGGTGCCCCCTGGCGAGTGAAAGGACTTGTGCTTGGACCGCTTCATCTACACCGCCATGACCGGTGCCAACGCCGCGGCGCATCGCCAGCAGGTGTTGACCAACAACCTGGCCAACGTGTCCACGCCGGGTTTTCGCGCCGAACTCTCCACTTTCCGCGCCGTGCCCATCCGCGGTGACGGCGCCACCACGCGCGTGTTCGCGCTCGAAGCCACGGCCGGCGCCGACCACAAGCCCGGCGCCATCCAGATCACCGGCCGCGCGCTCGACGTGGCCGCGCAGGGCGACGCCTGGTTCGCGGTGCAAGGCCTCGATGGCACCGAGGCCTACACGCGCGCGGGCGCCTTCGAGGTCAACGCCGAAGGCACGCTCGTGACCGCCAACGGCCTGCCGGTGCTCGGCGATGGCGGGCCCATCGTGGTGCCGGCCAATGCGCACGTGGACATCGGCGCCGACGGCACGGTGAACACCCGCGTGGGCAACGAGCCCGGCCAGGTGGTGGGCCGCCTGAAGATGGTCGTGCCCGACGCCGACAACCCGATCCGCCGCGGCGAGGACGGCCTGTTCCGCGGCGCCGGCGGCGACCCGCTGCCCGCCAGCCCCGTGGCGCGCCTGCAGGACGGCGCGCTCGAAGGCTCCAACGTCAACCCCGTCGAGGCCATGGTCGGCATGATCGCCGCGGCCCGTCAGTACGAATTGCAGATGCGCATGCTGCAGAACGGCGAAGGCAATGACCGCGCCGCGTCGCAACTGCTCAACGTCAGCTAAGCAAAGGCAAAGGAATCGCCATGATCAATTCCCTGATGACCGCCGCCACCGGCATGACCGCGCAGCAGACGCAACTCGACGTCATCTCGCACAACCTGGCCAACGTCAGCACCACCGGCTTCAAGCGCTCGACCGCGGTGTTCGAAGACCTGATGTACCAGAACCTGCGCCAGGTGGGCGCCAACAGCACCGAGCAGGCCGAGCTGCCCACGGGCCTGCAGGTGGGTCTGGGCGTGCGCACCGTGGCCACCAGCCGCAATTTCACGCAGGGCACGCCGCAGCAGTCGGGCCGCGCGCTCGACGTCGCCATCAACGGCGCGGGCTTCTTCCAGGTCGAGATGCCCGACGGCACCACCGGCTACACGCGCGACGGCAGCTTCCAGGTCGACGCCCAGGGCCGCATGGTCACCAACAGCGGCTACCCGCTCACCGCGGGCATCACCGTGCCCGCGCAGACCGAGAGCGTCACGATCTCGTCCGACGGCATCGTGAGCGCCAAGATCACCGGCCAGACGCAGCCGCAGCGCATCGGCCAGATCGAGCTCGCCAACTTCATCAACCCGCCGGGCCTGGAGCCGCTGGGCCAGAACCTGTACCGCGAGAGCGTGGCCTCGGGCGCGCCCGTGGCCTCGGCCCCCGGCGCCACCGGCATGGGCTACCTCATGCAGGGCTACACCGAAGCGTCCAACGTCAACGTGGTGCAGGAGCTGGTGCAGATGATCCAGACCCAGCGCGCCTACGAGATGAATTCCAAGGCGATCCAGACCTCGGACCAGATGCTGCAGCGCCTGAGCCAGCTGTGATTCCCGAAAGGCCCGCCATGATCCGCCTCGCCCTCACGCTCGCCCTGGCCCTGCTGGCCACCGGTTGCGAAACGCTGCAGAACCAGCCCAAGGTCGACCTGCAGCCGGCGCAGCCGGTGCAGTACGTGCAGACCACGCCGCCCGCCGCGCCCACCGGCGGCCTGTTCCAGGCCGCGAGCTACCGCCCGCCGCTTGAAGACGCGCGCGCGCGGCTGCCGGGCGACATCGTCACCATCCAGATCACCGAACGCGTCACCGCGAGCCAGAGCTCCTCGGCCTCGATCGACCGCAGCGGCGAGGCCTCGGGCAGCATCAGCGCCATCCCGCTGTTCGGCGGCTCGTCGCCCTGGGCCAAGTCAAGCCTGGGCGCGCAGAGCAGCAACACCTTCGCGGGCGACGGCAAGAACCAGGCGAACAACGCCTTCACCGGCTCCATCACGGCCACGGTGCAGCAGGTGCTGCCCAACGGCCATCTGGTGGTGGTGGGCGAGAAGCAGATCGGCGTCAACGCCAACGTCGACGTGATGCGCTTCTCCGGCACCATCAACCCGCGCGACATCCGGCCCGGCAACGTGGTGCCCTCGACCCAGGTGGCCAACGCGCGCATCGAGTCGCGCAACCGCGGCGCGCAGGGCGAAGCCATGTCAATTGGCTGGTTGGCGCGCTTCTTTTTGAGCGTTCTGCCGTTCTGACACCCGCCACCATCGGTGGCATGCAACCCCTAGGCCGTCCTGCCATGAGCCCTGCTTTCTTTATCGACCGATGCCTGCGCCACTTGATGGTGGTCTGCTGCGCGCTCGCGCTGCTGCCCGCCGCCGCCCAGAGCGTGCGCGTGAAGGAGATCGCGGCGGTGCAGGGCGTGCGTAGCAACATGCTCACGGGCTATGGCCTGGTGGTGGGCCTGGACGGCACCGGCGACCAGACCTCGCAGATGCCCTACACCGGCCAGAGCCTGGCCAACTTTTTGCAGCAGCACGGCCTCACGCTGCCCGCGGGCGCGAGCCCGCAGCTCAAGAACGTGGCCGCGGTGATGATCACCGCCGAACTGCCGCCGTTCGCGCAGCCGGGCCAGGCGATCGACGTCACCGTCTCGTCCATTGGCAATGCGAAGTCGCTGCGCGGCGGCACGCTGGTGGTGTCGCCGCTGCGCGGCGCCGACGGCGAGATCTACGCGCTCGCGCAAGGCAACCTCATGGTCGGCGGCGCGGGCGCTTCGGCCGGCGGCAGCAAGGTGCAGATCAACCACCTGAGCGCGGGCCGCATCCCCGGCGGCGGCCAGGTGGAGCGCGCCGTGCCCACGCCGCTGCACTCGGGCGGCACGCTCGACCTCGGCCTCAACAGCAACGACTTCCAGACCGCCACGCGCGTGACCGACGCGATCAACAAGGCGCTGGGCGCGGGCACGGCCGCGGCCGTGGACGGCCGCGTGGTGCGCCTGAACGCGCCCGCCGACCCGAGCGCGCGTGTGGCCTTCCTCGCGCGCGTCGAAGAGGTGCGCATCGAATCGGCCGTGCCCACGGCCAAGGTGGTGATCAACGCACGCACCGGCTCCATCGTGATGAACCAGGCCGTCACGCTCAGCCCGGTGGCGGTGGCGCACGGCAACCTGTCGGTGAGCATCAGCACCACCCCCGTCATCAGCCAGCCGGCCCCGCTGTCGGGCGGCGAGACCGTGGTGCGCGAACAATCGAACATCCAGATCAGCCAGGACAAGGGCTCGCTCGTGTCCATGGGACCGGCCGCGCAACTGGCCGACGTGGTGAAGGCGCTCAACGCGCTCGGCGCCACGCCGCAGGACCTGCTCGCCATCCTGCAGGCGATCAAGGCCTCGGGCGCACTCAACGCGGAGCTGGAGGTGATCTGATGGCCATCGGCACCTCGATCACGCCCGCCGGCCTGGCGGCCGACCCGACCTCGCTGAACGCGCTCAAGGCCGCGGGCAACGACAAGGCCGCGCTCAAGGAAGCCGCCAAGCAGTTCGAGGCGCTGTTCATGCGCGAGCTGCTCAAGAGCATGCGCGAGGCCACGGCCAAGAGCGGCCTCATGGACAGCCAGGGCGAGAACATGGGCACGGACCTGCTCGACCAGCAGTTTTCGGTGCAGCTCTCGGGCCTGCCGGGCGGCCTGTCCGAGGCCATCGAACGCCAGCTCGGCCGCCAGCTCACGGGCCAGGCCACCGACATGCAGGCCCCGGGCGGCCTGCGCATGCCCAGCACGGTGGACCGCGTGAGCGCCACCGAACGCCAGGCCGACTTCGTCGAGAAACACAGCGCCGCGGCCCAGGCCGTGGCGCGCGAATCGGGCATTCCCGCGGCCTTCATGATCGGCCAGGCCGGCCACGAGAGCGGCTGGGGCCGCGGCGAGATCCGCCACGCCGACGGCTCGCCCGCGTTCAACCTGTTCGGCATCAAGGCCACGGGCGGCTGGACCGGCAAGGTCGCCGAGATCACCACCACCGAATACATCGACGGCGAGCCCCGCAAGGTGACCGCGAAGTTCCGCGCCTACGACTCCTACGAGGAATCGTTCCGCGACTACGCGCGCCTGATCGGCAACAGCCCGCGCTACGAAGGCGTGATGGAGCAGCGCCACTCGGTGCAGGGCTTCGCCAGCGGTCTGCAGCGCGCCGGCTACGCCACCGACCCGGCCTACGCGGCCAAGCTCAGCCGCGCCATCAACACCACGCTGTCGCTGCAGCGGGCCCAGGGCTGAGGGGGAGCTTCCGCATGTCATCGCTCAACATCGCCACCCGCGCGCTCACCACCAACATGGCGGCGCTGCAGGTCATCGGCCACAACATCGCCAACGTCAACACCGAAGGCTATTCGCGCCAGACGGTGCAGCTGCAGAACGCGGGCTACCAGTCCACCGGCGGCGGCTACTTCGGCAAGGGCGTGGAGATCGCCACCGTCGACCGCGCCTACAACGCGCACCTCACGCGCGAGGCGCGCATCACGGCTTCCACCGCGGCCGGCGACGCCGCGCGGCTGGAGCGCCTGGAGCAGCTCGAGGCCCTGTTCCCCATGGGCGACAAGGGCCTGGGCAGCGCGCTCAACGACATGCTCAACGCCTGGGCCGACCTGTCGGCCTCGCCGAGCAACAGCACCGCGCGCTCGGTGGTGATCTCGCGCGCCGACGCCTTTGCCGCGCGCCTGCGCGACACCGCGGGCCAGATCGACCTGCTGCGCAACAGCACGCAGCAGCAGGTGGGCGAGCACGTCGACGCCATCAACCGCCTTGCGACCGAGCTCGCCGGCGTCAACCGCAGCATCATCGAGACCGCGGGCGGCAGCCACGTGCCCAACGACCTGTTCGACCAGCGCGACAAGCTGCTGGCCGACCTGAGCCAGTACGCGCAGATCAGCGTGGTGCCGGGCGAGGGCGGCTCGGCCAACGTCTTCCTGGGCGGCAGCCAGCCGCTGGTGCTGGGCACGCAGACCGGCAAGCTCGCGGTGCAGCGCGACCCGCTCGACACCTCGCGCATCAACGTCATGTTCACCCAGGGCGCGCTCGCCACGCCGCTGGACGCCAACACCCTGGGCAGCGGCGCGCTCGCGGGCACGCTGCGCTTCCTCAACGACGACCTGAGCGCGATCCAGAACCAGGTGGGCCGCATCGCGCTGGCCACGTCCTCGCTCATCAACCAGCAGCACCAGCTCGGTGTGGATCTGGCGGGCAACATGGGCGGCAACTTCTTCGTGCCCACCGGCCCGGCCCAGGGCCTGCCCGCGCCCACCAACGCGAGCGCCGCCACCGCGGCCGCCACGGTCAGCAACCCGCAGGCGTTGATCGCGTCCGACTACGAGCTGCGCGTGGAGGCCACGGGCTTCTCGGTGCGGCGCCTGTCCGACGGCACGACCACCGCGCTGGCCACGCTGCCCGCCGAGATCGACGGCCTGAGCTTCAGCATCGGCGCCGGCCCCGCCGCCGTGGGCGACAGCTTCCGCATCCGCCCCTACGAGGGCGCGGCGCGCAACCTGCAGGTGGCCATCGCCGCGCCGTCGAGCCTGGCCGTGGCCAGCCCGGTGCTGGTCACGCCCGGCACCGGCAATTCCGCGGGCATGAGCGTGGAATCGCTCTACGCGTGGGCGCCCTCGGCCAACCTCACCGACCCGGTCACCCTCACCTTCAACGCCGACGGCACCTTCAGCGCCACCGGCCTGGGCCCGGGCAACCCGCCGCCCGACAACCCCGGCCCGCCCGCGAGCTACAAATACACGCCGGGCCAGCCGCTGCAGTTCAACGGCTGGAGCCTCACGCTGCGCGGCACGCCCACCGCGGGCGACAGCTTCGCCATCGGCGCCGCGCCTTCGAGTGCCATCGCTCAGAACGCGGGCAACGCCAACGGCATGCTCGCCTTGCGCAGCCTGGCCACCTTCGAGGGCACGGCCTTGTCCGACGGCTACGTGAGCCTGTTCTCCGACGTCGGCTCGCGGGTGCAGAACGCCCAGTTCTCGGCCGCCTTCTCGAGCAACGTGGCCACCACCGCCGAACAGGCGCGCGCCAACGTGGCCGGTGTCAACCTCGACGAAGAGGCCGCGCGCCTGCTGCAGTTCCAGCAGGCCTACCAGGCCTCGGCCAAATTCCTGCAGATCGCGCAGAGCACCTTCGACAGCCTGCTGCAAACCGTGGGCCGCTGATCATGAGTTTTCGCATCGCCACCTCCAACCAGTACGACCGCACCGTGGCGCAGCTTGGCATGCGCCAGACCGAGCTGGCGCGCCAGCAGGAGCGCATGTCCACCGGCAAGCAGGTGCTCAAGGCCAGCGACGACCCCGTGGCCGCCACGCTCAACGAGGCCTCGCGCAACCGCTCCTCGCGGCTCGAGGCCGATCTGCGTGCGCTCAACGCCTCGCGCACCAGCCTGCAGCAGGCCGAGTCGGGCCTGGCCGAATCGGGCGAGCTCATGATCAAGGTGAAGGAGCTGCTGGTGTCGGCCGGCAACGGCTCGTACACCGACGCCGAACGCGCCGACATCGCGCGCCAGCTCGAAGGCCTGCGCGAGCAGCTCATCACCGTGGCCAACCGCACCGACAGCAGCGGCCGCACGCTCTACGGCGGCCTGGGCGGCAACTCGGTGCCCTTCGTGGACGTGTACAGCCCCAGCGGCAACGGCGTGGTCTTCCAGGGCCTGCGCGGCCAGCCCGCGCCCGGCGACAACAGCCTGCCGCAGACGCTCGACGGCAACGCCATCTGGATGCGTGTGCCCCAGGGCAACGGCAGCTTCACGCTCAGCGTGCCCACGAGCAATACCGGCTCGGTCACCACCAGCCTGGGCGAGGTGACCAACACGGCCGCTCTCACGGGCGACAACTACCGCGTCGATTTCGCGGTGGTCGCCGGCGTCACGCAATACACCCTGACCAACACCACCACCGGCACGCCGGTGCCCGGCCACGTGGGCGTGCCCTACGTGAGCGGCGCCACCATCAACGCCGACGGCCTGAGCTTTTCCATGACCGGCGAACCCGACGCGGGCGACCGCGTGGACCTCGCCGCCAACACCGGGCCCACCAGCGTCTTCGGCGTGATCGAGAACGCCGTCGCCGCGCTGCGCTACAACGGCCCGGGCGAGCAGACCTTCCGCACCCAGGAACTGGGCCGCGCCATGACCGAGATGGAAAGCTCGCTCGACAGCGTGCTGCTGGCGCGCGGCCGCGTGGGCGAATGGCTCAACCGCGCCGATTCGCAGGAAACCCTCATGAAAGACCGCGTGGTCGACCTCGAGACCGAGCAATCGCGGCTCACCGACCTCGACCCCGTCAAGGGTATTTCCGACTTCCAGAAGCAGCAGCTCGCGCTCGATGCTGCGATCAAGTCGTACGCGCAGGTGCAACGCCTGTCCCTGTTCAACCAGATCTGATTCCCGCCCGCATGCTCAACGCGCATTCCGTCCTCGACAGCGTCGCCATGGCCTATGCGCCGCTGTGGAACCGCGCGCGCGAACTCGCCGGGGTGCGCCTGTACGTGCGCGCCATCCACCCCGAAGGCGTGGACGCCCAGCACCTGCTGCAGGCCGTGGGTGACGACTGGCCCGAGGGCGCGCCGCCGCTGCTGGTGTCGCTGCAGACGCCGCGGCTGCTGCAGCAGGCCCTGCAGTGCCCGCCGGTGCGCAACACCTCGATCGAGGTGCCGGCGGCGATGTTCCAGGGCCAGGAAACCCTGGCGCGCCTGTCGGCCGCGCAGCGCCGCGGCCACCAGCTCGTGCGCAGCGGCGCGCTCGGCGCGCTGCGCGGCCAGCCCTCGCCGGGCGTGGACCACCGCAACCTGCTGCACGTGGACCCGCTCGACCGGCTCGAACCGCTGCCGGGCCAATGGCTCGAAGGCCTGGACACCCAGGCCCGCGTGCAGCAGGCGCTCGACCAGGCCGGCGCCGCCGCCGTGCTCGACTGGCCCGTGGCCGACGTCATGAAGGCCCACCGCCACGCCCCGCTGCGCTACGACCGCCGCGTGGTGGAGCAGGTGCTCGCGGTGATCGACGACGAAGAGTGCTCGATCGAGTACCTGGAACGCCTGGTGCGCCAGGACCCGGTGCTGATCTACCGCATCCTCTCGCTGGTGAACTCGGCCGCCTACGGCGCGCACCGCGAGATCGGCTCGCTGCGCCACGCGCTCATGATGCTGGGCTTTCGCGAGCTCGGCCGATGGCTCGTGGAGCAGCTGCCCGAGCTCGAACCCGACCCCGACCTGCAGCCCGTGCGCTACGCCATGGTGATGCGCTCGCGCCTGGCGCACCACCTGCTCGCGAGCGGCTCGGACGACCTGCTGCGCGCCGAGGTCTACACCACGGCCGCGCTCGCGCAGCTCGATCTGCTGCTGCACCAGCCGCTGGCCGACCTGCTGCACCGCCTGCCGCTGCCCCCGCGCATCACCGACGCGCTGCTGCGCCGCGACGGCCCGTACTTTCCGCTGCTCGACGTGGCGCGCGCCATGGGCGATCCCACGCGCATCGACCGCCTCGAGACCGTGTGCCGCCGCCACGAGATCACGCTCGACCAGGCCAACCGCGCGCTGCTGCGCATGCTGGCCACCAGCCGCGACCACGCGGCGCGGCGGTCGGAGCGGTTGATGCACTGAGGGGCTTCGCGCGGGGCGAACGTTCTAACATCGCCCCATGCCCGACCCCCAACGCCACACCCGCGCCCTCGTCCTCTTCTCCGGCGGCCAGGACTCCACCACCTGCCTCGCCCACGCCCTGCAGCGCTACGACCATGTCGAGACCGTCGGCTTCGACTACGGCCAGCGCCACCACGTCGAACTCGATGCGCGGCTGAACGTGCTGCACCACCTGCGCGCGCAGTTCCCCGACTGGGTGCGCAAGCTCGGTCCCGACCACGTGCTCGACCTCGCGGTGCTGGGCTCGGTGTCGGAGACCTCGCTCACGCGCGACATGGCATTCCGCATGCAGGCCAATGGCCTGCCCAACACCTTCGTGCCGGGGCGCAACCTGCTGTTTCTCACGCTGGCCGCGGCGTTGGCCTACCGGCGCGGCCTCAGCGCGCTCGTCACCGGCGTGTGCGAAACCGATTTCTCGGGCTACCCCGACTGCCGCGACGACACCATGAAGGCCATGCAGCTCGCGCTCTCGCTCGGCATGGACCAGCGCTTCCTGGTCGACACGCCGCTGATGTGGATCGACAAGGCCGACACCTGGCGGCTCGCGCGCGATCTCGGCGGCGACGCGCTGATCGACCTGATCGTGGAGCACAGCCACACCTGCTACCTCGGCGACCGCGAGCACCGCCACGACTGGGGCTGGGGCTGCGGCAGCTGCCCCGCGTGCGAACTGCGCGCGCGCGGCTGGGCCGCGTTCCGCAAGGGCGTGCGGGCCTGAGCGGCCTGGCTGGGCTCAGATCCGCGCGAGCGCGCGGGTGTCGTCGACGAAGGCTTGTCGCAGCTTGGCGTCCCGGGTGATCAGCGCTGTGCCCAGGCGGCGGGCCAGCACCACGAACTCGCAGTCGTAGGCGCTGCATCCACTGGCTTGGGCAAGCTGCAGCACATCGAGCGAGTCCACCTCGTATTCGCGATCGGCCATCAGCGCTTCGGCTTCGCGCTGGATGCGGTAGGCGTCTTCGAGCGCCAACAGGGATTTGCGCAGGTAGGTCGAGAGGATGTTGCGCAACTCGCTGCGCCACAGGACGGGCGCGGCCCAGTCGCCATCGGTCAGCAGCAAGGCCTCGGCCGCGGCGGTATAGGGCCCAGGCAGGTAGAGGTAGGCGATGACGTTGGTGTCGACGACGATCACTTGCGCCCCTGCCGTTTGGCGGTGTCGATGTCGGCCGGTTTGAACGCGCCCGGCTTGAGGCCAGCGCGCAGCGCGCGGGCCCGGGAGACGCGCTCCTGGGCGCTCAGCCGGCGGGGCAGCAAAGCGCCTTCCAGGCACGCGATGGCCTCGCTGTTGAGGCTGCGGTGGTGCAGCTCGGCAGCGCTCTTGAGCTGCGCGTAGAGCTCATCGGGTATGCCTTTGAGGGTCAGGTTGGTCGGCATGGCGGTGCTCCGTGGCGGATGAAACCATTATGGTTCCATAGTGGTTCCTTGAGCCGCGCCAGTCCTTTCACCAGCGCAGCGTCCCCGCCCAGCCCGCCATGGGCTTGGGCAACGGCGGCGCGTAGTCGCCGTGCGCGCTGGTGCGCAGGCCCAGCGACACCAGGCTCTCGGCCCACTTCACCGCCACCGCCACGCCGTCGACCACGGGCACGCCCAGGCGCTCGCCGAGCGTGCGGCACAGCGGCGCCATGCCCGCGCAGCCCAGCACGATGGCGCCGCTGCGGTCGCGCGCCAGGGCGGTGCGCGCGGCCGCCTCCAGCTGGTTCAGGGTGTCGGGGCTGCAGTCTTCCAGCGCCAGCACCGGCACGTCGGTGCCGTGCACGCCGCGGCAGGCGTGGTGCATGCCGTAGCGCTGCAGCAGCCGCTCGGCCATCACGCAGGTGCGCGTCATGGTGGTCACCACCGAGAAGCCGGTGCTCAGCAGGGCCGCGGCCTGGAACGCGGCCTCGGCGATGCCGATCACCGGCGCCGACGTGGCCTCGCGCGCGGCGTCCAGCCCCGGGTCGCCGAAGCAGGCGATCACCACCGCATCGGGTGGCTCGGCGGCCAGGCGCACCTGCTCGGCCACGCCGGCCGCGGCGATGGCTTCGTCGAAGTGGCTCTCGATGGACACCGGACCGAACGTGGGCTGCGTGGCCACGATCCGCGTGCCCGGCGCGGCCACCGCGCGCGCCGCCGCGGCGATGCCTTCGGTCATGCCGCGCGAGGTGTTGGGGTTGATCAGCAGGATCTTCATTTCAGTGCCGGGTCAGGCCCCATGTCGGGGCGTTTTGCATACAAAACGGGCGCTCGCGCTGCGCGTCGGGGCGCCGCCGCGTGGCACGGTGATTGCATACAAAAAGCCTGCCAACCCCCGGCGCACCACAACGCCCCATCCCAACGACCCTTGCTGGAGTCACGATGAACCGGACCACCGCTTCCTCCCGTTTCGCCCCCCGTTCCCTGGGCCTGTCCCTGGCCGCTGCGGCCTGTCTCGCGGCCTTCGGCGGCAGCGCCCTGGCGCAGGAAAAAGTGCTGCGCATCGCCATGACGGCGGCCGACATCCCGCGCACCCTGGGCCAGCCCGACCAGGGCTTCGAGGGCAACCGCTTCACCGGCATTCCCATGTACGACGCGCTCACGCACTGGGACCTGTCCAAGGCCGACGCCCCCAGCGTGCTGGTGCCCGGCCTGGCCACCTCGTGGAAGGTGGACGACAAGGACAAGACCAAGTGGGTCTTCAAGCTGCGCCCGGGCGTGAAGTTCCACGACGGCTCCGACCTCACGGCCGACGCCATCGTGTGGAACGTGCAGAAGGTGCTCGACAAGGACGCGGTGCATTTCGACGCCAGCCAGGTCGGCGTGACCGCCTCGCGCATGCCCACGCTGCGCAGCGCGCGCAAGATCGACAACCTCACGGTGGAGCTCACCACCAGCGAGCCCGACGCCTTCCTGCCGCTCAACCTCACCAACCTGTTCATCGCCTCGCCCGCGCACTGGCAGAAGAAGTTCGACGCCGCGCCAGGCGCGACGCCGGCCGACAAGGCCAAGGCCGCCTGGACCGCGTTCGCGGCCGACGCCTCGGGCTCGGGCCCGTTCAAGATGGCGCGCTTCGTGCCGCGCGAGCGCCTCGAGGTGGTGGCCAACAAGGCCTACTGGGACCCCAAGCGCACGCCCAAGGTCGACCGCGTGGTGATGCTGCCCATGCCCGAGGCCAACGCGCGCACTGCGGCGCTGCTGTCGGGCCAGGTCGACTGGATCGAGGCGCCCGCGCCCGACGCGATGCCCCAGATCCGCCAGCGCGGCTTCAAGATCGAGAGCAACGCGCAGCCGCACGTGTGGCCCTGGCAGCTCTCGTTCGCCGAAGGCTCGCCCTGGCTCGACAAGCGCGTGCGCCACGCGGCCAACCTGTGCGTGGACCGCGAAGGCCTCAAGACCCTGCTGGGCGGCATGATGGCCGTGCCCAAGGGCACCGTGCCCCCGGGCCACCCCTGGTGGGGCAACCCCAAGTTCGACATCAAGTACGACGTGAAGGCCGCCCAGGCCCTCATGACCCAGGCCGGCTTCTCTGCCGCCAAGCCGGTGAAGGTCAAGGTGCAGATTTCGGCCTCGGGCTCGGGCCAGATGCAGCCGCTGCCCATGAACGAGTTCGTGCAGCAGTCGCTCAAGCAGTGCTACTTCGACGTCGAGTTCGACGTGATCGAGTGGAACACCCTGTTCACCAACTGGCGCAAGGGCGCGAAGGACCCGTCGGCCAACGGCGCGCACGCCACCAACGTGAGCTATGCGGCCATGGACCCGTTCTTCGCCATGGTGCGCTTCACCAGCACCAAGACCTTCCCGCCGGTCTCGAACAACTGGGGCTACTTCGGCAACGACGAGTTCGACAAGCTGATCGCCGACGCGCGCACCACCTTCGACGACAAGAAGCGCGACGAGGCGCTGGCCAAGCTGCACGCGCGCATCGTCGAAGAAGCGCCCTTCGTGTGGATCGCGCACGACGTGGGCCCGCGCGCCATGAGCACCAAGATCAAGGGCTTCGTCCAGCCGCGCAGCTGGTTCGTGGACCTGGCCCCGGTCTCGATGGACTGAGCCCCGACGGACGCCGCCCATGATCGCCTTCCTGCTGCGCCGGGTGGTCTACACCCTGCCCATCATGCTGGGGGTGGCGCTGGTGTGCTTCGCCCTGGTGCACCTGTCGCCGGGCGATCCGCTGGTGTCCATCCTGCCGCCCGACGCCTCGGCCGAGCTGCAGCAGCAGCTCATCCGGCTCTACGGCTTCGACCGCTCCTACCCCGAGCAATTCGCCTCGTGGGTGTGGCGCGCGCTGCAGGGCGATCTGGGCACGTCCATCGCCTCGGGCCGCGCGGTCACCGAAGAGGTGTTCCGCGCGGTCGGCAACACGCTGCGGCTGGCGGTGCTGGCCACGCTGATCGGCTTCGTCTTCGGCTGCCTGTTCGGCTTCGTCGCGGGCTACTTCCAGAACTCCTGGCTCGACAAGGCGGCCTCGCTGACCTCGGTGCTGGGCGTGAGCGTGCCGCACTACTGGCTGGGCATGCTCATGGTGATCGTGTTCTCGGCCACGCTCGCCTGGCTGCCGCCGGGCGGCGCGGGCCCGGGTGGCTCGAGCGACTGGGCCTGGGACTGGGCCCACGTGCAGCACATGATCCTGCCCGCCATCACCATGAGCGTGATCCCCATGGGCATCATCGCGCGCACCGTGCGCGCGCTGGTGGCCGAGATCCTGGCGCAGGAGTTCATCGTGGGCCTGCGCGCCAAGGGCCTGACCGACCTCGGCGTGTTCGGCCACGTGGTGAAGAACGCCGCGCCCACCGCGCTCGCCGTCATGGGCCTGCAGCTGGGCTACCTGCTGGGCGGCTCGATCCTGATCGAGACCGTGTTCTCGTGGCCGGGCACGGGCTTCCTGCTGAACTCGGCGATCTTCCAGCGCGACCTGCCGCTGTTGCAGGGAACCATCCTGGTGCTCGCCCTGTTCTTCGTGGTGCTCAACCTGGTGGTCGACGTGATCCAGACCCTGCTCGACCCGCGCATTTCCCGCTGACCGGAGCCCCGCATGAACGACATCGCCCTGTCCGCCGCGGCCCCAGCGGCCGCCGCCTTCGAACGGTCCCCCGGCTACTGGCAGACGGTGGGCCGGCGCTTCCTGCGCGACCCGGTGGCCCTGGCGGCCGCCGCGGTGGTGCTGCTGCTCCTGCTGCTGGCGGTCTTCGGGCCCTGGCTCGCGCCGGCCGACCCCTACCAGGCCAGCATGCTCAAGCGCCTGAAGCCCATCGGCTTCGAGGGCCACCCGCTGGGCACCGACGAGCTCGGCCGCGACATGCTCTCGCGCCTCATGGTGGGCGCACGGCTGTCGCTGTTCATGGGCATCACGCCGGTGGTCTGCGCCTTCGTGCTGGGCTCGGTCATCGGCATCACCGCGGGCTACGCGGGCGGCGCGCTCAACACGGTGCTCATGCGCACCATCGACGTGTTCTACGCCTTCCCCTCGGTGCTGCTGGCCATCGCGCTGTCGGGTGCGCTGGGCGCGGGCATCACCAACTCGCTGATCTCGCTCACCATCGTGTTCATCCCGCCGATCGCGCGCGTGGCCGAGAGCGTGACCACGCAGATCCGCGGCCGCGAGTTCGTGGACGCGGCGCGCGCCTCGGGCGCCAACGCCTTCACCATCGTGCGCGTGCACGTGCTGGGCAACGTGCTCGGGCCGGTGTTCGTCTACGCCACCAGCCTGATCGCGGTGAGCATGATCCTGGCGTCGGGCCTGAGCTTCCTGGGCCTGGGCGTGAAGCCGCCCGAGCCCGAGTGGGGCCTGATGCTCAACACCCTGCGCACCGCCATCTACCTGCAGCCCTGGCTGGCCGCCTTGCCGGGCGTGATGATCTTCATCACCTCGATCGCCTTCAACGGCCTGGCCGACGGCTTGCGCACGGCCATGGACATCAAGCAGTGAGGAGGTCCGCATGCCTTTGAGCACCCCCGACATCGGCGGTCCGGCCCAGCCGCTCCTGAGCGTGCGCGGCCTGGTCAAGCATTTCCCGCTCAAGAAAGATGCGCTGGGCCGCGGCGGCGGCGTGGTGCGCGCGGTCGACGGCATCGACTTCGACGTGCTCAAGGGCGAGACCCTGGGCGTGGTCGGCGAGTCGGGCTGCGGCAAATCGACCACCGCGCGGCTGCTGATGCAGCTCATCGCGCCCGACGCGGGCGAGATCGTGTTCGACGGCCAGACCGTGGGCGAGCGCGCGTTGCCGCTCAAGGCCTTCCGGCGCCAGGCGCAGATGGTGTTCCAGGACAGCTACGCCTCGCTCAACCCGCGCCTGACCATGGAGCAATCGATCGCCTTCGCGCCGCAGGTGCACGGCCTGGGCAAGCGCGAGGCCATCGAGCGCGCGCGCGACCTGCTCGCGCGCGTGGGCCTGGAGCCGCGCCGCTTCGCCGAGCGCTACCCGCACGAGCTCTCGGGCGGCCAGCGCCAGCGCGTGAACATCGCGCGCGCGCTGGCGCTGCAGTCGCGCCTGATCCTGCTCGACGAGGCGGTGTCGGCGCTCGACAAGTCGGTGGAGGCGCAGGTGCTCAACCTGCTGCTCGACCTCAAGGCCGAGTTCGGCCTGACCTACATCTTCATCAGCCACGACCTCAACGTGGTGCGCTTCATGAGCGACCGCGTGATGGTGATGTACCTGGGCCAGGTGGTGGAGATCGGCGACAGCGAGGCGCTGTTCGAGCACCCCGCGCACCCTTACACCCGCGCGCTGCTGTCCTCGGTGCCGTCCATGGACCCGGACCGCCGCACCGAGGCGCCGCCGCTGGCGGGCGACCCGCCCAACCCGATCAACCCGCCCTCGGGCTGCCGCTTCCACACCCGCTGCGCCCAGGCCGCGCCGGTGTGCTCGCAGCACATGCCCGAGCTGCTCGCCACGCCGCACGGCCAGCAGGCCGCGTGCTGGCTGCACGTGGCCGGCAGCGGCCACCCCCAGGCCCCGGCCGCGCCCGTGGCCACGCCCTTCGTTTCGCTGGAGGCCGCATGAACACCCCCGACGGCGACGACGCCCACGTCGAACTGAGCGACCTGCGCATCACCTTCACCGGCGGCAAAAAGCCGGTCGAGGCGGTGAGCGGGGTCGACCTGCGCTTGCGGCGCGGCGAGGTGGTGGCGCTGATCGGCGAATCGGGCTCGGGCAAGAGCGTGACGCTGCGCAGCCTGCTGCGCCTGCACCCGCCCGCGCGCACCCGCATCGAGGGCCGGATCCGCGTCGCGGGTCACGACGTGCTGGGCCTGGGCCCGCGCGCGCTCGCCGACTACCGCGGCAAGGTGGCCTCCATGATCTTCCAGGAGCCGCTGCTCGCGCTCGACCCGGTCTACACCGTGGGCCGGCAGATCACCGAAGCGATCCGCCGCCACGAGCCCGTGGGCGCGGCCGAGGCGCAGCGGCGCGCGCTGCAGCTGTTCGAGCGCGTGCGCATCCCCAGCCCCGAGCGCCGCCTGCAGGCCTACCCGCACGAGATGTCGGGCGGCATGCGCCAGCGCGCCATGATCGCGCTGGCCCTGGCCTGCCAGCCGCAGCTGCTGCTGGCCGACGAGCCCACCACCGCGCTCGACGCCACGGTGCAGATCCAGATCCTGCTGCTGCTGCGCGAGCTGCAGCGCGAGCTCGGCCTGTCGGTGGTCTTCGTGACGCACGACATCGGCGCCGCGGTGGAGGTGGCCGACCGCATCGCCGTGATGTACGCGGGCCGCATCGTCGAAGAGGGCCCGGCCGCCACGCTGCTGCGCGCGCCGCGCCACCCCTACACCCAGGCGCTGCTGCGCAGCCGCGCGCACGGTGCGCTCGAGAAAGGCGCGCGGCTGCAGACCATCGCCGGCTCGCCGCCCGACCTCACCGCGCTGCCCGCGGGCTGCGCCTTCGCCGAGCGCTGCCCGCAGGCGCAGGCGCGCTGCTTCGACGCGCGCCCCGACAGCACCTGGATCGACGCCGGCCACCGCGCGCGCTGCTGGCTCGTGAGCGAGGCCAGCCACCCCACCGCCGCCACCGTCGCCACCGCCTGAGCACCGCCCCATGCCCCACACCGACGTCCACCACGACCCCGCCCACGCCTTCATGCCCTACCCCGCGGCGCCGGTGCCGCACGCGCCCACCGGCCCGCTCGCGGGCCTGGGCTTCGGGGTGAAAGACCTGTTCCACGTGGCCGGCTACCCCACCAGCGGCGGCCAGCCGCTGCTGCTGGCGCTGCTGGGCGTGCAGACCACCACCGCGCCCACGGTGCAGCGCCTGCTCGACGCGGGCGCGCGCTTCGTGGGCAAGACCGTCACCGACGAGCTCGCCTTTTCCATGAACGGGCGCAACGCGCACTTCGGCGCGCCCGTCAACGGCGCCGCGCCCGAGCGCATCGCGGGCGGCTCCTCCTCGGGCTCGGCCGCGGCGGTGTCGCACGGCCTGTGCGACTTCGCGCTCGGCACCGACACCGGCGGCTCGGTGCGCGCGCCCGCCAGCCACTGCGGCCTGGTCGGCCTGCGCCCCACCCACGGCCGCGTGAGCCTGCACGGCGCGCTCGACCTCGCGCCCAGCTTCGACACCTGCGGCTGGTTCGCGCGCGACGTGCCGACCTTCGCGCGCGTGGCCGACGTGCTGCTCGGCGACGACCCCGCGCCGCTGCCCGAGGCCGTGCGCCTGCTCGCGCCCAGCGACCTCTGGCCCCTGGCCACGCCGGCCGCGGCCAAGGCGCTCGCGCCCGCGCGCCGCGCCATCGAAGCGGTGCTGGGCAAGGCCCGGCCCGTGAAGACCGTGCTCGACGGCATCGACGACATGTACTGGCACTTCCGCCACCTGCAGGGTGCCGAGGCCTGGCAGGTCGACGGCGGCTTCATCCGCCGCTTCGCGCCGCCGCTGGGCCCGGGCGTGGCCGAGCGCTTCGCGTGGAGCGCACAGGTCACCGACGCGCAGGCGGCGAGCGCGCGCGCCTTCCGCGAGCGCTTCCGCGCCCACCTGGCGGCGCTGCTCGGGCGCGACGGCGTGCTGCTGCTGCCCACCATGCCCGACATCGCGCCGCGCGTGGACGAGCCCGAGTCCGCGCTCGAGGACTACCGCAACCGCGCCATCCGCCTGCTCTGCGTGGCCGGCCTGTCGGGCTTCGCGCAGCTCACGCTGCCGCTGGCGCGCCGCGCCGATGCGCCGCTGGGCATTTCCCTGCTGGGCCCTGCGGGCAGCGACCGCTCGCTGGTGCGCCTGGCCGAACGTGTGGTTTCATCGCTGGCGTGAACGTGAACGCCCGACTGCCGCCTGCCGCCACCGCCGCCCTGGCCCCCGAGGCCGAGGCGGGTGCGCCCACCGCCACCGACCGGGTCTACCAGGCCGTGTACCGCGCGGTGATGGAGCACCGCCTGGAGCCCGGCCAGCGCCTGCGCGAAGAGGCCATGGCGGCCGAGTTCGGCGTCTCGCGCACGGTGGTGCGGCAGGCGCTGCAGCGGCTGGCGCAGGACCAGGTGATCGAACTGCTGCACAACCGCGGCGCGCGCGTGCCGCAGCCGGACGAGGCCGACGCGCGCCACGTGTTCGAGGCGCGGCGCATGGTGGAGTGCGAGGTGGCGCGCCGCCTGGGCGGGCGCCTCACGCCCGCGCAGGTGGCCGAGCTCGAAGCCCTGGCGCGCGACGAGCTCGAGGCCGACCAGCGCGGCGACCGGCCCGAGGCGATCCGGCTCTCGGGCGAATTCCACAACGCGCTCGCGCGCATGCACGGCAACCCCGTGTACCTGCGCCTGCTCACCGGGCTCATGCCCACCACCTCGCTGCTCATGGCGCACTTCAAGCGCCACGGCGGCCAGGTCTGCGTGGCGCACCGCCACGTCGATCTCATCGGCGCGCTCCGGCAGGGCGCCGCACCGGCCGCGGCCGAGATGCGCCGGCACCTGGTGGAGCTCGAACGCTCGCTCACCGGGCCGGCGCGCCGGCGCCGCGCCCCCTTCGACGGCTACAGCGAGCCGTCCACCGAACCCGACAAGCCCTGACCCCATGACCGCCACCGCCCTCGACATCGACACCCTGCGCACCAACGGCCAACGCCTCTGGCAATCGCTCATGGACCTCGCTGCCATCGGCGCCACGCCCAAAGGCGGCGTGTGCCGGCTGGCGCTCAGCGAGCTCGATCGCCAGGGCCGCGACCGCGTGGTGCAGTGGGCGCGCGAGGCCGGCCTCACGGTCACGGTGGACCGCATCGGCAACGTCTTCATGCGCCGCGCGGGCCGCAACAACGCGCTGCCGCCCGTGATGACGGGCAGCCACATCGACACCCAGCCCACGGGCGGCAAGTTCGACGGCAACTACGGCGTGCTCGCGGGCCTGGAGGTGGTGCGCACGCTCAACGACCACGGCATCCAGACCGAGGCGCCGATCGAGGTCGCGTTCTGGACCAACGAGGAGGGCTCGCGCTTCGTGCCCGTGATGATGGGCTCGGGCGTGTTCGCGGGCGCCTTCAGCCTGGAACACGCCTACGCCGCGAAGGACGCCGAGGGCATCAGCGTGCGCGAGGCGCTCGAGGCCATCGGCTACCTTGGCGACGAAGCGCCCGGGGCGCATCCGATCGGCTCGTACTTCGAGGTGCACATCGAGCAGGGCCCGGTGCTCGAAGACGCGGGCGTGACCATCGGCGTGGTCGAGGGCGTGCTGGGCATCCGCTGGTTCGACTGCACCGTGACCGGCATGGAGGCCCACGCCGGCCCCACGCCCATGGGCCTGCGCCGCGACGCGTTGCAGGTGGCCACGCAACTCATGCAGGAAGTGGTGGCCAGCGCGCTGCGCCACGGCCCGCATGGCCGCGGCACCGTGGGCATGGTGCGTGTGCACCCGAACAGCCGCAACGTGATCCCGGGCCAGGTGCAGTTCTCGATCGACCTGCGCAACGCCAGCGACGCCCTGGTCGACCAGCAGGTGGCCGAGGTGTTCGCGCTGGCCGAGCGGCTGCAGGCGCAGACCGGCCTGTCGATCCGCATCGAGCCCGTTTCCAGCTACGCCGCGCAGCCCTTCGACGCCGGCTGCATCGACGCGGTGCGCCGCGCCGCGCAGGCCCTGGGCCATTCGCACATGCCCGCGATCTCGGGCGCGGGTCACGACGCGATCTACGCCGCGCGGCTGGCGCCGGCGGGCATGGTGTTCATCCCGTGCAAGGACGGCATCAGCCACAACGAGATCGAGGACGCCGACCCGGCGCACGTGACCGCGGGCGCCGACGTGCTGCTGCGCGTCATGCTGGAGCGCGCGGGCCTGGCACGCTGAGACGCGGCGGCGCTAGCATGGCGGGCTGTCAGGAACAGCCCATGCCGCACCGCCGCCACGCCATCGCCGCCACCGCCTTCGCCCTGTTTCCCCTCTCCGGTGCGCTCGCGCAGACCGACGTGCTCGCCGCCGCGCTGCGCGCGATCGAGTCGCGCGCCCAGGGCCGACTCGGCGTGCACGTGATCGACAGCGGCTCGGGCCGCGAATGGGGCCACCGCAGCGACGAGCGATTCATGATGCTGAGCTCGTTCAAGACCCTGGCCGCGGCGCTGGTGCTCGCGCGCGCCGACCAGGGCCTGGCCCCGCTCGCGCAGCGCGTGCGCTACGGCCGCGCCGAGCTCGTGAGCTGGTCGCCCGTGACCGAGCGCCATGTGGGCGGCGAGGGCCTGACGCTGGCCGAGCTGTGCGAGGCCACCATCACCACCAGCGACAACACCGCGGCCAACCTGATCCTCGCGAACGTGGGCGGGCCGGCCGCGCTCACCGCCTTCCTGCGCCGCATCGGCGACCCGGTGACGCGGCTGGACCGCACCGAGCCCGAGCTCAACCGGCCGGTGCCCGGGCAGGACCTGGACAGCACCACGCCGCGCGCCATGGCGCGCACGCTGCGCACGCTCTTGCTGGGCGATGTGCTGTCGACCGAGGCCAGCCTGCAGCTCGCGGCCTGGCTGCGCGCCAACACCACGGGCGGCAAGCGCCTGCGCGCGGGCCTGCCACCCGACTGGGGCGTGGGTGAGAAGACCGGCACCGCCGGCCGCAGCGCGAACGACGCGGGCATCGTGTGGCCGCCGCGCGGCCGCGCGCCGCTGCTGGTGAGCGCCTACCTGGCCGACAGCGAGGCGCCCGCCGAACAGCGCGAGCAGGCGCTGGCCGAGGTGGCGCGGCTCATCGCGCGCGCCTGAGCGCCGCGGCGCTCAGCCCGGCCACGCGAACTGCAGGGCGATGCCCAGCGCCAGCAGCCACAGGGCCTCGCGCACGTCGGCCAGGGCGGGCGCGGCGTTGGCGATCCACTGCGCGAAGGCGCCGTCCACGGTGTGCAGGGGCGCCTTCATGCGCCAGTCTGCGGGCAGGGCGTCGAACCAGTCGGCGTAGTTGTCGAGCGTGGCGTTCGCGAGCCGGTGGTCGGGTGCGAGTGCGCGCAGTTCGTCGAGCAGCGCCTGCGCCTCGGTCCGGTTGATGAACTGGTAGTGCCCTGCGGGCGCGCGGTCGTTGTGCTGGCCCAGCGCCGCCACGATGCCCACGAAGATCACCACCGCGAACACCATGCCGCCGCCCAGGGTGAGGCAGTTCAGGAGCCGCTCGGAACGCCGTTGCGCGATCGCGTCGTCGGCGGGCGCGGCGTGGGCCCGGGCCCAGCGGAACACCTCGCGTTGGTCGGCTGCGTCGAGGCGGGGGTCGGCGCAGATGGCGGTGGCATCGGGCGCCCACTGGCCGTCCAGCTCCTGCTTCACGTGGCGGCTGGCGTCGAAGCGCAGCGGGCACAGCAGCGGGGGCGTGCTGATGTAGCGATGCGCTTCGTTGGCGAGTTGGGCAATGTCCGAATCCGCCACCGCGGGGCCGCTGAAGATCGCGGGACTGATGGACAGGCCCGTGGCGTCCAGCACCGTGTGGCAGACGGGATCGAAGCGCCAGCGCGTGAGCAGGTCGGGTTTGGCGCTGGGCAGGGTGGTGCCGTGTGCCCCGCCCGGGCCCGTGGGCTGGCGCGAGGGAGAGGGCGATCGTGAGTGAGACAGGCGTTGCATGCGGAGGAAACCCGCCGGGCGGGTCGGGGTGATGGAGTACCCCGGCTCAGTAACCCGCACCCGGGCGGCGTTCCGCCCGCGTCAGGGCACCACGACCCGGTATCTCGGCCCGCTCGGGTCACCGGGCACCCACTGCCATTGCTGCGCGTGCCAGGCCGCCACCCCGGGCCGGTGCGCGATGGACACCAGCGCGCCGTTCTGTGCTGCCACCAGCGCGCGCAGGCGCTCGTAGAGCGTGGCCTCGGCGGCTTCGTCGAGTGCGCTGGTGGCCTCGTCCACGAACAGCCAGCGCGGCCGCTTGAGCAGCGCGCGCGCGATCGCCAGGCGCTGTTGCTCGCCGCCCGAGAGCTTCTGGCCCCAGGCGTCGTGCTCGTCGAGGCGGTCGGCCAGCGCGGGCAGCAGGGCCTGCTCGAGCGCGCCGCGCAGCTGTTCGTCGCTGTAGCGTTCGGCCGGCTCGGGGTAGGCCAGGGCGTCGCGCAGCGGGCCGTTGGGGAAGTAGGGCCGCTGCGGCAGGAACATGGCGCGGGCCTCGAAGTCGTCGGGCAGGCGCAAGCGGCGCCGCGCCCAGGGCCAGATGCCCGCAAGGCCGCGCAGCAGCGTGGACTTGCCGCTGCCCGAGGGGCCCTTGAGCAGCAGCGTGTCGCCCGCGGCGATGCGCATGCCCTGCACACCGAGCAGCGCCACGCCCCCGGGCAGCGCCAGGTCCATCGCGTCGATGGCGATCGCGTCGGCGCCGTGGCGGATGTTCGCCGTGGCGTCGTCATCGGCCTGCAGCGCGGCGAAGCTGTCTTCGAAGCTGGTGATGCGGTCGGTGGTGGCGCGCCAGGTGGCCAGGGTGCTGTAGTTGTCCACGAACCACGAGAGCGAGTCCTGCACGCGGCCGAAGGCCGAGGCGATCTGCATGAGTTCGCCGAGCTGGATGGCGCCGCTGAAGAAGCGCGGCGCGGCGACGATGAAGGGGAACACCACCGCGGCCTGGCCGAAGCCCGAGGTGAACCAGGTGAGGCGCTTTTGCGCGTTGAGCAGCCGGAGGTAGTTGGCCAGCACCTCGCCGAAGCGCAGGCCGAGCTGGCGGCGCTCGACGGCCTCGCCCCGGTCGAGCGCGATGGATTCACTGTATTCGCGCACCCGCACCAGGTGGTGGCGGAAGTCGGCCTCGTAGCGCTGCTGCTTGAAGTTGAGCGGGATCTGCGCCCGGCCCAGGTAGTGGGTGATGACGCTGCCCACGACGCAGTAGAGCACCGCCATCCAGACCATGAAGCCCGGGATGTCCCAGGCGCGGCCCTGGAAGCTGAAACCGAAGCTGCCCGAGAGCGACCACAGGATGCCGATGAAGCTCATCAGCGTGACCACGGCGTTGAGCAGGCCCATGGACAGGCTCACCGTGTAGCTGGTGAACAGGTTCATGTCTTCGGCGATGCGCTGGTCCGGGTTGTCGGGCGGCGCGTCGGTGCCGCGCGCGTAGCGCGCGAGCTCCATGCGGTAGAAGCGGTGGTCCTGCAGCCAGCGGTCGAGGTAGTGGCGCGTCATCCACGAGCGCCAGCGCATCTCGAGCAGCTGCGTGAGGTAGAAGCGGTAGACGGCGATGATGATGAAGGCGAAGGCCAGGTAGGTGAAGCGGCCGAGCTCGCGCCAGAACACCGCGGCGTCCTTGTTCTGCAGGGCGTCGTAGAACACGCGGTTCCAGTCGTTGAGCAGCACCAGCATGTACACCGCGCCGAGATTGAGCGCGACGATGGCCGCGAGCAGGCCGCGCGCTTTCCACTTCTCGTCGGAATGGAAATAGGGCCGGGACAGGCGCCAGGCCTTGCCCGCGAAGGCGCTGAAGGCCTGCAGTTTCTCGCGAACGCTCATGGGGGACTCCGGTGGCTGGGTTCGGTTGTGCGCGCGATGGCGAGCGCGAGCCGGTGTTCGGCGCCGGGTGCGAGCGTGACCACGTCGTCGCCCGCGTTGGCGGTTTCCACGCACACGAAACGGCTGTGTTCGCCCGGCCCGAGGTCGGCCATGCCGGCGGCGAGCTCGGCGCCCGGGTTCCACACCACGGCGCTGCGGCTGCCCTCGCTGTCGAGCGTGAGCCGGCCGCCGCCCGCGGCGCCTTCGAGCTGCAGCCGCGTGGGCGCGTTCGGGTAGATGCGGTCGAGCCGGCCCGCGAAGGTCAGCGGGCCGGGCGCGGGCGCGCCCTGCGGGTTCGCGCCCGGCACCTGGTCGATGAAGCCCAGGCCGTCGAGGCCGTGCACGCGCGCACCCTCGATGCGATCGAGCGCGAAGTAGCTGTGCAGCGCCTGGGTGAGCGTGAGGTGGGTGTCGCCGAGGTTGCGTGTGGTGAGCGCCAGCGCGAGCGTGTCGCCGACGCGGATTTCGAGCCGCAGGCGGAATCGGTGCGGCCAGAGCGCGCGCGTGGCCGCGTCGTCGGTGAGCTCGAGTTCGAGCAGGGTGCAGCCGTCGCCCTCGTCGAGCGCGTGGCGCAGCACCCAGGGCGACTGGCGCGCAAAGCCGTGCGCCGGCCGGCCCAGGCCCTGCGGGTCGGGGCCGAACCAGGGCCAGCACACCGGCACGCCGCCGCGCACGGGCCGGCCGGGCGCGAACACCGCGTTGGGGCTCAGGTACAGCCAGTCGGGTTCGCCGTGCGGCTGGAACGACAGCAGCTGCGCGCCCTGCAGCGCGACCACGGCCCGCGCGTGGCGGTTGTGGATGTGCAGCTCGGTGAGCCTGCCGCGGCCGGCCGCCACCCGGGTCGACGAGGGCAGCGGGGCGGGCGCGTGGGGCATGGCGGTCGGCGTCAGGTGTTGGAGATGCCCGAGGCCACGTGGCCCGCGGGCACATGGCGCGCCGCGGATTCGATGTGGCCGGTCTGGTCGTCGAAGAAGAAGTCGGGCTCGAACTCGCGCAGGAACTCGCCCTTGGGCAGGCCACCGAGGAACATGGCCTCGTCGACCTCGATGTTCCAGTTCATGAGCGTGCGGATCGCGCGTTCGTGCGCAGGCGCGCTGCGCGCCGTGACCAGCGCGGTGCGCACGCGCATCAGCGGCGTGCCTTCGCTCTGCAGGCGGTGCAGGGCTTCGAGCAGGGGCTTGAACGGCCCGCCTTCGAGCGGCGTGGCGGCCTTGCTCGCCTCGTGGGTCTGGAAGGCCGACAGGCCCTGCGCCTGGTAGACACGCTCGGCCTCGTCGGAGAACAGCACGGCGTCGCCGTCGAAGGCGATGCGCACCTCGGTCGGGTGGGCGTCGCTGGCGCGCACCGAGGTGGGGTAAACCTGGGCCGCGGGCACGCCGGCGTCGAGCGCGGCGCGCACGTCGGCCAGGTGGGCCGAGAGGAAGAGGTTGGCGCGCAGCGGGCGCAGGTAGCGCCAGGGCGGCTGGCCGCGCGTGAAGCTGCCGCGCTGGATCGGCAGGCCGTAGTGCTGGGCCGAGCGGAACACGCGCATGCCCGAGACCGGGTCGTTGCGCGAGAGGATCACCACCTCCACGCGCTGGGCCTGGGCGTCGTTGAAGGCGAGCAGCTTGTGCACCAGCGAGAAGGCCACGCCGGGCGCGGCGGGCTGGTCGAGGCGCTCAAGCTGCAGGCGCATGTAGGCCTTGTCGTCGCCGCCTTCGAAAACCCGGTTCTCCTCTTCGAAGTCGAACAGGGCGCGCGAAGAGATGGCGACGACGAGCTTGCCGTCGAGCGTGACTGCCATGGGATCAGGTGACCAGGGTGTTCAGTTGGATGATGGGCAGCAGCACCGCGAGCACGATCAGCATGACCACCAGGCCCATGCCCACGATGAGCAGCGGCTCGAGCACCGTGGCCAGCGACATGGCGCGGCGCTGCACCTCGGCGGCGAGCTGGTCGGCCGCGCGCTGCAGCATGGGCGGCAGCTGGCCGGTCTGCTCGCCCAGGCGCGCGAACATGCTCAGCAGCGGGGGAAAGCGCTTCTTGGCCGCGAGCGCCGAGGCCAGCGGCGCGCCCTCGCGCACGCGCACCAGGGCGTCGAGCGCGTCTTCGCGCAGCGCGCGGTTGTTGAGCGTTTCGGCCGCGGTCTGCAGCGCGCGCAGGATGGGCACGCCCGCGCCCGCGAGCATGGCCAGCGTGCCCGCGAAGCGCGCCGCGTTGAAGCCGCGCGCCAGCCGCCCGATCACGGGCAGTTGCAGCACCGCGGTGTCCATGCGCAGGCGCACGCTGTCGCGCTTGCGCGCGAACCACAGGCCGGTGAAGCCGGCCACCGCCAGCAGCAGCACCAGCCAGCCCCAGTGGCGCACGAAGCCACTCAGGCCCAGCATGACCACGGTGAGGAAGGGCAGGGCGCGCTTGCTGCCCTCGAACACCCCGGCCACCTGCGGCACCACGTAGCTCACAAGGAAGACCACGATGGCGATCGCCACCAGCGTGACGATGGCCGGGTAGAGCGCCGCGGCGAGCAGCTTGTTGCGCAGCGCCTCGCGCGCCTCGAGGTCGTCGGCCAGGCGTTCGAGCACGGTGCCGAGCTGGCCGCTCTGTTCACCCGCGGCGACCACGGCGCAGTAGCTGGCCGGGAATTCGCGCGGGAACTGCGACAGCGCACGCGCGAACGCCGAGCCCGCATTGACCTCGCCGCGCAGCGTGGCCACGAGGTTGCGCACCTTGTCGTTCTCGGCCTCGTCGGTGAGCGCGGTGAGCGCGCGTTCGAGCGGCATGCCCGCGGCCACCAGACCCGAGAGCTGGCGCGTCCAAACGCCCAGCGCGGTGGCGTTGAACACCCGGCCGCCCCAGAGCGTGATGTTGAGGCCTTTGCCGCCGCCGTCGTTGATGGCCGAGCTCGCGGGTTCGACCGCCAGCGGCACGAGCGAGCGCGCGCGCAGCTGGCTGCGCGCGGCGCGCGCGGTGTCGGCGTCGATCAGGCCCTTGTGCGTCTGGCCGTCGGCGTCGAGGGCTTCGAAGGTGTAGGCGGGCACTTTATTCCCGTGTCACAGACATCACCTCTTCGACCGAGGTGATGCCCGCCTCGATCAGCCGCTGGCCGTCTTCGCGCATGGTCTTCATGCCGGCCTTCTCGGCCTGCACGAAGAGCTTGCTCTCGGCCGCGCGGTTGTGCACCAGGGTGCGGATGGCGTCGTCGGCCACCATGAGTTCGTAGATGCCGGTGCGGCCCTTGTAGCCGCTGTGGTTGCATTGCGCGCAACCCACGGGGTGCCAGCGGCCGTGCGCGTCCTGCTTGCGGCAGTGCACGCAGAGCTTTCGCACCAGGCGCTGCGCGAGCACGCCCAGCAGCGAACTGCTGAGCAGGAAGGGCTCCACGCCCATGTCGGTGAGGCGGGTGACGGCGCTGGCCGCGTCGTTGGTGTGCAGCGTGGCCAGCACCAGGTGGCCGGTGAGCGAGGCCTGGATCGCGATCTGCGCGGTCTCGTGGTCGCGGATCTCGCCGATCATGATGACGTCCGGGTCCTGGCGCAGGATGGCGCGCAGGGCCTTGGCGAAGGTGAGCTCGATGCGCGGGTTGACCTGGGTCTGGCCGATGCCGGGCAGCTCGTATTCGATCGGGTCTTCGACCGTCATGATGTTCTGCGTGCCGGCGTCGAGCCGCTGCAGCGCGGCGTAGAGCGTGGTGGTCTTGCCCGAGCCCGTGGGGCCGGTGACGAGGATGATGCCGTGCGGCTGCGTGACCAGGCGCTCGAAGCGTGCGAGCACGTCGCCCTGCATGCCCACCGATTCGAGGTTGAGCTTGCTCTCGCTCTTGTCGAGCAGGCGCAGCACCGCGCGCTCGCCGTGCGCGCTGGGCAGGGTGGACACGCGCACGTCGACCGCGCGCGTGCCGATGCGCAGGCTGATGCGGCCGTCCTGCGGCAGGCGTTTCTCGGAGATGTCGAGCTCGGCCATGATCTTCAGGCGCGAGATCAGCGCCGCGTGCAGCGCGCGGTTGGGTTGCACCACCTCGCGCAGCGTGCCGTCGACGCGAAAGCGCACGCTGGAGTGGCGCTCGAAGGGCTCGATGTGGATGTCGCTCGCGCCGTCGCGCGCGGCCTGCGTGAGCAGGGCGTTGAGCATGCGGATGATGGGGGCGTCGTCGGCGGTCTCGAGCAGGTCCTCGATCGCGGGCAGCTCCTGCATCATGCGGCTCAGGTCGGCGTCGCCCTGCACTTCGCTGACCACCGCCGCGGCGCTCGACTCGCCCTGCGAGTAGGCGGCGCTGATGCGCTGGCGCAGGCCCTCGGCGTCTTCCCAGCGCATGTCGACCACCGGATGCTGGCGCAGGATCTCCGACAGCGCCGACAGGCGCCGCGTCTGCGACTCGGCGTCGCTGGCGGCGCTGCGGCTGCCGATCAGGGTGAGCGTGCCCGCGTCTTCCTCGAGCAGCCACTGGTGCTCGCGGGCGAAGGCGTAGGGCAGCGGGTACTTCACGGCGCGGGCCTCAGGGGCGCGGACTGGCCGGGGCCGGCGCGGGGGCTGCGGGCGCCGGGGTGGGCGTGGGCTGCACCGGAACGGGCACCGGCGTGGACGTGACGCCACCGGGCGCGCCTTCGGTGGTGCCGAGCTGTGGCCGCGGCGCGTTCTGGCGCTGGTAGGGCATGGGCTGCTCGCCCAGCACCGGGCTCTGGTTGATCTGCAGCACGCTGCTCGGCGCGGGCTGGATGTCGCGCTGCACCGCGCGCATCTGCTCGTAGCGGTCGAGCGCGAGGTTGGCGGTGTCGCGCTCGTCGCGCAGCACCACGGGGCGCAGGAACACCATGAGGTTGGTCTTGCGGCGGCTGCGGCTTTCGTTGCGGAACAGGCCGCCCAGCACGGGCACGTCGCCCAGGCCGGGCACCTTCTGCTGGTTGTTGGCGAACTCGTCCTGCAGAAGGCCGCCGAGCACCACGATGGCGCCGTCGTTCACGAGCACGTTGGTCTCGATGCTGCGCTTGTTGGTGATCAGGCCGGTGCTCGAGCCCACCGACGAGGGCAGGATGCTGCTGACCTCCTGGTAGATGGTCATCTTGATGGTGCCGTTCTCGCTGATCTGCGGCTTCACGCGCAGCGTCAGGCCCACGTCCTTGCGCTCGATGGTCTGGAACGGGTTGACCGAGCCGTTGTTGCCGCCGCCAGTGTTGGTGAACTGGCCGGTCACGAAGGGCACGTTCTGGCCGATGACGATCTTGGCCTCTTCGTTGTCGAGCGTGAGCAGGTTCGGGGTGGACAGCACGTTGCCGGCGCCGTTCTCCTGCAGGAAGCGCGCGAGGAAGCCCAGCACGTAGACGCCGCCGGTGCGGCGGGCCAGGCCGATGTTGAGGCCGGCCGCGGGCGTCGTCTCGCCCTGCGCGAGGTTGATGATGTTGCGGCCGCCCTCACCGAAGTTGGTGCCGAGCAGGCCGATCACGCGGTCGCCCGAATTGCCCGAGGCGCCCTGCCACTGGATGCCGAACTCGGCGGCCTTGTCGTCGTTGATCTCGGCGATCAGGCTTTCCACGTAGACCTGGGCGCGGCGCGAGTCGAGCTGGTCGATCACCGCGCGCAGCTGGCGGTAGACCGGCTCGGCCGCGGTGATGATGAGCGAGTTGGTCGCCGGGTCGGCCTGGATCTGGCCGCCGGTGGAGGGCTGGGCGCTGGGCGTGACCGGCGTGGTCGAGGCCGTCATGCCCGAGGCATTGGCCGTGAGGTTGATGGTGGACGGCGCGGCGCGGACGGCCGAGGCGGAGCCGATGGCGCCGGCTGCACCGCCGCCGCCACCGCCCGATTCGGCCGCGGCCAGCGCGGCGCGCAGCGTGGTGGCCATGGAGACCGCGTCGGCGTTCTTCAGGTAGACCACGTGGATGTTGCCGCTGAGCGCGGTGGCCGAGGGCTGGTCGAGCCGCACCACGAGCGATTTCACGAGCGCCAGCCGCGCCGGATTGGCCGCACGCAGCACCAGGCTGTTGCTGCGTGCGTCGGCCATGATGGTGGTGCGGTAGCTCGCGTCGGCCGCGCCCGCAGCGCCGCCGGCGCCCGCGGTCGCGGGGTCGATCAGGCGCTGGATCATGGGCACCAGGTCGGCCGCCACCGCGTGCTGCAGCGGCACGATCTCGATGTCGCTCGCGCCCGGCACGTCGAGCGCCGAGATGATGCGCGCCACGCGCTGCAGGTTCTCGGCGTAGTCGGTGATGACCAGCGAGTTGTTGCCCGGGTTGACGTTGATGGTGTTGTTGGGCGGGATCAGCGGGCGCAGCACCGGCACCAGGTTGTTCGCGTTCTCGTGGTTGAGCCGGAAGATCTGCGTGACGACCTGGTTCGACGAGGGCAGGGCCGAGGGTGCGCCCGCGTTGACCACGTTGCCCTGCAGCTTGGCGTCGGCCTCGGGCACGATCTTGTAGAGGCCGCCGGTGTCGACCAGCGCGAAGCCCTGCAGGCGCAGCGCGGCCGCGAACTGGTTGAGCGCCGCGTTGGGCGGCACCGGGCGGTCGGTGGACAGGTTGATGGTGCCGCGCACGCGCGGGTCGACCACCACGCTGCGGCCGGTGATGGTGGCCATGGTGCGGGCCACGGCCTCGATCTCGGCGCCCACGAAATTGAGCGTGACGGGTTCGCTGTTGCGGGCGGCGGGCTGGGCCTGGGCCGAGGGCGTGCCCAGCAGACTCAGCGCCATGGCGCAGGCCAGCGCGAGGGCGCTGCTGCGGCTGGCGAGGGGGGTGAGGGCGGACATGGCGCAATCCTATAGGGAGGTGGTCAGGCAGCGGTCACCCGATGGTGATCACCGAGCGCGGGCCGTCGCGGCGGCCCACGATGTTGAGCAGGTTGGTCAGCGCGAGCTCGCTGCCCGGCGCGGCCTGGGCGTCGCCCGCGAAGCGCAGCCGCCCGCCGACCCATTCGCCCTGGCCCTGCAGCAGCAGGGCGCCGCTGAGGGTCTGGAGTTCGAGCCGCGCGGTGTGGCCGTCGGCGTCGGCGCGCAGCTGGGCGCGGTAGCTGCCCAGGGGGCGGATGCTGGACAGGCGCGAGGCCAGGTCGAGCGCGTCGATGTCGAGTCCGCCGTGCAGCTGCGCGCGGCCGCTCACCAGGCTCAGACCCAGGCCCTGGCTTTGCAGTGCGATCGTGCCTTCGAGGCGCAGCGTGTTCCAGGGCGTGCCCAGGCCCGCGAGCAGGCCCGCGGGCAGGCGGCCCTGGAAGGGGGCGATGTCGAGCCGGGTTTCGCCGATGCCGGGCCGCAGGTGCAGCTGCACCGGTTGCGGCGTGCAGCACGGCGCGCGCAGGCCGAGCGCGAGCGCGGGCCCGCCATGCCAGGCCGGGCGCAGCCGCCAGGCCAGGCCTTCGGGCAGCGCGCTGGTGCTGCGGCTGCCTTCGCCGCCGGTGAAGAGCAGGTCGGCGCGGCCGGTCCAGACCGTGCCGCTGGCGTTGACCAGCTGCACCTGGCCGCCGCTGGCGCGGGTGACGGCGTCGGCCAGCCAGCGCGCGGGCGCGAACAGCAGCAGCGCGAGCAGCGCGCCGAGCACGGCGGCCGCGAGGGCCAGGCGTTGGATGGCGGTGGGGTTCATGGTCAGTTGGCCGTGGCCAGCGGCGGGCCGGCCAGCACCAGGGTGCCGGTCCAGCCACCCGAGGCGGCGTCGCGGCTCAGTTGCGACTCGACCGGCAGCAGGCGGGCGTTGCTGCGCACCTGCTGCAGCCACTGCGCGAGCGCCACGGGGCTGGCCTGGCGCAGCGCAACGGTGGCGCGGTCGCCGACCACGCTCACCTGGGCGCTGCCGCCCAGCGTGGCGCTGGCGGCTTCGAGCTGGCGCAGTGCTTCGTCGCGGCTGGGCGCGGCGGCCGCCGACTGCGCGCGCAAGGCTTCGGCCTGTTGCGCAAACTGCTGCATGCGCGCGAGTTGGGCGTCGGCGGCGGCCTGGCGCGCGGGCGCCTGGCGCAGGGTCTGCCAGGCCGGCGCGATCGCCACCCACCACAGCAGGCCCAGGCCGAGCACGGCGGCGGCGATCAGCACCAGCCGGCGCTCGCGCGCCGACAGGCCGGCCAGCCAGGCCGAAACGGCGGCCAGGCCGCGGGTCTTGGAGGGGGTGTCGCTGGCGGCCATGGTTCAGGGTTGGGGCGTTTGCAGCGACAGTTCGCCGCCGTCGTAGCGCGCGCGCCAGCCGGCGGTCTGCAGCGCCTGCTGCAGCGCGCGCACCTGGTCGTCGCCGGCGCGCCAGCCCGACAGGCGCAGGCCGTTGGCGTCGTAGGACAGCCGCGTGGGCGTGACGGCCTCGGGGCCGGCCGCGCGGTCGATCGCGCCGAGCAGGGTTTCGAGGTCGCCCGCGGCCAGGTGGCCGCTGGCCTGCTGCAGCCGCGCGACCTCGCGCTGCATCTGCACCGGCGGGTCGATCACCAGGCCGACGTTGGGGAAGGTGCGCGTGAGCGTGTCGCGCGCGGCGGCCTGCTTGGCCTGCAGGCTGCGGCCTTCCTGCCAGGCCACGAGGTTCAGGCCCACGAGCTGCGCCAGCAGCAGCGCCGCCAGGCCCCAGCGCGCCGGGCGCCAGGCGGGTGAGGCGCGGAACTCGCGCCAGGCGCGGCGCAGGCGCTGGCTGCGGCGGGCGTTGGAGGACAGGCTGAGGTCGAACTGCGCGAGGTTCCAGTCGGTCTGGCCCGCGCGCAGCAGCCATTGGTCGGGCGGCACCGGGTCGACATGGCGCTGCAGCACGCGCGTGGCGAGCTCGACCACCAGCGGGTCGGCGAGCCAGACATCGAGGCTGCGCGCGTCGTCCTGGCCTTCGTCGGCGCCGGGAATGAGCGCCGACAGCGGCGGCACGCCCGCGCCTTCGAGCAGCGGCACGCTGCTCACGCCCAGCGGGCTGGCGCTCGCGAGCCAGGCCTGCTGGCCGTCGATGTGGGCCCAGTGCACGAGGCTGGGGGCGTCCATGGCGAAGCTGCGCGTGCTGCCGGGTGCCGAGGGTGCGGCGGCCGCGACCATGGGCCACATGAGCGGCGCGATGCGCGCCACCGGCCGGCCCGAGCTTTCGAGGGCGCGCACCCAGGCGCGCAGGCGGTCGCGGTGGGTGCTCGCGACCCAGACCGGCTGGCCCGGCCGGCCGTCGGGCTCGAGGGCGTGGTGCAGTTCGCCCACGTCGCACAACACGCGGTCTTCGAGCAGGCCGTCGAGCGCGGCACGCAGGCGCGGGCCGCTCACGCGCGGCAGGTTGATGCGGTTCCAGGTGAGCGTGCGCGGCGGCAGCGCGAGCACCAGCTCGTCGTCGCGCGGCAGCAGGTCGATCGCGCACTCGCCGTGTTCATCGGGCTGCTGGCCGTCGGCGCTGCGCACCCACTGCAGCAGCGTGGAGGCCGCGCCGGGACTGGCGAGGGGGTCGACGGGCGTGACGATCAGCACAGCGGGGATTTCAGGAAGTGGGAGCGGCCATTCTAGGGAGGGATCACGACAAAAAGACCGGAAAGGCCCGGGCGGCGTTGCATCCCGGCTTCAACGGCGTGTGAAGCGCTCGCGCCAGACGATGCGCACGTCGAGGTTGCGCCGTACCACGAGCGAGCGCTCTTCGATGATGGTGTCGTCCAGCCGCAGCCGGCCGCGCACCTCGAAATGCTCGCTGCGCACGCCGTGGTACTGGTCGGACAGCGGCGGCACCTCGCTCGCCCCGAGCACGCGCGCGGCCTCGGCCAGGCTGCGGAAGGGGGTGCGCTCGCGCACGGCGATGAGCCGGCGCGCGCGCGCCAGGTCGAGCCCGGGCGACGAAGCGGCGATGGCCTCGGCGCTCGCGGTGTTGAGGTTGAGCGTGGTGCGCTGCGGCAGCACGGTGAGGTGGGGTTCGAGCCGCGCCAGGCTCTCGCGTGAAATGCCCAGCCACGCGAGTTGCGAGAACTTGGTGGGCAGCAGCGCGGTGCGCGAAGGCTGGGGGTCGGTGAGCGACAGCCGCGTGCTCGCGAGCAGTTCGTTGGCCGCCGCCTGCAGTTCGCCCAGGGGCAGGCCCAGGCCCTCGTAGAGCCGTTGCAGGGCCTGCAGGTCGGGCTCGGACAGCTCCACCTTGAGCGCGCTGCCGCTGCCCTCGCGCCGGATCACGTTGTTGAAGTTCAGGCGCGACTGCAGGTCGATCATCTCGCCCGACAGGAAAGCCTGCAGCACGCTGTCGGCGTTGTTGTCGCGGTCGGCCGCGAGGAAGCTGGAGAGGCGGGCTTCTTCGAGCGGCAGCGCCCAGGGCTCGCCCAGGTGGTCGGGGTTGCCGCTGGTCTGGTTGCCGCGCGCGTCCTCGCGCAGGATCAGGCGGGCCCAGTCGAGCGCGCCCGCGAGGATCCAGGCCGCCTGGCCGCGCTGGCGCTCGGCGCGTTCGATCTCGATCGCGCGCCACTGCTGCCAGGCGGCGCTGGCCGCCAGCGCCGCCACCAGGGTGACGGTGAGCATGGCGAGCAGCAGGGCCGCGCCGCGCTGGGTCCGCGCACCGGCGCTCATGGCGCGGCCTCCAGCGTGGGCCGCACCCAATCGCGCAGCAGCGTGCCCTGCAGCGGCAGCTCGGGCGCGAGCGTGAGCTGCAGCCGCACGCCGTTGGGCAGGTTGGCGTTGGGCGCGTAGCCGTCGCCGCTGGCGGGCAGGGTGTCGGCGGCCGACTGCGGGTTGGTCCAGGCCTCGCCGCGGTGGTAGTAGAGCTGCCAGGCGCTGGCGCGCACCAGGCCGATCGCGCTGTCGGCCGTGGGCGAGGCCAGGGTGTCGCCGCTGGCGCCGGGGTTGACCCGCCCGGCCGACCACTCGCTCGCGCGCTGCCAGGCGCGCGCGAGCTCGTCGCGCTGGCGCAGCGGGCCCGATTGCCAGCGCGACCAGCGCAGGCCTTCGGCACCGGGCAGCAGGGCCCAGGCCACCACGCGGATGCCGCGGCTGTCGAGGCCGGTTTCCATCGGGTCGCGGCGCGTGAGCCGCAGCACCTGGCCGTTGAAGTCGATCGGGTTGACCTCGCGCGTGTCGATCAGCGCGTCGAGGTCGGCGTTCCACTGGCCGAGTGCCGATTGCAGGCGCAGCAACTCGTTGGCGCGCGACTGCGTGATCGCCTGCGTGCGCCCCATGCCGTCGATGGCGCGCCAGCTCAGGATGGCGATGGTCGACAGGATGACCAGCGCCACCAGCAGTTCGACCAGGGTGAAGCCGCGTGCGCGCCGGGGCGGCAACGGCGACACGCAGCGCGAAGTGTGGGGGCCCATGGTCAATACCGGCCCTGCACCGTGGACAGTGTGAGCAGGCGCGTCGCGCCCTGCACCACGGTGGCGTCGACCCGGCGGAAGTTGGGGTTGGGCGTGGGTGACACCGACAGCCGCACCAGCATCGTGCGGTTGGCCTGTTCGCACACCACCTCACTGTCGCCCGTGCCGGGCAGCTGGCGCTGCAGCCGCAGCGCGGTGAGCGCGTTCTCGGCGCAGAGCTGGGCCAGCCACTGTTCGGTCTGGCGTTCGGCGTTGCGGGTGAGCGCGCCGCTGGCCTGCAGCCCGGCGGTGAGGGTGAGCGCCACGACCCCGAGCGCCACCAGCACCTCGATCAGCGTGAAGCCGCGGCAGGGCTTCATGGTTCGTTCACCACGGCGAAGGGGCCAAGGCCGTCGGTGGCGATGACGAGCCGGCGCTCACCCAGCACGATGGCCACGCGCTGCGCGGGAATCAGCGGCTCGGGGCCGAGCACCAGGCCGGTGGCGCCGGGCGGTGCCACCACCTGCGCGGCCGTGCCTTCGTTGAGCCAGCGTTGCGGGCCGTCGGTGACGCCGGCGGGGCGCACGCCTTCCTGCGGGCGGGGCAGGCCGATGAACTCGAAGCCGTCGGGGCGGATGCGCCAGACCACGGGCAGGCCGCTGGTGCGCGACTGCGCGCGCGCCGATTCGACCAGCGCCGACAGGCGCATGGCCTCGCGTTCGAGGCGGGTGCCGCTGTCGTCGCGCAGCGCGAGCGTGACGCTGGCCGTGGCCAGGGCCACGATGGCCACCACCACCATGATCTCCAGCAGCGTGAAGCCTCGGTGGGCGGGGCGCATGGGCTTGGGCTCAGCAGGCCGTCAGCCGGCCGACGGGTTCATTGCCAGCTGCCGATGTCGGCATTGGCGCCCTCGCCGCCGGCCTGGCCGTCGGCGCCGAGCGAGAGCACGTCGACCTCGCCGTGCACGCCGGGATTGAGGTATTGGTAGGGCCGGCCCCAGGGATCGTTGGGCAGCTTGTCGAGGTAGCGGCGCCAGTTGGGCGGCAGCGGTGCGGCGGTGGGCTTGGCCACCAGCGCGGCCAGGCCCTGCTCGTTGCTCGGGTAGCGCTGGTTGTCGAGGCGGTACAGCTTGAGCGCCTGCATGAGGTTGTTGACGTCGGTTCGTGCGGCGGTCATGCGCGCGTCGTCGGTGCGGTCGAGCACGTTGGGCACGATGAGCGCGGCCAGCACACCGATGATGACCAGCACCACCATCAGCTCGATGAGCGTGAAACCGCGCTGCAGGGCTTGCCGGGCGGGGGAAAGGAATCGAATCAAGCGCGTCTCCGGTGCCGCGTGGGCAGAGGCCCACATAGAGGGTCGGTCGATGATAATGCGCCGTCATGGCAACAGATCGAAGCTTCGGCCACTCGGTGTTTCTCGGCGAAAGCGCGGCCAGCGGCGCCGCGCCGCGCCGCTGGCCGGCGCTGGCGGCTGGTCTGTTGTGGCTCGCTGCCGGCCTCAGCCTAGGCTATTGGGCGCTGCAGGTGCTGGGTCGCTCGCCGCTCACACCCGTTTCCACCACCGCCCAGCTGCCCGAAGCGCCCGAGCCCGCGGCCCTCGCGCGGGTGCTGGGCGCCACGCCCCAGGTGGCCGCGGTCACCGCACCGGTGGCGGCGCCGCCGCTGTCCTCGCGCTACCAGCTGGTGGGCGTGGTGGCCGACGGCGGCGACGGTGGTGCCGCGCTGATCGCGATCGACGGCCAGCCGCCCAAGCCTTACCGCGTGGGTGCCACGCTCGAAGGCGATGTGGTCTTGCGCACGGTGCAGCGGCGCTCGGTGCGGCTGGCGCCGCCCGGCAATGCCCAACCGTTCGAACTGAGCCTGCCCGAAGCACCGGGCGGCCGCTCCTGAGGCGGCCGGCGCGCGGCCGGGCCGTTCAAGCGGTGGCGTCGAGCATGCCCTGCGCGGCGAGCAGCAGGGGCCAGGCGAGCAGCGCGCCCGTGCCCTGGTTGGTGTTGAGTTCGAGGTCGAGCAGTGGGTGCGCCCGCAGGTGGATCAGCATCAGCCGGTGCGGCGCCGCGGCCGAGCGCTGCGCGTACACCAGGTAATCACCGACGTTGGGGTGCAGTCCCCGCGCGACCAGCGCCGCGGCGCCGGCCACGAAGCCGTCGACCAGCACGATGCGGCGCTCGCTCGCGGCCTGCAGCATGGCGCCGGCCAGCATGGCGATCTCGAAGCCGCCGAAGGCCGCGAGCGCGTGGATCGGCGACATGGCGAGCGCGTGCCGCTGCGACGCGGCCTGCAGCTTGTCTACGCGCTGCCAGTGCAGGGTGTCGTCAAGCGAGGTGGCACCCGGGTCTTCGCGCGGGAAGGCATCGACCACCGGCACACCGCACAGGCGCGACAGCAGCAGCGACGCGCTGGCGATGCCGCCGACGCCGATGTCGCCGAGCGCGATCACCGTGCCGGGCAGGTGGCGCACCACGTCCATGCCGGCGTGCAGCGCCGAGACCGCCTGCACCAGCGACATGGCCGGGCCCAGCAGGCAGTTGCGCGTGCCGTAGCCGATCTTGCGCGGTTGCAGCACCGCCGCGGGCCGGGTGCGGGCCACGGGCGGAATGGGCGCGGCCAGGCCGGCGTCGACCACCGTGACGTCGAAACCGTGCTGGCGCGCCAGCACGTTGGCCGGGGCCGCGCCCGACAGCAGCTGCGCCACGTGCTGTTGCGAGGTGGATTGCGGCCAGTCGCTGATGCCCTCGTCGGCCAGCCCGTGGTCGGCTGCGAACACCACAAGTTGCGGCGCATCGAACACCAGCAGGTCAAAGGGCAGCGGGCTGCCGTTCTGTATGCGCGCCAGCTGCAGCGCGAGCGACTGCACGCGCCCCAGGGCGAACAGGTCGTGCCCGGGCGTCTGCATGCGCAGGGCCAGCGTGTGGTCGAGCGTGGCGTCCGCCGTGGCGGCGATCGTGGGCACGCGCAGCCCCTCCACCGGGGCGTGGGGCCGGGCGGCATTGAGCGGGGTCAGCGCGGGGTCGCGGGCCGAGGGCATGGGGCGGTTCGTTCAGTTGCGCAGGAAGAGCCGGTAGGCGGGGTTGCCGGTTTCTTCCACACAGGGGTAGCCCAGCGTGTCGAGGAACTTCGCGAAGGCCTTGTCGTCCTTGGCCGGCACCTGCAAACCCACCAGGATGCGGCCGTAGTCGGCGCCCTGGTTGCGGTAGTGGAACAGGCTGATGTTCCAGGAGGGGCGCATCAGGCTCAGGAACTTCAGCAGGGCGCCGGGGCGTTCGGGGAACACGAAGCGCAGCAGGCGCTCGTCGTGCGCCAGCGGCGACGGGCCGCCCACAAGGTGGCGCACGTGTTCCTTGGCCAGTTCGTTGTGGGTGAGGTCCAGCGTCTCGAAGCCGTGGCGGATGAGTTGTTGCGCCAGCTTCCCCGACTCGCCCTTGGCCGTGGTGCTCAGGCCCACGAACACGTGCGCCTGGGCCCCGTCGTGCATGCGGTAGTTGAACTCGGTCACGCTGCGCGGGCTGCCGGGCAGCTCGCCGATCAGCTCGCAGAAGCGGCGGAAGCTGCCGCGCTCCTCGGGCATGGTGACGGCGAACAGGGCCTCGCGTTCTTCGCCCACCTCGGCGCGCTCGGCGACGAAGCGCAGGCGGTCGAAGTTCATGTTGGCGCCGCACAGGATGGCCGCGTAGGTCTGGCCCTTGGTCTTGTGGCGGGCCACGTACTGCTTCACCGCGGCGACGGCCATCGCGCCCGAAGGCTCGACGATGCTGCGCGTGTCCACGAAGATGTCCTTGATCGCGGCGCAGACGGCGTCGGTGTCGACCGCGATGTAGTCGTCGACCAGGTCTTGCGCGATGCGGAAGGTTTCTTCGCCCACCAGCTTCACGGCGGTGCCGTCGGCGAACAGGCCCACGTCGGGCAGCGTCACGCGCTGGTGCTCGGCGACCGAACGCATCATGGCGTCGGAGTCGGTCATCTGCACGCCGATCACCTTCACCTCGGGGCGCACCGCCTTGATGTAGTTGGCCACGCCCGAGATCAGGCCGCCGCCGCCGATGGCCACGAACACCGCGTCGAGCCGGTCGGAGCCCAGGCGCTGCAACTGGCGCAGGATCTCCATCGCGATCGTGCCCTGGCCCGCGATCACGTCGGGGTCGTCGAAGGGGTGCACGAAGGTCAGGCCCTGCTTCTTCTGCAGCACCACCGCGTGGCCGTGGGCGTCGGAATAGCTGTCGCCGTGCAGCACCACCTCGCCGCCGAAGCCGCGCACCGCGTCGATCTTCACCTGGGGCGTCGTGACCGGCATGACGATCACGGCGCGGATGCCCAGCTTCTTGGCGCTCAGGGCCACGCCCTGGGCGTGGTTGCCCGCCGACGCGCAGATCACGCCCTTGGCGAGCTGCTCGGGCGGCAGGTGCGCGATCTTGTTGTAGGCCCCGCGCAGCTTGAAGCTGAACACCGGCTGCTGGTCCTCGCGCTTGAGCAGCACGGTGTTGTGCAGACGGCGCGACAGCGCCCGCGCGGGCTCGAGGTCGGACTCCACCGCCACGTCGTACACCCGGGCGGTCAGGATTTTCTTGAGGTAGTCGGCCGGGGTGAGGGCCGTCTGGGGCGATGTCATCGGCCGATCATATCGATGGGCAAAAAAAACCCGGACCGACGTTCGTGGTCCGGGTTTGAATCCACCCGTGGAGGGTAGAGGAGACAACCTTCAATACAATGCCGCGAGTATACCGTTGGCATGCTGCATTGCAACAACCTTTGCCGCATTGCCCCTGTTTTCAGAGCGCTACCTCTAATTGGTGTGCGCGATCACACGGAGTTTTCATGGAATGCACCGTCACCTGGACCGGCGCCAGCGGCACCCGATCGGCCATGGGCTTCGTGGCCGAGACCGGCAGCGGCCACGTGCTGACCATGGACGGCGCGCCCGATGCCGCCAAGCCTGAGAACGGCGGCGCTAATCTGGCCCCCCGGCCCATGGAAACCGTGCTGGCCGGCACGGGCGGGTGCACCGCCTATGACGTGGTGCTGATCCTCAAGCGGGGCCGCCACGACGTGCGCGGCTGTTCGGTGAAACTGACCAGCGAGCGAGCGGCTACCGATCCCAAGGTGTTTACCAAGATCCACATGCAGTTCACGGTGACCGGCAAGGGCATCCCGGCCGCGGCGGTCGAGCGCGCGATCGCCATGAGCCACGAGAAGTACTGCTCGGCCAGCATCATGCTGGGCAAGACCGCCGAGATCACCACCGGCTTCGACCTGATCGAAGCCTGAGCGCCCGCCGCGCCGCAGCGAGGCGCGGCTCAGATGCGGTGCGCCACGGTGGTCATCACCTTGGCCATGGCGCGCATGGCGCCTCTCACCGGCAGCGGCAGCTCGGTGGCGCCAGCCTGCTGGGCATCACGCGCATGGCGGGCTTCGTCTTCTTTCATCTGGGCCACGATGGCGCGTGAGGCATGGTCCTGGGCGGGCAGCCGGTCCATGTGCGAGGCCAGGTGGGCCTCGACCTGGCGCTCGGTTTCCACCACGAAACCCAGACTGGCGCCCCGCCCCAGGGCGCCGGCCACCAACCCGAGGCCGAAGGCGCCCGCGTACCACAGCGGGTTGAGCAGGGAAGGCCGGGCGCCGAGCTCGTCAAGCCGCGCCTGGGTCCAGGCCAAATGATCGGTTTCTTCGCGGCCTGCCGCCTCCAGCCGTGCCGCGAGGGCCTCATTGGCCTCGCGTTTCGGGCCGCCAGGCCAGCGAGCGGCCAAAGCCTGCGCCGTGTACAGCGCCTGGGCACAAACCTCGCCCACGTGGTTCACGCGCATGAGCGCACCGGAAAGGTGCCGCTCCTCGGCCGTCAACGCAGCATCGTCGTGGTGCTCGGGCACCGTGGGGCAGGGCTGGCTCGCATGGGGTTTGACGAACAGGGTGCGCAGCGCCGAGTCGGCGGCATGGATCAGGGCGTCGGAGGCGGACATGGTGGAAGTTCCGTCGGTTGCGTCATGGCATGTTGCCATGGCCGGGCGTGACTTGAACGGTTTCCCGGCGCGCCGAGCGGTTTCGCGGGCGGCCCATATGAGTGCTTTGGTGCTAAGGGATAGCCCGAAATTCGTGGTGACCGAACAACATTCCGGGCGCATGAACGGCATCGGCGCCCCGTAAACATGGAATGTGCTGTGGCTTTCTGTTGCAATGCCCGCAGCTTCCCGCAACGGAGGTGGGCTCAAGGGCCAAAGACCCTTGGCCAGTCAACTCAACCTTGGAGAACTCCTCAATGAAAAAGACCCTGATCGCTCTGGCTGCCGTTGCAGCTTCCAGCGCTGCACTGGCCCAGTCGTCGGTGACCCTGTTCGGTATCGTGGACGTGGCCGTGCGCAACGTGAAGCAAGGCGGCGTGAGCCAGTCCTCCCTGAGCCAGGACGGCACGGCTTCGAGCCGCATCGGTTTCCGTGGCGTGGAAGACCTGGGTGGCGGCATGAGCGCCAGCTTCTGGCTCGAGGGTGCCCTTGATCCCGACACCGGCAACGCCGCTGGCCTGACTTTCCAGCGCCGCAGCACCGTGAGCCTGTCGGGCGGTTTCGGTGAAGTCCGCCTGGGCCGTGACTACACCCCGACCTTCTGGAACCACACCGTGTACGACCCGTTCGGCACGAACGGCGTGGGCTCGTCCACCAACACCTTCGGTGCCCTGGGCAGCGGCGCGACCACCGTCGTGCGTGCGAACAACACCATCGCTTACTTCACGCCGAACATCTCTGGCTTCCAGGGTCAGTTCCAGTACGCGTTCAAGGAAACCCAGACCGACAACGATCCCAACAAGTATGCCGGCCTGCGCCTGACGTACAACGCGGGTCCCCTGAGCGTGGCCCTGGCCACCGCCGCCGAAGGCAGCGCCGCCGCCAACGTGAACAAGTTCAAGCGCACCAACGTGGGCGCTTCGTACGACTTCGGCTTCATCAAGCCGATGGCTCAGTACACGATCGGCAAGTTCGAGACCAACGCCGGTGTGGACCAGGAAGTCAAGCACCTGATGGTCGGCCTGACCGCCCCCGTGGGTCCTGGCCTGATCAAGGCTTCGTACACCCGTTCGAGCTATGACAACTTCGCTGGCGATGCCAACCAGGTTGCCATCGGCTACGAGTACGGCCTGAGCAAGCGCACCGCTCTGTACACGAACTACTCGCGCATCTCCAACAAGGTCGGTGCCGCCTTCAGCGTGAGCGCCGAAGCCGGTGCCACCGGCGCCGCCGTGACCCCGGGCCAGAGCTCGCGCGGCTTCGAAGTCGGCGTTCGCCACTCCTTCTGATCCCTGGCGGGCTTGACCCGCTTGGTATTCGAAGCTTGAAAAGCCACCGCGCAAGCGGTGGCTTTTTTCATGGGTGCTTCGCGTCGGGCTGGCTCAAGAGGCGCCCGGCATCGGGAGGGGATGATGCGTTGCACCATGGCAACAGCTGCGCATGCGTTGGGGAAAAATCTAGGGGCTAACCCTGTCTCTGTGTCGTGGGTGTCCTACCATCCATGCAGTTTCAGTCGTGTGAAACGTTTCCCCAACCGTTCCAAAGGAAAAGGAATCCCCATGAAGAAAAGTCTGATCGCCCTGGCCGTTCTGGCCGCTAGCGGCGCCGCCATGGCCCAGTCCAGCGTGACCCTGTACGGCATGGCCGACGTGTGGGTTGGCCGCACCAAGACCGACGTGACCGGCGCTCCTTCCGTGAGCACCTCGCGCCTGGACAGCGGCGGTTTCAACACCAGCCGCCTGGGCTTCAAAGGCAGCGAAGACCTCGGTGGCGGCCTGAAGGCCAACTTCCAACTGGAAGGCGCCCTGGGCATGGACAACGGCACCGCCGGTGGCTTCCGCTTCGACCGCCAGTCGTGGGTCGGCCTGTCGGGTGGCTTCGGTGAAGTCCAGCTGGGCAAGCCCTGGACCCCGTACGACGACACCCGCTCGATGGCCAACGACACGTTCAACGCGAACTTCTCGTCGTCGTTCTCGACCTGGCTGCCGTACGAAGACAACCCCAACAACACCATCCGCTACAACTCGCCGAACTTCGGTGGTTTCTCGGGTGCCATCGCCTACTCGCTGGGTGAAGACAAGGCCGCTTCGCTGACCGGCGGTACCAGCAGCCTGCTGTCCCTGAGCCTGAACTACGCCAACGGCCCGATCGTGGCTGGTTTCGCTCACCAGTCCGAGAAGAACGCGAGCCTGGTTCCTGGCTACCTGGCCCCGGGCAGCACCAACCTGCTGACCTTCGCTGGCGCCACCGGCAAGACCACCTACAACCTGCTGAACGGCTCGTACGACTTCGGCGTGGCCAAGCTGATCGGTGGCATCAACCAGGTCAAGGTGAAGGCCGACGGCGCCGCTGCCGACGTCAAGGCCAACGAGTACAACATCGGTGTGGACGTGCCCCTGGGTGGCGCGCTCGAAGCCGGTTTCGGCCTGGCCCGCTCGAAGACCGAGTCGGCTGGTGTTGACCTCACCAAGACCACCGGTTTCAGCGCCGGCCTGAAGTACGCGCTCTCCAAGCGCACCTTCACGTACCTGGCCTTCAACCGCACCAAAGCCGAAGCCATCGGCACCGGTCTGGAAGCCAAGAACACCCTGTACGCCGTGGGCGTTCAGCACAACTTCTGATCGCTTCCCCAAGCGTTCGAAGCATGAAAAACCGCCCGGCTTGCCGGGCGGTTTTTTTATGGCTTCAAGATTTCGGCTTCGCCGGTGCCGGTGCACCGGCTGGCTTGTAGGCTTCACCGTTGACCGTGAGCCCTTGGTGCGACAGCTTGGCCGCGCGCTTTTCGCCGATGCCGGACACGCGCCCGATCAGGTCGTTCCAGTTCTTGAACGGGGCGCTTTTGCGCTGTTCGATGATCTTGGCACTCGTGCCCGGACCGATGCCTTTGATGCTGTCGAGGTCGGTGGCGCTGGCCTTGTTCACATCGACCGCGGCGAAGGCAAAGCCGGCGCACAGCGACAGCAGCACGGCCATCAATTGGCGTTTCATGGATCACTCCCTGTGGGTTGGGTTGAAGACAGAAGAACCCGATCCGGACGATCGGGCGTTGGAAATATAGGCCTTAAGCATTCGTATTTCATCACGAAGAAAGCAAGCTTGTTTGAGATGCCGGTCGGTGCGCGGAAACACCCGCAACCCAAAACCGCCGCGCCAAAGAGGCCATTTCCCCGGCGCAAGCCATACGGGTAATTCCCCTCGCTGGTGCAGGAACGCTTGTTGCATAGTCCCGGCACCCACACTTATTTCAGGTGTCAACGATGAAACCCATCTCCACGCCGCTGCGCGCGGTCATCCTGGCCGCCACGCTGGCCATCACGACCGGCGCCGTGCAGGCCCAGGGCAAGACCTTCAAGTGGACCAGCGCCAGCGACATCCCCACCTGGGACATCCATTCGCAGAACAACGCGCTGGCCAACGGTATCCATGCCTCGGTCTATGAATCGCTCGTGTACTACAACAGCCGCACCTTCAAGCCCGAGCCGATGCTGGCCACGGGCTGGACCGAGGTGTCGCCGACCCAGTTGCGCATCACGCTGCGCACGGGTGTGAAGTTTCACGACGGCTCGGCCTTCACGGCCGACGACGCGGTGTTCTCGCTGCAGCGCGCCATGGCGCCCACCTCGAACTTCACGCCCTACGTGCAAGGCATCGACCGCATCGTCAAGGTCAACAACAACACGATCGACATCTTCACCAAGGGCCCCAACCCGGTGCTGGTGAACCAGCTCACCGAGCTGCGCATGATGAGCAAGGCCTGGGCCGAGAAGAACAACTCGGTGGCGCCCAAGGACATCAAGACGCAGGACGAGAACTTCGCACACCGCAACGCCATGGGCACCGGTCCCTTCATGCTCAAGGAATGGGCGCCGGACCAGAAGATGGTGCTCACGCGCAACCCGAACTGGTGGGGCCGCAGCGGCGACAGCAACGTGAACGAGGTCGTGTACACGCCCGTGAAGGCCACCGCCACGCGCATGGCGGCGCTGCTCTCGGGTGAAGTCGATTTCGTGCTCGACCCGAGCCCGCAAGACCTGCCGCGCCTGCGCCAGGACGGCAACCTCAAGGTGATCGACGGGGTGGAAAACCGCACCATCTTCTTCGGCATGGACCAGCACCGCGACGAACTCGTGGGCAGCAACATCAAGGGCAAGAACCCGCTCAAGGATGTGCGCGTGCGCAAGGCGCTGTACCAGGCGATCGACATGAACGCCATCGCCCGTGTCACGCTGCGCGGCCTGGGTCAGCCCACCGGCGCGCTGGTGGCACCTCAGGTGGCGGGCTGGAGCGAGTCGGTGCACCAGCGCTACCCGTTCGACGTGGCCGTCGCGCAGAAGCTGCTCGCCGACGCCGGCTACAAGGACGGCTTCGAGGTGGATTTCGCCTGCCCGAACAACCGCTACATCAACGACGAGGCGATCTGCCAGGCCGTGACCGCGATGTGGGCGCGCGTGGGCGTGAAGGCCAAGCTGCGCACGCTGCCGCTGTCCACCTATTTCCCCATGATCCAGCGTTACGAGGCCAGCATCTACATGCTGGGCTGGGGCGTGCCCACCTTCGACGCGCTCTACAGCCTGCAGTCGCTGGTGCGCAGCGTGGGCCAGGGCGGTGACGGCAACTACAACGTGGGCCGCTACAGCAACCCCAAGATGGACCAGATCATCGATCGCGCCAAGACCGAGACCGATCCGCTGATCCGCAACCGCCTGCTCAACGAGGCGCTGGCGCTGTCGAACTCCGACGTGTCGCACCTGCCCCTGCACAACCAGATCATTCCCTGGGCCATGAAGAAGAACATCGACGTGGTGCACCGCGCGGACAACCGCCTGGATTGGCGTCTCATCAAGGTAAACTGACCGCGTTTCCGACCGCAAAGGGTCGCCCCAGGTATGGCGCGACCCTTTCTTGTTTTTTCATCCGATGTTCGCTTTCATACTTCGGCGGCTGGTGCAGGCACTGATCGTGATGGTCAGCGTGGCCCTGATCGCCTTCATGCTGTTCCAGTACGTCGGTGATCCGGTGGTGTTCCTGCTGGGCCAGGACGCGACGCCCGAGCAGGTGCGCGCCCTGCGTGCCGACCTCGGCCTGGACAAGCCCTTCATCATCCAGTTCTGGCACTTCCTCATGAACGCGGCGCAGGGCGAGTTCGGCCTGAGCCTGCGCCAGGGTGCCAAGGTCTCGCGCCTGATCGCCGAGCGCTTTCCGGCCACGCTGGAGCTGGCCCTGGTGGCGGCCGTGCTCGCGCTGGTGGTGGGCATCCCCATGGGCGTGTACGCGGCGCTCAAGCGCGGCACCTTCATGAGCCAGGTGTTCATGACGATCTCGCTGCTCGGCGTGTCGCTGCCCACGTTCCTGATCGGCATCCTGCTGATCCTGGTGTTCGCGGTGCACCTGGGCTGGTTCCCGAGCTTCGGCCGCGGCGACGTGGTGCAAATGGGCTGGTGGAGCACCGGCCTGCTCACGCCCAAGGGCTGGCTGCACATCACCCTGCCCGCGATCACGCTGGCGATCTTCCAGCTCACGCTGATCATGCGGCTGGTGCGCGCCGAGATGCTCGAGGTGCTGCGCACCGACTACATCAAGTTCGCGCGCGCGCGCGGCCTCACCAACCGCGCGGTGCATTTCGGCCATGCGCTCAAGAACACGCTGGTGCCGGTGATGACCATCACGGGCCTGCAGCTTGGCGGCCTGATCGCCTTCGCCATCATCACCGAGACCGTGTTCCAGTGGCCGGGCATGGGCCTGCTGTTCATCCAGGCCGTGACCTTCGCCGACATCCCGGTGATGGCCGCTTACCTGTGCCTGATCGCGCTGATCTTCGTGGTGATCAACCTGATCGTCGACCTGCTGTATTTCGCGGTCGATCCGCGGCTGCGCGTCGAAAAGGCCGGGGGCCACTGAACATGGCCGTCACCTCGCGCATCCGGGCCCATGGCCGCGCCTTCGCGCACATCGCGGCCTACCACCCCGAGCTCACCGCATTGCGCCGCGACCTGCATGCGCATCCCGAACTGGGCTTCGAGGAGCGCTACACCAGCCAGCGCGTGGTCGAGTCGCTCAAGGTCTGCGGCGTCGACGAGATCCACACCGGCATCGGCAAGACCGGTGTGGTCGCCATGGTGCGAGGCCGCAGCACGGCCAGCGGCCGCATGATCGGCCTGCGCGCCGACATGGACGCCTTGCCCATGACCGAGCACAACGACTTCGCCTGGAAGTCGAGCAAGCCCGGCATGATGCACGGCTGCGGCCACGACGGGCACACCGCGATGCTGGTGGGCGCCGCGCGCTACCTGGCCGAGACGCGCCACTTCGACGGCACCGCGGTGCTGATCTTCCAGCCCGGCGAGGAGGGCTTCGCGGGCGCCAAGGCCATGATCGAAGACGGCCTGTTCGAGCGCTTTCCGGTGCAATCCGTGTTTGCCATGCACAACTGGCCGCAGATGCGCCCGGGCACCGTGGGCATCAACCCCGGCCCCATGATGGCCGCGGCCGACCGCATCACCATCGAGATCACGGGCAAGGGCGGCCATGGCGCGCATCCCTATGCCACGGTCGACCCGGTGGTGGTCGCGGCCCACATCATCACGGCGGTGCAGACCATCGTGTCGCGCAACGTGCGCGCGATCGACAGCGCGGTGATCAGCCTGTGCGCCATGCAGGCCGGCGATCCCGGCGCGTTCAGCGTGATCCCGGGCACCGCGCGGCTCGTGGGCACGGTGCGCACCTTCAACCCCGAGGTGCAGGCCATGGTCGAGAAGCGCCTGCACGAGGTGTGCTCGGGCGTGGCCCTGGGCCTGGGCGCGTCGGCGCACCTGCACTACGAACGCATCTACCCGGCCACCATCAACACGCGCGACGAAGCCCGCTTCGCGATGGAGGTGGCACAAAAGCTCGTGGGCCACGAACACGTGGACCGCAACATGGACCCGAGCATGGGTGCCGAAGACTTTTCCTTCATGCTGCAGGTCAAGCCCGGCGCCTACCTGCGCCTGGGCCAGGGCGCCGAGAACGGCGTGGGTGCCTGCTTCCTGCACAACAGCCGCTACGACTTCAACGACGACGTGCTGCCGCTGGGTGCGGCGCTGCACGCCGGCCTTGTCGAACAGGGCATGCCGCTCGCCGAAGAAGCGGCGCAGCCCACCCTCCGTCACACACCCGTTTCACCCAACCCTGTCAGGAGCGACGCATGACCTTCACCCAAACCGCCGCCGCCTTGTTGGCCATGACCGCTGTCGGCATGGCTTCGGCCCAGACCGTGCGCATCGGCAACCAGGGCGATGCCCTGTCGATGGACCCGCATTCGCTCAACGAATCGCTGCAGCTGAGCGTCACGGGCAACGTCTACGAGCCGCTGGTGGCGCGCGACCGCAACCTCAAGGTGATCCCCGGTCTGGCCACGAGCTGGCGCCAGACCTCGCCCACGGTGTGGCGCTTCGAACTGCGCAAGGGCGTGCAGTTCCACGACGGCACGCCGTTCACCGCCGACGATGTGCTGTTCACCTTCGCGCGTGCCGCGGGCGAGGGCTCGGACATGAAGAGCTACGTCAACGACGTGAAAGAGGTGCGCAAGGTCAACGATCACGTGGTCGACATCGAGACCAAGACGCCGTTCCCCATCCTGCCCGACGTGCTCTCGCTGCTCTACATCATGAGCAAGAAGTGGAGCGAGGAGAACCAGGCCACGCGTCCCGTGGACCGCCGCAAGGGCATCGAGAACGCGGCCTCGTTCCGCGCCAACGGCACCGGTCCGTTCCGCCTGCGCGAGCGCCAGCCCAACGTGAAGACCACGTTCCAGCGCAACGGCAGCTACTGGGGCAAGATCGAAGGCAACGTGGTGAACGTGGAGTACACGCCGATCGGCAACGACGCCACGCGCGTGGCCGCGCTGCTCTCGGGCCAGGTCGACGTGATCGAGCCGGTGCCGCTGCAGGACGTGCAGCGCATCAACGGCAGCGGCAAGTCCAAGGTGCTGCAAGGCCCCGAGCTGCGCACCATCTTCCTGGGCATGGACCAGAAGCGCGACGAGCTGCTGTACTCGAACGTGAAGGGCAAGAACCCCTTCAAGGACAAGCGCGTGCGCCAGGCTTTCTACCAGGCCATCGACATCCAGGGCATCCAGCGCACCGTGATGCGCGGCGCCTCGTCGCCCACCGCGCTGATGGTGGGCCCGGGCATCACCGGCTTCGATCCCGCGCTGAACACCCGCCTGCCCTACGACCCCGAAGCCGCGAAGAAACTGCTCGCGGAAGCCGGCTACCCCAACGGCTTCGAAGTGGCCATGAACTGCCCGAACGACCGTTACGTCAACGACGGCAACGTGTGCCAGGCGGTTGCGGCCAACCTCGCTCGCGTCGGCGTGAAGATCAACCTGCAGGCCGAAACCAAGGGCACCTATTTCCCCAAGATCCTGCGCCGCGACACCAGCTTCTACATGCTGGGCTGGACGCCGGGCACCTACGACGCGCACAACGCGCTCAACGCCCTGATGCGCTGCGTGGACGATTCGGGTGCGGGCCAGTTCAACCTCGGTTCGTACTGCAACCCCAAGCTCGACGAGCTGACCAACAAGATCCAGGCCGAGACCGACAAGTCCAAGCGTGACGCCATGATCCGCGAGGCCTTCAAGATCCACTCGGACGACATCGGCCACCTGCCGCTGCACCAGCAGGCCCTGGCATGGGGCGTGGCCAACAACGTGAGCCTCGTGCAGATGGCCGACAACTTCATGCCCTTCCGCTACTTCTCGGTGAAGTAAACCCCGCGCCCCATCGGGCGGATGCCGGCCGGCGCGGCCGCATCCGCCCGCGCATGCCCTGTCCCACGGACCACAACGTGATCGCCTTCCTGCACAAGGTATTCGACAGCGATGTCGGCTACAGCTTCCGCACCTCGCCGACGGCCATCGTGGCCGCGGTGATCGCGGCCATCTGCATCTTCTGCGCGGTGTTTGCCCATTGGGTGGCGCCGCACAACCCCTTCGACCTTGCCACGCTCGACCTGATGAACGCGCGCCTGCCCCCCATGTGGCAGGAGGGCGGCAACCCGCAGTTCGCGCTCGGCACCGACGACCAGGGCCGCGACATCCTGTCCGCGCTCATGTACGGCGCGCGCATCTCGCTGGCCGTGGGCCTGGCCTCGGTGGTGCTGTCGGTGCTCATCGGCGTCACGCTGGGCCTGCTCGCGGGTTTCCTGGGCGGCTGGATCGACGCCTTCCTCATGCGCCTGTGCGACGTGATGCTGTCGTTCCCGCCCATCCTGATCGCGCTGCTGATCGCCGGCGTGGGGCGTGCGCTGTTTCCCAACGCGCACGAGACGCTCGCCTTCGGCGTGCTCATCATCTCCATCACGCTCACCGGCTGGGTGCAGTACGCGCGCACGGTGCGCGGCTCCACGCTGGTCGAGCGCAACAAGGAATACGTGCAGGCCGCGCGCGTGACCGGCGTGGCGCCGCTGCGCATCATGGGCCGCCACGTGCTGCCCAACGTGCTCGGCCCGGTGCTGGTGCTGGCCACCATCCAGGTCGCCACGGCCATCATCACCGAGGCCACGCTGTCCTTCCTGGGCGTGGGCGCGCCGCCCACCTCGCCCTCGCTGGGCACGCTCATCCGCGTGGGCAACGACTACCTGTTCTCGGGCGAGTGGTGGATCACCATTTTCCCGGGCCTGATGCTCATCCTCATCGCCCTGAGCGTGAACCTGCTGGGCGACTGGCTGCGCGACGCCCTGAACCCCCGGCTCCGTTGAACATGAGTCTTCTGCAAGTCAAGAACCTCGTCGTCGAGTTCCCCACGCGCCGCGGCACGCTGCGCGCGCTCGACGACATCTCCTTCGACATCGCGCCCGGCGAGATCCTGGGCGTGGTCGGCGAATCGGGCGCGGGCAAGTCGCTCACGGGCGCCTCCATCATCGGCCTGCTCGAGCCGCCGGGGCGCATCGCCTCGGGCCAGGTGCTGCTCGAAGGCCAGCGCATCGACCACCTGCCGCACGAGCAGATGCGCCGCATCCGCGGGCGCAAGATCGGCGCCATCTTCCAGGACCCGCTGACCTCGCTGAACCCGCTGTACTCGGTGGGCCGCCAGCTCATCGAGACCATCACCACGCACCTGCCGGTGAGCCAGGCCGAGGCGCGCGAGCGCGCCATCCAGCTGCTCAAGGACACCGGCATCCCCGCGGCCGAGCAGCGCATCGACCACTTCCCGCACCAGTTCTCCGGCGGCATGCGCCAGCGCGTGGTGATCGCGCTGGCGCTCGCGGCCGAGCCGCAGCTGATCGTGGCCGACGAGCCCACCACCGCGCTCGACGTATCCATCCAGGCGCAGATCATCACGCTGCTCAAGACCATCTGCAAACAGCGCGGCGCGGCCGTCATGCTGATCACGCACGACATGGGCGTGATCGCCGAGACCTGTGACCGCGTGGCCGTGATGTACGCGGGCCGCATCGCCGAGATCGGCCCGGTGCACGAGGTGATCAACCACCCGGCCCACCCCTACACCCGCGGCCTGATGGCCTGCATCCCCGACATGACCGAAGACCGCGAGCGGCTGCACCAGATCGACGGCGCCATGCCGCGCCTGAACGCCATCCCCAAGGGCTGCGCCTACAACCCGCGCTGCGAGCGCGTGTTCGAGCGCTGCCACGCCGAGCGGCCCGAGCTCATGGACGCGGGCGCCACGCGCGCCGCCTGCTGGCTCTCGAGCGGAGCCGCTGCATGAACGCCACCGTGAACGCCGCCGTGAACGACGACACCCCGCTGGTGCGCGCCACCGACCTGGCCAAGACCTTCGACGTCTCGCCGCCCTGGCTCAACCGCGTGATCGAGCGCAAGCCGCGCCAGCTGCTGCGCGCCGTCGACGGCGTGAGCTTCGACATCCCGCGCGGGCAGACGCTGGCGCTGGTGGGCGAGTCCGGCTGCGGCAAGAGCACCGTGGCGCGGCTGCTCGTGGGCCTGTACGAGCCCACGCGCGGCGGCTTCGAGTTCGACCGCCAGGACGCGCACGCCGCGTTCAAGACGCCCGAAGGCCGCGTGCTGCGCCGGCGCATCCAGATGATCTTCCAGGACCCGTACGCGAGCCTGAACCCGCGCTGGCGTGTGGAAGACATCATTGCCGAGCCGCTGCGCGAGCACCAGATCGAGTCCGACCCGGTGAAGCTGCGCGAGCGCGTGGACAGCTTGCTGCAGTCGGTGGGCCTGAGCCCGCTCGACCGCGTGAAGTACCCGCACCAGTTCAGCGGCGGCCAGCGCCAGCGCATCTCGATCGCGCGCGCCCTGGCCACGCAGCCCGACTTCCTGGTCTGCGACGAGCCCACCAGCGCACTCGACGTGTCGGTGCAGGCGCAGGTGCTCAACATCATGAAGGACCTGCAGCGCGAGCGCGGCCTGACCTACCTGTTCATCAGCCACAACCTGGCCGTGGTGCGCCACGTGAGCGACCAGGTGGGCGTGATGTACCTGGGCCGGCTGGTGGAGCTCGCGCCCAAGCACACGCTGTTCGAGCGGCCGCGCCACCCTTACACGCGCATGCTGCTCGACGCGATCCCCAAGATGCACGACACGGGCCGCGCGCGCACCCCGGTGCAGGGCGAGGTGCCCAACCCGCTGAACCCGCCCAGCGGCTGCGCCTTCAACCCGCGCTGCCCGCACGCCAACGAGCGCTGCCGCAACGAGCGCCCCGCGCTGCAGACCCTGGGCGGCATCCGCATCGCGTGCCACGCCGTCGAAGAAGGCCGTCTCTGAGGCGCTAGGCGTAGCGTTTGCTGCGCAGGTTGTTCTTCATCTCGCGCAGCAGCGGCTGCAGCCGCGTGCTGCCGATGCGCAGCGCCAGGCAGGTGGCGAGGATGTCGATCACCATCAGGTGCAGCAGCCGCGAGGTCATGGGGCTGTAGCGGTCGTAGCCCTCGGGGTGGTCGGCCGCGAGGTGGATGTGGCCCACCTGCGCCATCGGCGAGCCGCTGGTGGTGATGGTGATCACCGTGGCGCCGTGCTTGCGCGCGATGTCGGCCGCGTCCATGAGGTCGCGCGTGCGGCCCGAGTTCGACACGATCACCAGACAGTCCCCCGCGCTCAGCAGCGACGCACCCATCACCTGCATGTGGCCGTCGCTGTAGGCCACGGCGTTGATGCCCAGCCGGAAGAACTTGTGCTGGGCGTCGTGCGCCACGATGCCCGAGTTGCCCGCGCCGTAGAACTCGATGCGGCCGCGCGATTTCCACGAGGCCATGAGCGCGTCCACCGCGCGCTCGATCGCGTGGCTCGACGCGTCGTTGCGGTACTTGAGGAAGGCCGCCACCGTGTTGTCGACCACCTTCACCAGCACGTCGCCGGTCTTGTCGTCGGCGTCCACGCTGCGGTGGATGAAGGGCACGCCCTCGCTCACCGTGCCCGCGAGCTTGAGCTTGAAATCCGACAGCCCGTCGTAGCCCATGCTGCGGCAAAAGCGCACCACCGTGGGTTTGCTCACGTGCGCGCGCTCGGCCAGCTCGCTCACGGGCAGGCTCGCGAAGCTGCGCGGGTCTTGCAGCACCAGCCGGCCCACGCGCTGTTCGGCCGGGGCGAGCGAGGGCAGGGAGGCCTTGATGCGATCGAGCATGGCGTGGAACCCGGTGGACGAATGGGCTGAAATTTTATTACCGGCGGGTCGCGATAATGCGCCCATGAACCAGCTCGACGCGCTCAAACAGTTCACCACCGTGGTCGCCGACACCGGCGACTTCAAGCAGCTGGCGGCCTATGCCCCGCAGGACGCCACCACCAACCCCTCGCTGATCCTCAAGGCGGTGCAGAAGCCCGAGTACGCGCCGCTGCTGGCCCAGGCCATCGCGCGCCACGGCAGCGCCGACAAGGTGGCGCTGATGAACCGCCTGCTGGTGCGCTTCGGCTGCGAGATCCTGAGCCTGATCCCGGGCCGGGTGTCGACCGAGGTCGATGCGCGCCTGAGCTTCGACACCGCGGCCACGCTGGCACGCGCGCGCGAACTCATCGCGCTCTACCGCGCCGAGGGCGTGGACAGCGGCCGTGTGCTGATCAAGGTCGCGGCCACCTGGGAAGGCATTCGCGCGGCCGAGCAGCTCGAGCGCGAAGGCATCCACACCAACCTCACGCTGCTGTTCTCGTTCGCCCAGGCCGTGGCCTGTGGCCAGGCGGGCGTGCAGCTCATCTCGCCCTTCGTGGGCCGCATTTACGACTGGTACAAGAAGCAGGCCGGCGCCCAGTGGGACGAGGCCGCCAACGCGGGCGCGAACGACCCCGGCGTGCGCTCGGTGCGCCGCATCTTCGAGCACTACAAGCGCCACGGCATCCGCACCGAGGTGATGGGCGCGAGCTTTCGCAACGTGGGCCAGATCGTTGCGCTTGCGGGTTGCGACCTGCTCACCATCAGCCCCGACTTGCTCGCGCAACTGGCCGCGAGTGAGGCGCCGCTCGCGCGTGCGCTCGACGCCGACGCGGCCCGCGCGCTCGACCTGCCCGCGGTGGCCTACGACGAGGCGGGCTTTCGTTTCGCGCTCAACGAAGACGCGATGGCCACCGAGAAGCTGGCCGAAGGCATTCGCGCCTTCGTGGCCGACGCGATCAAGCTCGAAGCGCTGATGGTCTGAGCCCGCCGCTTGCGAGCGTGGCCCATAAAAAAACCCCGCGATCGCTCGCGGGGTTTTTTGTTGGCCGGGAAGCCGGGCGGGGCTTACATGCCCATGCCGCCCATGCCACCCATGTCGCCCATGCCGCCGGCGGGGGCGGGAGCGTCGTCCTTCGGCGCTTCGGCGACCATGGCTTCGGTCGTCAGCAGCAGCGAGGACACCGAGGCGGCGTTCTGCAGCGCGGTGCGGGTCACCTTGGTCGGGTCCAGGATGCCCATCTCGATCATGTCGCCGTAGGTGTCGTTGGCGGCGTTGAAGCCGTAGTTGCCCTTGCCGTTCAGCACGGCGTTGACCACCACGGACGGCTCGCCACCGGCGTTGGCCACGATCTCGCGCAGGGGCGCTTCGATCGCCTTGAGCACCAGCTTGATGCCGGCGTCCTGGTCGGGGTTGTCGCCCTTGAGCTTGTCGCCCACGGCCTGCTTGGCGCGCAGCAGGGCCACGCCACCACCGGCCACCACGCCTTCTTCAACGGCGGCACGCGTGGCGTGCAGCGCGTCTTCCACGCGGGCCTTCTTCTCTTTCATCTCGACTTCGGTGGCCGCACCGACCTTGATCACGGCCACACCGCCGGCCAGCTTGGCCACGCGCTCTTGCAGCTTCTCGCGGTCGTAGTCGCTGGTGGCTTCTTCGATCTGGATGCGGATCTGCTTGACGCGGGCCTCGATGTCGGCCGCGGCGCCAGCGCCGTCGATGATGGTGGTGTTTTCCTTGCCCACTTCCACGCGCTTGGCCTGGCCCAGGTCGGCCAGGGTCACCTTCTCGAGCGTCAGGCCCACTTCTTCAGCGATGACCTTGCCGCCGGTGAGGATGGCGATGTCTTCGAGCATGGCCTTGCGGCGGTCGCCGAAGCCAGGCGCCTTGACGGCCACAACCTTCAGGATGCCGCGGATGGTGTTGACCACCAGGGTCGCGAGGGCTTCGCCTTCGACTTCCTCGGCGATGATCAGCAGCGGACGGCCGGCCTTGGCGACTTGCTCCAGCGTGGGCAGCAGGTCACGGATGTTGCTGATCTTCTTGTCGAACAGCAGCACGAAGGGGTTGTCCAGCAGGGCGGCCTGCTTTTCGGGGTTGTTGATGAAGTAGGGCGACAGGTAGCCGCGGTCGAACTGCATGCCTTCCACGACATCGAGTTCGTTGTCGAGCGACTTGCCGTCTTCCACGGTGATCACGCCCTCTTTGCCGACCTTGTCCATCGCGTCGGCAATGATCTTGCCGATCGACTCGTCGGAGTTGGCGGAGATCGAGCCCACCTGGGCGATTTCCTTGCTGGTGGTGGTCGCCTTGGACGACTTCTTCAGCTCTTCCACCAGGGCGGCGACGGCCTTGTCGATGCCGCGCTTGAGGTCCATGGGGTTCAGGCCGGCGGCCACGTACTTGCTGCCTTCGCGCACGATGGCCTGGGCCAGCACGGTGGCGGTGGTGGTGCCGTCACCGGCGTTGTCGGAGGTCTTGGAGGCCACTTCCTTCACGAGCTGGGCGCCCATGTTCTGCAGCTTGTCCTTGAGCTCGATTTCCTTGGCCACGGACACACCGTCCTTGGTCACGGTGGGGGCGCCGAAGGAGCGCTCGAGCACCACGTTGCGGCCCTTGGGGCCCAGGGTGACTTTCACGGCGTTGGCCAGGATGTTCACACCCTCGACCATGCGGGCGCGGGCTTCGCCGCCGAAAACTACGTCTTTAGCTGCCATTTTTCAGACTCCTGAATAGCGATAAAGGGGGAGGGCTTACTTCTCGACGACCGCGAACAGGTCGTCTTCCTTCATGACGAGCAGCTCGTCGCCGTCGACCTTGACGGTCTGGCCGCTGTACTTGCCGAACAGGACACGGTCACCGACCTTCACGGTCAGCGCCTTGGTTTCGCCCTTGTCGTTGGTCCGGCCCGGACCCACGGCCACGACCTCGCCCTGGTCGGGCTTCTCGGCGGCGGCGTCGGGGATGACGATGCCGGAGGCGGTCTTGGTTTCGCTGTCGACGCGCTTGACGATCACGCGATCGGCGAGGGGACGAAGTTTCATTGCATCTCCTGAATGGGAAGAATGTTGGTGGAGGGAAAAAGGGGGTCCCGACCCGGGGGCCGGGACGCGGGCGCGAATGTTAGCACTCAGCGCTGGCGAGTGCTAATCATGGGGCCGATGTGTGTCGATTTCAAGATCGCGGCAATGGCGATCGGCCGGCACGCCCCAAAAAAATGGGCCCGGGATGTCCCGGGCCCTGTCTGGGGTCGTCGGCGGTTCTCAGGCGCTCAAGGCGGCCAGGGCCGAGGGCGTGAACTCGGTGGCCGGGCCGGTGCCTTCGAAGGGCAGCGTGAAGTAAAAGGTGCAGCCGCGGCCGGGGGCGGTTTCGCACCAGATGCGGCCGCCGTGGCGCTCGATGATGCGCTGCGTCTGCGCGAGACCGGTGCCGTTGCCCTCGAAGTCCATCGAGTGGTGCTGGCGCTGGAACATCACGAACAGGTTGTGCGCCTTCTCCAGGTCGAAGCCGACGCCGTTGTCGCTGATGTAGAACATGTGGCCGCCCACCGGGTTGACCTTGCAGCCGACCTCGATGCGCGCGTTCGGGTGCTTGCGCGTGTACTTCACCGCGTTGTCGAGCAGGTTGCCCCAGGCCTGGGCCAGCAGCATCGCGTCGCCGCGCACCATGGGCAGGTCGGTGTCGATCACCCAGTCGATCTGGCGCTGCGTGTTCTCCTGCCGCAGGTGGGCGATCACGCCGTGCAGCAGCGGGCTCAGCGGCACCGGCTGCGACTCGATCGCCACGCGGCCCAGGCGCGCGTATTCGAGCAGGCCTTCGATCATCACGCCCATGCGCTTGCTCGACTTGCCGATCGATTGCAGGCACTGCTGCACCATCGGGTCGTCGGACTCGCCGATCTGCTCCTGCAGCAGCGAGGTGAAGCTGGCGATGTGGCGCAGCGGCGCGCGCAGGTCGTGCGAGACCATGTGCGAGAAGACGTCGAGGTCCTTGTTGGCGGCCACGAGCTGGCGCGTGCGGTCGGCCACGCGTTTCTCGAGCTCGCGGTTGAGGTCGTTCATCACGTCCTCGAGGTTCTTGGCGGCGGTCATGTCGCGCGTGATGCACGACAGGCCGCGCAGCTCGCCCTGCTGGTTGCGCAGCGCGGTCACCACGCTGTGCGCCCAGAAGCGCGTGCCGTCCTCGCGCAGGCGCCAGCCGCGGGTTTCCCACTGGCCGTGCGACTTCGCCAGGCGCAGCACCTGCTGGATGTCGATCTCGTCCTCGCCCGCGTTGTCGGCGCTCATGAGCGAACCGAAGGGCTTGCCCGTGACCTGGGCCTTGCTGTGGCCGTGCAGGCGCTGGGCGCTCTCGGTCCACTCGGTGATGCGGCCTTGCTCGTCGATGAAGTAGACGCAGTAGTCCTGCAGCGCGTCCACCATCAGGCGGTAGCGCTGCTCGCTCTCGAACAGCTCGGTGGTGCGCTCGCGCACACGCTCTTCGAGGTCGCGGTTGGCGTTGAGCACCAGTTCTTCGGTGCGGCGGCGCTCGCTGATGTCGTGCAGCTCGATGAAGATGCCCTTGATCTCATGGCCCTGCTGGTCGGGCAGGTAGTGGATCTCGTAGTAGTGCCGCTGGCCCGAGGCGTCCTGGCGCTCGGCCTCGAAGCTCTGCGGCTGGCCGCTGAGTGCCGCGGCCACGCGCGGCAGGATCTCGTGCAGCACCTCGGGGCGCACCACGTAGCTCAGGTGCGAGCCCACCATTTCTTCGGGCGTCTTGCCGTAGCGGCCGGCGTGCGCTGCGTTCGCGAAGCGGCAGACCAGGTCCTTGTCGTAGTAGGCCAGGCGCGCGGGAATGCGGTCGGTGATGCTGCGCAGCAGGGCCTCGGTGGGCGTGGGCGCGCCGCCCGCGGCAGCCGCGGGGGCGGGCGCGGGCTGCACCAGGGTGCTGCTGTGCAGGAAGTGGCCCTGGCCGTCGAACACCGCGGCCGATTGCAGCCGGGCCTGCCACACGGCGCCGTCGGCCTTGCGCAGGGCGAGATCCAGCGGTGGGGCCTCGCCGCGCTGGCGCAGCGCGTCCACGTGGGCACGCAGTTGCTCGAGGCTTTGTGCGTCGGCCGGTTCGATCACATGCGCCAGCGCGTCAGCGCCCGCGCCGCTGTGGCCGAGCCAGTTCAGCAGCGTGCGATTGGCCCGCACGCAATGCAGATGCGCGTCCAGCGCGAGCAGGCCGCCCGGGACCTGGTCGAAGGGGTCCTGGCCGGGGGTTGATTCGCAGCCGATGTCGGTGAAGGACAGGTCGAGTTCCATGAAAGCTCCGGCGGGTTCTGCGCAGGCGAAGAAGGACTTGTGCGTTCATATCGGCGCACGCCCGGAAAAATTCAGCGCTCGCTTGCGTTCATGGACGAAGGGATGAAAACCACGAAAAAAGGCCCCGCGGGCTCGCGCCGGCGGGGCCTTTCAGGCAGTGATTCGACTTACTTCAGGCCGGCGGCGGCGCGCAGGGCAGCGGCCTTGTCGGTCTTTTCCCAGGTGAACTCCGGCTCCTCGCGGCCGAAGTGGCCGTAGGCAGCGGTCTTGGAGTAGATCGGGCGCAGCAGGTCGAGCATCTGGATGATGCCTTTCGGGCGCAGGTCGAAGTGTTCCTGCACGAGCTGGGCGATCTGCTCGTCGGGGATCACGCCGGTGCCTTCGGTGTAGACCGTGACGTTCATGGGGCGCGCCACGCCGATGGCGTACGCCACCTGGATCTGGCACTGCTTGGCCAGGCCGGCGGCCACGATGTTCTTGGCCACGTAGCGCGCCGCGTAGGCGGCCGAGCGGTCGACCTTGGACGGGTCCTTGCCCGAGAACGCGCCACCGCCGTGCGGGCAGGCGCCGCCGTAGGTGTCGACGATGATCTTGCGGCCGGTCAGGCCGCAGTCGCCCTGCGGACCGCCGATGACGAACCGGCCCGTGGGGTTGATCAGGTACTTGGTGTTCTGCAGCCACTCCTTGGGCAGCACGGGCTTGATGATCTCCTCGATGATGGCCTCGTTGAAGCTGGCCTTCATCTTGGTGGGCGTCTCGCTCTGGTCGGGCGAGTGCTGGGTGGAGAGCACCACGGTGTCGATGCTGTGCGGCTTGCCGTCGACGTAGCGCATGGTCACCTGGCTCTTGGCGTCGGGCCGCAGGAAGGGCAGGCGGCCGTCCTTGCGCAGCTGGGCCTGGCGCTCCACGAGGCGGTGCGCGTAGTAGATGGGCGCGGGCATCAGCTCGGGCGTTTCGTCGCAGGCGTAGCCGAACATCAGGCCCTGGTCGCCGGCGCCGGTGTTCAGGTGGTCGTCGCTCGCGTGGTCCACGCCCTGGGCGATGTCGTTGGACTGCTTGTCGTAGCAGACCATCACGGCGCAACCCTTGTAGTCGATGCCGTATTCGGTGTTGTCGTAGCCGATGCGCTTGATGGTGTCGCGCGCGACCTGGATGTAGTCGACGTGGGCGTTGGTGGTGATCTCGCCGGCCAGCACCACCAGACCCGTGTTGGTCAGCGTTTCGGCGGCCACGCGGCTGCGCGGGTCCTGCTGGAAGATCGCGTCGAGGATGGCGTCGGAGATCTGGTCGGCCACCTTGTCGGGGTGGCCTTCGGACACGGATTCGGACGTGAAGAGGAAATCGCTCGCCATTTAAACTCCTGAAGGTTGTCGTGATCGGCGTTGCCGGTCTGTCAGAAGTCGGCGAACGCTTTAGCGGTATTTGTGAATCGCCCCGCAATCAGTTCATCAACTCGGCGATGGCGCGATTCTAGTGCAGCGCCCGTCTGGCCTCACAGGGCCCCTTTGTTCTCTTGGCCACACTGATCCGTCTCTTGTTCTCCGCGGGCGCGCGCCTGCCGCTGGCCGTGCTGCACGCGGTGGGCCTGCTGCTGGGCTGGCTCAGCTTCGCGCTGTCGCCCACCTACCGCCGTCGCCTGCTGGCCAATGCGCGTCAGGCCGGTCAGCCGCTGGCCGTGGCCCTGCGCTCGGTCGGCCACGCGGGCCGGCTGGTGACCGAGTTGCCGCGCCTGTGGCTGGGCGCGCCCGTGCCCTGGCGCTGGAGCGGCGTCGAACACATCGAGGCCGCGCAGGCGGCGGGCCGCGGCCTGCTGTTCCTCACCCCGCACCTGGGCTGCTTCGAGGTCACGGCCCAAGCCTATGCCGCGCGCTTCGGCGCCCGGCGGCCCATGACCGTGCTCTACCGGCCCTCGCGCCAGCCCTGGCTGCGCGAGCTGGTGGACCGGGCGCGCGAGCGCCCCGGCCTGCAGACGGCCCCCACCACCTTGTCCGGGGTGCGCCAGCTCATCGGCGCCCTGCGCGCGGGCGAGGCCGTGGGCCTGTTGCCCGACCAGGTGCCGCCCCAGGGGCTCGGGGTCTGGGCGCCGTTCTTCGGCCGCGATGCCTACACCATGACCCTGTCGGCCCGCCTCGCGCGCTCGGCCGACGCGGTGGTGCTGCTGAGCTGGGGCGAGCGCCTGCCCTGGGGTCGCGGCTACGTGATCCACGTGCGTCCGCTCGGCCAGCCGCTGCCCGCCGAGCCCGAAGCGGCGGCGCGGGTGGTCAATGCCGCCATGGAAACGCTGGTGCGAGAATCGCCCGCCCAGTACCTCTGGTCGTACGACCGCTACAAGGCGCCTCGCCGATGACCGAACCCGCGAAAGACGCCCCGTCCCTCGACGATCCCCCCGCCAGCCTGGGCGCGCGCCTGGGCATCGGCTTCATGCGCGTGCTCGCGCGCCTGCCCCTGTCGTGGGTACGGGCGCTGGGCTGGGTGCTGGGCCAGGTGCTGCACACCGTTGCCGGGCGGCGCCGGCGCATCGCGCGCACCAACTGGGCGGCCTGTTTTCCCGAACAGTCCGAGGCCGAGCGCGATGCCGCAGTGCGCCGCCATTTCGTGTATTTCGCCCAGGCCTGGCTCGACCGCAGCTGGCTCTGGGAAGCGCCCGACGAGGTGGTGAAGCGCCGTCTGGTGCTCAAGGGCGATCTGGCCGTGTTCGACGGCAACACGCCCACGGTGATCTTCGCACCGCATTTCGTGGGACTCGATGCGGGCGGCCTCGCACTCACCGCCAAGCTGCCGCGGCGCTTCTGCACGGTGTATGCCGAGCAGCTCAACGCCGACATCGACCGCTGGATGGCCGCCGGCCGCCAGCGCTTCGGCCAGCCGCACGTGGTGAACAAGCGCCAGGGCCTGCGGCCCATCGTGGCCGCGGTGCGCGACGGTTTTCCGCTCTACCTGCTGCCCGACATGGATCACGGCGAGCGTGACGCCGTGTTCGTGCCTTTCTTCGGCGTGCTCGCGGCCACCGTCACCTCGCTGCCTCGCCTGGCGCGGTTGGGCAAGGCGCAGGTGGTGCCGGTGCTCACCCGCCTGGTGCCCGAGGGCTACGAGGTCACGGTGCTGCCGGCCTGGCAGGGCTACCCGGGCGGCACGGTGGAAGAAGACACCGCCGAGATGAACCGCCAGCTCGAAGGCTTCATCCGCACCATGCCCGAGCAGTACTACTGGGTGCACAAGCGCTTCAAGACGCGGCCGCCGGGCGAGCCGCCGTTCTACATCGGGGTCTGACACGCGCCGCGCGGCGCGGCGTCAGTCCAGGGCCGGGGGCTCGTCGTCTGGCGGCGCGGGGGCGGCGGCGGGCGCCGCGGGGGCTTCGAGTGCCCATTGCCGCAGCAGCACCGCCACCTCGTCCAGGCCCTGCTTCTTGAGCGCCGAGAACAGCCGGGCCTCGCCGCCGGCGGTCTGCAGCCGCGCGATCGACAGCGCCTTGTGGGCCTCGGTGCGGGTGAGCTTGTCGGCCTTGGTGAGCAGCACGAGGAACTTCAGACCGTCCTGCACGCGCGGGCGGATCGCTTCGAGCAGCGCCTCGTCGAGTTCGGTCAGGCCCAGGCGCGGGTCGACCAGCATGACGACTGCGCGCAGGTTGGGGCGGGTCAGCAGGTAATTGGCCATCACGCGCTGCCAGCGCAGCTTGGCCTCGCGCGGCACCGCCGCGTAGCCGTAGCCGGGCAGGTCGGCAAGCACGGCGTCGGTCACGCCCTGCTTGCCCAGGGTGAACAGGTTGATGCTCTGGGTGCGGCCAGGCGTTTTCGAGGCGAACGCCAACCGTTTCTGCTGCGTCAGCGTGTTGATCGCCGTGGACTTGCCCGCGTTGGAGCGGCCCACGAAGGCGAATTCGGGCACCTCGAGCGCGGGCAGGGTCTCCAGCGTCGGGGCGGTGGTGAGAAAGCGCGCCGTGTGCAACCACGCGTGGGCCAGGCGGGCGTCGGCACTGGGGGCCGGAGTGGAGTGGTGGGTCATCTGAGGCAGGCTTGGTGGCGCATTGTAAAATCGTTGGGTTTTGACCGGCCGAGCCTCGATCGTCCCCACACACCGAACCCGTCCGCCCGCGACGCACGCCCCGACATGAAATTGCCTGTCTCCTTCCTGATGGCCGCTGCCGCTGCAGCCCTTTCCCTGAACGTGCACGCGCAGGCGGCCAAGCCGGACCTCGCCAAGGGTTCCGCCACCTACGGCAACGTCTGCGTGGCCTGTCACGCCGCCGACGGCAACTCGACCACGCCGGCCAATCCCAAGCTCGCGGGCCAGCACCCCGAGTACCTGATGAAGCAACTGCAGGAATACAAGTCGGGCAAGCGTGCCAACGCGATCATGCAGGGCATGGCCGCCGGCCTGTCGGACGACGACATGCGCAACGTGGCCCACTGGCTGGCCTCGCAAAAGCCCGCGCCGGGCTTCGCGTCGGACCCCGAGCTCGTCAAGCTCGGTGAGCGCATCTACCGCGGCGGCCTGGCCGACCGTGGTATCGCCGCCTGTGCCGGCTGCCACAGCCCGAACGGCGCCGGCATCCCGTCGCAGTACCCGCGCCTGTCGGGTCAGCACGCCGACTACACCAAGACCCAGCTTGAGCATTTCCGCAACGGCACGCGTGCCAACAACGCGCAGATGCGCGACGTGGCCGCCAAGATGACCGACCGCGAGATCAAGGCGGTGTCCGACTACATTGCCGGCCTGCGCTGATTTTTTCGCCGGTCACTGAACCGGCGCCGCGCAACCGCATCAGAACAAGGCGCTTCGCGAACTCCGCAAGCGCCTTTTTTCTTCGCCCTTCATCCCATGACCGCATCGACCCAAGGCCTGGAACTGCAGAACGGCTCGCGCCGCTGGGCCGCGCTGGTGGAATTGCTGTCGTCGATGCGCTTTGCCATCGCGCTGCTCACGGTGATCTGCATCGCCTCGGTGATCGGCACCGTGGTCAAGCAGGCCGAGCCGTACAACAACTACGTCAACCAGTTCGGGCCGTTCTGGGCCGAGGTGTTCGGTTCGGCCCACCTGTTCACGGTCTACAGCGCCTGGTGGTTCCTGCTCATCCTGGCCTTCTTGGTGGTGAGCACCAGCCTGTGCATCGCGCGCAACACGCCCAAGATCCTGGCCGACTTCAAGGCCTACAAGGAAAACATCCGCGAGCAAAGCCTCAAGGCCTTCCCGCACCGCGCCCAGGGTGAACTGGCCGAGGCACCGCAGGCCGCGGCGCACCGCATCGGACAGCAACTGCTGGGCGCGGGCTGGAAGGTGCGGTTGCAGTCGCGCACCACGCCCCAGGGCGAGGGCTGGATGGTGGCCGCCAAGAAGGGCGCGGCCAACAAGTGGGGCTACATCGCCGCGCACAGCGCGATCGTGCTGGTCTGCGTGGGCGGCCTGCTCGACGGCGACCTCATGGTGCGCGCGCAGACCTGGTTCAACGGCAAACAGATCTTCGAGGGCGGCGGCATGATCGCCGACGTGCCGGCCCAGCACCGGTTGTCCACCAGCAACCCCACCTTCCGCGGCAACCTGCTGGTCACCGAAGGCACGGCATCGAGCACCGCGATCCTTTCGCAGCCGGGCGGCGTGCTGCTGCAGGAGCTGCCGTTCTCGGTCGAGCTCAAGAAGTTCATCGTCGAGTACTACGACACCGGCATGCCGCGCCTGTTCGCGAGCGAGATCGTGATCCACGACCGCGAGACCGGTGAGCAGATTCCGGCGCGTGTCGAGGTGAACCACCCGGTGTTCCACCGCGGCATCGCCATCTACCAGTCGAGCTTCGACGACGGCGGCTCGCGCGTGAAGCTGCAGGCCGTGCCCTTTACGCGCGGCGCCCGGCCCTTCGAGGTCGAAGGCACCATCGGCGGCTCGACCCAGCTCAGCAACGGCGACCAGCAGATGACGCTGGAATACACCGCGCTGCGCGTGATCAACGTCGAGAACTTCGCGGGCAACGCGGGCGGTGGCACCGACGTGCGCAAGGTCGACCTGCGCGAGGCGGTGGAGAGCCGGCTGGGCTCGGCGCACAAGACCACCACCGAAAAAACGCTGCGCAACGTGGGGCCGAGCGTGACCTACAAGCTGCGCGACAGCGCAGGCCAGGCGATCGAGTACCACAACTACATGCTCCCGGTGGAGCTCGACGGTCAGCGCGTCTTCCTGCTGGGCCTGCGCGAAACGCCGCAGGACCCGTTCCGCTACCTGCGCGTACCGGCCGACGAGAACGATGCCATGGACGGCTTCGCCCGCCTGCGCGCGGCGCTCGACGACCCCCAGCTGCGCGCCGAGGCCGTGCGCCGCTACGCCGTGCAATCGGTCGAGAGCGGCCGCACCGACCTGGCCCAGGCGCTGGCGGCGTCGGCCACGCGCGCGCTCGCGCTGTTCGCGGGCGCCGAGCGCCTGCCTGCCGAGGCCGCGGCCGGTGGCAACGGCCAGCCGCCGCGCGAGCTCAAGGGCGGCCTGCAGGCGGTGTCGGCCTTCCTGGAAACCAGCGTGCCGGCCGATGAACGCGAGCGCGCGAGCGAGGTGCTGGTGCGCATCCTCAACGGCACCCTGTTCGAACTGCTGCAGCTCAGCCGTGAAAAGGCCGGCCTGGCGCCGCTGCCGCGCGACGACGCCACCCAGCGCTTCATGACCCAGGCCGTCATCAGCCTGTCCGACAGCTTCTTCTACCCGGCGCCCATGGCGCTGACGCTCAAGGACTTCACCCACGTGCAGGCCAGCGTCTTCCAGGTCGCGCGCGCGCCCGGCAAGACCATCGTCTACCTGGGGTGCCTGTTGCTCATCCTGGGCGTCTTTGCCATGCTCTATGTGCGCGAACGCCGCGTGTGGGTGTGGCTCGCGCCGAACGCGCAGGGCGCCCAGGCCAGCCTGGCCCTGTCGACCAACCGCAAGACGCTCGACGCCGACCACGAATTCGACTTGCTCAAGACCCAGCTGTTGCAGGTGAAACCATGAACACCGCCACCCAGACCATCGATCTCAAGAAGGCCGCCGCCGGCGGCGGCCTGCAGCCCGGCTACTTCGCACGCCGCGACGTGTGGGACTGGCTCTTTGCCGCGCTCGTGCTCGCGGCCGGTGTCGCGGCCTTCGCGCTCTATGGCAGCGCCATGGACGGCTATGAAAAGGCCATCCTCGCGGGCACCGTGCCCAGCCTGGTCTGGCTCGGCTGGTTCTGGCGCCCGCTGCGCCTGCTGACGGTGGTCGTCGGCGCGCTGGCGCTGCTGGCGATCTGGCTTTACCAGGCGCCGGGTGGCGGCGCCGATCTCGCGCGCAGCGAGCAGGTGTTCCTGCTCAAGTACTTCATCTCGAGCCAGTCGGCCATCCTCTGGATGAGCGTGCTGTTCTTCATGAGCACGGCCTTCTACTGGATCGGCATGTTCACGCGCGCCGGCGCGGCCTTCGAGGCCATGGGCTCGCGCCTGGCCTGGGTGGCCATCGGCCTGGCGCTCATCGGCTCGCTCGTGCGCTGGTACGAAAGCCACCAGATCGGCCCCGGCATCGGCCACATCCCGGTGAGCAACCTGTACGAAGTGTTCGTGCTGTTCTGCTGGATGACCGCGGCCTTCTACCTGTACTACGAAGACCGCTACGCCACGCGCAGCATGGGCGCGTTCTCGATGCTGATCGTGAGCGCGGCCGTGGGCTTCCTGCTCTGGTACACGGTGGTGCGCGAAGCGCACGAGATCCAGCCGCTGGTGCCCGCGCTGCAGAGCTGGTGGATGAAGCTGCACGTGCCCGCGAACTTCATCGGCTACGGTACCTTCGCGATCGCGGCCATGCTGGCCTTCGCCTACCTCATCAAGCAGACCGCGGGCGAGACGCGCTGGTACAAGCTTGCGCCGCTGTGGCTGCTGGGTGTGGTGCTGTGCTTCGAGCCCATCGTGTTCCGCCAGAGCGCGGCCGAGAAGGGCGGCAGCTACTGGTTCGTCTACTTTGGCGTGTCGGCGCTCATCGTGGGCACCATCATGTTCGGCCGCCGCCGCATCGCCGAGCGCCTGCCCTCGTTCGAGGTGCTCGACGACGTGATGTACAAGGCCATCGCGGTCGGCTTCGCCTTCTTCACCATCGCCACCGTGCTGGGCGCGCTCTGGGCCGCCGAGGCCTGGGGCGGCTACTGGAGCTGGGACCCCAAGGAGACCTGGGCGCTGATCGTGTGGCTCAACTACGCGGCCTGGCTGCACATGCGCCTCATGAAGGGCCTGCGCGGCACCGTGGCCGCCTGGTGGGCGCTGGTCGGTCTGGCCATCACCACCTTCGCCTTCCTCGGCGTCAACATGTTCCTGTCGGGTTTGCACAGCTACGGCGAACTCTGATCGCGGAAACCAGCGAGACTCTGGCGGATCGAAGCAACGATCCGCCAACGGGCGCGGCATCTTCCGCGCCCGTGTCATTTCTGGAGGCAAGGCCATGCTGATCCGCACGTCCGACAACGGTTTCGTCCACCCCACCAGCAGCGACATCACGCCGCGCTCGGCCTACCTGCAACGCCGCCAATGGCTGCTCGCGGCGGCCGCCGCCGGCGCCACCTGGGCCGCTCGCGACGCCTGGGCCCAGAACACGGTGCCCCGTCCGGGCAAACTCGCCCCCCTGCCGGGCAAGCCCAGCACCGTACCCGGCGGCACCACCGTGGAAAAACCCGCGCGCTACGAAGACGCGGCGGGCTACAACAACTTCTACGAGTTCGGCCTCGACAAGGAAGACCCGGCGCGGTACGCCAAGACGCTCAAGCCGCAGCCCTGGACCGTGCAGGTCGAGGGGCTGGTGAACAAGCCGGGCCGCTTCGATCTCGAGGCCCTGCTCAAGCTGGCGCCCATGGAGGAGCGCATCTACCGCCTGCGCTGCGTCGAGGGCTGGTCGATGGTGATTCCGTGGGAGGGCTACTCGCTGGCCGAACTCATCAAACGCGTGGAGCCGCAGGGCAGCGCGAAGTACGTGGAGTTCGTGACCCTGGCCGACGACAAGCAGATGCCCGGTCTGCGCTCGAACGTGCTGACCTGGCCCTATGTGGAAGGCCTGCGCATGGACGAGGCCCTGCACCCGCTGACCCTGCTCACCTTCGGCATGTACGGCGAGGTGCTGCCGAACCAGAACGGCGCGCCGGTTCGGCTCGTGGTGCCCTGGAAGTACGGCTTCAAGAGCGGCAAATCGATCGTGAAGATCCGCTTCACCGAGCAGCAGCCCAAGACGGCCTGGAACGTGGCGGCGCCGCAGGAGTACGGTTTCTATTCGAACGTGAACCCGCAGGTGTCGCACCCGCGCTGGAGCCAGGCCACCGAGCGCCGCATCGGCGAAGACGGCGGGGGCCTGTTCGCCAAGCGCCGACAGACCCTGATGTTCAACGGCTACGAGGCGCAGGTGGGCCAGCTCTACGCGGGCATGGACCTCAAGAAGTTCTACTGAGCCCCGCACCATGGACCGCGCGGCCCTTCAGCGGGCCTTGTTGCATCCCCTGGCCAAGCCGCTGGTGTTCACGCTGTGGCTGCTGCCTTTCGTGTGGCTGGTCTGGGCCGCGGTGGCGGACCGGCTCGGCGCCAACCCGGCCGAAGCGCTGATCCGATCGCTGGGCGACTGGACCCTGCGCGCCTTGCTGCTGGTGCTGCTGGTAACGCCCTTGCGGATCACCTTCCGGATGCCCGCGCTCGCGCGCTTTCGCCGCATGCTCGGCGTGTTCGTGTTCTTCTACGCCACGCTGCACTGGCTCGCGTATGTGTGGTTCGACATGGGGTTCGTGTGGGCCGATGTGGTGGCCGACATTCCCAAGCGCCCGTTCATTCTGGTGGGCTCGCTGGCCTGGCTGCTGCTGCTGGCGCTCGCGGCGACCTCATTCAACCGCGCCATCCGCGCGCTCGGTGCACCGCGCTGGCAGGCGCTGCACCGCGCGGTCTACGCGATCGCGGTGCTCGCGCTGCTGCACTTCTTCTGGATGCGCGCGGGCAAGAACAACTTTCAGGAGGTGGCGGTGTACGCCGCGCTGTTCGCGCTGGTGCTGGGCTGGCGCCTGTGGCGGCGCCTCGCGCCTCAGGGCAGCAGCGTCTCGAGCCGCATCTGATCGGCCGCGCTCTCGCGCTGGCGGATCGGCGTGGCCTTGGCGCCGTCCACCAGCACCTCGGCCGCGCGGCCGCGCGTGTTGTAGTTGCTGGCCATGGCCATGCAGTACGCACCGGCCGACAACACGGCCAACAGGTCGCCCTGCTGCACGGCGAGCGCCCGGTCGCGGCCCAGCCAGTCGCCGCTTTCGCACACCGGGCCCACCACGTCCCACACGCTGCTCGCGGCGTCGGCGCGCGGGCGCACCGGCTCGATGCGGTGGAAGGCCTGGTACATGGCGGGCCGCGGCAGGTCGTTCATGGCCGCGTCGACGATCAGGAAGTTCTTCTGTTCGCCGGGCTTGGTGAACAGCACCTCGGTGAGGCAGACGCCCGCGTTGCCCACCAGCGAGCGGCCGGGTTCGATCATCACCGTGCGCTCGCCGTAGCCGCGCGCATCGAGCTTGGCCAGCAGCTGGGGCCAGAGCGCGTCGGCGGCCGGCGGGGTGTCGCCGTTGTAGTCGATGCCCAGACCGCCGCCGAAGTCGATGTGGTGCAGGGGCACGCCCGCCGCCTCGATCGCGGCGACCAGGTCGAGCACGCGGTCCATGGCGTCGAGGTAGGGCGCCACTTCGGTGATCTGCGAACCGATGTGGCAGTCGATGCCCACGACCTCCAGGCCCGCGCAGGCCGCGGCATGGCGGTAGGTCTGCAGCACCTCGCTGTGGGCGATGCCGAACTTGTTGCCCTTGAGGCCGGTGGAGATGTAGGGGTGGGTCTTCGCGTCCACATCGGGGTTGACGCGGATGCTCACGCGCGCGCGCAGGCCCATCGAGCGCGCGACCTCGTCGAGCACGTCGAGCTCGGCGCGGCTTTCGACGTTGAAGCAGCCGATGCCGACCTCGAGCGCGCGGCGCATCTCGCCGCGCTGCTTGCCCACGCCGGAGAAGACGATGCGCTCGGGCGCGCAACCGGCCGCCAGCGCGCGTTCGAGCTCACCGCCCGAGACGATGTCCAGGCCGCAGCCCGCCCGCACCAGCACCTGCAGGATGGCCAGCGACGAGTTGGCCTTCATGGCGTAGCAGATCAGGTGCTTGCGGCCCGCGAGGCCACGCTGGTAGGCGGCCAGCGCCTGCAGGATGGCGGCCTTGCTGTAAACGAAGAGCGGGGTGCCGTGTTCGCGGGCCAGGCGCTCGAGGGGCACGTCCTCGAAATGCAGTTCACCGTGTCGAAGCGTCAGGTGTGCGGGCAGGGGCAGGGACATCGGTGGAAGCCTTGGTCTTGGCGGCGGAGGTCGGAGAGGGCAGGTAGAGCGGACCCCGCTGCCCGCAGGCAGCCAGGCACGACAGCGCCAACGCCAAGGCCATGACCCGAGCGGGGCCGGAGCGGAAACCTAGAATGCGCAGCCACCTGAACATCCGCGCATTCTATGACCGACCTCGAATACCAGGACCGCGCCGAAGCCTTGTTGCGCGCGGTCGAGCTGGCCTGCGATCGCATCAACGAAGACAGCGATGCCGACATCGACAACCAGCGTGTGGGCGGCATGATCACGCTGACCTTTCGCAACCGCAGCCAGATCGTGATCAACCTCCAGAAGCCGCTGCACGAAGTGTGGTTGGCCGCGCGCGCGGGGGGCTTCCACTACAAGCACGACGGCACGAACTGGCAGGACACCAAGGGCAACGGCGAGTTCTTCGAGAACCTGAGCCGCTACGCCAGCGAGCAGGCCGGCCAGCCCTTGCGCTTCAGTTCCGGAACAGGTTGAGGATGCTGCGTCGCTCGTCCGGCTGCGGTGCTGGCACCGGCGCCGGCACCGGCAGGCCGTTGTTGTCGACCGGCGTGCCGTTCGGTGCTCCGGGCCAGGGGTCGCCCAGGCCCAGGCCGTGCACGCCGCGGCCGGGCACGAACTCTTCGTAGTACCACTCGCCGCCCACATTGACGACGCCGGGCGGGGCCTCGTACGTCGTGACCGGCACGCCCTTGAGCATCTCCTGCATGAACGAGATCCAGATCGGCAGGGCCAGGCCACCGCCGGTTTCGCGGCTGCCCAGGTTGCGCGGCGTGTCGTAGCCGATCCAGGCGCCCGCGGCCAGCGTGGGCTGGAAGCCCACGAACCAGGCGTCGACCGCGTCGTTGGTGGTGCCGGTCTTGCCGTACAGGTCGGGGCGTTTGAGCGTGGCCTGCGCGCGCGCCGCGGTGCCCGAGCGCGTGATCTCCTGCAGCAGGTTGTTCATGATGAAGGCGTTGCGCGGTTCGATCGCTCGCGGTGCGTTGTCCAGCGTGGTTTGCGGCGCCTCGTAGAGCACGTGGCCGCGCGCGTCGGTGACGCGCGTGATGAGCAGGGGCGCCACGCGGTGACCGCCGTTGGCGAACACGGAATAGGCCGAGACCATCTGCAGCGGCGTGACCGAGCCGGCACCCAGGGCCATCGTGAGGTAGGCGGGGTGCTTGTCGGCGTCGAAGCCGAAGCGCGTCACCCATTCCTGCGCGCTCTGCGTGCCCACCAGCTGCAGCACGCGGATCGACACCATGTTCTTGGACTTGGCGAGCGCGCGGCGCACCGACATCGGGCCTTCGAACTGGCCGTCGTAGTTCTTGGGCTCCCAGGGCTTGCCGCCGGTTTCGGTGGCCGAGTAGAACAGCGGCGCGTCGTTCACCACGGTCATGGGCGTGAGGCCCTTTTCCAGCGCCGCGGAATAGATGAAGGGCTTGAAGCTCGAGCCCGGCTGGCGCCAGGCCTGCGTCACGTGGTTGAACTTGCTCTTGTTGAAGTCGAAGCCGCCGATGAGGGCCGCGATGCGACCATTGCGCGGATCCATGGCCACGAAGGCCGACTCCACCTCGGGCACCTGCGTGATGCGCCAGGACTTGTCGTCGACCTTGACCACGCGCACCACCGCGCCCGGGCGCAGCTTGATGTTGGGGCCGGCTTTGTCCGACAGACCCGATTGCACGGGCTTGAGGCCTTCGCCCGTGATCTCGATCGGGTCGCCGTCCTGGCGCACCACGACCACCTTGCGCGGGCTGGCTTCGAGCACCACGGCCGACAGCAGATCGCCGTTGTCGGGGCGCTCGGCGAGCGCCTCGTCGATGGCCTGGTCGCGCTGCTGCGGGTCGTCGGGCAGGTTGATGAACAGCTCGGGGCCGCGGTAGAACTGGCGGCGTTCGTAGTCGAGCACGCCCTGGCGCACCGCGCGGTAGGCCGCCTGCTGCGCCTTGGTGTTGATGGTGGTGGTGACGACCAGCCCGCGCGTGTAGGCCGCTTCGCCGTACTGCGCGACGATGGCCTGGCGCGCCATTTCGGCCGCGAATTCGGCGGCCATGTGTTCCTCGCGGGCGGGTTGGCGCAGCTTGATCGGCTGGGCCTTGGCCTCGGCCGCCTGGGCCGGCGTGATGAAACCGTTTTCGACCATGCGGTCGATGATGTAGCGCTGCCGCGCCTGGGCGCGCTTGGGGTTGCGCACCGGGTTGTAGGCCGAAGGCGCCTGGGGCAGGCCGGCCAGCACCGCGGCCTCGGCGATGGTCACGTCCTTGAGCGGCTTGCCGAAGTAGATCTGCGAGGCCGATGCGAAACCGTAGGCCCGCTGCCCCAGGAAGATCTGGTTCATGTAGATCTCGAGGATCTGTTCCTTGGTGAGCAGGTGCTCGAGCTTGAAGGTGAGCAGCACCTCGTAGATCTTGCGTGTGTAGCTCTTCTCGGCCGACAGGTAGACGTTGCGCGCGACCTGCATGGTGATGGTGGATGCGCCCTGGCTCTTGGCCTCGCGCAGGTTGGCCAGCGCCGCGCGCACCATGCCGCGGTAGTCGACGCCGCTGTGCTCGAAAAAGCGCGCGTCCTCGATGGCGAGCACCGCGTTCTTCATCACGTCGGGGATCTCGTCGATGGTGAGCAGATTGCGCCGCTCTTCACCGAATTCGCCGAGCAACTGCCCGTCGTCCGCGAGCACGCGCAGGGGCAGCTTGGGCCGGTAGTCGGCCAGTCCGGTGACGTCGGGCAGGTTGGGATAGGCCACCGCCAGAGCGATGCCGATGGCGATCAACATGGCCGCAACACCCGCCGCCGCCAGTCCGGCCGCAGCCACCACCAAGCGCCCGATCCAGGCGAGTGCAGAAGGGCGCGCAGATACTGCCTTCGCAGTGGTGCCTTTGGCAGGCTGGGTGTCTTGGGTCATTCGGATTCGGGGCAATCGGCCCGCCATTGTAGGAGTCGGTTTCCGGGCTGACGGGGTTTTGAAGGGCGGCTTCGCATGGGCCGGAACCAGGGCAGACACCTGGGCACTCGGCCATCACGGTCCCCTCACAGCGCGTCGGCTTTTGACAACGTTTCTATTTGTGCGTGAGGCAAGAAATCTTTGCCGCTCAATGGGCTTACTGCTAGCATTGAAGTGAATTCTTAAGTATGGCGCGCGTGCGCGCCACGCGATTTGGGGGCCACCTTGATCTCATTGGGATCGCTTTTCAGCCGGGAACCGGCGCCCTTGTTGGGCATTGATGTCAGTTCCTCCAGCGTCAAGCTGGTCGAGTTGAGCCGCAATCGCGCAGGCGAGTTCGTGCTTGAACGGTGTGCCATGGAGCCGCTGGAGCGCGGCTGGATCACCGACGGCAACATCGAGAAGTTCGACGAAGTGGCCGACGCCTTGCGCCGCGTGGTGCGCAAGAGCGGCAGCAAGACCCGCAACGTGGCGCTCGCGCTGCCGGCATCGGCGGTGATCACGAAGAAGATCATCCTGCCCGGTGGCATGTCCGACAAGGAACTCGAGGCGCAGGTCGAGTCCGAGGCCAGCCAGTACATCCCGTTCTCGCTCGACGAGGTCAGCCTCGATTTCTGCGTGGTGGGGCCCAGCACCACCTCGGTGGGCGACGTCGAGGTGCTCATCGCGGCCTCGCGCAAGGAAAAGGTGTCCGACCGGCAGGGCCTGGCCGAAGCGGCCGGCCTCAAGCCCGTGGTGATGGACGTGGAGTCCTACGCGTCGCGCCTGGCCGCGGGCCGCGTGATCGAGACCCTGCCGAACCAGGGCGTCGATGCGCTCGTGGCCCTGTTCGAGATCGGCTCGATGACCACCAGTTTGCAGGTCATCCGCAACGACGAGGTGCTCTACGAGCGCGACCAGGCGTTCGGCGGCAGCCAGCTCACCCAACTCATCATCCGCCAGTACGGTTTTTCGACCGACGAGGCCGAGGCCAAGAAGCGGTCGGGCGATCTGCCCGAGGACTACCAGAGCGCCGTGCTCGATCCTTTCATCGAAAGCCTGTCGCAGGAAATCGGTCGGGCGCTGCAGTTCTTCTTCACGAGCACGCCGTACAACAAGATCGACCACATCCTGCTCGCGGGCGGCAGCGCCGCACTGCTGGGCCTGACCGAAGCCGTCACGCACCAGACCTCGTTCGCCTGCATGCTGATCAATCCCTTCGACGCGATGGAGCTGGGCTCCAACATCCAGGCGCGCAAGATCTCGCGCGAGTCGTCGGCTTACCTGACGTCCACCGGTCTTGCGCTGCGGAGGTTCTACCAATGATCCTCATCAACCTGCTGCCGCACCGCGAAGCGGCACGCAAGCGCCAGAAGGAACAGTTTTTTGTCCAGCTGGGACTCTCCGCCCTGCTCGGCGGCGTGATCAGCGGTGCCGTGTTCACCTGGTACCAGGGCCAGATCTCGGTCCAGCAGGAGCGCAACCAGTTCCTCACGCAGGAAATCGCCAAGCTCGACGCCGAGATCAAGGACATCGCCACGCTGCAGGCGCAGATCGCCTCGCTGCGCGCCCGCCAGGCCGCGGTGGAAGACCTGCAGGCCGGCCGCAACCTGCCGGTGTACCTGCTCGAAGAGCTGGTCAAGCAACTGCCCGAAGGGGTGTACCTGCGCTCGATGAAGCAGGAGGGCAGCAGTGTGCTGCTCAACGGCACCGCCCAGTCCCAGGAGCGTGTGTCCGAGTTGCTGCGCAACCTTGGCAACAACAGCCCGGCCCTGACCCGTCCCGAACTCGTCGAGATCGTCGCAGCGAACGCTGCGGTGAGCGGCAAGGACGCGCGGCGCGTGGCGAACTTCGTCATGCGTGTGACCCTGCGCCGTCCGGAAGCCCCGAAGCCGGCCGCGGTGCCGGCCGCTGACCCGGCCAAACCCGCGGCCCCCGCCGCGGGCAAGGTTTGAAGAGGTTGTGATGGCCAAGAAGTCCGCTCTCAACATGGATTTGTCTGCCCTGCAGGGCAAGCTGCGGTCGCAGTTCTCGGGGCTCGATCCCAACGACCCCTCGCTGTGGCCCGCGCTGCCCCGCAACCTGTTGTTCGTCGCGGTGTGCGCGGGCGTGGTGGCGGCGCTGTGGTTCTCCTGGCTCAAGGGCGTGGATGAGGAGCTCGTGGCCGAGACCGCCAAGGAACAGCAGCTGCGCGAGACCTACAAGCAGAAGCTGGTGCAGGCCGTGAACCTCGACGCCCTGCGCAAGCAGCTCGAGCAGGTCCAGCAGTACGTGACGCAGCTGGAGAAGCAGCTGCCCAGCAAGGCCGAGATGGACGCGCTGCTGTCGGACATCAACCAGGCCGGTCTGGGCCGCAGCCTGCAGTTCGAGCTGTTCCGTCCGGGGCAGGTGGCGGTGCGCGAGTACTACGCCGAACTCCCGATCACCATCCGCGTCACGGGCAGCTACCACGACATCGGTCTGTTCGCCGGCGACATCGCCAACCTGTCGCGCATCGTGACCCTCAACAACCTCACGCTGACGCCGATAGCCAATCGTGAGGGCTACCTCGCCATGGACGGCGTGGCCAAGACCTTCCGTTACCTGGATCCGGATGAGGTGGCGGCACAGCAAAAGGCCAAGGGGGCTGCCAAGTGATGCATCGATTTTCCTGCGCGGCACTGGGGGTGATGGTCCTGGCGGGCTGCACGTCCTCGGGCCAGGACGAACTGCAGGCCTGGATGCAGGCCGAGCGCAACGCGATCCGTCCGTCGGTGCAGCCCATTTCAGAACCCACCCGCTTCGTTCCCCAGCCCTACGGCGCCGAGCGCCTGATCCCGCCCTTCAGCACCGAGAAGCTGGCCAGCCTGCTGCGCGGCGCGCAGACGGTGTCCGCGGCCAGTTCGGCGCTGATCGAGCCCGAGTTGGCGCGTCGCCGTCAGCCGCTCGAGGCCTTCCCGCTGGACGCCATGAGCATGGTGGGCAGTCTGAACCGCAATGGCCAGCTGGTGGCCCTGGTGAAGATCGACCGGCTGCTGTACCAGGTGCGTCCCGGAAACTACCTGGGTCAGAACTACGGGCGGGTGACCCGCATTACCGAAACCGAAGTGGTCCTGCGCGAGATCGTGCAGGACGCCGCAGGCGAATGGATCGAGCGCCCGACGGCGCTGCAGCTAGTAGAGGAATCTAAATGAAGAAGCCGGAACAGACGATGACGGGCGCATCGTGGGGGCGGAGGCTGTACAAGGGCGGTCTGGCGGCTTGTCTGCTCGCCAGTTCCTGGCTGGCCCAGGCGCAGGTGGCGATCCAGTCGGTCACGGGCGGCATCCAGAGTGGCGTCGAGATCATCCGCATCAACACCAACGAGCCGCTCAAGGCCGTTCCGGCGAGCTTCTCCACGCAGTCGCCTGCCCGCATCGCGCTGGACTTTCCTGGCGTCTCCAACGCGATCGGCCGCAGCACCGTGGACATCAACGAGGGCAACCTGCGCTCGGCCACGGTGGTGCAGGCGGGCGACCGCACGCGCGTGGTGATCAACCTCAAGCAGGCGGCGGCCTTCCAGACGCGCATTGACGGCAACAGCCTGCTCGTCGTGCTGGAGCGCTCCGAAGCCGTGACGGCCCAGACGAACCCGCCCGCGGCTTTCTCCGAGAGCCGCAACGTGGACGTGGGCGCGTTGCGCGACATCGACTTCCGCCGCGGCACGGGCAACAGCGGCCGCGTGGTCGTCGAACTGCCGAACAACCAGGTGGGCGTGGACATCCGCCAGGAAGGCACCGGCCTGGTCGTCGAGTTCATGAAGAGCGTGCTGCCCGAAGGTCTGCGCCGCCGCCTCGACGTGACCGACTTCGGCACGCCGGTGCGCACCGTCACCACCACCCAGAACGGCGATCGCGTGCGCATGGTGGTGGCCGCCACGGGCAACTGGGAACACTCGGCTTACCAGAGCGACAACCAGTTCGTGCTCGAGGTGCGCGAGCAGCGCATCGACCCCTCGAAGCTCACCCAGGGCCCGGGCTACTCGGGCGAGAAGCTGTCGCTGAATTTCCAGAACATCGAGGTCCGTGCGCTGCTGCAGGTCATTGCCGACTTCACCAACTTCAACATCGTCACCTCCGACTCGGTGACGGGCGCCGTGACCCTGCGCCTGCGCGATGTGCCCTGGGACCAGGCGCTCGACATCATCATGCAGGCCAAGGGCCTGGGCCTGCGCAAGACCGGCAACGTGCTGTGGATCGCGCCGCGCGACGAGATCGCCGCCCGCGAGAAGCAGGAGCTCGAGGCCCGTGCGACCGTGGAGAGCCTCGAACAGGTTCGCACCCAGTCGTTCCAGATGAACTACGCCAAGGCGGCCGACATCGCGACCCAACTCACGTCGGGCGCGGTGGGGGGCAGTGGCTCGTCCGGCAGCTCGGCGCGCATCATCTCGGCACGTGGCAGCGTGATCGCCGAGCCGCGCACCAACCAGCTGTTCGTGACCGACATCCCCTCGCGCCTGCAGCAGGTGCAGGAGCTCATTGCCAAGCTCGACATCCCGATCCGCCAGGTGCTCATCGAGGCCCGCATCGTCGAAGCCGACGACGACTTCAGCAAGTCCATCGGGGTGCGCCTGGGCGGCGGTGTGCGTGATTTCAGCGCCGGTTCGGTCAACGGCAACGGCGTTCGAGGCAACTTCGGCAGCAACTACTCGGCCGTCACGACCAGCCCCACGCTGACCTCCTCGCCCTTCGTCAACCTGCCCGCGCTGCCGCCCAGCGGCGCCGCGGCCACCTACGCGCTCTCGCTGTTCAGCCCCAACGCCTCGCGCTTCCTGGCGCTCGAGATCTCGGCGCTCGAATCGGACGGCAAGGGCCGCGTGGTGTCGAGCCCGCGGGTGGTCACGGCCGACCAGGTGAAGGCCCTGATCGAGCAGGGCACCGAATTCCCCTACCAGACTGCGACCTCCAGCGGCGCCACGGCCATCGCGTTCCGCAAGGCCAACCTCAAGCTCGAGGTCACGCCGCAGATCACGCCCGAGGGCAACATCATTCTCGACCTGGACGTGAACAAGGACACCCGCGGCGAGACCACCGTGGACGGCATCGCGATCGACACCAAGCACGTGAAGACCCAGGTGCTGGTCGAGAACGGCGGCACCGTGGTGATCGGCGGCATCTTCGAGCGCACCGAGCGCAACCAGATCCGCAAGGTGCCGCTGCTCGGCGACATCCCGGCCGTGGGCAACCTGTTCAAGTCGCGCGACATGATCGATGAGCGTTCCGAACTGCTGATCTTCATCACGCCCCGCGTGCTCGGCCGCACCGCGATCAATTGAGTCTCAGCACATCGGTATTCCTCGTCGGACTGCCAGGCTCGGGCAAATCCACCGTCGGGCGCCAGTTGGCCCGCCGGCTGGGTTTGCCCTTTGTCGATGTGGACCACGCCATCGAGGCGCACATCGGCTCCAGTATCCGCACCTTCTTTGAGCGCGAGGGCGAGGCCGCGTTTCGCGACGTCGAGGCCGGCGTGCTGGCCGACATCGCCGCCGGCCCGGTCTCGGTCGTGTCGACCGGCGGGGGAGCGGTGCTGCGGCCCGAGAACCGGCAGTGCATGCGCGAGCACGGTCAGGTCGTGTACTTGCGGTCCTCGCCCGAGGAGTTGCAGCGCCGTCTCCGCCATGACCGCAACCGGCCGCTGCTGCAGGTTGCCGATCCGCTGGCCAAGCTGCGCGAGCTGCACGCACAACGCCACCCGCTGTATGCGCAGAGCGCACATTTCACGATCGACACCGGCCGGCCCTCGGTGGCGACGCTGGTGAACATGATCGTCATGCAGCTCGAACTCGCGGGCTTCGTGCGCACCGCGCCCGACGCGCCGGCCTGAGCCCCGAAGGCCCGGCCCGGGGGCCGGCATACACTTCGGGCATGCCCTCCACCGCCGTTGCTCCCACGCCTTTGCTAGTGCCCATCGACCTGGGCGATCGCAGCTACGACATCCTGATCGGCGCCGGTCTGCTCGACGATCCCGCCTCCTACGACGGCCTGCCCGCCAGTGGCCACGCGCTGATCGTGACCAACGAAACCGTGGCGCCCTTGTACCTGGCGGCGCTCGAGCAGGGGCTCAAGCGCCGGCACCGCCTGGTGCACACGGTGGTGTTGCCCGACGGCGAGGCGCACAAGAACTGGGCCACACTGCAGCGCATCTTCGATGGCCTGCTCGCTGCGGGCTGTGACCGCAAGACCGTGCTCTATGCCCTGGGCGGCGGTGTGGTGGGCGACATGACCGGTTTCGCCGCCGCGTGCTTCATGCGCGGCGTGTCGTTCGTTCAACTGCCCACCACCTTGCTGTCGCAGGTCGACTCTTCCGTGGGTGGCAAGACCGGCATCAACCACCCGCTGGGCAAAAACATGGTCGGCGCCTTCCACCAGCCCTTGCGCGTGCTGTGCGACCTCTCGGTGCTGCGCACCCTGCCGGCGCGCGAACTCAGCGCGGGCCTGGCCGAGGTCATCAAGTACGGACCGATCGCCGACATGGCCTTTTTCGAATGGATCGAGACGCGCATCGATGCCCTGCGGGCCCTCGACCTGCAGGCCCTGGCGCATGCGGTGCAGCGCAGCTGCGAGATCAAGGCCGCCGTGGTGTCCAGCGACGAGCGCGAATCGGGCCTGCGCGCCATCCTCAACTTCGGCCACACGTTCGGGCACGCGATCGAGGCCGGCATGGGTTATGGCGCCTGGCTGCACGGCGAAGCCGTGGGATGCGGCATGGTCATGGCGGCGCGCCTGTCGCAGGCGGTCGGGCTGGTCGATGCGGCCTTCGTGGACCGCGTCAAGCGCCTCGTCGAGCGCGCCGGACTGCCCGTGGTGGCGCCGGTGCTCGACCCCAGTCGCAACGCCGAGCGTTACCTCGAGCTCATGCGGGTGGACAAGAAGTCCGAGGCCGGCGAGATCCGCTTCGTGCTCATCGACGGCCCGGGCCGTGCGGTGCTGCGCCCGGTGCCCGATGCGGTGGTGGCCGACGTGATCGCGCGCAGCTGCCAGCCCGCATGACGGCCTTGCTGGCCCCCTACGCCTGCGATCCCGCGCGCAGCCGCGGCCGGCGCCACCCCGAGCCCGACGCGCCGACGCGCACCGCCTTCCAGCGCGACCGCGACCGCATCGTGCACTCCACCGCGTTCCGCCGCTTGGTCTACAAGACCCAGGTCTTCCTCAACCACGAAGGCGATCTGTTCCGCACGCGGCTCACGCACTCGATCGAGGTGGCCCAACTGGGCCGCAGCATCGCGCGCTCGCTGCGTCTCAACGAAGACCTGGTGGAGGCCGTGGCGCTGGCCCACGACCTGGGCCACACGCCCTTCGGCCATGCCGGCCAGGACGCCCTGCACGAAGCCCTGCAGGCCTTGCCGCCCGACGGCCAGGCCCCCGAGGGCTGGGGCTTCGAGCACAACCTGCAAAGCCTTCGGGTGGTCGACGAACTCGAAGAACGCTACCCCGAGTTCGACGGCCTGAACCTCTGCTTCGAAACGCGCGAGGGCATTCTCAAGCACTGCTCGCGCCGCCACGCCGAACAGCTTGAGGCCCGCGAGCCGGGTGGCGTCGCGCAGCGCTTCCTCCAGGGCGGCTCGCCCTCGCTCGAAGCCCAGTTGTGCAACCTGGCCGACGAGATCGCCTACAACGCGCACGACATCGACGACGGCGTGCGCTCGGGCCTGATCACCATGGAGCAGCTCGAGGCCGTCGAGCTGTTCGACCGCTACCGCCGCCAGGCGCTGCAGCAGCACCCCCACCTGCGCGGCCGGCGGCTGCTCTTCGAAAGCATCCGCCGCATGCTGAGCGATCAGGTGTACGACGTGATCGACGCCACGCGCGCGCGCATCGCCGAGGCGGGCGTGCAATCGCCCGACGAGGCGCGGGCCTCGGCCGCGCTGGTGCGCTTTTCCGAAGGCATGCGCGACAGCAGCCAGCAGCTCAAGCGCTTCCTGTTCCGCAACCTCTACCGCCACCCGCAGGTGGTGGAGACCACGGGCCGGGCGCGCCAGGTGGTGCGCGACCTGTTCGAGCGCTACCTGGCCGAGCCCTCGCAATTGCCCGAGGCCTACCGCGAAGCGCCGGCGCTGCCGCGCGCCGTGGCCGATTACATCGCGGGCATGACCGACCGCTTCGCGATCCGCGAGCACGAACGCCTGTTCGGCGCCGCGGTGTTCCCATGAGCGGGCCGCAGCCTCCGAAGCGCGCGGCCGCGCTCGTGGTGGGCGTGGGCGTGACCTGCGCCCTGCACATCGGCAAGCTGCCGCCCGCCGTGCCGGCCTTGCAGGCCGGGCTGGGCATCAGCCTGCTGCAGGCCGGCTTCCTGTTGTCGCTGGTGCAGCTCGCGGGCATGTGCCTGGGCCTGTTCGTCGGCCTCTCGGCCGACCGCTTCGGTCCGCGGCGCGTGATGCTGCTCGGGCTGGTGGCCCTCGCACTGGGCAGCGCCTGGGGCGCCACGGCGCCTTCGCCGGGCTGGCTGCTGGCCTCGCGCGTGCTCGAAGGGCTGGGCTTTCTGCTGGCGGTGCTGCCGGCCCCCGGGCTGATCCGCCGCCACGTGGCCGAGCCGCGGCTGCTCGCGCGCTCGCTGGGCTGGTGGGGCGCCTACATGCCGCTGGGCACGGCCCTGGCCCTGCTGGTGGGCGCGCCGGTGATCGAGACCATGGGGTGGCGCGTGGTGTGGCTGGCGCTGTCGGGGGTGTCGGCCCTGGCCGCGCTGATGCTGCTCACGGGCCTGCCGGCGGACGCCCGCCTGGACGGTCAGGCCGCTCCCTTGCTGCCGCGCCTGCGGCGCACCCTGTCGGCGCCCGGGCCCTGGCTCGTGGCCCTGGGTTTCCTGCTGTACTCGGGCCAGTGGCTGGCGGTGGTGGGCTTTCTGCCCACCATCCTGGCGCAGGGCGGTCTCGGCGGTGTCGCGGCCGGCCTGCTGAGCGCGCTGGCCGCGGCGGTGAACATGGGCGGCAACATCGGCGCCGGCCGCTGGATCGCGCACGGTGCGCGGCCCCTGGTGGTGCTTCGGCTCGCCTACCTGGCCATGGGCGTGGGCGCGGTGCTGGCGTTCGCGCTCGACGGGCCGTTCGTCTTGCAATACCTGGGGGTGCTGGTGTTCTCGGGCGTGGGCGGGCTGATTCCGGGCACACTGTTCGGGCTCGCGGTGCGGCTGGCACCGGGTGAAGACACGGTGTCGACCACGGTGGGCTGGATGCAGCAGCTCTCGGCCCTGGGGCAGTTCGCCGGCCCGCCGCTGGTGGCCTGGGTGGCGACGCTGGCCGGGGGCTGGCAATGGAGCTGGCTCGTGACCGGCGCCTGCTGCCTGCTGGGCCTGTGGGTGGCCCAGCGCATCGACCGCGCGCTCCCATAATCGGCCCCCAACACGATGCCCCGGCCATGGCCCGACTGCCCCGCCTCACCCTTGCCGGTCACGCCCACCACGTGATCCAGCGCGGCAACAACCGCCAGGCCATCGTGCTGGACGACACCGACCGCCAGCAGCTCATGGACCTCGTGTTCGAGCAGGCGCGTGCCCACGGCGTGGCCGTGCACGCCTGGGCGCTGATGGACAACCACCTGCACCTGCTGCTCACGCCCAGCACGGCCGATGGCGTGCCGCGCACCATGCAGGCCGTGGGACGGGCCTACGTGCGCCGCTTCAACAACCGGCACGGCCGCAGCGGCACGCTGTGGGATGGGCGCTACAAGTCGACGCTGGTGCAGGAAGAGGGCTACCTGCTGGCGTGCATGGCCCACATCGAGCTGCACCCGGTGCGCGAGGGCCTGGTGTCGGACCCGCGCGACTACGCCTGGTCGAGCCACCGCCACCACATCGGGCAGCGCGTCGACCGCCAGCTCACGCCGCACCCCGTTTACTGGGCCTTGGGCAACACGCCGTTCGCGCGCGAGGCGGCCTATGGCGAGCGGGTCCGCGCTGGGCTGTCGGCCGAGCAGCAGCGGGCCATCGCCGACGCCACGCTGCACGGCTGGGCGCTGGGCGATGCGGCCTTCGTGCAGGCCCTGCAAAAGCACACCGAGCGCCGGGTGGCACGCTCGCCGCGCGGCCGCCCGCCGATGCCCGTGCGTGCCGACGAGCCCTGAGCCCTTCGCGTCTTTGATCTGTCCCCAATTGAATTCTCGCGGACTGGGATGGTGAGAAAAATGGGATCTGACCCCATTTAAAATGCTTGGCCGGCATGGTGCGATGCAATATGCTCGCGGTCCCGTTTGTTTTTGCCCCACGACGAATAAGGACACGCCATGAGCACGTTTGGCGAGCAGCAGCACCTCCAGCAACACGGTCTGTACGACCCGGCCAACGAGCACGATGCGTGCGGTGTGGGCTTCGTGGCGCACATCAAGGGCGAGAAGAGTCACGCGATCGTGACCCAGGCGCTCAAGATCCTCGAGAACCTCGACCACCGGGGCGCCGTGGGCGCCGACAAGCTCATGGGCGACGGTGCGGGCCTGCTGATCCAGATGCCCGACGCGCTCTACCGCGAAGAGATGGCGGCGCAGGGCGTCACGCTGCCGCCCGCGGGCGAGTATGGCGTGGGCATGATCTTCATGCCCAAGGAGCACGCCAGCCGCCTGGCCTGCGAACAGGAAATGGAGCGCGCCATCGCCGCCGAAGGCCAGGTACTGCTGGGCTGGCGCGACGTGCCCGTGAACCTCGACATGCCCATGTCGCCCACGGTGCGCGCCAAGGAACCCATCATCCGCCAGGTCTTCATCGGCCGCGGCAACGACGTCATCGTGCAGGACGCGCTCGAGCGCAAGCTCTACGTGATCCGCAAGACCGCGAGCGCCGCGATCCAGCGCCTCAAGCTCACGCACTCGAAAGAGTATTACGTGGTGAGCATGAGCAGCCGCACCGTGGTCTACAAGGGCCTGCTGCTGGCCGACCAGGTCGGCACCTACTTCAAGGACCTGCAGGACCCGCGCTGCGTGTCCGCGCTGGGCCTGGTGCACCAGCGCTTCTCCACCAACACCTTTCCCGAGTGGCCGCTCGCCCACCCGTACCGCTACGTCGCGCACAACGGCGAGATCAACACCGTCAAGGGCAACTACAACTGGATGAAGGCGCGCGAGGGCGTGATGAGCTCGCCCGTGCTCGGTGACGACCTGAAGAAGCTCTACCCGATCAGCTTCGCGCACCAGTCCGACACCGCGACCTTCGACAACTGCCTCGAGCTGCTCACCATGGCCGGCTACCCGCTGGCGCAGGCCGTGATGATGATGATTCCCGAGCCCTGGGAACAGCACACGCTCATGGACGACCGCCGCCGCGCGTTCTACGAGTACCACGCCGCCATGCTCGAGCCCTGGGACGGCCCGGCCTCGATCGTGTTCACCGATGGCCGCCAGATCGGCGCCACGCTCGACCGCAACGGCCTGCGCCCTTCGCGCTACTGCATCACCGACGACGACCTGGTGATCATGGGCTCGGAGTCGGGCGTGCTGCCCGTGCCCGAGAACAAGATCGTGCGCAAGTGGCGCCTGCAGCCCGGCAAGATGTTCCTGATCGACCTCGAGCAGGGCCGCATGATCGACGACGAGGAGCTCAAGGCCAACCTCGCCAACAGCAAGCCCTACAAGCAGTGGATCGACAACCTGCGCATCCGCCTCGATGACGTCGAGCACCCGGTGGCCGGTGAATCGCCGCAGGAGCTGCCCGTGGCCCAAACCGAGCCGCAGTCGGCCGGCGTCGAGCGCGTCTCGCCCGAGCTGCTCGACCTGCAGCAGGCCTTCGGCTTCACGCAGGAGGACATCAAGTTCCTCATGAGCCCCATGGCCACGAACGGCGAAGAGGGCATCGGCTCCATGGGCAACGACAGCCCGCTGGCCGTGCTGTCGGACAAGAACAAGCCGCTCTACAACTACTTCAAGCAGCTGTTCGCGCAGGTCACGAACCCGCCGATCGACCCGATCCGCGAAGCCATCGTGATGTCGCTGGTGTCCTTCATCGGCCCCAAGCCCAACCTGCTCGACATCAACCAGGTCAACCCGCCCATGCGCCTCGAAGTGAGCCAGCCCGTGCTCGACTTCCGCGACATGGCCAAGCTGCGCAACATCGAATCGGTGACGCAGGGCAAGTTCCGCAGCGTCACGCTCGACATCACCTACCCGGTGGCCTGGGGCCGCGAGGGCGTGGAAGCCAAGCTGGCCTCGCTGTGCGCGGCCGCGGTCGACGCCATCAAGGGCGGCAAGAACATCCTCATCATCAGCGACCGCGGCGTGGGCGCGGCGCAGGTGGCCATTCCTGCGCTGCTCGCGCTGTCGGCCATCCACCAGCACCTGGTGCGTGAAGGCCTGCGCACCAGCGCCGGCCTGGTGGTGGAGACCGGCACCGCGCGCGAGGTGCACCACTTCGCCGTGCTCGCGGGCTACGGCGCCGAAGCCGTGCACCCCTACCTGGCGCTGGAAACGCTCACCTCGATCCACAAGGACCTGCCGGGCGCGCTGAGCGCCGACAAGGCGATCTACAACTACATCAAGGCGATCGGCAAGGGCCTGTCGAAGATCATGTCCAAGATGGGCGTGAGCACCTACATGAGCTACTGCGGCGCCCAGCTCTTCGAGGCCATCGGCCTGAGCAGCGACACCGTGGCCAAGTACTTCACCGGCACCGCGAGCCGCGTCGAGGGCATCGGCGTGTTCGAGATCGCCGAAGAGGCGCTGCGCATGCACAAGGCCGCCTTCGGCGACGACCCGGTGCTCGAAAGCATGCTCGACGCCGGTGGCGAATACGCGTGGCGTGCGCGCGGCGAAGAGCACATGTGGACGCCCGACGCCATCGCCAAGCTGCAGCACAGCACGCGCGCCAACAACTGGAACACGTACAAGGAGTACGCCCAGATCATCAACGACCAGAGCCGCCGCCACATGACGCTGCGCGGCCTGTTCGAGTTCAAGCTCGACCCGAGCAAGGCCATCCCGCTCGACGAGGTCGAGCCGGCGAAGGAGATCGTCAAGCGCTTCGCCACCGGCGCGATGTCGCTGGGCTCGATCAGCACCGAGGCCCACGCCACGCTGGCCGTGGCCATGAACCGCATCGGCGGCAAGAGCAACACCGGCGAAGGCGGCGAAGACGAGCGCCGCTACCGCAACGAGCTCAAGGGCATCAAGATCACCAAGGGCGAAACGCTCAAGTCCATCATCGGCGAGGACGTGGTCGAGGTCGACCTGCCGCTCGAAGACGGCGACAGCCTGCGCTCGAAGATCAAGCAGGTGGCCTCGGGCCGCTTCGGCGTCACGGCCGAATACCTGCAGAGCGCCGACCAGGTGCAAATCAAGATGGCCCAGGGCGCCAAGCCGGGCGAGGGCGGCCAGCTGCCCGGCGGCAAGGTGTCCGAGTACATCGGCAAGCTGCGCTACTCGGTGCCGGGCGTGGGCCTCATCAGCCCGCCGCCGCACCACGACATCTACTCCATCGAAGACCTGGCCCAGCTGATCCACGACCTCAAGAACGTGGCGCCGCACGCCAGCATCAGCGTCAAGCTGGTGTCCGAGGTGGGCGTGGGCACCATCGCCGCGGGCGTGGCCAAGTGCAAGGCCGACCACGTGGTGATCGCGGGCCACGACGGTGGCACCGGCGCCTCGCCCTGGTCGTCCATCAAGCACGCGGGCTCGCCCTGGGAGATCGGCCTGGCCGAGACCCAGCAGACCCTGGTGCTCAACCGCCTGCGCAGCCGCATCCGCGTGCAGGCCGACGGCCAGATGAAGACCGGCCGCGACGTGGTCATCGGCGCGCTGCTCGGCGCCGACGAGTTCGGCTTCGCCACCGCGCCGCTGGTGGTCGAGGGCTGCATCATGATGCGCAAGTGCCACCTCAACACCTGCCCGGTGGGCGTGGCCACGCAGGACCCGGCGCTGCGCAAGAAGTTCTCGGGCAAGCCCGAGCACGTGGTCAACTACTTCTTCTTCATCGCCGAAGAGGTGCGCCACATCATGGCCCAGCTCGGCGTGCGCAAGTTCGACGACCTCATCGGCCGCGCCGACCTGCTCGACATGCGCGCCGGCATCGCCCACTGGAAGGCCCGCGGCCTCGACTTCAGCCGCCTGCTGGCCACGCCCGCGGTGCCGGCCGACGTGCCGCGCCTGCACACCGAAGCGCAGGAGCACGGCCTGGAGAAAGCGCTCGACCAGGTGCTGATCCAGAAGTGCAAGCCCGCCATCGAAAAGGGCGAGCGCGTGCAGTTCATCGAGGTGGCCCGCAACGTGAACCGCTCGGTGGGCGCCATGCTCTCGGGCGAACTCACCAAGCACCACCCCGAAGGCCTGCCCGACGACACCATCCGCATCCAGCTCGAGGGCACGGGCGGCCAGTCGTTCGGCGCCTTCCTGGCCAAGGGCATCACGCTCTACCTGATCGGCGACGCCAACGACTACACCGGCAAGGGCCTGTCGGGCGGCCGCGTGGTGGTGCGCCCCAGCATCGACTTCCGCGGCGAGTCCACCCGCAACATCATCGTGGGCAACACGGTGCTGTACGGCGCCACCACGGGCGAGGCCTTCTTCGCCGGCGTGGCCGGCGAGCGCTTCGCGGTGCGCCTGTCGGGCGCCACCGCGGTGGTGGAAGGCACGGGTGACCACGGCTGCGAATACATGACCGGCGGCACCGTGGTGGTGCTGGGCAAGACCGGCCGCAACTTCGCGGCCGGCATGAGCGGCGGCGTGGCCTACGTGTACGACGAAGACGGCCAGTTTGCCAAACGCTGCAACACCGCCATGGTGGGCCTGGAGCCCGTGCTGTCGGCCAAGGAGCAGGAAGCCCAGAGCGACAAGGCCGCCTGGCACCGCGGCCAGGCCGACGAGGCCCAGCTCAAAAAGCTGCTCGAGGACCACAACCGCTGGACTGGCAGCAAGCGCGCGCGCGAACTGCTCGACAACTGGGCCCAGGCCCGCGCGAAATTCGTCAAGGTCATGCCCACCGAATACAAGCGCGCGCTCGGCGAAATGCACGCCCGCCAGGCCGCCGCGGACGCCACGACCAAAGCCAAGGGCACGGCCAAGAAGGCCGCCGCGCCCGCGAAGTAAGCACACCGCCCCACGACACGCACAAGGACAGCACCATGGGAAAAGTCACCGGCTTCATGGAATTCGAGCGCATCGAAGAGGGCTACAAGCCCGTGCCCGAGCGGCTCAAGCACTACAAGGAGTTCGTTGTCGGCCTCGATGAAGCGCAGGCCAAAGTGCAGGGCGCGCGCTGCATGGACTGCGGCACGCCGTTCTGCAACAACGGCTGCCCGGTCAACAACATCATTCCGGACTTCAACGACCTCGTGTACCAGGGCGACTGGAAGAACGCCATCACGGTGCTGCACAGCACCAACAACTTCCCCGAGTTCACCGGCCGCATCTGCCCCGCGCCCTGCGAGGCCGCCTGCACGCTCAACGTGAACGACGACGCCGTGGGCATCAAGTCGATCGAGCACGCGATCATCGACAAGGCCTGGGCCGAAGGCTGGGTGCAGCCGCAGCCCGCGCGCCACAAGACCGGCAAGAAGGTGGCCGTGGTGGGTTCGGGCCCCGCGGGCCTGGCAGCGGCGCAACAGCTCGCGCGCGCCGGCCACGATGTGACCGTGTTCGAGAAGAACGACCGCGTGGGTGGCCTGCTGCGCTACGGCATTCCCGACTTCAAGATGGAGAAGTCGCACATCGACCGCCGCGTGGCGCAGATGGAGGCCGAAGGCGTGGTGTTCCGCACCGGCGTGCTCGTGGGCGCCATGCCCGCGGGCAGCAAGGTCACCAACTGGGCCAAGGAAACCGTGAGCGCCGAGCAGCTCAAGAGCGAGTTCGACGCCGTGCTGCTCACGGGCGGCGCCGAACAGAGCCGCGACCTGCCCGTGCCCGGCCGCGAGCTCGATGGCGTGCACTTCGCCATGGAGTTCCTGCCGCAGCAGAACAAGGTCAACGCGGGCGACAAGCTCAAGGGCCAGCTGCGCGCCGACGGCAAGCACGTGATCGTGATCGGCGGCGGCGACACCGGTTCCGACTGCGTGGGCACCAGCAACCGCCACGGCGCTGCGAGCGTGACCCAGTTCGAGGTCATGCCCCAGCCGCCCGAGCAGGAAAACAAGCCCCTGGTGTGGCCCTACTGGCCGCTCAAGCTGCGCACCAGCTCCAGCCACGAAGAGGGCTGCGTGCGCGAGTTCGCGGTGTCCACCAAGGAATTCATCGGCAAGAACGGCAAGCTCACCGGCCTCAAGACCGTGCACGTCGAATTCAAGGACGGCAAGTTCGTCGAGGTGCCGGGCACCGAGAAGGAATACAAGGCCGACCTGGTGCTGCTCGCCATGGGCTTCACCAACCCCGTGGCCAGCGTGCTCGAGGCCTTCGGCGTCGACAAGGACGCGCGCGGCAACGCCCGCGCCAGCACCGACTTCACGGGCGGCTACGCCACCAATGTGGCCAAGGTGTTCGCCGCCGGCGACATGCGCCGTGGCCAGTCGCTGGTGGTCTGGGCCATCCGCGAAGGCCGCCAGGCCGCGCGCGCGGTCGACGAATTCCTCATGGGCTACTCCGACCTGCCGCGCTGAACAGACGATTACCAATCTGTAAGGGGATACGGAAATCGGGTTGAGCCGATTCCCGTATCATGCGGCGGCCGGGTTTCACGCCCGGCTTTTCATTGATGAACACCGCCTCCCCACCCCCGCTGGTCGAACTGCGCGGGCTCACCTTCGGCTACGGTGAGCGCGTCATCCTCGACGACATCTCGCTGACCGTGCCGCGCGGCAAGGTCACGGCGCTCATGGGTGCCTCGGGCGGTGGCAAGACCACGGTGCTGCGCCTCATCGGCGGGCAGATCCGCGCCCAGCGCGGCCAGACCCTGTTCGATGGCGTCGACGTCACCACCATGGACCCGCGCGCGCTCTACGCGGCACGCCGCCGCATGGGCATGCTGTTCCAGTTCGGTGCGCTGTTCACCGACATGAGCGTGTTCGACAACGTGGCCTTCCCGCTGCGCGAGCACACCCGGCTGCCCGAGCCGCTGGTGCGCGACATCGTGCTCATGAAGCTCAACGCCGTGGGCCTGCGCGGCGCGCGAAACCTCATGCCCAGCGAACTCTCGGGCGGCATGGCGCGGCGCGTGGCACTGGCCCGCGCCATCGCGCTCGACCCCGAGCTCGTGATGTACGACGAGCCCTTCGCCGGCCTCGACCCGATCTCGCTGGGCACCGCCTCGCGCCTGATCCGCGAACTCAACGACGCCATGGGCCTCACGAGCATCGTGGTCTCGCACGACCTCGACGAAACCTTCGCCATCGCCGACCAGGTGATCGTGCTGGCCAACGGCCGCATCGCCGCGCAGGGCACGCCCGACGACGTGCGCCACAGCGACGACCCCCTGGTGGCCCAGTTCGTGAATGCGCGGCCCGAAGGCCCGGTGCGTTTCCACCACCCGGCCCCCTCGCTCGCCGACGACTTCGGCCCCGGAGGCGCGCGATGAGCCCCCTGCACCCCGCCCGCGTCGGCCGCGCCGTGCGCCTGTGGCTCACGGCGCTGGGTTTCGGTGCCCGGCTGTTCCTTCGCCTCGTGGCGCTGGCGGGCGTGGCCCTGCGCCGCTTCGGCCTGGTGCGCGACCAGATCCATTTCCTGGGCAACCACTCGCTGTCCATCATCGGCGTGTCGGGCCTGTTCGTGGGCTTCGTGCTCGGTCTGCAGGGCTACTACACGCTGCAGCGCTATGGCGCCACCGACGCGCTCGGCGTGCTGGTGGCGCTCTCGCTGGTGCGCGAGCTCGGGCCGGTGGTTAGCGCGCTGCTGTTCGCGGGCCGCGCGGGCACCTCGCTCACCGCCGAGATCGGCCTCATGAAGGCCGGCGAGCAGCTCAGCGCCATGGAAATGATGGCCGTGGACCCGGTGCGCCGCGTGCTCGTGCCGCGCTTCTGGGCCGGCGTGATCACCATGCCGCTGCTGGCCGCCGTGTTCAGCGCGGTCGGCGTCATCGGCGGCTGGCTGGTGGGCGTGGGCCTCATCGGCCTCGACGGTGGCGCCTTCTGGAGCCAGATGCAGAGCGGCGTCGATGTCTGGGCCGATGTCGGCAACGGCGTCATCAAGAGCGTCGTGTTCGGCTTCGCCGTCACTTTCATCGCGCTGCTGCAGGGTTACCTCGCACGCCCCACGCCCGAGGGCGTGTCGCGCGCCACCACCCGCACCGTGGTGATGGCCTCGCTCACCGTGCTCGGGCTCGATTTCGTGCTCACCGCCATGATGTTCAGCATCTGAGCATCCCTGGAGAAACACCATGACCTCCTCCAAGAACGATTTCTGGGTCGGCCTCTTCGTGCTCATCGGCGGGGCGGCCATCCTGTTCCTCGCGCTGCAATCGGCCAACCTGCTGAGCCTGAACTTCGAGCCCACCTACCGCGTCACCGCGCGCTTCGACAACGCCGGCGGCCTCAAGCCCGGCGCCGCGGTGCGCAGCGCCGGCGTGGTGGTGGGCCGGGTCGAGAACATCGGCTTCGACGACAAGACCTTCCAGGCCAGCATCACGCTCTCGCTGCAGAAGCGCTACGCCTTTCCCAAGGACAGCTCGATGAAGATCCTCACCAGCGGCCTGCTGGGCGACCAGTACATCGGCATCGAGGCCGGGGGCGACCCCGACAACCTCGCCGACGGTGCCGTGGTCACGCAGACGCAGTCGGCCCTGGTGCTGGAGAATCTCATCGGCCAGTTCCTGTTCAACCGCGCCGCCGAAGGGGCCGACAGCAAGCCGGCGGCCCCCGGCGCCCCTTCGACCTCGCAGTGACCCTCTCGCTGGGAGACCCACCATGAACCTGCCGTCCCCCTTGCCCGCCCTGCGCCCTGCGCTCGCCGCCACCGCCCTGGTCGCCCTGGGCGGCTGCGCCACCGGCCCCGACGCCGATCCGCGCGATCCGCTCGAACCCTTCAACCGCCAGGTCCAGCGCTTCAACGACGCCGCCGATGAAGCGGTGTTCAAGCCCGTGGCCACGGCCTACGTGAAGGTCACGCCCAGCCCGGTGCGCACCGGCGTGAACAACTTCTTCAGCAACCTGGGGGACCTGTGGTCGGCGGTGAACGCGGGCCTGCAGCTGCGCCCGCGCGAAAGCGGCGAGAACCTCATGCGCTTCGGCGTCAACACCGTGCTCGGCTTCGGTGGCCTGCTCGACATCGCGAGCGAGGCGGGCATTCCGCGCAGCCGCATCGACTTCGGCCAGACCATGGGCCGCTGGGGCGTGCCCTCGGGCCCGTACGTGGTGTGGCCGCTGCTGGGCCCGTCGACCGCGCGCGACAGCGTGGGCATGGTGGCCGACGCCGCGGGCGATCCGGTGGCCTACGTGGACCACGTGCCCACCCGAAACAGCCTCTATGCCCTGCGCATCGTGGACACGCGCGCGCAGCTGCTGCGTGCGTCCAACCTGCTCGACGACGCAGCGCTCGACAAGTACAGCTTCACCCGCGACTTCTACCTCAGCCGTCGCCAGACCCAGATCAACGACATGATCGACAAAGGCATCGGCCTGGGCAACGGGAACTGACGCGAGAGTGAGCGCAAACCAGCGATACGACTCGCAACCTTTGGCCCGGAACCCGACACAGAAGCGTCTGCTCTGAGCCCTAGGATGTCTTCCCGGCCCAAAAGGCCGCCACGGAGAAACACACGATGACGAAGAACCTGCTGCAACGACGCGCCTGGATCGCCGGCCTCACGCTGGCCGCGATGGCCTGGAGCCTGCCGGCCGCGGCCTCGGAAGCGCCCGATGCCCTGGTCAAGCGCATCTCCACCGAGGTGCTCGACACCATCAAGACCGATCCCGCGATCCGCGCCGGCGACATGAACAAGATCATGGCGCTGGTCGACAGCAAGATCATGCCCAACGTGAACTTCACGCGCATGACCGCGTCCGCGGTGGGCCGCGGCTGGCGCCAGGCCACGCCCGAGCAGCAGAAGCAACTCGAAACCGAGTTCAAGGCCCTGCTGGTGCGCACCTACTCGGGCGCGCTGGGCGAGGTCCGCGACCAGACCCTGAGCTTCAAGCCCATGCGCATGCGCCCCGAAGACACCGAGGTGGTGGTGCGCTCCGAGGTGCGCGGCAAGGGCGAGCCCATCCAGCTCGACTACCGCCTCGAGAAGGTGGGCGACGGCTGGAAGATCTACGACCTGAACGTGCTCGGCCTGTGGCTGGTGGAAACCTATCGCAACCAGTTCGCCCAGGAGATCAACGCCAACGGCATCGACGGCCTGATCAAATCGCTGTCCCAGCGCAACAAGGCCAGCGCCACGGCCAAGACCAGCTGATGAGCGAGCCCCGCCTGCCCGAACGCCTCACGCTCGACGAGGCCGCTGCCACCCTGGGCGCGTTGCGCGCGGCGGTGGCAGGGGGCGAGGGCGGCGCGGCCGTCACGGTCGATGCGGGCGCCTTGCGCCACTTCGATTCGTCGGCCGTGGCGGTGCTGCTGGAGTTGCGTCGCGAACTGCAGCAGCAGGGCCGCACGCTGCAGGTGCGGCAGTGGCCGCCGCGCCTGCAGGACCTGGTCCGCGTCTACGGCGTGCAGGAGTTGCTGACCGCCTGAGCCGGCCGCGGTGGCCCTGGTGCCGCCGCGGAAAGGCCCCGGGCCGTAAAATCCCGCTTTCGCCACCGCCCCGGATGTCCCGCGGGCCGCGGGCGACCCAGCGGTGTCGCCGCGCATGCCAGCCGTCTCCTTCCAGAACGTCTCCAAGACCTACGCCACGACCCGTGGCCCCCTGCACGCCCTTCGCTCGGTGTCCTTCGACATCGAGCCTGGCGAGTTCTTCGGCCTGCTCGGCCCCAATGGCGCGGGCAAGACCACGCTCATCAGCATCCTGGCCGGGCTCGCGCGCGCCAGCGAGGGCAGGGTGGTCGTTCACGGCCACGACGTGCTCACCGACTACCGCGAGGCACGCCGCCACCTGGGCGTGGTGCCGCAGGAACTGGTGTTCGACCCCTTCTTCAATGTGCGCGAAACCCTGCGCATCCAGTCGGGCTACTTCGGCGTGCGCCGCAACGACGACTGGATCGACGAGTTGCTGACGGGCCTGGGTCTGGCCGACAAGGCCACGGCCAACATGCGCCAGCTCTCGGGCGGCATGAAGCGCCGCGTGCTGATCGCCCAGGCGCTCGTGCACAAGCCGCCCGTGATCGTGCTCGACGAGCCCACGGCGGGCGTGGACGTGGAGTTGCGCCAGACCCTGTGGCAGTTCGTCTCGGGCCTGAACAAGCGCCTCGGCAGCACGGTGCTGCTCACCACCCATTACCTTGAAGAGGCCGAGGCCCTGTGCGGGCGCATCGCCATGCTCAAGCAGGGCCAGGTGGTGGCGCTCGAATCCACCTCGGCGCTGCTCGCGCGCGCCGCGTCCAACGTGTTGCGCTTCAAGACCGACGCCGCGCTGCCCGCCGACATCGCGGCGCAGGCGCGCATCACGGGCCGCGTGGTGCAACTGCCCGCGCTCGATGCGCGTGCCGTGGAGCATGTGCTGGCCCGCCTGCGCGAAGCCGGTGTGATGCCCGAGGACATCGAGGTGCGCAAGGCCGACCTCGAGGACGTGTTCCTCGACCTCACGGGCGCGAACACACGCCCCGCCGCCGGGCCGCCCCCAGGCGAGGCAGCCCCCTCGGGGGGCAGCGAGGACACGTCAGTGCCGAGCGTGGGGGTGCGTAAATCATGACGGGCTGGCAAACGCTGTTCTACAAAGAGGTGCTGCGCTTCTGGAAGGTCTCGTTCCAGACCGTGGCCGCGCCGGTGCTCACCGCGCTGCTCTACCTGCTGATCTTTGCGCACGTGCTCGAAGACCGCGTGCAGGTCTACGAGTCGGTGAACTACACCGCCTTCCTGCTGCCCGGCCTCGTGATGATGAGCGTGCTGCAGAACGCCTTCGCCAACAGCAGCTCCTCGCTGATCCAGAGCAAGATCATGGGCAACCTGGTCTTCCTGTTGCTCACGCCGCTGTCGCACCGCGCGTGGTTCGTGGCCTACGTGGGCTCGTCCATCGTGCGCGGCCTTGCGGTGGGCGCAGGCGTGATGGTGGTGGCCTGGTGGTTCGCGCAGCCCACGCTGGTGGCGCCGCTGTGGATCCTGGTGTTCGCGGTCCTGGGCGCGGCGCTGCTGGGCGCGCTCGGGCTCATCGCAGGCCTGTGGGCCGAGAAGTTCGACCAGATGGCCGCGTTCCAGAACTTCATCATCATGCCCATGACCTTTCTTTCGGGCGTGTTCTACTCCATCCACTCGCTGCCGGCCTTCTGGCAGAAGGTGAGCCACCTCAATCCCTTCTTCTACATGATCGACGGCTTCCGCTACGGCTTCTTCGGCCGCAGCGACGTGTCGCCCTGGCTCAGCCTGCTGCTGGTGGGCGGAGCGCTGGCCGCGGTCAGCGCGCTCGCGCTGCACCTGCTCAAGACGGGCTACAAGGTCCGCCACTGAACCCATGAACGCCGAACAACTGCAAGCCCTCATCGCCGCCGGTCTGCCCTGCGACCACATCGAGGTCACCGGCGATGGCCGTCACTGGTCGGCCGTGATCGTCTCGCCGGCCTTCGAAGGCAAGCGCGCCATCCAGCGCCACCAGGCGGTCTATGCCACGCTGGGCCAGCGCATGCACACCGACGAGGTGCACGCGCTGTCGATGAAAACCCTCACGCCGGCCGAATGGGCCGCACAAGGCTGAAGCACGCATGGACAAACTCCTGATCCGCGGTGGTCGCAAGCTCAGCGGCGAGATCACCGTCTCCGGCGCCAAGAACGCGGCCCTGCCCGAGCTCTGCGCCGCGCTGCTCACCGACGAGCCCGTGACGCTCACCAACGTGCCGCGCCTGCGCGACGTGAGCACCATGCGCCAGTTGCTCACCCACATGGGCGTGCACACCGAGGACGTGGCGGGCGAGCGCGGCGGCCTGCTGCTGCACGCGCGCGGCGTGCTCAAGGCCGAGGCGCCCTACGAACTCGTGAAGACCATGCGCGCCTCGGTGCTGGTGCTGGGCCCGCTGCTCGCGCGCTTCGGCGCGGCGCGCGTCTCGCTGCCCGGCGGTTGCGCCATCGGCTCGCGGCCGGTCGACCAGCACATCAAGGGCATGCAGGCCATGGGCGCCGAGATCGTGGTCGAACACGGCTACATGGTGGCGCGCCTGCCCGCGGGCCGCAGACGCCTGCACGGCGCGCGCATCGCCACCGACATGGTCACCGTGACCGGCACCGAGAACTTCCTCATGGCTGCGGCGCTGGCCGAGGGCGAGACCCTGCTCGAGAACGCGGCGCAGGAACCCGAGGTGACCGACCTCGCCGAGATGCTCATCAAGATGGGCGCGAAGATCGAAGGCCACGGCACCAGCCGCATCCACGTGCAGGGCGTCGAACGCCTCAATGGCTGCACGCACGAGGTGGTGGCCGACCGCATCGAGACCGGCACCTTCCTGTGCGCCGTGGCCGCCACGGGCGGGGACGTGCTGCTGCGCCAGGCGCGCGCCGACCACCTCGACGCCGTGATCGACAAGCTCACCGACGCGGGCGCCGAGGTCGAGGCCGGCTCGAACGCCGCCGGCCCCTTCATCCGCATCCGTGCCAACGGCCGCCTCAAGGCCCAGACCTTCCGCACCACCGAGTACCCCGGCTTCCCCACCGACATGCAGGCCCAGTTCATGGCGGTGAATGCGGTGGCCGACGGCACCAGCAAGGTCACCGAGACCATCTTCGAAAACCGCTTCATGCACGTGAACGAGCTGGTGCGCCTGGGCGCGCGCATCCAGACCGAGGGCAAGGTGGCGATGGTCGAAGGCGTGCCCCAGCTCTCGGGCGCCACCGTGATGGCCACCGACCTGCGTGCCTCGGCCAGCCTGGTGATCGCCGGCCTGGTGGCCGAGGGCGAGACCACCGTCGACCGCATCTACCACCTCGACCGCGGCTACGACCAGATGGAAGTGAAGCTGCGCGCCCTGGGCGCCGACATCGAACGCATCAAATGAGCCAGACCATCACGCTGGCCCTGTCCAAGGGCCGCATCTTCGACGAAACGATGCCGCTGCTGCGCGCCGCCGGCATCGAGGTGCTCGAAGACCCCGAGAAGTCGCGCAAGCTCATCCTGCCGACCAACCAGAACGACGTGCGCGTGGTGCTGGTGCGCGCCACCGACGTACCGACCTATGTGGAGCACGGCGGCGCCGATCTCGGCGTGACCGGCAAGGACACGCTGATCGAGCACGGCGGCCTGGGCCTGTACCAGCCGCTGGACCTCAACATCGCGCGCTGCCGCGTGAGCGTGGCCGTGCGCGCCGATTTCGACTACGCCTCGGCCGTGCGCCAGGGATCGCGCCTGCGCGTGGCCACCAAGTACACCACCATTGCGCGCGACTTCTTCGCCGCCAAGGGCGTGCACGTGGACCTGATCAAGCTCTACGGCAGCATGGAGCTCGCGCCGCTCACCGGCCTGGCCGATGCCATCGTGGACCTCGTGTCCACCGGCAACACGCTCAAGGCCAACCACCTCGTGGAGGTCGAGCGCATCATGGACATCAGCTCCCGCCTGGTGGTGAACCAGGCGGCCCTCAAACTCAAACAGGCGCGCCTGCGCCCCCTCATCGACGCCTTCGCCGGCGCCATCCAGTCCTGACCGCCACCGCATGAACCCCGCCGCCACGCCCCTTCGCCTGTCCACCGCCCAAGCCGATTTCGAGGCCCGCTTCGCGGCGCGCCTGCATTGGTCGAGCGAGACGGACCATGCGATCGAGCAGCGCGTGGCCGACATCCTGGCCGACGTGCAGCGGCGCGGTGATGCCGCGGTGCTCGAATACACCGCGCGCTTCGACGGTCTGCAGGCCGCGAGCGTGGCCGAACTCGAGCTTACCCAGGCCGACTTCAAGGCCGCCTTCGACGCGCTGCCCGCCGCGCAGCGCGAAGCCCTGCAGGCCGCGGCCGCGCGCGTGCGCCGCTACCACGAGGCGCAGAAGAAGGCCAATGGCGAAGGCTGGAGCTATCGCGACGAAGACGGCACGCTGCTGGGCCAGAAGGTCACGCCGCTGGACCGCGTGGGCATCTACGTGCCCGGCGGCAAGGCCGCCTACCCGTCGAGCCTGATCATGAACGCCGTGCCCGCGCACGTGGCCGGCGTGCCCGAGATCGTGATGGTGGTGCCCACGCCGGTGCGCGGCAGCGTCGCCACGGGCGGCAGCGGCGCGGCCACCGCGGCGCGCGGCGAACGCAACGAACTCGTGCTGGCCGCGGCCCACGTGGCCGGCGTCACGCGCGCCTTCACCATCGGCGGCGCGCAGGCCGTGGCCGCGCTGGCCTACGGCACGGCCACCGTGCCCAAGGTCGACAAGATCACCGGCCCCGGCAACGCCTACGTGGCCAGCGCCAAGAAGCGCGTGTTCGGCACCGTGGGCATCGACATGATCGCGGGCCCGAGCGAGATCCTGGTGCTCGCCGACGGCAGCACGCCGGCCGAGTGGGTGGCCATGGACCTGTTCAGCCAGGCCGAGCACGACGAACTCGCACAGAGCATCCTGCTGTGCCCCGACGCGGCCTACATAGCCGCCGTGCAGGCCGCGATCGACCGCCTGCTGCCCACCATGCCGCGCGCGGCCATCATCGCCAAGAGCCTCAACGACCGCGGCGCGCTGATCCACACGCGCAGCATGGAAGAGGCCTGCGCCATCAGCAACCGCATCGCGCCCGAGCACCTCGAGGTCTCGAGCGCCGAGCCGCACCGCTGGGAGCCGCTGCTGCGGCATGCGGGCGCCATCTTCCTCGGTGCGTACACCAGCGAAAGCCTGGGCGACTACTGCGCCGGCCCCAACCACGTGCTGCCCACCAGCGGCACGGCCCGTTTTTCCTCGCCGCTGGGGGTGTACGACTTCCAGAAACGCAGCAGCCTGATCGAGGTCAGTGCCGCGGGGGCGCAATCGCTCGGCACCGTGGCCGCCGAACTCGCCTATGGCGAAGGTCTGCAGGCCCACGCGCGCGCGGCCGAACTGCGCCTGAACGACGTTCCCCCGATGCGAGGTGCCCGATGAATACGCCTTTGAACACCAACCCCATGGCCCGCATCCGCCAGGACGTGCAGTCCATGCACGCCTACGCGATCCAGAACTCGGCCGGCATGCTCAAGCTCGACGCGATGGAAAACCCCTTCGCGCTGCCGCTGCCGCTGCAGGCCGAGCTCGGCCGCCGCCTCGGCGCCGTGGCCATCAACCGCTATCCGGGCGCGCGCATCGACGAGCTCAAGCGCGCGCTCGAGCAGCACATCGACCTGCCGGCCGGCCACGCGCTGATGCTGGGCAACGGCTCTGACGAACTCATCTCGCTGATCGCCATGGGCTGCGACCTGCCCGGCGCCACCATCCTTGCGCCGCTGCCCGGCTTCGTCATGTACGCCATGAGCGCGCAGCTGCAGGGCCTGGGCTTTCACGGCGTGCCGCTCACGGCCGGCTTCGAACTCGACGAAGCCGCCATGCTGGCCGCCATGCGCGAGCACCGCCCCGCCATCACCTACCTGGCCTACCCCAACAACCCCACGGCCAACCTGTGGGACGCGGCCGTGATCCGCCGCCTCATCGCCGAGGCCGCCAGCTTCGGCGGCCTGGTGGTGATGGACGAGGCCTACCAGCCCTTCTCCAGCCACACCTGGCTCGACGAGATGCGCGCCCGGCCCGAGGCCAACGCACACGTGCTGCTCATGCGTACGCTGTCCAAGTTCGGCCTGGCGGGCGTGCGCATCGGCTACCTCGTGGGGCCGCAGGCCCTGGTGCACGAGTTCGACAAGCTGCGCCCGCCCTACAACGTGAGCGTGCTCAACGCCGAGTGCGCGCTGTTCGCGCTCGAACACGCCGACGTGTTCGCAGGCCAGGCCGCGCAGATCCGCGAGCAGCGTGAGCGGCTCATTGCCGCGCTCGCCGCCATGCCCGGCGTCACGCCGTTCCCGAGCCAGGCCAACATGGTGCTGGTGCGCGTGCCCGATGCGAAGCGCAGCTTCGAGGCCCTCAAGGCCCAGGGCGTGCTCGTGAAGAATGTTTCTACAATGCACCCGCTGCTGGCCCAGTGTCTGCGGCTCACGGTGGGCTCTCCCGACGAGAACACCCAGCTCCTCCGCGCCTTGCAGACCGCCCTATGAACACCCCCACGCCCGCCTTTCCCGATCCGGGCCCCGGTGAGCGCGCCGCCAGCGTGCAGCGCAACACCAGCGAGACCCGCATCGGTGTGCGCGTCAACCTCGACGGCACCGGCGTCGCCGTGCTCGCCACGGGCATCGGCTTTTTCGATCACATGCTCGACCAGATCGCGCGCCACGGCCTGATCGACCTCGAGATCCAGGCCGAGGGCGATCTGCACATCGACGGCCACCACACGGTGGAAGACGTGGGCATCACGCTGGGCCAGGCCTTCGCGCGCGCCGTGGGCGACAAAAAGGGCATCCGCCGCTATGGCCACGCCTACGTGCCGCTCGACGAAGCGCTCTCGCGCGTGGTGATCGACTTCTCCGGCCGGCCCGGCCTGCACATGCGCGTGCCCTTCAAGGCCGGCATGATCGGCGGCTTCGACACCCAGCTCACCTACGAGTTCTTCCAGGGCTTCGTGAACCACGCGGGCGTCACGCTGCACATCGACAACCTGCACGGCGAGAACGCGCACCACCAGGCCGAGACCGTGTTCAAGGCCTTCGCGCGCGCGCTGCGCATGGCCCTCGAGCGCGACGCCCGCCTGGGCGACGCGATTCCCTCGACCAAGGGCTCCCTCTGATCTTTTTCTTTTCTGTGCGATGAAAGCCAGGACGGTCGCCGTGGTCGACTACGAGAGCGGAAACCTCCGCTCGGTTTCGCAGGCGGTGATGCACGCGGCGCAGGGCAGCGGTGTCGACGTGATCGTCACCCAGTCGGCCGCCGACATCATGGCCGCCGAGCGCGTGGTGCTGCCCGGCCAGGGCCACATGGGCGACTGCATGCGCGCGCTCGCCGATTCGGGCCTGATGGACGCGGTGCTGCACGCCTGCGCGAACAAGCCGCTGTTCGGCGTCTGCGTGGGCATGCAGATGCTGCTGGATCGCAGCGAAGAAGGCCCCACCGACGGTCTGGGCCTGATCCCCGGCGAGGTGCGTCGCTTCCGGCTCGAGGGCCGTCTGCAGCCCGACGGCAGCCGCTACAAGGTGCCGCAGATGGGCTGGAACCGCGTGTTCCAGGCCCGGCCGCACCCCGTGTGGGCCGGCGTGCCCGACGGCAGCTACTTCTACTTCGTGCACAGCTACTTCGCTGCGCCCGCGCTGGCGGCCCATGTCGCCGGCGAATGCGACTACGGCGGCCGCTTTGCAGCCGCGGTGGCACGCGATAACATTTTTGCGACCCAGTTTCACCCCGAGAAGAGTGCCGACCAAGGCCTCGCGCTCTACCGCAACTTCCTCTCCTGGAACCCCTGAGCCTTCGGCTCGCGCCTGCCCACGACCATGCTGCTGATTCCCGCCATCGACCTCAAGGACGGCCACTGCGTTCGCCTCAAGCAAGGCGACATGGACCAATCCACGGTGTTCAGCGAAGACCCGGCCGCCATGGCGCGCAACTGGGTGGCCAAGGGCGCTCGCCGCGTGCATCTCGTTGACCTCAACGGCGCCTTCGCGGGCAAGCCCAAGAACGAGCAGGCCATCCGCGCCATCCTCAAGGAGATCGGCAGCGAGGTCGACGTGCAGCTGGGCGGCGGCATTCGCGACCTCGACACCATCGAGCGCTACCTCGACGCCGGCCTGCGCTACGTGATCATCGGCACCGCCGCGGTCAAGAACCCGGGCTTTCTGCAGGACGCCTGCACGGCCTTCGGCGGCCACATCATCGTGGGCCTCGACGCCAAGGACGGCAAGGTCGCCACCGACGGCTGGAGCAAGCTCACCGGCCACGAAGTGGTCGACCTCGCGAAGAAGTTCGAGGACTACGGCGTCGAATCCATCGTCTACACCGACATCGGCCGTGACGGCATGCTCACGGGCATCAACATCGAGGCCACGGTCAAGCTCGCGCAGTCGCTGACCATTCCGGTGATCGCCTCGGGCGGCCTGTCCAACCTCGAGGACATCCGCAAGCTCTGCGCGGTGGAAGACGAAGGCGTGGAAGGCGTGATCTGCGGCCGCTCCATTTACAGCGGCGACCTCGACTTCGAGGCCGCGCAAAAGCTCGCCGACGAGCTGAACGGATGAACATGGCCCCCACGCTCCGCCGCTTCGCGGGTCGCTGCCCCCCGAGGGGGCGCGTTTTGCCTTGGGGCGGCCCGGCGGCAAAACCATCGGCTGCATGCCATGCTCGCTAAACGCATCATTCCCTGCCTCGATGTCACGGGTGGCCGCGTCGTCAAGGGCGTGAATTTCGTCGAGCTGCGTGACGCCGGCGACCCGGTGGAGATCGCGGCCCGCTACAACGAGCAGGGCGCCGACGAGCTCACCTTCCTCGACATCACCGCCACCAGCGACGGCCGCGACCTGATCCTGCCCATCATCGAGGCCGTGGCTTCGCAGGTCTTCATCCCGCTCACCGTCGGTGGCGGCGTGCGCACCGTCGAAGACGTGCGCCGCCTGCTCAACGCGGGCGCCGACAAGACCAGCTTCAACTCGGCCGCCATCGCCAACCCGCAGGTCATCCGCGACGCGTCCGACAAGTACGGCTCGCAGTGCATCGTGGTGGCGATCGACGCCAAGCGCCGCCAGGGCGAGGACCTTGCGCAGCGCGGCGAGGGCTGGGACGTGTACAGCCATGGCGGCCGCAAGAACACCGGCCTCGACGCCGTGGCCTGGGCGCAGCGCATGGCCGAGCTCGGCGCGGGCGAGATCCTGCTCACCAGCATGGACCGCGACGGCACCAAGTCGGGCTTCGACCTCGCGCTCACGCGTGCCGTGGCCGACACCGTGAGCGTGCCCGTGATCGCCTCGGGCGGTGTGGGCAACCTCGACCACCTCGCCGACGGCGTGCAGCAGGGCGGCGCCGACGCCGTGCTGGCCGCGAGCATCTTCCACTACGGCGAGTACACCGTGGCCCAGGCCAAGGCGCGCATGGCCGAGCGTGGCATTCCCGTGAGGCGCTGATGGACTGGCTCGATGCCGTGAAATGGGACGCGCAGGGCCTGGTGCCCGTGATCGCGCAAGAGGCCGCCACGGGCGATGTGCTCATGTTCGCCTGGATGAACCGCGAAGCGCTGCAGAAGACCGCCGAGCTCGGCCGCGCCGTGTACTACAGCCGGTCGCGCCACAAGCTCTGGTTCAAGGGCGAAGAATCGGGCCACGTGCAGACCGTGCACGACATCCGGCTCGATTGCGACAACGACGTGGTGCTGCTCAAGGTCACGCAGCTCGGCCATGAGCCCGGCATCGCCTGCCACACCGGCCGGCACAGCTGTTTCTTCCAGCGCCACGAGAACGGGCAATGGATCACTGTCGAGCCGGTCTTGAAAGACCCGGAATCGATCTACAAGTAACACCATGAGCACCGTCGACGACCTGGCCCGCCTGGCCGCCGTGATCGAAAGCCGCAAGCCTGCCAACGGCGGCGATCCCGAGAAGAGCTACGTCGCACGCCTGCTGCACAAGGGGCCCGACGCCTTCCTCAAGAAGATCGGCGAAGAGGCCACCGAGGCCGTGATGGCCGCCAAGGACATCGACCACGGCGGCGACCGGCAGAAACTGGTGAACGAAGTGGCCGATCTGTGGTTCCACAGCATGGTGGCCCTGGCCCACTACGGCCTGGGCCCGGCCGAGGTGGTGGCCGAGCTCGCGCGCCGCGAGGGCCTGAGCGGCCTCGAAGAAAAGGCGCTGCGCAAGGCGCAGGCGCGCGAGGCCGGTGAATGAGCGCCTGAAAGGGGTGTGGCGATGAGCGACGTGATCGACGTGGAAACCACCGACAGCGAAAAGGCCCAGTCGCTCAAAAGCGTGGGCTGGCTCAGCTACCTGCTGCACCTCATCGTGGCCGTGGGCGCCGTGCTGCCGGCCACGCAGCCCGGTGTGGCGCTGCTCATCGTGGCGCTGGTGATCGACCTCGTGAAGAAGGGCGATGCCGAAGGCACCTGGCAGGCCAGCCACTTCGCCTGGCGCATCCGCACGGTGATCTGGGCCGCCATCCTCTACCTCGTCACCTCGCCGCTGTGGCTGTTGCTGATCGCGCCGGGCTGGATCGCCTGGGGCCTGATCTCGCTCTGGTTCCTCTACCGCATCGTGCGCGGCATGGTGAACATGAACGACAACCGCCCGATGCCCCGCTGACCCCCGGACACCATGAGCGCACACGACCCCAACTGCATCTTCTGCAAGATCGTCGCCGGCCAGATCCCGTCGAAGAAGGTCTATGAAGACGAGGACATCTACGCCTTCCACGACATCAACCCCTGGGCGCCGGTGCACTTCCTGCTCGTGCCCCGGCGCCACATCCCGTCCATGGCCCAGATCGGGGCCGAACACGAACGCCTCATGGGCCGCATGCTCACGCTCGCGCCCCGGCTCGCGCTCGAGCAGGGCTGCAACCCCTACCCCGAAGGCGGCTTTCGCATCGTGTGCAACACGGGCCTTGAAGGCGGCCAGGAAGTGCACCACCTGCACGTGCACGTCATGGGCGGCCCGCGTCCCTGGGCGCGCGGTTGACCATTCGCCCCGCTCGGGCCCTTGCACTGTCATCGGTTGAACCCCGGGCGCGGCTTAGAATCCGACGCTTGGGCTCGCGCTCACCCCACCCTCTCTGGAGATTGACATGGGTACGTTTTCCATCTGGCACTGGCTCATCGTCCTGCTGATCGTCGTCATGGTGTTCGGCACCAAGAAGCTCAAGAACATCGGCTCCGACCTCGGCGGCGCCGTCAAGGGCTTCAAGGACGGCATGAAAGAAGGCGGTCAGAACGCCGCCGATGCCCCCGCGGGCCAGGCGCCCCAGCAGGTCACGCAGAACAGCGCGGCCGACAAGGGCACCATCGACGTCGAAGCCAAGCAAAAGAGCTGAGCCGTCGGCACCCGACGCTCACTCCTTCGTCGCGACGACACCCGGGGCTGGTCGACAGCCCCGAAGCGTCTCTGCAAGGGCTGATCCATGATCGATCTGGGCATTTCCAAGCTCGCGCTCATCGGTGCGGTGGCGCTGGTCGTCATCGGTCCCGAGAAACTGCCGCGCGTGGCGCGCACGGTCGGCACGCTGCTGGGCAAGGCCCAGCGCTACGTGGCCGACGTCAAAGCCGAGGTCAACCGTTCGATGGAGCTCGAAGAGCTCAAGAAGATGAAGGACTCGGTGGAAAGCGCGGCGCGCGACGTGCAGACCTCGGTCGAATCGGGCGCGAGCGACTTCGAGAAGTCCTGGTCCGAGGCCACGGCGGGCCTGAACGAGCCGCTGCGCGAACCCGGTGAAACCGACGCCTACGGCCAGCCGGTGTTCCCGGTCTACAAGCACCCCAAGAAGAATTTCCGCCTGAAGCAGAAGGCGGTGCCGCAGTGGTTCAAGTCCCGCGCCGGCATCCGCACGCGCACCCAGTCGGGCGCGGCCCGCGTGGCCCGCTTCCGGCCCCGCCCGTCCAGCAAATCCTGATGTCCGACAAGCCCGATCCCGCCGACGAGCTCGCCGGCACCGAACAGCCCTTCGTGCAGCACCTGATGGAGCTGCGCGATCGGCTCCTCTACAGCGTCATCGGTCTGGCGGTCTGCATGGCCGCGCTCGCGATCTGGCCCGGGCCGGCCGGCCTGATCGATCTCGTGGCCGTGCCCATCCGCGCCCACATGCCGCCCGACGCGCGTCTGATCGCCGTGGGCGTGTTCTCGCCGTTCTTTGTGCCGCTCAAGGTGCTGGCCATGGCCGCCGTGCTGCTGTCGCTGCCGTGGTGGATGTACCAGCTCTGGTCGTTCATCGCGCCGGGCCTCTACAGCCACGAGAAGCGCTTCGCCGTGCCCCTGATCTTCCTGGGCAGCCTGCTGGCCTATGCGGGCATCGCGTTCGTGCAGTTCTTCGTGCTCGACAAGATGTTCGCGTTCATCCAGAAGTTCACGCCCGCCAGCGTGGCCGCCACGCCCGACATCGCGTCCTACGTCGAAGCGATTCTGGGCTTGTACCTCGCGTTCGGCCTGGCCTTCCAGGTGCCCATCGTGGTCATCCTGCTCGTGAAGATGGGCATGGTCTCGATCCAGAAGCTCAAGGATTTCCGCGGCTACTTCATCGTCATTTCGTTCATCATCGCCGCCGTGGTGACCCCGCCCGACGTGATCTCGCAGCTCGCGCTGGCCGTGCCCATGTGCGTGCTCTACGAGCTCGGCATCTGGGGCGCGCAGCTGTTCCTCAAGAACGGCCGCAAGGACGGCGAGGACGAAGAGGCCGCGGACCAGAAGCCCGCCGCCTGAGGCGGCTTCAGCGGCGGTTGACGGCCTGGCGCGCGAGGTTGCGCTTGCCGGGCGTCACCTGAACCTTCAGCGATGCTTCGCGGCGCAGCACATCGAGCTCGGCTTTTTCGCCGGGGGGCAGCGCGGCCACGGCCGACAGCAGCTGCGGCACGTCGCGCACCTCGCGGCCCTTCACCTTCGTGATCACGTCGCCCGGCCGGATGCCGGCCTGGGCCGCGGGGCCGTTCTGCAGCACGCCCGTGATGATCACGCCGCTGCGCACGCCCACGCCGAAGCTTTCCGCGAGCTCGGGCGTGAGGTCCTGGGGCTCCACGCCGATCCAGCCGCGCGTGACCTGGCCGTCCTTGACGATGGCCTCCATCACGCTGCGCGCGGTCGAAGTGGGAATGGCGAAGCCGATGCCCATGGAGCCGCCCGAGCGCGAATAGATCGCGGTGTTGATGCCCATCAGGTGACCATGCACATCGACCAGCGCGCCGCCCGAGTTGCCCGGGTTGATCGCGGCATCGGTCTGGATGAAGTTCTCGAAGGTGTTGATGCCCAGCTGCGTGCGGCCCAGCGCACTCACGATGCCGCTGGTGACGGTCTGGCCCACGCCGAAGGGGTTGCCGATGGCCAGCACCGGATCGCCGATCTCGAGCGCGTCGGAGTCGCCGAGCGTGATCACGGGCAGGTCGGTGAGGCCGATCTTGAGCACGGCCAGGTCGGTCTCGGGGTCGGTGCCGATCACCTGGGCGCTGGCCTGGCGGCCGTCGTTGAGGATGACCTGGATCTCGTCGGCCTCTTCGATCACGTGGTTGTTGGTCAGCACGTAACCCGCCGGGCTGAGGATCACGCCCGAGCCCAGGCCGGTCTGGGGCTGGTTGTTGGCCTGGTCGCCGAAGAAGAAGCGGAACCAGGGGTCGGCGCTGTTGGGGTTGTTGGGGGCGGCCTTGCTGGTGTTGATGCTGACGACCGCTGGGGAAGCCGCCTTGGCCGCCGCGCGCAGGCTCACCGCGCCGGGATCGCCGCCCACCGCGGGCGAGCTGCCGGGCAGGGCCTCGAACACCGGCACCACCGAGGGCATGGCGCGCCGGCCCAGCCACTGCGGCTGCAGGGTGGCGACCACGAAGAGCACCGCCACCAGGACAGTGACGGTTTGGGCAAACACGAGCCAGAGGCGTTTCATTCGGAGCGGTGGTGCGAGCGGCGGAAAACGGGATTGTCCTGCATCCCCGGGCCTTGCACGTGGCTGTCAGAATGCCGCTTTTCAAGTCCCGCCTGCCCGGCGACCCACCGATGAGCACCACCCGCGACGCACTCGCCCACGCGTTCGACGCCCTGCTGCAGCCCGCGGCGTTCAAGGACTACGGCCCGAACGGCCTGCAGGTGGAGGGCCGCAGCGAGGTGCGCCGGCTGGTCAGTGGCGTGACCGCGAGCCGCGCGCTCATCGACGCCGCCATCGAGGCTGGGGCCGACGCCATCGTGGTGCACCACGGCCTGTTCTGGCGCGGCCAGGACGGCCGCGTGACCGGCTGGATGAAACAGCGCCTGTCGCGCCTGCTCGCGCACGACATCAGCCTCTTTGCTTACCACCTGCCGCTGGATGCGCACCCCGCGCTCGGCAACAACGCGCAACTGGCCCGGGTGCTCGGCATCGCACTCGAAGACGGCGTGCGCTTCGGCGACCAGTCGCTGGGCTTCGTGGGGCGGCGTGAAGCCGCCAGCGCCCGCGCCCTGGCCGATCACGTGCAGGCCACGCTGGGTCGCGCAGTCACGCTGGTGGCCGAACCCGACCGCCCGGTGCGCCGCATCGGCCTGTGCACGGGCGGTGCGCAGGGCTACTTCGAGGCCGCGATCGCCGCCGGCGTCGACGCCTTCATCACCGGCGAAATCTCCGAACCGCAGGCCCACTACGCGCGCGAATGCGGCGTGGCCTACCTGGCCTGCGGCCACCACGCCACCGAGCGCTACGGCGCGCCAGCCGTGGCCATGCAGGTGGCGTCCGAGCTCGGCATCGAGCACCGGTTCATCGACATTCCGAACCCGGCATGAGCCGCCGGGCCGCTCCCAAGGCGCATAGCCCCGCAGTCCGTAGGACGGAGGGTAGTCCAGTGACCAATCTCCCGCTGGCCATCAGCATGGGCGATCCCGCGGGCATCGGCCCCGAGACCGTGATGCGCGCCCTGATCGAGCGCCCCGCGCTGCGCGAACGGGTCGTGGTGCTGGGCGACGTGGGCACGCTGCACCGCGCCGCGCGCCTGGTGGCGCCGGCCGGCCCGCCGGTGCTGGCCGAGCTCGCGACGGTGGCCGACGCCGCGACGCGGCCACCCGGCGCGGTGGCCCTGGTGCAGGTGGGCGAGGCGCTGCCCGTCTTGCCCTGGGGCGCGGTCTCGGCGCAGGCTGGCCGGGCGGCGGCCGCGGCCGTGCGGGCAGGCGCCCGCGCGGTGCTGGCCGGTCAGGCCCGGGCGCTCGTCACGGCCCCGCTGCACAAAGAGGCGTTGGCCGCCGCCGGTGAGCCGTTTCCCGGCCATACCGAGCTGCTGCAGGCGCTGGCCGCCGAACACCTGGGCGTGGCGATCGACGCCGTGCCCGTGCGCATGATGCTCAGCGCCCCGGGCCTGGCCACCGTGCTCGTGAGCATCCACGTGGCACTGCGCGAAGCGCTCGATGCGGTGCGGGCGCCGAACGTGCTGCAGACCGTGCGCATCACCCAGGCCCACTTCCGGCGCATGGGGCTGGCGCGGCCGCGCATCGCGGTGGCCGGCCTGAATCCGCACGCGGGGGAGGGCGGGCTGTTCGGTCGCGAAGAGATCGAGCACATCGCGCCCGCCGTGGCCGCGGCGCGGGCCGAGGGCATCGAGGCCAGCGGGCCGCACCCGCCCGACACGGTGTTCATGCGCGCGCGCCAGGGCGCGTTCGACGTGGTCGTGGCCATGTACCACGACCAGGGGCTGATCCCGGTGAAGCTGCTGGGCGTGGAGCACGGCGTGAACACCACGCTGGGCCTGCCCTTCGTGCGCACGAGCCCTGACCACGGCACCGCGTTCGACATCGCGGGCCAGGGCATCGCCAGCGCGGACAGCCTGCTCGCCGCGATCGAGGCCGCCGCGGCGGCCAGTGCGCTCAGCGCTTGAGGCTGTCGCGGATCTCGCGCAGCAGCACGATGTCTTCCGGCGTGGCGGCCGGCGGCGCCGGCGGCGCTTCGCGCTTGAGGCGGTTCACCTGCTTGACCATCATGAAGATGATGAAGGCCAGGATCAGGAAGTTGATGCCCACCGTGATGAAATTGCCATAGGCCAGCACCGGCACGCCGGCCTGTTTCATGGCCGCCAGCGTGCGCGCGGTGCCCTCGGGCACGCTGCCGAGCACGACGAACAGGTTGCTGAAGTCGAGCTTGCCGAACACCAGGCCCACCACCGGCATGATCACGTCGTCGACCAGCGAACTGACGATCTTGCCGAAGGCGCCGCCGATGATCACGCCGACCGCGAGATCGATCACATTGCCCTTGACGGCGAACTCTCTGAACTCCTGCATCATGCCCATGGGCTGCTCCTCGGGGGTTGTTGTGGGCGGCATTCTCACATGCGCCATGGGCCCGGCGCCGGCTTTGCGCGGCACTGTCGCGCGATAGACCGACTGCGCTGCAAGGAGCTTCGAAAACCCGCAAACCGGTCCAGTACAATGCCGGGTTGTCCCTGAGATCCCCACCCTCGACCCCGAGAAAGACTCCTCCCATGAGTGAAGCTACTGCCAACAGCGGCCAAGTCGCTGGGGCCACCAACGGCACTGTGGACAGCAGCCGCCGGACCTGGCTGATCACCTCCTGCGCCATGGGTGGCGTGGGTGCCGCGGCCGTTGCCGTGCCCTTCGTGAGCTCCTTCCAGCCCTCCGAGCGCGCCAAGGCCGCCGGCGCCGCTGTCGAAGTGGACATTTCCACCATCGCGCCCGGCGAGAAGCGCATCGTGGAATGGCGCGGCAAGCCGGTGTGGATCTTCCGCCGCACGCCCGAGCAGCTGGCCACGCTGGAGAAAGACGAGGCCCAGCTCGCCGACCCGAACTCCAACCGCACGGCCATCCCCACGCCGGCGTACGCCAAGAACCGCCACCGCTCGATCAAGCCCGAGTTCTTCGTGGCCGTGGGCATCTGCACCCACCTGGGTTGCTCGCCCGGCGACAAGCTCACTCCCGGTCCGCAGCCGTCGCTGCCCAACGACTGGAAGGGCGGTTTCCTCTGCGCCTGCCACGGCTCCACGTTCGACGTCGCCGGCCGCGTGTTCCAGAACAAGCCCGCGCCCGACAACCTCGAGATCCCGCCGCACTACTACGCGTCCGACAACCTGCTCGTGGTCGGCGAAGAGAAGTCGGCCTGAGGCCGCGTCATCGAATCAATGAGGCTTCCCCATGGCTGAATTCAAAGAGATCTCCCCCGACGCGCCGCTGAGCCAGAAGGCCCTGAACTGGGTCGACAACCGCTTCCCGCTGAGCAAGCTCTACAACGAGCACCTGGCCGAGTACTACGCACCGAAGAACTTCAACTTCTGGTACTTCTTCGGTTCGCTGGCCCTGCTGGTGCTGGTGATCCAGATCGTCACCGGCATCTTCCTGGTGATGCACTACAAGCCCGACGCGAACGTGGCCTTCGCCTCGGTCGAGTACATCATGCGCGACGTGCCCTGGGGCTGGCTGATCCGCTACATGCACTCCACCGGCGCCTCGGCGTTCTTCGTGGTGGTGTACCTGCACATGTTCCGCGGCCTGCTCTACGGCAGCTACCGCAAGCCGCGCGAGCTGGTCTGGGTGTTCGGCTGCGCGATCTTCCTGTGCCTGATGGCCGAAGCCTTCATGGGCTACCTGCTGCCCTGGGGCCAGATGTCCTACTGGGGCGCGCAGGTGATCGTGAACCTGTTCTCCGCAATCCCCTTCATCGGCCCCGACCTCGCGCTGCTGATCCGCGGCGACTACGTGGTGGGCGACGCCACGCTGAACCGCTTCTTCAGCTTCCACGTGATCGCGGTGCCGCTGGTGCTGCTGGGTCTGGTGGTGGCGCACATCATCGCGCTGCACGAAGTGGGTTCGAACAACCCCGACGGCGTCGAGATCAAGGCCAACAAGGACGCGTCCGGCAAGCCGGTCGACGGCATCCCGTTCCACCCGTACTACACCGTGCACGACATCCTGGGCGTGTCGGTGTTCCTGATGGTGTTCTCGGCGATCGTGTTCTTCGCGCCCGAGTTCGGCGGCTACTTCCTGGAGTTCAACAACTTCATCCCGGCCGACCCGCTGACCACGCCGCTGCACATCGCGCCGGTCTGGTACTTCACGCCCTTCTACTCGATGCTGCGCGCCATCACCGCCGAGATGATGTACGTGCTCGTGGCCTGCGTGGTGCTCGGCGCCGTGCTGGGTGTGCTCAAGGCCAAGGTGAACGGTGCCGTCAAGGGCGGCATCGTGGCCGCCGCGATCGCCGTGAGCGCCGCCATGCTGTCCATCGACGCCAAGTTCTGGGGTGTGGTCGTGATGGGCGCGGCCGTGATCATCCTGTTCTTCCTGCCCTGGCTCGACAACAGCCCGGTCAAGTCGATCCGCTACCGCCCGACGTGGAACAAGTGGCTCTACGCCGTGTTCGTGCTCAACTTCTTCGTGCTGGGCTACCTGGGCATCCTGCCGCCCTCGCCGATCGGCGAGCGCGTCTCCCAGGTGGGCACGCTGTTCTACTTCGGCTTCTTCCTGCTGATGCCGTGGTGGAGCCGCCTGGGTGAGTTCAAGCCCGTGCCCAACCGTGTGACCTTCCAGCCGCACTGACCCCACGCGTTCCCGGAGAAACAGAGCAATGAAGAAGATCCTTCTGGCCCTCGCCCTGAGCCTGGGTGTGAGCGGTGCCGCACTGGCCGCCGGTGGCGGCATTCCGCTGGACCGCGCGCCCCAGCGCACCAACGACATGGCCGCCCTGCAGAACGGCGCCAAGCTGTTCGTCAACTACTGCCTGAACTGCCACTCGGCCGCGTTCATGCGCTACAACCGCCTGCGCGACATCGGGCTGACGGACAAGCAGATCGCCGAAAACCTGACCTTCGCCACCGACAAGATCGGCGACACCATGAAGGCGGCCATCGATCCCAAGCTGGCCAAGGACTGGTTCGGCAAGAACCCGCCCGACCTGACGCTGGTGGCGCGTTCGCGCTCGAGCAGCGCTGGCAGCGGCCCCGACTACCTCTACACGCTGCTTCGCAGCTACTACCGCGACGAGACCAAGCCGACCGGCTGGAACAACAAGGCCTTCCCGAACATCGGCATGCCGCACCCGCTGTGGGAGCTGCAGGGCGAGCGCGCCCCGGTCTACAAGAAGGTTGAAAGCCACGGCCACGAGACCGAGGTGCTGACCGGCTGGACCCAGGTCAAACCCGGCAAGCTGACCCAGGCCCAGTACGACCAGAACGTGGGCGACCTCGTGGCCTACCTGCAGTGGATGGCCGAACCCGCGGCCAACACCCGCGTGCGCCTGGGCGTCTGGGTGCTCATCTTCCTCGGGTTCTTCACCGTGGTCGCCTGGCGTCTGAACGCCGCGTACTGGAAAGACGTCAAGTAAGCCCTGGTGCTGGCGCGCGATCCGCGCCGGCTCCCGCCCACAGTGGCCTGCGGTGCCGGACCGGCACAAACGCATGCCACTGTTTTCTGTTTCAGGAGACGCCAATCATGATGGTCTTGTACTCGGGTACCACCTGCCCCTATTCGCACCGCTGCCGCTTCGTGCTGTTCGAAAAAGGGATGGACTTCGAGATCCGCGACGTGGACTTGTACAACAAGCCCGAAGACATCAGCGTGATGAACCCCTACGGCCAGGTGCCCATCCTGGTCGAGCGCGACCTCATCCTGTACGAGTCGAACATCATCAACGAGTACATCGACGAGCGCTTCCCGCACCCGCAGCTCATGCCCGGTGACCCGGTGGACCGCGCGCGCGTGCGTCTGTTCCTGCTCAACTTCGAGAAGGAGCTGTTCACGCACGTGTCCGTGCTCGAGTCGCGCAGCAGCAAGGGCAACGACAAGGCACTCGAAAAGGCCCGCTCGCACATCCGCGACCGCCTGACCCAGCTCGCCCCCGTGTTCATGAAGAACAAGTACATGCTGGGCGACAACTTCTCGATGCTCGACGTCGCAATCGCGCCGCTGCTGTGGCGCCTCGACTTCTACGGCATCGAGCTGAGCAAGAACGCCGCGCCGCTGCTCAAGTACGCCGAGCGCATCTTCTCGCGCCCGGCTTACATCGAAGCGTTGACCCCGTCCGAAAAGGTCATGCGCAAGTAAGGCGCTCGCCATGAGCCTTCCCGAAGCGCCCGTGCCTTCCACGCGCCCCTACCTGATCCGGGCGCTGTACGAGTGGTGCAGCGAGAACGGCTTCTCGCCTTACATCGCGGTGCACGTGGACGCCTCGGTGCAGGTGCCCATGGAGTACGTGAAGAACGGTGAGATCGTGCTCAACGTGAGCATGGACGCCACCAACGGCTTGCGCCTGGGCAACGAGTTCATCGAGTTCAAGGCCCGCTTCGGCGGCATCGCGCGCGACATCGTGGTGCCGGTCACGCACGTGATCGCCATTTACGCGCGCGAGAACGGTCAGGGCATGGCCTTTCCCGCGCCGGCGCCGATCGCCGCGGGGGTGGAGGCTCCGCCACCCGCCGCGCCGGCCACGCCGCTGCGCGCCGTCACGCCCGATTCGCCGGCCGCCGAGCCTGGCGACGGCGGCGATGGCCCGCGCCCCGGCGGCCGTCCGCAGCTCAAACGCGTGAAGTGACCGGCGGCGCAGCGCGCCCTGGGCGCGCGCCCGGGCTTCTCTAGAATGGCCGTCCCGTGCCGCTTTAGCTCAGTTGGTAGAGCACTCGCCTTGTAAGCGATAGGTCGTCCGTTCGATTCGGACAAGCGGCACCACCCGACCCCCACCCGCGCGGGCTCATCGCCCCGGCACTTGGACCTTGATGCGGATTGCGCTAACCTGCGCCCCGTTTTCCAGCAGCACTTCGCGCATCGCGGGCAGCAGCTGACGCAGCTTCGCGGCCGCGGCAGCGTTGCCCACCAGCAGGCACCACTCGCCATCGCCCCAGGGTCCGGGCGCCACCTGCTGGCGCAGCCCGGCGGGCATCAGGGGGCGCACCAGGGCCAGGCAGCGTTGCGAGGCTTCGGCGCGCTCGCGCAGCAAGGCCAGCGTGGGGGCGGCACCCACGGCCTCCTGCAGGCTGAGGAACGAGGGCGATCGGTGAGCGGGCATGGCGCGATTTTCGCCCAGGCCCCGCCGGCAGCAGGGCCCGGGGCCCGCGAAAGGACAAGGACGTGCACATCATCATCACCGACGCCTGGCTGGCGCGTCGCCAGGCCCTTCACCTCAACGGCTGGAAGCTGATCGGCGCGGCCGTGCTGGCCGTGCTGCTGCTGATGTTCGGCGCCGTGGCGACCTACCACTGGGTGTTCCTCGAAGGCATCCGGCGCGGCTGGCCCGGCTTCGAATCGGTGGCCCGGCTGGTGCACCGCGACAACGCCGGCGACCGCGACGCCTACCTGCGCGCCAATCTCGACGCCATGGCGCGCAAGCTCGGCGAGATGCAGGCCCGGCTGATGCAGATCGACGCGCTGGGTGAACGTGTGTCGGGCCTCGCGGGCCTGGAGCCTGCGCAGTCGCGCCCGCCCTTGCCCGGCTCGGGCGGCGCCCTGGTGGCGAACCGATCGCTCACGCTGGAAGAGCTCTCGCGCGAACTCGACGCGCTCGACGCGGGCAGCGGCGCGCGGGTCGACTGGCTCACGGCCATCGAGTCGCGCCTCTTCGACCAGAAGATCCAGCGCTCGATGGTGCCCACCGAAGAGCCCGTGGTGGGCGTGCGCCCGGGCTCGCCCTTCGGTTTCCGCATCGACCCCATCACCGGCCAATCGGCCCTGCACACCGGTCTCGACTTTCCCGCCGACATCGGCACGCCCATCCTGGCCGCGGCGGGCGGCGTGGTGATCGCCCAGGAATTCCATCCCGCGTACGGCAACCTGGTCGAGATCGACCACGGCAACAACCTGGTCACGCGCTACGCGCACGCCTCCAAGGTGCATGTGCAGAAGGGCGACATCGTGCGCCGCGGCCAGCGCATCGCCGACGTGGGCAACAGCGGCCGCTCCACCGGCCCCCACCTGCACTTCGAGGTCTGGGTCGCGGGCGTGCCCCAGGATCCCCAGAAATTCCTGCGCGCGGGCGAGCAGCTGGCCCGCGGGGACGCCGCCGCCAAGGCCCCGGCCGGGCGCTGACGCGGGTCAGGCCCCCCGGCTAAAATCGCCGCTTCGCGCTTGAAAGCCGCGGGTCCGCCTGCATCTGCAACCGGCAATCCGCGTCCACCAGCCCCGGGCACGTCCGTGCCCCCTTGAACGACACCATCGTCCGCCCAGGTGCCCAGCGCCTGCCGCAGGCGCTTCAACATGGCCACCAATTTCCTCACCAAGCTCTTCGGAAGCCGCAACGACCGCCTGCTCAAGCAGTACCGCAAGACGGTCGATCGCATCAATGCCCTGGAGCCGCAGTTCGAGAAACTGAGCGACGAGGAACTGCGCGGCATGACCGACGCGTTCAAGCAGCGCGTCGCGGGTGGTGAGACCCTCGACGCCCTGCTGCCCGAGGCCTTCGCCGTGGTCCGCGAGGCCAGCAAGCGCGTCATGAAGATGCGCCACTTCGACGTGCAGATGATCGGCGGCATCGCCCTGCACAACGGCAAGGTGGCCGAGATGCGCACCGGCGAGGGCAAGACGCTGACCGCCACGCTGCCGGTCTACCTGAACGCGCTGGCCGGCAAGGGCGTGCACGTGGTGACCGTCAACGATTACCTCGCCAGCCGCGACGCGCAGTGGATGGGCCGCCTCTACAACTTCCTCGGCCTTTCGGTGGGCGTGAACCTGCCGCAGATGCAGCGCGAGGAGAAGCAGGCCGCCTACCGCGCCGACATCACCTACGGCACCAACAACGAGTACGGCTTCGACTACCTGCGCGACAACATGGTCTACGAGGCGGCCGACCGCGTGCAGCGCGCGCTGCACTACGCCATCGTCGACGAGGTCGACTCGATCCTGATCGACGAAGCGCGCACACCGCTGATCATCAGCGGTCAGGCCGAAGACCAGACCGCGCTGTACGTGGCCATCAACCAGCTCGTGCCGCGCCTCACGCGCCAGGAGGGTGAGGCCGATCCGCGCACCGGCGAGGGCGTGATCAAGGCCGGCGACTTCACGCTCGACGAGAAGGCCCGCAACATCCACCTCACCGAGCAGGGCCACGAGCACGCCGAGCAGCTGCTGGCCAAGGCCGGCCTGCTGCCCGAAGGCGCCTCGCTCTACGACCCGGCCAACATCACGCTGCTGCACCACCTGGTGACCTCGCTCAAGGCGCACCACCTGTACTTCCGCGACCAGCACTACGTGAACCAGGGCGGCGAGATCGTGATCGTCGACGAGTTCACCGGCCGCCTGATGGCCGGCCGCCGCTGGAGCGACGGTCTGCACCAGGCCGTGGAAGCCAAGGAAGGCGTGGCGATCCAGCCCGAGAACCAGACGCTGGCGTCCATCACCTTCCAGAACTACTTCCGCCTGTACACCAAGCTCTCGGGCATGACCGGCACGGCCGACACCGAGGCCTACGAATTCCAGGAGATCTACGGCCTCGAGACCGTGGTGATCCCGCCGAATCGGCCGAGCAAGCGCCAGGACCAGCTCGACCGCGTCTACAAGACCACCCAGGAAAAATACGCCGCGGCCATTGCCGATATCCGCGAATGCCACGAGCGCGGTCAGCCTGTGCTGGTGGGCACCTCGTCGATCGAGAACTCCGAGGTCATCTCGCAGTTGCTCACCGCGGCCAAGCTGCCGCACCAGGTGCTAAACGCCAAGCAGCACGCGCGCGAGGCCGAGATCATCGTGCAGGCCGGCCGTCCAGGCGCCATCACCATCGCCACCAACATGGCGGGCCGCGGCACCGACATCGTGCTCGGCGGCAACCTGGAGAAGATGATCGACGCGGTCAACGCCGACCCCTCGCTGGACGACGCCACCAAGGCCGCGCGCGCCGAAGCGCTGCGCGCCCAGTGGCAGGCCGACCATGAAAAGGTGGTGGGCCTGGGCGGCCTGCGCATCATCGCGACCGAACGCCACGAGAGCCGCCGCATCGACAACCAGCTGCGCGGCCGCTCGGGCCGCCAGGGCGACCCGGGCTCGAGCCGCTTCTACCTGTCGCTCGACGACCCGCTGATGCGCATCTTCGCGGGCGACCGCGTGCGCGCCATCATGGACCGCCTCAAGATGCCCGAGGGCGAGGCGATCGAGGCCGGCATCGTCACGCGCAGCATCGAGAGCGCGCAGCGCAAGGTCGAGGCGCGCAACTTCGACATCCGCAAGCAGCTGCTCGAGTACGACGACGTGGCGAACGACCAGCGCAAGGTGATCTACCAGCAGCGCAACGACATCCTCGACGCGCAGGACCTGCGCGCGCAGATCGACTCGCTGCGCGACGGCGCCGTGACCGATCTCGTGCACCAGTTCGCCCCCGAGGGCAGCGTGGAAGAGCAGTGGGACCTGCCCGCGCTCGAGAAGGCGCTGCGCGAGGAATGGTCGATCGATGCGCCGGTGACCTCGTGGGTGTCGGAGGCCGAATCCATCGAGGTCGACGACATCGTCGAGCGCGTGCTGGCCGCGGCCAAGAGCGCCTTCGATGCCAAGGTGGCGCTCGTGGGCGAAGAGAACTTCACCTCGTTCGAGCGCGTGGTGCTGTTGCAGACCATCGACTCGCAGTGGCGGGAACACCTGGCCGCGCTCGACTACCTGCGCCAGGGCATCCACCTGCGCGGCTATGCGCAGAAGCAGCCCAAGCAGGAGTACAAGCGCGAGGCCTTCCTGCTGTTCGGGCAGTTGCTCGACGCCGTGAAGAACGACGTCACGCGCATCCTGATGAACGTGCGTGTGCAGTCGGCCGAGCAGATCTCGCAGGCGGCCGAGCAGCTCGAAGAGCGTGCCGAGGCCATCAGCAACGTGACCTACACCGCGCCCACCGAAACCGGCGACGCCGAGACCACCGCCGGTGGCGCGCGCGCCGCTGACGTGCCCCGCGTCGGACGCAACGATCCCTGCCCCTGCGGCAGCGGCAAGAAGTACAAGGCCTGCCACGGCAAGCTCGATTGAATCCGCGGCGCCGCATCGGCGCCCATCGCTTCGGAGACCTCCATGCCCGTCCAGCTTCCTGAGCCGGTTGAAGCCGACCTGTTGCCCATCGCGGGCGTGCGCATCGGCATTGCCGAAGCCGGCATCCGCAAGGCCCACCGCAAGGACCTCACGGTGTTCCTGCTCGACGAGGGCTGCTCGGTGGGCGCGGTGTTCACGCGCAACCGCTACGCCGCTGCGCCGGTGCAGGTGTGCCGAGAGCACCTCGCGAGCGGGCAGGGCATTCGCGCCCTGGTGATCAACACCGGCAATGCCAACGCGGGCACCGGCGAGAGTGGTCTGGCGAACGCGCGCCAGACCTGCGTGGCGCTGGCGCGTTCGCTGCAACTGCACCACGAACAGGTGCTGCCCTTTTCCACCGGCGTGATCATGGAGCCGCTGCCCATGGACCGCCTGCTCGGCGGCCTGCCCGCGGCGCTCACGCACGCGGCGCAGCCGCAGCACGACAGCGGCGCCCACTGGCTGGCCGCGGCCCAGGGCATCATGACCACCGATACCGTGCCCAAGGCGGCCAGCGTGCGCTTCACGCTGGGCGGCCAGGCGGTGCAGGCCACGGGCATTGCCAAGGGCGCGGGCATGATCCGGCCCAACATGGCGACCATGCTGGGCTTCCTCGCCACCGACGCCGCGGTGTCGCCGGCGGTGGCGAACGAGCTGGCGCGCCGGCTGGCCGATGCGTCCTTCAACCGCGTGACGGTGGACGGCGACACCAGCACCAACGACTCCTTTGTGGTGATCGCCACCGGCCGTGCCGGCCATGCCCCGGTGACCGACCTCGCGAGCGCCGAGGGCCAGGCCCTGCTGGCCGCGCTGACGCCGCTGGCCCAGCGCCTGGCGCATGCGATCGTGCGCGACGGCGAGGGTGCGACCAAGTTCATCACCGTGCGCGTCGAAGGCGGCCGCAACAGCGAGGAATGCCTCAAGGCCGCGTACGCGGTCGCGCACTCGCCGCTGGTGAAGACCGCTTTCTTCGCGAGCGATCCCAACCTGGGTCGCATCCTCGCGGCCGTGGGCTATGCGGGCATCGACGACCTCGACGTGGGCGGTATCGATCTGTGGCTCGGCGACGTGCACGTGGTCACCCAGGGTGGCCGCCACCCGGCCTACCGCGAGGAAGACGGCCAGCGCGTGATGAAACCCGCCGAGATCACCGTGCGCATCGGCCTGGGCCGTGGCACGGCGAGCGAGACCGTGTGGACCTGCGACTTCAGCCACGACTACGTGACCATCAACGCGGACTACCGTTCATGAACCCGTCTTTCGAGCGCCTGCTGCAGCGGGCCGAAGCGCTGATCGACCGCATCGAGGCGGTGCTGCCGCAGCCGCTGAGCGAGCCCGACTGGAGCGCCTCGATCGCTTTCCGCTACCGAAAGCGCAGCAATGGGCACGGCGTGCTCGAGCCGGTGCGCCACGTGGCCACCATCCGGCTCGAGGACCTCAAGGAGGTCGAGGGCCAGAAGGACCGCATCTTGCGCAACACCGAGCATTTCGTGCAGGGCCTGCCGGCCAACAACGTGTTGCTCACGGGCGCGCGTGGCACGGGCAAGTCCTCGCTCGTGAAGGCCTGCCTCAACGCGTTCGCCGACCGCGGGCTGCGGCTGATCGAGGTCGACAAGGCCGATCTCGTGGACCTGCCCGACATCGTGGAACTCGTCGCCGCGCGCCCCGAAAAGTTCATCGTCTATTGCGACGACCTGAGCTTCGAAGACGGCGAGCCCGGCTACAAGGCGCTCAAGTCCATCCTCGACGGCTCGGTGTCGGCCTCGAGCGCCAACGTGCTGATTTACGCCACCAGCAACCGGCGCCACCTGCTGCCCGAGTACATGAAAGAGAACCTCAGCTACACGCACACCGCGGACGGCGAGGTGCATCCGGGCGAGGTGGTGGAGGAAAAGATCTCGCTGTCCGAGCGCTTCGGGCTCTGGATCAGCTTCTATCCCTTCAGCCAGGACGAGTACCTGAGCATCGTGGCGCAATGGCTCTCGTCGTTCGGTGTGTCGCCGGCAGCCATCGAGGCCGCGCGTCCGCAGGCGCTGGTGTGGGCGCTGGAGCGCGGCTCGCGCAGCGGCCGCGTGGCGCAGCAGTTTGCCCGCGACTACGCGGGCTCGCACGGCCCCGCGGCATGAATGCCGAAGTGCTGGTGGTGGACGGCGGCCGCACCGCCGACCAGGCCGGGCGCCCCGTGACCGAAGTGGCCGTGGGCGTGCTCATCGATGCCCAGGGCCGTTTCCTGCTGACCTCGCGTCCCCCGGGCAAGGTGTACGCGGGCTACTGGGAGTTTCCCGGCGGCAAGCTCGAGGCCGGCGAGAGCGTGGAAGAGGCTTTGCGGCGCGAACTGATCGAAGAGATCGGGGTGTGCATCGGCCCCGCACACGCCTGGCGCACGCAGTTGGTCGACTACCCCCATGCGCTGGTGCGGCTCCACTTCTGCAAGGTGTACGAATGGCGCGGCGAGCTCCAGATGCACGAGGGGCAGCAGTTCAGCTGGGAGCGACTGCCGGTGCAATGCGCGCCGGTGCTGGCGGGCACCGTGCCGGTGCTGCGCTGGCTCGAAGAAGAGGCCGCGGCGCCGCGCTGAGCCGGGCGGCTCAGCTTTTCTCGAAGTCCGGATCGCTCTGGCCTTCGCGCTCGGGCACGGCATACGAACCGCTCGCCCAGGCCCCCAGGTCCTGCTGCTTGCAGCGTTCGCTGCAGAAGGGCCGCCAGCGGTTGCGCGGTGCGTAGACGCTGTCGCCGCCACAGGCGGGGCAGGTGACCACGCGTTCCTCGGGCGCGCTGCTCATGGTCTCAGGCGCACAGGGTCAGCTCGAAGCTGCCGTCTTCGCCCGCGGGGTGCAGGCGGTGGTCCTCGCCCAGCCGCATGAGGCGCACCGAGAACATCAGGCGGTTGCCGCTGATCTCGGGGATCAGGCCGGGCGTGGGATCGATGCGCAGGCGCAGCAGCTGGAAGCTGCGGCCCTGCGGCAGGTTCTGCTGGTACTGGCCGCCCACGGCCACCACCTTTTGCGGCGTGCCGGTGTCGCGCATCATCTTGAGCAGCAGCACCAGCGCCTCGGCCAGCGGGGCCAGCGATTGCGCCCACGCGGCCAGCTCGGCCTGCCGCTGCGCGGCGGGCAGGTGCTGCCAGTGGAAGTAGGCCGGCAGATCGAATTCGCAGGTGCCACCGGGGATGCCGATGCGGCTGCGGATGGCCATGAGCCAGTCGTTCTCGGTGAGCGCGTGCCCCGGCTTGCCGGCGTTCTCGGCGATCTGGTTGAAGCAGTGGTCGAGCTGGCCGATCACCGTGTCGAGCGCCTGTTCGGAGATCGCGGGGTTGCCGCGGTAACCGTTGAGGGTCTGCTTGTGGCGATCGAGGTCCTTGAGCACGTCCGACTTCATGTCGGCCCGCGAAGCCACGTCCATGATCTCGAACAGCGTCTGGATGGCGTAGTGGTGATCGAGCGCGTGCTCACGGGGCACCAGCAGCGCCAGGCGCTTGAACAGCTGCTCAAGCCGCAGGTAGGTGCGGATGCGTTCGTTGAAGGGGTATTCGTACAGGATCACGGGCTTGATCGCAGGGCGGGGCCCAAGAGCGGTGGCTGGGCGATCATAGCCCGAAGCGCGAGGACAGCCGGTCGATTTCGGCATGCAGCCGGTCGAGGTCGTCCGCATCGTTGAACAGCACCAGATCGGCCGCGGCCAGGCGCCGCGCGCGAGACGCCTGCTGGCGGATCACGGCCCGGATGGTGTCGTCGTCCCAGCCGCTGCGCGCACGCACGCGCCGCAACTGGGTGCTTTCGCTGCAGTCCACCACCAGCACACGGTCGAGCTGGGGCCGCCAGCGCGGCGATTCGACCAGCAGCGGCACATCGAACACCACGCAGCGCGCCCGGCTTCGGGCCACCTGTTGCGCGATGCCCGCGGCCACGATGGGGTGCACGATGGCTTCGAGGCGCTGCCGCGCCGACGGATCGCTGAACACGCGTTCGCGCATGGCCGCGCGGTTCAAGGCGCCTTCGGCATCGATGAAGGCGTCCCCGAAGGCCACGCGAATCGCGTCGATGGCTGCGCCACCCTCGGCCGTGCTCTGGCGGGACAGGGCGTCCGCGTCGACCACCTCGGCGCCGCGCGCTTGCAGCCGCGCCGCGACCGTGCTCTTGCCGCTGCCGATGCCGCCGGTGAGCCCGAGCCGCCAGGGAAGCGGTGGCTTCACAGGCCCACGGCCGCGAGGATGGCGCGCGGCCCGAACAGCATGGCCGTGATGCCGCCGAGCGCCAGGAAGGGGCCGAAGGGCACGTAGCCGCCTTCGCGCAGCCGGCCCACCAGCTTGATGCCGATGCCAACGACAGCGCCCAGCACCGAGGCCATCAGAATGATGGGCACCAGGGCCTGCCAGCCGAACCAGGCCCCCAGGGCGGCGAAGAGCTTGAAATCGCCATGGCCCATGCCCTCCTTGCCGGTGAGCAGCTTGAAGACCCAATAGATGAGCCAGAGCGACAGGTAGCCCGCGACCGCGCCCCACACCGCGTCGGCCAAGGGCACGCTCATGAAACCGGCCGCCGAGAGCACCAGGCCTGCCCACAGCAGCGGCAGCGTGATGTCGTCGGGCAGCAAGGTGGTGTCCCAGTCGATGCCGGCGAGCGCCAGCAGGGCCGCGGCGAAACCGCACCAGGCCAGCGCCGTGACACCCAGCCCCCACTGCCACCCCACCCAGGCGAACAGCGCACCGGTCGTGAGTTCGACCAGCGGATAACGGATGCCGATGCCGTGCCCGCACTGGCTGCAGCGGCCGCGCAGAAGCGCGTAGCTGAGCACGGGGATGTTTTCGTGCCAGCGAATGTTGTGACCGCAATGGGGACAGGCGGAGCGGGGCACGAGCAGGTTGTAGGCCTTTTCCTCGGGGGCCTCGGTGTCGTGGCCCTGCAGCTCGGCGCATTCACGCGCCCACTGCCGCTCCATCATCCGGGGCAGGCGGTGGATCACCACGTTGAGAAAACTGCCCACCAGCAGCCCGAGCAAACCCAGCAACGCCCCGGCGGGCGTGCCCGCGGCCATCTCGACCATCAGACCACCTGACCGAGTTTGAAGATCGGCAGGTACATGGACACCACGATGCCGCCGATCACGGTGCCCAGCACCACGATGATGATGGGCTCCATGAGGCTGGAGATGCCCGCCACCATGTCGTCGACTTCCGCTTCATAGAAGTCGGCCGCCTTGCCCAGCATGTGGTCGATCGAGCCCGACTCCTCGCCGATGGCGCACATCTGAAGCACCATGGAAGGAAAGATGTTGGCGTTCGTCATGGCCGTGGTCAGGCTGATGCCGGTCGACACGTCCTGCTGGATCTTCTCGGTGGCGATGGCGTACACGGAGTTGCCCGATGCGCCACCCACGGAATCCAGCGCCTCGACCAGCGGAACGCCGGCGCCGAACATGGTGGCGAGCGTGCGCGTCCAGCGCGCCACCACCGATTTTTCGATCAGCGGGCCGAAGATGGGCAGCTTGAGCAGCAGCCGGTCCATGAAGCGCTGGACCCGTTCATTGCGTTTCCAGGCCTGCATGAAGAAGTAGGCGCCGCCGCCCAGCGCGCCGAAGATCAGCCACCAGTAAGCGACGAAGAACTCGCTCATGGCGATCACGACCAAAGTCGGTCCAGGCAGGTCGGCGCCGAAGCTCGAGAAGACCTGCTTGAAGGACGGGATCACGAAGATCATGATCACCGCCACCACCACGAAGGCCACGATGATCACGGCCGTGGGGTACATCAGGGCCGACTTGATCTTGGACTTCAGCGCCTCGGTCTTCTCCATGTAGGTGGCGAGGCGGTCGAGCAGGTCTTCCAGGATACCGGCGGCTTCACCGGCCTCCACCAGGTTGCAGTAGAGGCTGTCGAAGTACATCGGGTACTTGCGGAACGCCGAACTCAGCGAGGTGCCGGTTTCGACGTCGGCGCGGATGTCGCCGAGCAGCCGGGTGACGTTGGGATTGGGGTTGCCCCGGCCCACGATGTCGAACGCCTGCAGCAGGGGCACGCCCGCCTTCATCATGGTCGCGAACTGGCGCGTGAAGATCGCGATGTCCTTGGGCTTGATGCGTTTGCCTGACGAGGTGCGGCGCTTCTTGATCTTCACCGGCACGATGCCCTGGCGGCGCAGCGAGGCGGTGACCTGGTTCTCCCCCTGCGCGCGCGTCTCACCCCGCACCGGCTTGCCGTTGCGGTCCTTGCCCTCCCACTCGAACACGAAGTCCTTGACGCTCTTGCTTGCAACGGTGGCCATGGGCGGTCCTCAGGGGGCGGGGGGTCGTTGGTGTGTCATTCGTTGGTCACGCTCAGCACTTCCTCGAGGGAAGTCAGGCCGAGCTTGACCTTGAGCAAGCCGGATTCGCGCAGCGAGCGAACCCCTTCCTTGCTGGCTTGCTGCGCGATGTCCAGTGCGGTGCCGCCTCGCAGGATGATGCGTTGGATCTCCTCCGAAATCGGCATCACCTGGTAGATGCCTACGCGTCCCTTGTAGCCGTTGTTGCAAGCCGAGCAACCCACGGGCTTGTAGGGCGTCCAGCTGCCATCGAGTTCTTCGGGCTTGTACCCGGCTTCAAGCAGCGCCTTGCGCGGCACGTCGAGCGGCGCCTTGCAATTGGGACACAGGCGGCGCGCCAGGCGCTGGGCCGTGATCAGAATGACGCTGGAGGCGATGTTGAACGTGGGGATGCCCATGTTCATCATGCGGGTGAGGGTCGTCGGCGCGTCGTTGGTGTGCAGGGTCGACATCACCATGTGGCCGGTCTGTGCGGCCTTGATCGCGATGTCGGCGGTTTCCAGGTCGCGGATCTCGCCCACCATGATCACGTCGGGATCCTGGCGCAGGAAGGCCTTGAGCGCGACCGCGAAGGTCAGCCCCGCCTTCTCGTTCATGTTGACCTGGTTGACCCCGGGCAGGTTGATTTCCGAGGGGTCCTCCGCCGTCGAGATGTTGACGCCCGGCTTGTTGAGGATGTTCAGGCAGGTGTAGAGCGACACGGTCTTGCCCGAGCCCGTCGGGCCGGTCACCAGCACCATGCCGTAGGGCCGCTGAATGGCCTCCAGCAGCCGCTCTTTTTCCTCGGGTTCGTATCCGAGGGCGTCGATGCCCAGTTTGGCCTGGCTCGGGTCCAGGATACGGATCACGATCTTTTCGCCGAACAGCGTGGGCAGCGTGCTGACGCGGAAGTCGATCACGCGGTCGGCACCCACCTTGAGCTTCATGCGCCCGTCCTGCGGCACCCGCTTCTCGGAGATGTCCATGCGGGAGATCACCTTGATGCGCGAGGCGAGCTTTTCCTTGATGGCAATGGGCGGCGAGGCGATCTCGCGCAGCTCGCCGTCGATGCGGAAGCGCACGCGGTAGGTGTGCTCATAGGGCTCGAAGTGCAGATCGGACGCACGCATGTTGAACGCGTCGATCAGCATCTTGTGGAGGAACTTGACGACAGGGGCGTCGTCGACCTCGGCGGCCTTTTCGGATGCCGTGTCGGTGACGGCGGCTTCGGCGGCGAGGTCGTCGAACTCGACGTCGCCGACGATGTTCTCCATCGCCTCGGTCACCGACTTGGTCTGTGACTCGACCAGCTTGCTCAGCTTGTCGAACTCGGCAATGACCCAGTCCACGCCCATTTGCGTGGCGAACTTGATGCGCTCGGCGGCCTGTTGGTCTGAGGGGTCGGCCGTGGCGACGATCAGCCGGTTGTTGCGCTTGCTCAGCGCGATGATGCGGAAGTCGGCACAGATCTTGGGGTCGAGCAAGCCGGTGGGCAGGCGTTGCACGTCCACCGCGTCGAGGTCGAGCAAGGGTGCGGCGAAGGCCGTCGACATGGTGTGGGCGAGGTCGGCGGGTGACACCGCGCCCGTACCCGTGAGTTCGGCGATGAAGCTGGTTCGGCTGCTTTGGGCTTTGCGGTAGAGCTCTTCAGCCGCCTTTTGTCCCAATTTGCCTGCGGAAACGAGCGCGCGCCCCAAGCCCGGCAGGGCCATGGACGGGCTTTCCTGATTGACCGTGTCTGCTGACGCCATATGCCCGTAATCTAACGGAAATCAACAACTTGCACGTCACAATTGACGCCAGTTGTCCGGAAAAACGCGGCTCACGTCAGGTCGCGTGGTTTCCAGATTACATCCGGGTGGGGGCAGGTGGGTGGTGTGCAGGCCCGTGCGGACCGTCGATGGGATCAGACCATATGGTCGGGGTGAGAGGATTCGAACCTCCGGCCTCTACGTCCCGAACGTAGCGCTCTACCAGGCTAAGCTACACCCCGTGTGGATCTGCTGATCCCGCTGTGGAGGCGTCAGGAGCGACGTTCCAGCAGCGAAGCCGCCAATTGTAGCAAAGCCGATTGGTGGTTATTCGCGGGCAGCGTCTCGGCCGCCGCCAATGCCCGGCGGGCCTCGCCGCGGGCCGCTTCGCGCGCCGTCTCGAGCGCGCCCGTGCGCACGATGATGGACTGGATCGCAGGCAGATGCTCCACCCGGCCCTGTTCGATGGCGTCCTGGATCAGCTCGCGTTCGGCCGGACTGCCGGCGCGCAGCGCGCAGATGATGGGCAGGGTCACCTTTCCCTCGCGCAGGTCGTCGCCGAGGTTCTTGCCGAGTTCCTGCGCATCGCCTTCGTAGTCCAGCACATCGTCGATCACCTGGAAGGCCGTGCCCAGCGCCTGCCCGTAGGTGGCGCAGGCCTCTTCAATCGCGGCGGGCGCGCCGGCCAGTATGGGGGCCAGGCGGGCACTCGCTTCGAACAGTTTGGCCGTTTTGGAGCGGATCACCCTGAGGTAGTCCTCTTCACCGATCGAGGCGTCGTGCATGTTCATCAGCTGCAGCACTTCGCCCTCGGCGATGACGTTGGTCGCGTCGGACAGGACCTCCATCACCCGCATGTTGTTCACGTCCACCATCATCTGGAAGGCGCGCGAGTACAGGAAGTCGCCCACCAGCACGCTGGCGGCGTTGCCGAAGGTCTGGTTGGCGGTGGCGCGGCCGCGGCGCAGGGTCGATTCGTCGACGACGTCGTCGTGCAGCAGGGTGGCGGTGTGGATGAACTCCACCACGGCGGCCAGCGTGTGACGATGGGGGTTCGTGTCCTGAAGGGCGCCGCTGACCAGCAGCAGCAGCGCCGGACGCAGGCGTTTGCCACCAGCGGAAATGATGTATTGGGCCACCTCGCGCACCAGGGGAACGTCGGTGGTGAGTCGCGTGCGGATCACCTCGTCCACCATGGCCATGTCGGCGCGGATCAGATCGAGCGGCTGGGGAGAGGGGCTTGAAGAGGGCAAGGCGTGACCGCAGCGAATGGGCAGGAGGAGCGACGCGGGATTATAGGAATCGGTCCGCCGGGCCCCGGCCGCGCTGGCGCGCGCCCGTCTGGCTTCACCGGGCGCGGTCTTGGCTGGCGGGAGGGCAGACGCTATAATCCGCAGTTCGGTGGAAATCCGTCTACCGAGGCTGGGCGCCACAGGGCGCCGGCAAACATCGAGAGGATCCCTATGTACGCGGTCATAAAAACCGGTGGCAAGCAGTATCGCGTTGCCGCTGGCGAGAAGATCAAAGTAGAACAGATTGCTGCGGAAGTGGGCCAGGAGATCGTGTTCGACCAGGTTTTGGCTGTCGGTAACGGCACCGAACTCAAGGTGGGCACCCCCTTGGTCTCTGGCGCAACGGTCACGGTGAAAGTGGTGGCTCACGGCCGTCACGACAAGGTGCGCATTTTCAAAATGCGTCGCCGCAAGCACTACCAGAAGCGCCAGGGTCACCGGCAGAACTTCACCGAAATCGAGATCGCCTCGATCACCGGCTAAGGAGCACGCAACATGGCACAGAAAAAAGGCGGCGGCTCAACGCGAAACGGCCGCGATTCCAAGCCCAAGATGCTGGGTGTGAAGGCTTTCGGCGGTGAACTGGTTTCGGCCGGCTCCATCATCGTTCGCCAACGCGGCACGAAATTCCATCCCGGCACCAACGTCGGTATCGGCAAGGACCACTCCCTGTTCGCCACGGTTGACGGTCACGTCAACTTCGCGGTCAAGGGTGCGCTCGGCCGTCACGTGGTGAGCATCACGCCGGTCTGACCCCCGGGTCATTCCCCCGCAAGAGGCCCGCGCGTGCGGGCCTTTTTGTTGCACCCCCCAGAGCCTGATACAACCCCAGCATGAAATTCGTTGACGAAGCCCACATCGACGTCGCCGCGGGTGATGGGGGCAATGGCTGCGCGTCCTTCCGGCACGAGAAGTTCAAAGAGTTCGGCGGCCCCGACGGCGGCGATGGCGGCCGTGGCGGGCATGTGTACGCGCTGGCCGATGCAGGCCTGAACACGCTGGTCGATTTCCGCTACACGCGCCGCTTCGAAGCCCAGCGGGGCGAGCACGGCAAGGGCTCCGACATGTTCGGCGTCAAAGGCGACGACATCGTGCTTCGCATGCCGGTCGGCACCATCATCACCGACGCCGAGACCGGTGCCCTGGTGTGTGAATTGCTGCAGCCTGGCGAGCAGGTGATGATCGCCAAGGGCGGTGACGGCGGCTTCGGCAACCTCCACTACAAGAGTTCGACCAACCGGGCGCCGCGCCAGAAGACGCCGGGCTGGCCCGGCGAGCGCAAGACGCTCAAGCTCGAGCTCAAGGTGCTGGCCGATGTGGGCCTGCTCGGCATGCCCAATGCCGGCAAGTCGACGCTGATCGCGGCCATCTCCAATGCGCGGCCCAAGATCGCCGACTACCCCTTCACCACGCTCCACCCCAACCTCGGCGTGGTGCGGGTCGGCCCCGAGAAGAGCTTTGTCGTGGCCGACGTTCCGGGTCTCATCGAGGGCGCCTCCGAAGGCGCGGGCCTCGGGCACCAGTTCCTGCGCCATTTGCAGCGCACCCGCCTGCTGCTGCATCTGGTCGACGCCGCGCCTTTTGACGAGGCGGTGGACCCCGTGGCGCAGGTGCGTGCCATCGCGGCCGAACTCAAGAAATTCGACCCCACGTTGCACGAAAAGCCGCGCTGGCTCGTGCTCAACAAGGTGGACATGTTGCCCGCCGACGAGCGCGAGAAACGCATCAAGGACATCGTGCGCCGCCTGCGCTACAAGGGCCCCGTGTTCCAGATCTCGGCCCTCACGCGCGAGGGCTGCGAGCTGCTGGTGCAGAAGGTGTTCGAACACATCCACAACGTGCACCGCAGCGAGCAACCGCCCGCCGAGATCGACCCCCGTTTCGGCGCGCCGCAGGACGACTGACCCATGCTTCCCACCATGCAGGCAGACAGCGACAAGTCGATTTCCGAACCCGGTCCGGTGTTGCGCGAGGCGCGGCGCATCGTCGTCAAGGTCGGCTCCAGCCTCGTGACCAACGAGGGCAGGGGCCTCGACGAACAGGCCATCCGCCAGTGGAGCCAGCAATTGGCGGCGCTGGTGCAGCAAGGCCGCGAACTGATCATGGTCAGCAGCGGCGCCGTGGCCGAAGGCATGAAGCGTCTGGGTTGGCGCACGCGCCCCAAGGAGATCCACGAACTGCAGGCGGCCGCTGCCGTCGGGCAAATGGGGCTGGTCCAGATGTACGAGACCCAGTTGCGCGCCTGTGGCGTGGGCAGTGCGCAGGTGCTGCTGACGCACGCCGACCTCGCGGACCGCGAGCGTTACCTGAACGCCAAGTCGACGCTGCTGACGCTGCTGCAACTGGGCGTGGTGCCCGTGATCAACGAGAACGACACGGTGGTGAACGACGAGATCAAGTTCGGCGACAACGACACCTTGGGTGCGCTGGTGGCCAACCTGGTCGAGGCCGATGTGCTGGTCATCCTCACCGACCAGAAGGGGCTCTACACGGCCGATCCGCGCCGCGATCCCGCGGCGCAATTCGTTCACGTGGCGCGGGCGGGCGATCCGGCGCTCGAGGCCATGGCGGGCGGGGCCGGGTCCGGCATCGGCAAGGGCGGCATGATCACCAAGATCCTGGCCGCCAAGCGTGCGGCCGCCTCCGGGGCGTCGACCGTCATCGCCTGGGGCCGCGAGCCCGATGTGCTCATGCGGCTGTGCACCGGCGAAGCCATCGGCACCGCGCTCATGGCGCAGACCGCGAAACACCAGGCGCGCAAGCGCTGGATGTCGGACCACCTGCAATTGCGCGGTGCGGTGGTGGTGGACGACGGGGCCGTGAGCAAGATCGTGGGCGAGGGCAAGAGCCTGCTGCCCATCGGAATGACCGCGGTCGAGGGCGACTTCTCGCGCGGTGACGTGATCGCGGTGCGCGATGCGCGCGGCCTGGAGATCGCCCGAGGGCTCGCCAACTACGCGAGTCCCGAGGCGCGGTTGCTGTGCCGCAAGGCGTCGGCGGATTTCGAGCGTCTGCTCGGCTACGCCGCCGAGCCCGAGATGATCCACCGCGACAACCTGGTGCTCAGCCGGGGCTGAGGCTGCCGGTCAGCGCATCTGGTCGGCGCGGCCGTTGCGCAGCGAATCGACGATGCGGTTGACTGAGCGGTTGGGCGCTTTGCCGTCGCAAACGCCGGCCTGCGCCATTTGCCAGGCCCGGCGCGTGGCGCCGCGGTTCTCCAGCGCTTGCCAGGTGTCGCTGCCGGTGCGCCATTGCCGCGCGTCCGGGTCCCAGCGCGCGTGGGTCTTGACCTCGGCCGTCTGGCAACGGATGCCCTCGAAGAACGCGTTGAGCGCGCCGCTGCTGCTGCGAGCGACGAACACGTAACGCACCACGCCGTCATCATCGAAGCGAATCGTCTTCGGATCGATGGCATAGCGCAGCGTGGCGGTGTTGTTCAGGCGGAACTCGACCGCGCGCTCCGCGCTCCAGTCGGCCGGGGGCGTCACCGCCGATTCCTTCCAGGGCTCGGGTTCGTTCACCTGCGCCGCCGCGAGGGACGCCGCCAGGGACAAGATCGCGGCCGCCGCCAGTGACCGGTTCGGGATCGGGCTCATTCGGGGTCGGCGCTGCAGGCGCCGGCGTTGGGCATGGGTTCGAAGCTGGCGCCTGGGGGCAACTCGATGCCCGCCGGCACGGCGGGCGCCGTCGTCTCCGATGCGCGGGGCCGGCCGCCATGGCGCAGGAAACGGTTGCGCTGGCCCTCGACCCGGGGCAGGTAGCGCGAGAGCTCCGTGAGCGCCATCTCGTAGACGCCGCGCTTGAATTCCACCACCACATCGAGCGGCACCCAGTAGTCGTTCCAGCGCCAGGCGTCGAACTCGGGGTGGTTGGTGGCGCGCAGGTTCAGATGCCAGTCCTGCGCGGTCAGGCGCAGCAGGTACCAGATCTGCTTCTGTCCCTTGTAGTGGCCGCGAGCATCCCGGCGGATGAAGCGGTCCGGCACTTCGTAGCGCAACCAGTCCCGCGTGCGGGCCACGATGCTCACGTGCTCGGGGCGCAGACCGACTTCCTCGTGCAGTTCCCGGTACATGGCCTGCTCGGGGGTTTCGCCCCGATCGATGCCGCCTTGCGGAAACTGCCAGGAGTGGGAGCGGATGCGCTTGCCCCAGAACACCTGGTTTTTCTGGTTGAGCAGAATGATGCCGACATTGGGTCTGAAACCCTCTCTGTCAAGCATAATCAACCTCGGATTTTTGAACTGTGACCATTATGCATCGCACCCCATGCGATCCGAAGTGATCACACACCGCTCCAGCCCGCGCCCCGCCTAGGGACATACCCGCAGCGGCCTGGCGCCTCCCCCGCCTGAAACGCAGCAACCGATCGCCCCCGACGGGGCGCACCCGTTCATGAAAGCCAGCCAGTTCCTGATCACCACGCTCAAGGAAGCGCCCGCCGACGCCGAAGTGGCGAGTCACCGCCTGATGACCCGGGCGGGCATGGTCCGCAAACTGGGGGCCGGCATCTACAACTACATGCCGATGGGCCTGCGCGTGATCCGCAAGATCGAGGCGATCGTGCGCGAAGAGATGAACCGCGCCGGCGCGGTGGAAATGACCATGCCCGTGATCCAGCCGGCCGAGTACTGGCAGGAGTCGGGCCGCTTCGAGAAGATGGGCCCCGAGCTGCTGCGCATCAAGGACCGCCACGACCGCGACTTCGTCGTGCAGCCCACCAGCGAGGAAGTGGTGACCGACGTGGCCCGCCAGGAACTGCGCAGCTACAAGCAGCTGCCGCGCAACCTGTACCAGATCCAGACCAAGTTCCGCGATGAGCGCCGGCCGCGTTTCGGCCTCATGCGCGGCCGCGAGTTCATCATGAAGGACGCCTACAGTTTCGACCGCGACGAAGCCGGCGCCAAGGCGAGCTACCAGGTGATGGGCGCGGCCTACCGCCGCATCTTCGACCGCTTCGGTCTGCGCTACCGCGCGGTGGCGGCCGACAGCGGCGCCATCGGCGGCGACCTGAGCGAAGAGTTCCAGGTGATTGCGGCCACGGGCGAAGACGCCATCGTCTATTGCCCCCACAGCGACTACGCGGCCAACATGGAAAAGGCCGAGGCCCTGGCGCCCGCGGGTCCGCGGCCGGCGCCCGCGAACCCGCTCGTGCGCACGCCCACGCCCGGCAAGTCCACCTGCGCCGACGTGGCGGCCCTGCTCGGCGTGCCGCTGGCCACCACGGTCAAGTCGCTGGTCCTGGCCACCGACACGCTCAACGAAGCGGGCGAGGTGGTGAAGTCGCAGGTGTGGCTGTTGCTGCTGCGCGGCGACCACGACATGAACGAGGTCAAGGTGGGCAAGGTGCCGGGGCTCGACCAGGGCTACCGTTTCGCGACCGTGCCCGAGATCGAGGCGCACTTCGGCTGCAAGCCTGGCTACCTGGGCCCGATCGGCCTGAAGCAGCCCGTCAAGCTCGTGGTGGACCGCGAGGTCGCGGTGATGGCCGACTGGATCTGCGGCGGCAACGAGGTCGACGTGCACCTGACCGGCGTGAACTGGGGCCGCGACCTGCCCGAGCCCGACCACGTGGCCGACATCCGCAACGTGGTCGAAGGCGATCCGTCGCCCGACGGCAAGGGCCGGCTCGCGATCGAGCGCGGCATCGAGGTCGGCCACGTGTTCTACCTGGGCACCAAGTACAGCAAGGGCATGAACGCCACCTTCCTCGACGAGGACGGCAAGCCCAAGCACTTCGAGATGGGCTGCTACGGCATCGGCATCACGCGCCTGCCCGCGGCCGCCATCGAACAGAACCACGACGAGCGCGGCATCATCTGGCCCGACGCCATCGCGCCGTTCACGGTCGTGGTGTGCCCGATCGGCATGGACCGCAGCGCGGAAGTCAAGGCCGCGGCGGACAATCTCTACATGCAGCTCCTCAACGACGGTGTGGACGTGATCCTCGACGACCGTGGCGAACGCCCGGGCGCGATGTTCGCCGACTGGGAGCTCATCGGCGTGCCGCACCGCATCACCATCGGTGACCGCGGGCTCAAGGCCGGCGAAGTCGAGTACCAGCACCGCCGCGACAGCGCCCCCACGGCCGTCAAGCTCGCGGACATCGTGGCCCACGTGAAGGGCCGCCTGCAGGCATGAAGCCGGGGCGGTGGTCGCGCCGCGACAGCCTGCTCGGGCTGGCCTCGCTGGGCGCGTCCGCCTGGCTGCCGCCCGCGCACGCGGGCCAGGTGGAAGAACCCCTGGCCGACGCGGTGCGTGGCGCCTTGCGCATGTCCATCGAAGCGGCGGGCCCGCCCAACCACGAGTTGCTGCCGCTGCCCTCGCGCCAGCGTTACGCGCGCTGGGAGCGCGACCTGGCGCCGCGCCTGGCCCGGCAGAAGTCCCACCCGCTCGAGCGCGAGGAGTTCCTGCGCACGGTCTGGTACTACGCGGTGCGCCAGGGCCTGGATCCGACCCTCGTGATGGGCGTGGTGCAGGTGGAAAGTGCCTTTCGCAAGTACGCGGTGTCGTCGGTCGGCGCGCGCGGCTACATGCAGGTGATGCCCTTCTGGGCGCGGTTGATCGGCAACGGCGACGCCGGCGTGCTGTTCGATCTCAACGCCAACATCAGCTTCGGCTGCACCATCCTGCGCCACTACCTCGACCGCGAGCGGGGCGACACCTTTCTTGCGCTGGGCCGCTACAACGGCAGCCGCGGCCGCGCGCCGTACCCGAACTCGGTCTACGTGGCGATGCGCCGCTGGGCGCACCCCGACGCCTGACCTCCCTTACTGCAGGAAGCCGATGCGGGTCTTGCCCGAGCCCTGCCGCGGCAGGTCGTCGGGCTCCACCGCGTCGCGCTCGTCGAGGCGGGCGTTGCCGAAAGCCGTGACGATCGCGCGCCGCATCTCGCGCGGCGGCATGGCCGACAGCGCATCGAGCACGTCGGACGCAGGCTCGGGCGCGAAGCGCTGGCCCCAGTCGTGTTCGGCGCGGATGCTGCGGTAGAGGTTGGCCGCGATCTTGCGCGCCGCCTCCGGCGACGGTGCCTGGATCTCGTACACGTTCATGCGGTTGAGGATGGGCTCGGGGATGGCGCGCTCGTCGTTGGCCGTGGTGACCCAGATCACCTGGCTGGCATCGATCGGCACCTCGGCGAACTCGTCGATGAAGTGCTGTGCGGTGTCGTGTTCGAGCAGGCTGTAGAGCGCGCCCAGCGGGTCGTACTGCGCATCGGCGCTGGCCTTGTCGATCTCGTCCACCACGATCACGGGGTTGGCGTACTGGCCCTCGATCAGGGCCTCGAACACCTTGCCGGGGCGCGCGCCTTTCCATTGCGACGACGAGCCCGACAGCAGCCAGCCCGCGGTCATGCTGCTCATGGGCACCAGGTTCATGCTGGTGCCCAGCAGCTCGGCGATCTGGCGCGCGAAGTGCGTCTTGCCCACGCCGGGCGGGCCCAGCAGCAGCATGGGGGTGACCTCGAGGCTGTCGCGGCTGTCCTGGCTCAGGGCCACGTGGCGCTTCACGTCGTCGAGCGCCTCACCAAAATTGGGCATGAGCTCGTAGAGCGGCGCCATGTCGGGCACGCCCGAGGGCTTCACCGCGAAGCGTTGCGGGCCGCGCTCGAGCATGCGTTGCCAGGTGTTGCGAAGGATCTCGTGCTCGCGTTCGCTGCCGGCCGCCTGCTGCAGCCGCGCGAGCTTGCGCTCCACGTCTTCGGGCTGGAACACGGTGCGCATGTGGGCGATGGGCAGGCCCATCGGAGGGGTGGCCACCAGGCTGCGTGAGCTGCTCATGAATCACTCCTTCAAGCGGTTCGGCGCTTTCATTCAAGCACAGGGCGTGCCTGGGCTCAACGCTGAAAAGGCTGGGGAAATCCCCGCTTGAACGCGATTTCGCGCGCCGTGTGCCGGAAAGCACGAAGCCGCCCGGTGGGCGGCTTCGACGGCGGGGCGAAAGGGGGCTCAGCCCTGCGTACCGAGTACCTGTTGCAGCTCGCCCGACTGGTACATCTCCATCATGATGTCGGAGCCGCCGATGAACTCGCCCTTGACGTAGAGCTGCGGGATCGTGGGCCAGTTGCTGTATTCCTTGATGCCCTGGCGGATGGCGTCGTCTTCGAGCACGTTGACCGTGACCAGGCCCTTGGGGTCCACGCCGCTGGCCTTGAGGATCTGGATCGCGCGGCCCGAGAAGCCACACATGGGAAAGCTTGCGTTGCCCTTCATGAAGAGCACGATGTCGTTGGACTTGACCAGTTGGTCGATGCGGGTCTGGGTGTCGCTCATGGGGGTGTCCTGTGCAATGCCGGCGCCGGGCCGGCGACGCGGGATTATCGCGCTGCCGGCCAGCGGCCGCCGCTGCAGCGCACGATGCCCGCAAGGTCGGTGCGGCCGGCCACGGCCTCGAAGCCGCGTTCGCGCAGCAGGGTCTGCACCGTTTCGCCCTGGTCGTGGCCGTGCTCCAGCAGCAGCCAGCCGCCCGGCGCCAGGGCCTCGGGCGCTTGCGCCACCAGGGTGCGCAGGTCGTCCAGGCCGTCGGGGCCGGCGGTGAGCGCGCCGATCGGCTCGTGGTGCAGCGCGCTCAGGTGCGGGTCGCCCTCGGCGATGTAGGGCGGGTTGCTCACGATCAGCTCGAAGCGCTCGCCCGGCACCGCGCCCAGCCAGGCGCCCTGGCGCCAGGCCACGGTCAGGCCCAGGCGCTCGGCGTTGGCGCGCGCCACCGCCAGCGCATCGGCGCTCGCGTCGGTGGCGGTCACGCGCCAGGTGGGGCTGTGGTGCTGCAGGGCGAGCGCAATCGCGCCGCTGCCGGTGCCGAGGTCGAGCACGCGCGCATCGGGAGGGGCTCCGGTCGACAGCACATCGATGGCCCATTGCACCAGGGTTTCGGTGTCGGGGCGGGGAGCCAGCACCCGGCGGTCGACGCGCAGGTTCAGGCCGAAAAAGGCCTGCTCGCCGCGCAGGTAGGCCATGGGTTCGCCGGCGCGGTGGCGCTCGAGCAGCGCGGACAGCCGCGCCTCGGCCTCGGTGTTCAGCGTCTGGTCGTCGTGCGCGAGCAGCCAGGCGCGGTCGTGCGGGTCGCGACCGAGGGCGAGCAGGAGCAGCTGCTGGGCTTCGAGCCGGGGCAGACCGTCGGTGGTCAGGCGGGCGAGACGGGACGCGAGCGTCATGCCTGGCCTTGTTCGAGCTCGGCCAGCAGCTCGGCGCCGCGCGCCACCTGCAGCGCGTGGATCACCTCGTCGATCTCGCCCTCCATCACGCTGAGCAACTGGTAGAGCGTGAGGTTGATGCGGTGGTCGGTGAGCCGGCCCTGCGGGAAGTTGTAGGTGCGGATGCGGTCGCTGCGGTCGCCGCTGCCGATCAGGCCCTTGCGCGTGGCCGCTTCTTTGGCGGCGCGCGCCGCGCGGTCTTTCTCGCGCAGCCGCGCGGCCAGCACCTGCAGGGCCTTGGCCTTGTTGCTGTGCTGGCTGCGGCCGTCCTGGCATTCGGCGGTGATTCCGGTGGGCAGGTGCGTCACGCGCACCGCCGAATCGGTCTTGTTGATGTGCTGGCCCCCCGCACCGCTGGCGCGGAAGGTGTCGATGCGCAGCTCGGCAGGGTTGAGCTCGATGGCCTGGGCCTCGTCGGGCTCGGGCATCACGGCCACGGTGGCGGCGCTGGTGTGGATGCGGCCCTGGGCTTCGGTGGCGGGCACGCGCTGCACCCGGTGGCCGCCCGATTCGAAGCGCAGCCGGCCATATGCCCCGTCGCCCTCGATGCGCAGCACCACCTCCTTGTAGCCGCCCAGCTCGCTGGGCGACTCGCTCATCACTTCCACGCGCCAGCCCTGGCGCTCGGCGTAGCGCGTGTACAGGCGCGCGAGGTCGCCCGCGAACAGCGCCGATTCGTCGCCGCCCGTGCCCGCGCGGATTTCGACAAAGGCGTTGCGCGCGTCGTCGGGGTCGCGCGGCAGCAGCAGGGTCTGCAGCTCGGTGTCGAGCGCGGCGATGTCGGCCTCGCAGGCGGCGATCTCTTCGCGCGCCATGTCGGCCATGTCGGGGTCGCGCAGCAGCTCGTGGGCGGTCTGCAGGTCGGCCTCGCGCTGCAGGAAGCGGTCGAACACCGCCACCACCTGGCTCGCCTCGGCGTGCTCCTTGCTGAGCGCGCGAAAGCGCGCCATGTCGTCAACCACGTCGGGCGCGCAGAGCAGGGCGTCGAGCTCGTGCAGCCGCGCGCGCTGGCGCAGCAGGGAGTCGCGGACGAAGGGTTTCATGGGGGCGGGCGGACTCGGCCATGCACAGCGCCGGGCGCAGGGCCCGGCCGCCGGCAGGCGGTGCTAGGCGCGCGGCTCGCGCGGGGGCGCGCCTTCGCGCAGGAACAGGCGCGAGACGGTCTCGGCCGTGGCGGCGCGTGCGGCCGCGTCGCCACTGTGCAACTCGGCCAGGGTGCCGTGCAGCATCTTCTGCGTGAGGCCCTTGGACAGGGCCTCGAGCACGGCCTCCACGGGTTCGCCGCGCGCGAGCAGGCGCTTGGCGCGCGCGAGCTCGTGGGCGCGCCAGGCGTCGGCCTGGGCGTTGATCTGCTGGATCAGCGGGATCACGCCGTTGTTGGGGTCGCGCCGCTCCATCCAGTGCATGAAGCTGAGCACGCCGGCGTCGATGATGGCCTCGGCCTGCGCCACCGCGGCCTGGCGGTGCTCTTTGCCGGTCTGCACCACGTGGGCGAGGTCGTCGACGGTGTAGAGGTAGATGTCGTCCAGGCCCTTGACCTCGGCCTCGATGTCGCGCGGCACGGCCAGGTCGACCATGAACATGGGCCGGTGCTTGCGCTTCTTGAGCGCGCGCTCCACGGCACCCAGGCCGATGATGGGCAGGGTGCTCGCGGTGCAGCTCACCACGGCGTCGAATTCGTGCAGGCGGTCGGGCACGTCGGCCAGGCGCATCACCTGGGCGCCGAAGCGGCCAGCGAGCTTCTCGCCGCGCTCCATGGTGCGGTTGGCGATCGCCATGGCCTTGGGCGTGCGGGCCGCGAAGTGCGTGGCCGCGAGCTCGATCATCTCGCCCGCGCCCACGAACAGCACGCGGATCTCGCGCAGGTCTTCGAACAGCTGCGAGGCCAGGCGCACGGCCGCGGCGGTCATGCTGATGGAATGGGCGCCGATCTCGGTGGAACTGCGCACCTGCTTGGCCACCGCGAACGAGCGCTGGAACAGCTGGTGCAGCGTGGTGCCGAGCGCGCCGGCTTCGTCGGCCACGCGCACCGCGTCTTTCATCTGGCCCAGGATCTGGGCCTCGCCCAGCACCATGCTGTCGAGGCCGCTGGCCACGCGGAACGCATGGCGCGCGGCGTGCCCGTCGCGCAGCACGTAGGCGTGCTCGCGCAGCACCTGCGGGCTCACGCCGCCGGTCTGGGCGAGCCAGTCGAGCGTGGGGTCGAGGGCGGTGGGATCACCCGCCCCGTACAGCTCGGTGCGGTTGCAGGTGGACAGCAGCGTGGCCTCGGGCTGGCGCGGCAGGCGGCTGCGCAACTGGTGCAGCGTGGGCTGGATCTGGTCGAGCGCGAACGCGAAACGGCCCCGCAGATCGAGCGGGGCCGTCTGGTGGTTGATGCCGAGCGTCCAGACAGACATGACCGGATTATAAAATTTAGCGCTTATGGACGCTGCTTTTCCTTCGGCATGACGTTTGGACTGTTGCTGGGGCACGTCCTGGCCTTCGTGGCACCGGCCTTCGGGCTGGCCCTGGTGCTGTGGCTGGGCCTGCGGGTGCGGCGCGCCCAGCGCTTCGGGCCGGCCACGCAATTCGCGGTGCTGCTGGCCGCTGGCGTGCTGGTGCTGGTGGCCGGCCTGGTGCTGTTCGACCGCGACGGCCGCATGGCCGTGTACGCCGCGCTGGTCGGGGTGCAGGGCACGCTGGCCTGGTGGTTGCGGGGGCGCTGAGCCGGCTCAGCTCACCGGTGCGAACAGGTCCACCCGGTCGGTGATGATGCCGTCCAGCCCGAGGTCGATCAGGCGCTCGGCCGCCCACTCGTCGTTCACCGTGTAGGCCAGCATGCGCCAGCCCTCGTCGCGCGCGATGCGCACCAGGGCCCGGTCCCAGAGCGCGTGGTTGCACACCAGGGCGCGCACGCCGAGCTCGCGCGCCACGTCGAGCCAGCCGTCCCACAGCGTGTCGAGCAGCAGGCCGCGCGGCAGGTCGGGCGCGGCCTGGCGCGCGCCCAGCAGCGACTCGGGTCGGAACGAGGTCAGCAGCGGCGGCCGGTCGGGCTGGCGCACCCACAGGCGCTGTGCCTCGGCCGCCACCACGCGGCCGGTTTCGAGTTCCTGACCCGGCGTGGGCTTGATCTCGATGTTGAGCCAGTGCCGGTGCGCCTGGCAGTGGCGCGCGATGGACGCTAGCGTGGCCGGCGGCTCGCCCGCGTAGGCGCGCGAATGCCAGCCGCCGGCGTCGAGCCGGCTCAGCTCGGTCCAGGGGCGTTCACCGGCGGTGCCCTGGCCATTGGTGGTGCGCTCGAGCGTGGCGTCGTGCAGCAGGAACACCACGCCGTCGGCGCTGAGCTTGGCGTCGCATTCGTACATGCGGTAGCCGTGCGCTGCGCCGAGGCGGAAGGCCGCGAGCGTGTTCTCGGGCGCGAGCTTGCCCGCGCCGCGGTGCGCGATCCACAGCGGATAGGGCCAGGGGGCGGGAGCGGGCATGGCGCGGGTCCGCGCCTCAGGCCTCGACGCGGCGCTGCGTGGCCGCGTCGAACCAGTGCAGGCGGTCTTCGCGCGGCTTGGCGCGGATGGTGCTGCCCACGGCGGGCGCGCCTTCGTCTTCGTGGGTGCGGATGATCACGGCCTCGTCGCCGAGGCGGCAGTGCACCAGGCGCTCGGCGCCCAGCAGTTCCACGGTCTCCACCTGCAGCGACCAGCCTTCGCTGCCGACGTCGAGGTGCTCGGGCCGGATGCCCAGGATGCGGCCTTCGCGCCCGCCGGGCGCCTGCTTGAGCAGGTTCATGGGCGGCGAGCCGATGAAGCTTGCGACGAAGGTCGTGGCCGGGCGGTTGTAGACGGCTTCGGGCGTGCCGAACTGCTCCATGTGCCCCGCGTTCATCACGATCATGCGCTGCGCCAGCGTCATGGCCTCGACCTGGTCGTGCGTGACGAACAGGCTGGTGATGCCGAGTTCGCGGTGCAGCTTCTGGATCTCGATGCGCGTCTGCGCGCGCAGCTTGGCGTCCAGGTTGGACAGCGGCTCGTCGAACAGGAACACCTGCGGCTGGCGCACGATGGCACGGCCCATGGCCACGCGCTGGCGCTGGCCGCCCGAGAGCTGGCGCGGCTTGCGCTCGAGCAGGTGGCCGAGCTCGAGGATCTTGGCGGCCTTGTCCACGCGCGCCTTGATCTGATCGGGCGGTACCTTGGCGATCTTCAGGCCGTAGGCCATGTTGTCGAACACGCTCATGTGCGGGTAGAGCGCGTAGTTCTGGAACACCATGGCGATGTCGCGCTCGGCCGGTTCGAGCTGGTTCACCACGCGCGGGCCGATGCAGATCTCGCCGCCCGTGACCTCTTCGAGGCCCGCGACCATGCGCAGCAGCGTGCTCTTGCCGCAGCCCGAGGGCCCGACGATCACGATGAATTCGCCGTCGTGGATGTCGGCGCTCACGCCGTGGATCACCTGCAGCGACTGCTTGCCCTGCCGGTACTGCTTGATGACGTTCTTGAATTGCAGCGTTGCCATGTCGGCTCTCTTTATTTCTCGGTATCGACCAGGCCCTTGACGAACCACTTCTGCATGAGGATGACCACGAAGGCCGGCGGCAGCATGGCGAGGATGGCGGTGGCCATCACCACGTTCCATTCCACGTAGACCTCGCCGAAGATGGCGCGCTTGATGCCCAGCACCACCGGGTACATGTCCTCGCTGGTGGTCACGAGCAGCGGCCAGAGGTACTGGTTCCAGCCGTAGATGAACTGGATCACGAACAGCGCCGCGATGCTGGTGCGCGACAGCGGCAGCAGCACGTCCCAGAAGAAGCGCATCGGGCCGGCGCCGTCCATGCGCGCGGCCTCCACGAGCTCGTCGGGCACGGTGAGGAAGAACTGGCGGAACAGGAAGGTGGCCGTGGCCGACGCGATCAGCGGCACGGTCAGGCCCGCGTAGCTGTTGAGCATGCCCAGGTCGGACACCACCGCGTAGGTCGGGCCGATGCGCACCTCCACCGGCAGCATCAGGGTCACGAAGATCATCCAGAACACCAGGCCGCGCGCCGGGAAGCGGAAGTACACGATGGCGAAGGCCGACAGCAGCGAGATCGCGATCTTGCCGACGGCGATCACCATGGCGCTCACGAAGCTCACCCAGAGCATGGGCGCCACGGGCGCGATGGTGGAGCCGCCGCTGGTCTTGCCGCCGAGCAGCGCGAGCTTGTAGGTCTCGAAGAAATGGCTGCCCGGCACCAGCGACAGCGGGTTGCTCGTGGCCACCTGCTCGGCCGTCTGCGTGGAGCCCACGAAGGTGATGTAGACCGGAAAGGCCACCACCAGCACGCCGATCAGCAGGATCAGGTGCGAAAAGAAGGTGAGGACGGGGCGTCGTTCGATCATGTCAGTACTGCACTTTCTTTTCGACGAAGCGGAACTGCAGCACCGTGAGCGCGATGACGATGCCCATGAGGATCACCGATTGCGCGGCCGAGCCGCCCATGTCCAGGGCCTTGAAGCCGTCGTAGTACACCTTGTAGACCAGGATCGCGGTCTCCTTGCCCGGGCCGCCGTGGGTGGTGGCATCGACGATGGCGAAGGTGTCGAAGAAGGCGTAGACGATGTTGATCACCAGCAGGAAGAAGGTGGTGGGCGACAGCAGCGGGAACACGATGGTCCAGAAGCGGCGCCAGGGCGAGGCGCCGTCGATGGTGGCGGCCTCGATCAGCGAGTGCGGGATCGACTGCAGCCCCGCGAGGAAGAACAGGAAGTTGTACGAGATCTGCTTCCACACCGCGGCCATCACGATCAGCGCGAGCGCATGGTCGGGGTTGAGCAGGTGGTTCCAGTCCATGCCCATCCAGCGCAGCGCATAGGCCACCACGCCGTAGGGTGAGGCGAACATGAACAGCCACAGCACGCCCGCCACCACGGGGGCCACGGCGTAGGGCCAGATCAGCAGCGTCTTGTAGACCGAGGCGCCGCGCAGCACGCGGTTGGCCATCACGGCCAGCAGCAGCGCGATCACCAGGCCCACGGCGGCCACGAGGAAGGAGAACACCGCCGTGACCTTGAACGAGGCGATGTAGCTCGGGTCGGCGAACAGGCGCTCGAAGTTGGCCAGGCCCACGAACTCGGTGGACAGGCCGAAGGCGTCTTGCTGCAGCACGCTCTGGTAGAGCGCCTGCGCGGCAGGCCAGAAGAAGAACACCAGTACCACCGCCATCTGCGGGGCCACCAGCAGCCAGGGCAGCCAGGCGGATCGGAATCGGACGCGTTTTTCCATGGCAATCTCGTGGACGTCGAGGGGCGCGACCCTACAACAAAAACCGCCCCGACCGGGTCATGCCGGTTCGGGGCGGGCTGGGCACCCGGGGTGCCCGGGGGACATCACTTGCCCTTGTTGGCGGCTTCGAAGCGGGCCAGCAGCTCGTTGCCGCGCTTGACGGCGTCGTCGAGCGCCTGCTTGGGCGCCTTGCGGCCGGCCCAGACCTGTTCGAGCTCTTCGTCGTTGATGGTGCGGATCTGCACGAAGTTGCCCAGGCGGATGCCGCGCGACTTGTCGGTGGTCTTGCGGATCATCTGCTCCACCGACACGTCGGTGCCCGGGTTCTGCTTGTAGAAGCCCGACTTTTCGGTCAGCTCGTAGGCCGCCTTGGTCACGGGCAGGTAGCCGGTGCGCTGGTGGCTCTTGGCCGCTTCCTCGGCCTTGGAGAGGTGGGCGAAGAACATCGCCACGCCCTTGTACTCGGCCTCCTTCTTGCCCGACATCACCCACAGGCTGGCGCCGCCGATCACGGTGTTCTGGGGCGCGCCGGCCACGTCGGGGTAGTAGGGCAGGGTGCCGATGCCGCCCACGAACTTGGCGTTGCGCTTGACGTTGCCGTACAGCGCCGACGAGCCGGTGATCATGGCGCACTCACCCGAGACGAAGGTGGCGTCGGCGGCGTTGCCGCGGCCCTTGTAGACGAACAGGCCGGTCTTGGCCATGTTGGCCAGGTTCTCGATGTGGCGCACGTGCAGCGGGCTGTTGAAGCTCAGCCGCGTGTTCAGGCCGCGCATGCCGTTGCCCAGGGTGGCGAACTCGGTGTTGTGCCAGGCCGAGAAGCTCTCGAGCTGGGTCCAGCTCACCCAGCTGGTGGTGAAGGGGCACTTGTGACCCGAGGCCTTGAGCTTGCCCGCGGCCAGGGCGACTTCGGGCCAGGTGCGCGGCGGCTTCTCGGGGTCGAGGCCGGCGGCCTTGAAGGCGTCCTTGTTGTAATGGAAGACGGTCGTCGAGCTGTTGAAGGGGAAGCTCAGCATCTGGCCGTTGGGCGCGGTGTAGTAGCCGGCCACGGCGGGCACGTAGGCGTTGGGGTCGAAGGTCACGCCGGCCTTTTTCATCACCTCGCCCACGGGCACGATGGCCTGGCGGCTGGCCATCATGGTGGCCGTGCCCACCTCGAACACCTGCAGGATGTGCGGCGCGTTGCCGGCGCGGAAGGCGGCGATCGCGGCCGTCATGGACTCGTCGTAGCTGCCCTTGAAGGTCGGCACGATCTTGTACTGGGTCTGGGTGGCATTGAAGTCCTTGGCCAGGTCGTTCACCCATTCGCCCAGCGCGCCGCCCATGGAATGCCACCACTGGATTTCGGTCTGTGCGTGGGCGGGGGTGGTGAAGGCGGCGGCCAGTGCGATGGCGCCGGCCAGGGGCAGGTAGCGGTTTTTCATGGAGGCTCCTCGGGTAGGGGTGCTGCGGAAGCCGCAGGCTATCGGTCTTTTGTGACGGATCGATTGCACAGGCGTTGCCCCGCCGTGACAACCGGGGTTTCCACCAGACGGGAAAGGGGATGTTGCGCTGCGATACCATCCCCGCCTCGGTGCCCTGTGACGGTGCCGAGCGCCCCATGAACGCTCCGACTCCGATCCCGCTGCTCGCCACCGCCACGGACGACGCGCCCCGCCTGCGCGAAATTCCCTACAACTACACGTCCTTCTCGGATCGCGAAATCGTGATCCGCCTGCTCGGCGAGCGCGCCTGGTCGCTGCTCGACGGCCTGCGCGGCGAACGCCGCACCGGCCGCTCGGCCCGCATGCTCTACGAAGTGCTGGGCGACATCTGGGTGGTGCAGCGCAACCCCTACCTGCAGGACGACCTGCTGTCGAGCCGCAAGCGCCGGGGCCAGCTGGTGGACGCGCTCCACCACCGCCTGAGCGAGGTGCAGAAACGCCGCACGCCGCAGGACGACCCCTCGCGCGACGCCCTGGTGGGCGAGCTGCTGGTCGCGGCGCGTGCCGCGGTCGAGGCCTTCGCGCGCCAGTTCGACGAAGTCGCCGCACTGCGCCAGCGCGCCAACAAGCTGCTGGGCCGGCTCACCGCGCGCGACAACATCAAGTTCGACGGCCTGTCGCGCGTCTCGCACGTCACCGACGCCACCGACTGGCGCGTCGAGTACCCCTTCGTGGTGCTCACGCCCGACACCGAGGCCGAGATGGCCGGGCTGGTGCAGGGTTGCGTCGAGCTCGGGCTGACCATCATCCCGCGCGGCGGCGGCACCGGCTACACCGGCGGCGCCATCCCGCTGACCTGGAAGAGCGCGGTGATCAACACCGAGAAGCTCGAGGCCATGACCGAAGTGGAGTGGGTCCAGGTGCCCGGCCACGACGAGCCCCTGCCCACGGTCTGGACCGAGGCCGGCGTGGTCACCCAGCGCGTGGCCGACGCGGCCGAGCGCGCGGGCCATGTGTTCGCGGTCGATCCCACCAGCGCCGAGGCCTCGTGCATCGGCGGCAACATCGCCATGAACGCCGGCGGCAAGAAGGCCGTGCTCTGGGGCACGGCGCTCGACAACCTGGTGAGCTGGCGCATGGTCACGCCGCAGGCCGAGTGGCTCGAGGTGACGCGCCTGGACCACAACCGCGGCAAGATCCACGACGCCGAGGTTGCGACCTTCGAGCTTAAGTACTTCGCGCCCGACGGCAAGACCCTGCGCCGCACCGAGACCCTGGCCATCCCGGGCCGCACCTTCCGCAAGGAAGGCCTGGGCAAGGACGTCACCGACAAGTTCCTCTCGGGCCTGCCAGGGATCCAGAAAGAGGGCTGCGACGGCCTGATCACCAGCGCGCGCTGGATCGTGCACCGCATGCCCGAGCACACCCGCACCGTGTGCCTGGAGTTCTTCGGCAACCCGAAAGACGCGGTGCCCAGCATCGTCGAGATCAAGGACTTCATGTTCGCCGAGCAGAAGCGCTCGGGCGTGCTGCTGGCCGGCCTCGAACACCTCGACGACCGCTACCTCAAGGCGGTGGGCTACGCGACCAAGAGCAAGAAGGGCAACGGCGGCCTGCCCAAGATGGTGCTGATCGGCGACATCGTGGGCGACGACCCCGACGCGGTCGCGCGCGCCACCAGCGAGGTGATCCGCATCGCCAACTCGCGCAGCGGCGAAGGCTTCATCGCCATCAGCCCCGAGGCGCGCAAGAAGTTCTGGCTCGACCGCAAGCGCACCGCGGCCATCAGCAAGCACACCAACGCCTTCAAGATCAACGAAGACGTGGTGATCCCGCTGCCGCGCATGGGCGAGTACACCGAGGGCATCGAGCGCATCAACATCGAGCTCTCGCTGCGCAACAAGATCCGCCTGGCCAACGAGCTCGAGGCCTTCTTCCTGCGCGGCAACCTGCCCCTGGGCAAGGGCGACGACGCGAGCGAGATCCCCACCGCCGAGCTGCTCGAAGACCGCGTGCAGCAGGCCCTGGCGCTGGTGCGCGAGGTCCGCGCGCAGTGGCAGGGCTGGCTCACCGACGTCGACCGCCTGTTCCCCGAGCTGCAGGACCACCGGCTGCGCGCGAGCTGGAAGGCCCAGATCCGCGCCCCGCTGCAGCAGATCTTCAGCGGCGCGGCCTTCGGTCCGCTGCTGACCGAGTGCAACGCCATCCACCAGCGCGTGCTCAAGGGCCGGGTCTGGGTGGCCCTGCACATGCACGCGGGCGACGGCAACGTGCACACCAACATCCCGGTCAACAGCGACGACTATGAGATGCTGCAGACCGCGCACGAAGCGGTCGACCGCATCATGGTGCTGGCGCGCGGGCTCGATGGCGTGATCTCGGGCGAGCACGGCATCGGCATCACCAAGCTGCAGTACCTGAGCGACGACGAGCTCGCGCCCTTCGCCGCCTACAAGGCCAAGGTCGACCCCGAGGGCCGCTTCAACAAGGGCAAGCTGCTGCGTGGCCGCCTGGACGGCGCGCGCAGCGCCGACCTGTCGCACGCCTACACGCCCAGCTTCGGCCTCATGGGGCACGAATCGCTCATCATGCAGCAGAGCGACATCGGCGCCATCGCCGATTCGGTCAAGGACTGCCTGCGCTGCGGCAAGTGCAAGCCCGTGTGCGCCACCCACGTGCCGCGCGCCAACCTGCTCTACAGCCCGCGCAACAAGATCCTGGCCACCTCGCTGCTGGTCGAGGCCTTCCTGTACGAAGAGCAGACGCGCCGCGGCGTGAGCATCCAGCACTGGCAGGAGTTCGAGGACGTGGCCGACCACTGCACGGTCTGCCACAAGTGCCTCACGCCCTGCCCGGTGAAGATCGACTTCGGCGACGTCACCATGAACATGCGCAACCTGTTGCGCAAGATGGGCCAGAAGAGCTTCCGCCCGGGCAATGCCGCGGCCATGTTCTTTCTCAACGCCACCCAGCCCGAGACCATCAAGCTCATGCGCTCGGCCATGGTGGGCGTGGGCTTCAAGGCGCAGCGCCTGGCCAACGACCTGCTCAAGCGCGTGGCGCGCAAGCAGACCGCCGCGCCGCCGGCCACGCTGGGCCCCGCGCCCATCAAGGAACAGGTCATCCACTTCATCAACAAGAAGATGCCGGGTGGCCTGCCCAAGAAGACCGCGCGCGCGCTGCTCGACATCGAGGACAAGGACTACGTCCCCATCATCCGCAACCCGCAGGCCACCACGGCCGAGACCGAGGCGGTGTTCTATTTCCCCGGTTGCGGCTCGGAGCGCCTGTTCTCGCAGGTGGGCCTGGCCACGCAGGCCATGCTCTGGCATGCCGGCGTGCAGACCGTGCTGCCGCCCGGCTACCTGTGCTGCGGCTACCCCCAGCGCGGCTCGGGCCAGTTCGACAAGGCCGAGAAGATCATCACCGACAACCGGGTGCTGTTCCACCGCGTGGCCAACACGCTCAACTACCTCGACATCAAGACCGTGGTGGTGAGCTGCGGCACCTGCTACGACCAGCTCCAGGGCTACGAATTCGAGAAGATCTTCCCGGGCTGCCGCATCGTCGACATCCACGAGTACCTGCTTGAAAAGGGCATCCGCCTCGAAGGCAAGGGCGCCTACCTGTACCACGACCCCTGCCACAGCCCCATGAAGCTGCAGGAACCCATGAAGACCGTGAAGGCGCTGGTGGGCGAGCAGGTGCTCAAGAGCGAGCGCTGCTGCGGCGAATCGGGCACGCTGGGCGTGACCCGGCCCGACATCTCGACCCAGGTGCGCTTCCGCAAGGAAGAAGAGCTGCGCAAGGGCGAGGCCGCGCTGCGCAATGGCGGCGCCGTGGCGGCCGACGCCAACGTCAAGATCCTCACCAGCTGCCCGAGCTGCCTGCAGGGCCTGAGCCGCTACCGCGACGACATGCAGAACGGCCTGCTCGAGGCCGACTACATCGTGGTCGAGATGGCGCGCCACATCCTGGGCGAGAACTGGCTCCCCGAGTACGTGGAACGCGCCAACCAGGGCGGCATCGAACGCGTGCTCGTCTGAAGCAAAGGAGACAAATCATGGCCGGCCTCGACCGCAACACCCCCACCCCCCAGGACATCACGGTGCACGGCGCCTCGCGCGTGCTCGAGGTGAGCTTCTCCGACGGCAGGCGCTTTCGCATCCCGTTCGAGCTCATGCGCGTGTACTCGCCCTCGGCCGAGGTGCAGGGCCACGGCCCGGGCCAGGAGGTGCTGCAGACCGGCAAGCGCCACGTGGGCCTGCTCGAGCTGCAGCCCGTGGGCAACTACGCGGTGCAGCCCACCTTCGACGACGGCCATTCCTCGGGCATCTTCTCTTGGGACTACCTGTACTTCCTGGGCGACCAGCAGGAGCAGCTCTGGGCCGACTACGAAGCCCGGCTGCAGGCCGCCGGCGTGGGCCGCGACGACCCCATGCCCGAGAAGGCCGGTGCCGGCTGCGGCCACCACCACTGAGGACCCTCCATGGCCCAGACCCATTTCGGTTTCCAGAACGTCGACGAGCGCGAGAAGGCCAGCCGCGTGCGCGGCGTGTTCGACTCGGTCGCCTCGCGCTACGACGTCATGAACGACCTGATGTCGGCCGGCCTGCACCGCCTCTGGAAGCGCTACACCATCACCGTGGCCGATGCGAAGCCGGGCCAGTACGTGCTCGACATCGCCGGCGGCACGGGCGACCTGGCGCTGGCCTTCGCGCGCGAGGTCGGCCCCACGGGCCGCGTGTTCCACACCGACATCAACGAGGCCATGCTGCGCGAAGGCCGCACCCGGCTGCTCGACGCCGGCGTGGTGCTGCCCACCCTGGTGTGCGACGCCGAGAAACTGCCCTTTGCCGACGAGAGCTTCGACCGCGTGTCGGTGGCATTCGGCCTGCGCAACATGACGCACAAGGAACTTGCGCTGGCCGAAATGCATCGCACGCTGCGGCCGGGCGGCAAATTGCTGGTGCTGGAGTTTTCCCGGGTGGCCAAACCGCTGGAGAAGGCGTACGACTGGTATTCGTTCCAGGTGCTGCCGAAACTGGGCAAGTGGGTCGCCAAGGACGAAGAAAGCTACCGCTATCTCGCGGAATCCATCCGCATGCACCCGGACCAGGAAACCCTGCGGCAGATGATGAAGTCGGCCGGCTTCGGCCACGTCGACGTGCACAACCTCACGGGAGGGGTGGTCGCCTTGCACGTGGGCATCAAGTGTTGATCCCAGAATCGCTGGGTGGATTGTTCGATATCGATAAGGAGGCAAGGATGATGAACAAGCTGTGGTCCGTGTTGCTGGCCCTGACCCTCGCGGTCGGCTCGACCGATACGTTCGCCAAGCGCATGGGCGGGGGCTCGTCCATCGGGAAGCAATCGAGCAACGTCACGCAGCGCAACACCGCGCCGACGCAGACCACGCCGCCGGCCCAGCAGGCCGCGCCCGCGCAGGCCCCGCAGGCCGGCGCCGCGCAGCGCCCGGCCACGGCACCCGCCGCCGCCGCACCCAAGCGCCCCTGGGGCGCCATGCTCGGCGGCCTGGCCGCCGGCCTGGGCCTGGCCTGGCTCGCGTCCGCGCTCGGTTTCGGTGAAGCCTTCGCGCAGTTCCTGCTGTTCGCGCTGCTGGCCGTGGTGGTCATGGCGGTGATCGGCTTCGTGATGCGCCGCAAGGCGCCGGCCGCCGCGAACACCGGTCTGGCCTACCAGGGCGCGGGCAACGCCGGCGCCGCGCCGCGCGCGCCGGCGGATTTCGAGCCCACCATGCCGCGCAGCTACAGCCCCAAGAACGTGGGCAACGACGCCTCGGCCCGCCCCTGGGAGCGCAGTGCGCCCGCCAGTCTCGAGGGCGGCCACGGCGGTTCCATGATCGGCTCGGCCCTGCTGGGCCGCCAGACCTGGGGCATCCCGGCCGGCTTCGACACCGAAGGCTTTCTCAAGGCCTCCAAGACCAACTTCGTGAACCTGCAGGACGCCTGGGACCGCGCCGACATCCCCAGCCTGCGCGCCATGATGACCGACGACATGCTCGAGCAGATCCAGGCCCAGCTCGCCGAGCGCGAGCGCGACGCCCGCGGTGCGCCCAACAAGACCGAGGTGGTGATGCTCGAGGCACAGCTCCTGGGCATCGAAGAGACCGACGTGGACTACATGGCCAGCGTCGAGTTCTCGGGCCTGATCCGCGAGGACGCCTCGGCCGGCCCCAACCCGTTCCGCGAGGTCTGGAACATCACCCGCCCCAAGGCCGGTCCGGGCGGCTGGCTGGTGGCGGGCGTGCAGGCCCTGCAATAAGCCCTGCACCCGGCCCGGGGCACGCCGCCGGGCCGGCCTTATCCGTCAGAATCGGGTGGTCATGGCACATGTACCACCCGATTCCGTTTCCGGCACCCCCCTGCCGCCGCCCCTGAACCTGCTGCAGGACCTGCTGGGCGCGCTGCGCCCGCCCGCCTGGGCCGTGGACGAGTTGCAGAACCGCCTCGTGCTGTTGCTCAACCACGTGCTGCAGCAGGAGCCCGCGGCCACCGAGCGCCTGAAGCGCCAGGCCGGCAAAGCGATCCAGCTGCACTGGGGCGACTTCCACCTCATGCTCGCGCCCACGCGCGCCGGCCTGCTCGAGCGCTGTGACCCGGCATCGGCCACGCCCGAACTCCGGGTCACGCTCACCCAGACCTCGCCGATCGACATCGCGCAGCGCGTGCTCGCGGGCGACAAACCCGGTGTCGATATCCAGGGCGACGTGCAACTGGCCGCCGAGATCGCCTGGCTGGTCGACAACGTGCGCTGGGACGTGGAGGAAGACCTCTCGCGCATCGTCGGCGACGCCCCGGCCCATGCGCTCGTGGGCTTCGCACGGCGCGCGGCCGAGGCCGTCAAGGCCTTTGCCGAGCGCATGCCCCGCCCACCCGCGCGCAGCGCCAAGGTGGACCGGTGAGGCGGCTGCTGCGCGGCGCCTTCATCGTCTGGGTGGTGCTGCGGCACGGGCTCGACGAGCTCGTGCTCTCGAGCTTCGACCACCCCTGGCTGCGCCGGCTCACGCGCGTGCTCACGCTGGGCCGCCGGCTCGAGCAGCCGCGCGGCGTGCGCCTGCGCCTGGCGCTCGAAAGCCTGGGGCCCATCTTCGTGAAGTTCGGCCAGGTGCTGTCCACGCGGCGCGACCTGCTGCCGCCCGACATCGCCAACGAACTCGCGCTGCTGCAAGACCGCGTGCCACCGTTCCCGGCCGAGGTCGCCATCGCCACCATCGAGCGCGCCTACGGCCGCCCGCTCGACGAGGTTTTCAGCCATTTCGAGCGCGTGCCCGTGGCCAGCGCCTCGATCGCCCAGGTGCACTTCGCCACCTTGCGCAGTGGCCGCAGCGCAGGCCGCGAGGTCGCGGTGAAGGTGCTGCGGCCCCACATGCTGCACGTGATCGACAAGGACCTGTCGCTCATGCGCATGATGGCCGGCTGGCTCGAGCGGCTCTCGGCCGATGGGCGCCGCCTCAAGCCGCGCGAGGTGGTGGCCGAGTTCGACAAGTACCTGCACGACGAGCTCGACCTGCTGCGCGAGGCCTCCAACGCCGCCCAGCTGCGCCGCAACATGGCCGGGCTCGACCTGGTCATCATCCCCGAGGTGCACTGGGACTGGTGCCGCACCGAGGTGATGGTGATGGAGCGCATGAACGGCGTGCCCATCAACCGCGTCGACGAACTGCGTCGCCGCGGCGTGGACATCCACAAGCTCGCGCGCGACGGCGTCACCATCTTCTTCACCCAGGTGTTCCGCGACGGCTTTTTCCACGCCGACATGCACCCGGGAAACATCCAGGTGAGCCTGGAGCCGGCCACCTTCGGCCGCTACATCTCCCTCGACTTCGGCATCGTGGGCACGCTGACTGCCTTCGACAAGGAGTACCTGGCGCAGAACTTCACGGCGTTCTTCCGCCGCGACTACAAGCGCGTGGCCGAGCTGCACATCGAGTCGGGCTGGGTGCCGCCCGACACCCGGGTCGACGAGCTCGAGTCGGCCATTCGCGCGGTGTGCGAGCCGTACTTCGACCGGCCGCTGCGCGAAATCTCGCTGGGCATGGTGCTCATGCGCCTGTTCCAGACCTCGCGCCGCTTCCACGTCGAGATCCAGCCCCAGCTCGTGCTGTTGCAGAAAACCCTGCTCAACATCGAGGGCCTGGGCCGCGAACTCGACCCCGACCTCGACCTCTGGTCCACCGCCAAGCCCTTCCTGGAGCGCTGGATGCTCGAGCAGATGGGGCCGCAGAAGCTGCTGGCCCAGCTCAAGGCCGAAGCGCCCCAGTACGCCAAGCTGCTGCCGGCGCTGCCGCGCCTGCTGCACGACTACCTGCGCGATCGCCCGCAGGACCTGCGGCGCGAGATCGACGGCCTGATCGCCGAGCAGCGCCGCACCAATCGCCTGCTGCAGGCCATCGTCTACGGCGGCGTGGGCTTCCTGCTCGGGCTGCTGGCCATGCAGCTGCTGCTGCGCGTGCGCCTGTGGTGAGGCCGCCCGGGTGAGCCGCGCGCGCCCGGCAGGGGAACCCCCCCGGAATTTATAATCGCGGGCTTTGTCCGCCCGGGCCTGCGCGCCGGGGCGGCTTCCCCTTTTTCACTGCGTTCACGCCATGCCCATCTACGCCTACAAGTGCGGGTCCTGCGGCCATGCCAAGGACGTCCTGCAGAAGATCTCCGACGCCCCCCTCACCCAGTGCCCGGCCTGCGGTGCCGACGCCTTCCGCAAGCAGGTCACGGCCGCGGGTTTCCAGCTCAAGGGTTCCGGCTGGTACGTCACCGATTTCCGCGGCGGCAACACCAGCGGCGGCGCTGCCGGCTCGGCCGGCGAGTCCAAGAGCGCCGACGCTGCGGCCGCCCCGTCGGGCGAGAGCAAGCCCGCGGCCGCGCCGGCCCCGGCGAGCGCCCCCGCCGCCGCACCGGCCGGCGGCTCCGGCTCCTCGACCACCTGATCGGCCCGCATGACCGCCCTGCGCAAGTGGCTCTTCTCGGGACTGCTGGTCCTGGTGCCACTCATCGTCACCCTCTGGGTGATCGACTGGGTGGTCGGCACGCTCGACCTGACGCTCAACATCCTGCCGCCCGCCTGGCGGCCCGACGCCCTGCTGGGGGTGCACATCCCTGGCCTGGGCGTGGTGTTCGCGCTGGTCATCCTGCTGTCCATCGGGGCGCTCGCGTCCAACATCATCGGCAACCGCATCGTCAGCTGGTGGCATGCGCTGCTGCACCGGATTCCGGTGGTGCGTTCCATCTACTCGGGCGTCAAGCAGGTCTCCGACACGCTGTTCTCCGAGAAGGGCAACGCCTTTCGCAAGGCGGTGCTGGTGCAGTGGCCGCACGAAGGCATGTGGACCATTGCCTTCCTCACGGGCGCGCCCCAGGGCGAGGTGCTCGACACGCTGCAGGCCAAGCCCGGCCAGGACACGCTCACCGACGACTTCGTCAGTGTCTACGTGCCCACCACGCCCAACCCCACCGGCGGCTACTTCGTGCTGCTGCGCGCGCGCGACTGCGTTGAGCTCTCCATGAGCGTGGACGAGGCCCTCACCTACATCGTGTCCATGGGCGTGATCGTGCCCGGTGGGCCCAAGAACCCGAAGATCAAGCCCGCGGTGGTTGCCGCGGACCCCTCCTGAAAACAGAAAGAAGCCATCATGTCCATGCGCTCCCAATACTGCGGTCTGGTGACCGAGGCCCAACTGGGCCAAACCGTCACGCTGGCGGGCTGGGTGAACCGCCGCCGTGACCACGGTGGCGTGATCTTCATCGACCTGCGCGACCGCGAAGGCACGGTGCAGGTGGTCTGCGACCCTGACCGCCCCGAGATGTTCAAGACCGCCGAAGAGGTGCGCAACGAGTTCTGCGTGCAGGTGGTGGGTGTGGTGCGCGCGCGCCCCGAGGGCACGACCAACGACGGCATCAAGAGCGGCAAGGTCGAGGTGCTGTGCCACGAGCTCAAGGTGCTCAACCCCTCGGTCACGCCGCCGTTCCAGCTCGACGACGACAACCTCTCCGAGACCACGCGCCTCACGCACCGCGTGCTCGACCTGCGCCGCCCCTACATGCAGCGCAACCTCATGCTGCGCTACCGCGTGGCCATGGAGGTGCGCAAGTTCCTCGACGCCAACGGCTTCGTCGACATCGAAACCCCCATGCTCACCAAGAGCACGCCCGAAGGCGCGCGCGACTACCTCGTGCCCAGCCGCGTGCACGACGGCATGTTCTTCGCGCTGCCGCAGTCGCCCCAGCTGTTCAAGCAGCTGCTCATGGTGGCGGGCTTCGACCGCTACTACCAGATCACCAAGTGCTTCCGCGACGAAGACCTGCGCGCCGACCGCCAGCCCGAGTTCACGCAGATCGATATCGAGACCTCGTTCCTCACCGAGCAGGACATCCGCGACATGTTCCAGGGCATGATCAAGACGGTGTTCCAGAACACGCTGGGCGTTGACCTCGGCGAGTTCCCGGTCATGGCCTACAGCGAGGCCATGCACCGCTACGGCTCGGACAAGCCCGACCTGCGCGTGAAGATGGAGTTCACCGAGCTCACCGACGTCATGGCCGACGTGGACTTCAAGGTCTTCAGCGCGCCCGCGCAGATGAAGAACGGCCGCGTGGTGGCGCTGCGCGTGCCCGGCGGCGCCGAGATGAGCCGCAGCGAGATCGATGCCTACACCGAGTTCGTCAAGATCTACGGCGCCAAGGGCCTGGCCTGGATCAAGGTCAACGACATCACCAAGGGCCGCGACGGCCTGCAGAGCCCGATCGTGAAGAACCTGCACGATGCCGCGCTCGACGCGGTGCTGCAGCGCAGCGGCGCGCAGAACGGCGACATCCTGTTCTTCGGCGCCGACAAGGCCAAGGTCGTCAACGACGCCATCGGCAACCTGCGCATCAAGATCGGTCACAGCGAACTGGGCAAGAAGAACGGCCTGTTCGAAGACCGCTGGGCCCCGATGTGGGTGGTCGACTTCCCGATGTTCGAGTACGACGACGAGGCCGACCGCTGGACCGCGGTGCACCACCCCTTCACCGCGCCCAAGGACGGCCACGAGGACCTGATGGTCACCGACCCGGGCCGCTGCATCGCCAAGGGCTACGACATGGTGCTCAACGGCTGGGAGATCGGCGGCGGTTCGGTGCGCATCCACCGCGCCGACGTGCAGGCCAAGGTCTTCGACGCGCTCAAGATCGGTCCGGAAGAGCAGCGCATGAAGTTCGGCTTCCTGCTCGACGCGCTGCAGTACGGCGCGCCGCCGCACGGCGGCCTGGCCTTCGGCCTCGACCGCATCGTCACGCTCATGACGGGTGCCGAGTCCATCCGCGACGTGATCGCCTTCCCCAAGACCCAGCGCGCCCAGTGCCTGCTCACGCAGGCCCCGAGCCCGGTCGACGAGAAGCAGCTGCGCGAGCTGCACATCCGCCTGCGCAACCCCGACGCGGTCAAGCCGGCCTGAGGGGCCCTGTAGGACGATGCCGCAAAAGGCGCCTTCGGGCGCCTTTTTGCATGGAACCTGCGTATGCTTGTGTGGTCGCACCGTTGGTCCCCGTGATCGAACGTTTTCAACCGACTGGAAAAGGAGTCCGCCATGGCCGAAGCCCTCACCGATACCACCGCCAGCAAGAAGAAGCTCGTGCGCGACCTGCAACGCGTCATCAGCGACGCCGAAGAGCTGTTGCAGGCCACGGCCAGCGAGACCGAAGGCAAGGTGGTCGAAATGCGCGAGCGCATCCGCGAAAACCTCATGGCCGCCAAGCACAAGCTCGGTGACATCGAGGACACCATCGCCGCCAAGACCAAGGAGGCCGCGCGCGTGACCGACGAATACGTGCACGACCACCCCTGGCAGGCCATCGGCACCGCGGCGGGCGTGGGCCTGCTCATCGGTCTGCTGATCGGCCGCCGCTGACCCGGTTCATGGAGCCCTCCGCCCAACGCCTGTCGGCCTCGCTGCGCGGCCTGGCCGCCACCCTGGTCGAACTCGCGCAGGTTCGCCTCGAGCTGTTCAGCGTCGAGGCCCAGGAAGAGGTGCTGCGCGTGGCCAGCCTGGTCGCGTACGGCGCGATCGCGCTGGTGTGCATGGCGCTGGGTCTGGGCTTCCTGGCCATCCTGATCACCGTGGCCCTGTGGGACGAGCACCGGCTGCTGGCGCTGTCGGTGTTCACCGCGGTGTTTCTGCTCGCCGGCCTGATCGCGATGGCGCAGGCGCGCGAGCGCATCCGGCGTGGCTCGCGCCTGTTCTCGGCCAGCATCGAAGAGCTGCGCCAGGACCGCGAATCGCTCGAACCATGAACGGGGCGCCCGCATGACCGGCCTGCGTGCCCGCCAGCTCGCGCAGCGCCGCACGGCCCTGCGCGCGCGTTCGCGCGCGCTGCGGGCGCGCGCCGCGCTGCAGTCGCGTTCGCTCGAACCGGTGCTGACCTGGGCCGACCGCGTGCAGACCGCCTGGCAGTGGCTGCGCGGCTGGCCGCGCGAGGTGGTGCTGCCGCTGGCGGCGGCCTCGGGCCTGTGGATGGCGTGCAAACCCAGCCGCTTCCTCTCGGTGCCGCTGCGCCTGCTCTCGGTGTGGCGCCTGTGGCAGCGCCTCACCGCGGGCCGCCGTGCCTGAGCCCGCGCCCGCGCACAAGCTGCCCTGGTCGGTGCTGGTGGTGATCCACACGCCGGCGCTCGAGGTGCTGCTGATCGAACGCGCCGACGCGCCGGGCTTCTGGCAATCGGTCACCGGCTCGCGCGACCACCCCGACGAGGCCTTCGAGGCCACCGCCGTGCGCGAGGTGGCCGAGGAGACCGGGCTCGACGCGCGCGCACCCGGCCATGTGCTCAGCGACTGGGGCCTGGAGAACGTCTACGAGATCTACCCGCAGTGGCGCCACCGCTATGCACCGGGCGTGACGCACAACACCGAGCACCTGTTCGGCCTGTGCGTGCCGGCGCCGCGGCCCGTGCGGCTGAGCCCGCGCGAACACCGCGATCAGTGCTGGCTGCCGTGGCAGCAAGCCATGGAGCGCTGTTTTTCGCCCTCCAATGCCGAGGCCATCGGCTGGTTGCCGCGGCTCGGCGGCCTTCGAAGGCAGTAGGACCGTGCCACCCACCCGGACAGCGGCGCCGTTGTGCCCCTGGGCGCGCCTTGCCGGGCAGTGCGCGCGCACGCTGGCACGTCCTCACCGGATGGAGACCGGCCATGCTCACGATGCCCGAATCCGCCTCGGCCGCCGCGCGCGACGACCCGCACCTGCTCTCACTGCCCTGGATCTCGGCCGGGCGCATGCGCCTGGTGCGCGGCGACGTGCTGCGCTTCCGGCCCGATCCGCGGCGCCCGGGGCTGCAGGTCGCGGTCTTCGAGTGGCGGCTCGGCGACGGCGCCTGCCGCCGCGTGACGCTCGGCGTGCACCAGCGCCCCGCACAAGACTGGCTGCAGGACGAAGACGATGCCCTGGTGCTGATCGAACCGGCGGGTGCGCCCGGCTGGGCCGCGGCCCCGGGCGGTCTGCGCGAGCGCGTGCGGCTCACCGAGGGCGGCGGCTTCGCCTACCACCCGCTGCCCGGCTTCGTCGGCCGCGAGGCCTTTGCCTACCTGGACCAGGGCCGGAGCGAGACGCGCCTGACCCACGTCACCATCAGCCTGCAGCCGCCCCTGCACTGACCGCCCCCCGGCGCCCAAGGGGCGGGCGGTGCGTGCGATCATTCCGCGCATGAGCATCGTGCGCGTGGCCACGTACAACATCCACAAGGGCGTGCAGGGCCTGGGGCCGGCGCGCCGGCTCGAAATCCACAACCTCGCGCACGCGGTCGAGCAGTTCGACGCCGACATCGTCTGCCTGCAGGAGGTGCGCAGCCACCACCGCAAGTTCGAACGCTACTTCACGCGCTGGCCCGAACTCGACCAGGCCGGCTACCTCTCGCCCGAGGGCTACGAATCGGTCTACCGCACCAACGCGGTCACGCGGCACGGCGAGCATGGCAACGCGCTGCTCTCGCGCTGGCCGGTGATCAGCGTGGGCCATGCCGACGTGTCCGACCACCGCTTCGAGCAGCGCGGCCTGCTGCACGCGCAGCTGCTGGTCGAGGGCGTGGGCGTGCACGTGGTGGTGGTGCACCTGGGGCTGATCCACGCGAGCCGCGAACGGCAGGTGCAGCGCCTGGGCCAGTTCATTGCCCGCGAGGTGCCGCCCGATGCCCCGCTGGTGGTGGCGGGCGATTTCAACGACTGGAGCGCGCAGCTGCTCAAGCCCATGGCCGCGCTGGACCTGCACACCTTCGAGGGCATCCGGCTGCCCACCTATCCCTCGCGCCTGCCGCTGCTGCACCTCGACCGCATCTTCGCGCGCGGCCTGCGCCCCGTGTCGGCGCACGTGCCGCACGGCATGGCCTGGCGGCGCATGTCCGACCACCTGCCCCTGATCGCGGACCTGGAACTCGCGGCGTGAGACACGGGCATTCGAACCTGCAGGAGGGCCATCAGCTGCTGCTGCTGCGCGGGGGCGACGAGCTGTTTCCGGCCCTGGTCGAGGCCATGGACACGGCGCGCCAGGTGGTGCACCTGGAAACCTACATCTTCGAGTTCGCGGGCTCGGCGCTGCAGGTCGCCGAGGCGCTCGAACGAGCGGCCCGCCGCGGCGTCGCGGTGCGCCTGGTGGTCGACGGCGTGGGCACGCCCGCGGTGCCTGAGGCGTGGGCCCGCCGCTTCGACGCCGCCGGCGTGCAGTGGCGCATCTACGCGCCACTGGGCCGCCTGGGCCTGCTGCTGCCCAGCCGCTGGCGCCGCCTGCACCGCAAGCTCTGCGTGGTCGACGGCACGGTGGGTTTCTGCGGCGGCATCAACCTCATCGACGACCGCGACGACGTGGCCCTGGGCCGGCTCGACGAGCCGCGACTCGATTACGCGCTGCGCGTGGCCGGCCCGCTGGTGGCCGACATGGTCGCCACCATGGAGCAGCTCTGGTGGCGCATGCAGGCCACGCGCGAGGTGCGCCAGCGCGCCTTCGCCGCGGCCTGGAGCGCGCTGCGCGGCTCCAGCCCCGTGGGCGACTTTTCCAAGCTGCTGCGCAAGCTCGAAGCGCGCGCGCGCGGCCTGGCCGGCGAAGAAGACACGGACGCCGGCAGCTCGCTCGTGGGCGTGGACGACGCGCGCGCCGCGCTGCTGCTGCGCGACAACGTCTCGCACCGCCACGACATCGAGCGCGCCTACCTCAAGGCCATCGGCGACGCGCGCGCGCACATCATCATCGCCAACGCCTACTTCATCCCGGGCCGCAAGCTGCGCAAGGCCTTGTTCAAGGCGCGCGAGCGCGGCGTGCGTGTGCGGCTGCTGCTGCAGGGGCGCTACGAGAACTTCTTCCAGTACCGCGCGGCGCGGCCGGTGTTCAAGCGCCTGGTCAACGCGGGCATCGAGGTCTGCGAGTACGCGCCGAGCGCGCTGCACGCCAAGGTGGCGGTGATCGACCAGCGCTGGGCCACCGTGGGCTCGACCAACCTCGACCCGCTGTCGCTGTTGCTCGCGCGCGAGGCCAACGTGGTCACCATCGACCGCCGCTTCGGCGCGCTGCTGCACGACTGCCTCGACGACATCGTGTGCCACCGCAGCACGCCGGTGGACGCGGCCGCGCTCAACGCGCGGCGCTGGCACGACCGGCTGCTCGACCGCATGGCCTTCGGCATCATGCGCACGCTGCTGTTCCTCACCGGGCACCGCTACTGAGGCCGGCCATGGACCTGATCGTCCAGCGCCCCGAGGGCCTGTACTGCCCGCCCGGCGATTTCCACATCGACCCCTGGCGCCGCGTGGACCGCGCGGTGATCACCCACGCGCACGCCGACCACGCGCGGCCCGGCCACGGCCACTACCTTGCCGCTGCACCCGGCGAAGGGCTGCTGCGTTCGCGCCTGGGCGAGGGCATCGCGCTGCAGACCCTGGCCTATGGCGAGGCCGTGGTGCACAACGGGGTGCGCATCTCGCTGCACCCCGCGGGCCATGTGCTGGGGTCGGCCCAGGTGCGTGTGGAACACGAAGGCCGCGTGTGGGTGGCCAGCGGCGATTACCGCACCACGCCCGCGGGCGCCGTGCCCGACCGCACCTGCGCGCCCTTCGAGCCCGTGTGCTGCCACACCTTCATCACCGAATCCACCTTCGGCCTGCCGATTTACCGCTGGCGGCCCGACGCCGAGCTGTTCGCGGAGATCAACACCTGGTGGGCGCGCAACGCCGAGGCCGGCCGCGCGAGCGTGCTGCAGTGCTACAGCCTGGGCAAGGCGCAGCGCATCCTGGCCAACGTCGACGCCTCCATCGGCCCCATCGTGTGCCACGGCGCGGTCGAGCCGCTCAACCGCGCGTACCGCGCAGCGGGTGTGCCGTTGCCCGAGACCCGGCTGGTCACCGAGGTGAGCGACAAGGCCACGTTGCAGCGCGCGCTGGTGCTGTGCCCGGGCAGCGCCGTGGGCACGCCCTGGATCCGCCGCTTCGGCGACGTCAGCGACGCCTTCGCCAGCGGCTGGATGCAGATCCGCGGCTGGCGCCGCCGCGGCGGCCAGGACCGCGGCTTCGTGCTCAGCGACCACGCCGACTGGCCCGGCCTGCTTTCGGCCATCGGCGCCAGCGGGGCCGAGCGCGTGATCGTCACGCACGGCAGCGTGCCGGTGCTGGTGCGTTACCTGCAGGAGCAGGGCCTGCAGGCCGAGTCCTTCGAGACCGAGTACGGCGACGAGGCATGAGCCCCCACGCTCCGCACTTCGTGTCGTCGCTGCCCCCCGAGGGGGCTGATCCGGCTTGGGGCGGCTCGGCGCCGGATCGCCCATGAAGCGCTTTGCCGCCCTGTTCGCCGAGCTCGACGCCAGCACCGCCACCAACGACAAGGTGGCCGCGCTGGTGCGCTACCTGCGCGAGGCGCCGGCCGAAGACGCGGCCTGGGCCGTGTACTTCCTGGCCGGCGGCAAGCCGCGCCAGCTGATCCGCACCGCGCAGCTCAAGGCCGTGGCGCTGCAGGCCTCGGGCCTGCCCGAATGGCTGTTCGAGGCCAGCTACCAGGCGGTGGGCGACCTCGCCGAAACCATTTCGCTGGTGCTGCCCGCGCCCAGCGCGCCCGCGCCCGACCTGGGCCTGGACGGCTGGATGCAGCAGCGCCTGCTGCCGCTGCGCGGCGCCGACGAGGCCCGCGTGGCCGAGGCGCTCACGGCCTGGTGGCGCGAGCTCGACGCCATGGGCCGCTTCCTGCTGGTCAAGCTGGTCGGTGGCGGTTTCCGCGTGGGCGTGAGCAAGCTGCTGGTGCAGCGCGCCATCGCCGAGCACGCGGGGCTGGACGCCAAGCTCGTGGCGGCCCGCATGATGGGCTACACCGACAGCAAGCGCGCGCCCACGGCCGCCGCCTGGCAGGCCCTGGTGGCGCCGGCCGACGCCGACCGGGCCGAAGCGCGCGAGCCCAGCCAGCCCCACCCCTTCTTCCTCGCGCACCCGCTCGCGGGCGACCCGGCGCTCGCGCTGGGCGAGGCGCGCGACTGGCTGGCCGAATGGAAGTTCGATGGCATCCGCGGCCAGATCGTCAAGCGCGCAGGCCAGGTCTGGGTCTGGTCGCGCGGCGAAGAGCTCATGACCGATCGCTTCCCCGAGCTCGTGCGGCTGGCCGCGGGCTGGCCCGACGGCACCGTGGTCGACGGCGAGATCCTGGCCTGGGACGCGCAGGGCGAGCCGCTCGCGGGCGCTGACCATGCGGGCCGGCCCGCACCCTTCGCGCTGCTGCAGCAGCGCATCGGCCGCAAGACCCTGGGCCCCAAGGTGCTCGCGGCCGCGCCCGTGGGCTTCATCGCCTACGACCTGCTCGAAGACCAGGGCCGCGATCAGCGCGCGCTGCCCCAGCACACGCGCCGCGCCGCGCTCGAGGCCTTCGCGGCCGGGCGGGTGCCGCCGCTGCCGCTGTCGCCGCTGGTCCAGGCCGGTGACTGGGCCACGCTCGCGGCGCAGCGCGCGCGCTCGCGCGAACTCGGCGTCGAGGGCCTGATGCTCAAGCACCGCGAGAGCGCCTACGGCACGGGCCGCGTCAAACGCGCGGGCGAGGGCGAGCGGCTGGCCTGGTGGAAGTGGAAGATCGACCCGCTCACCGTGGACGGCGTGCTGATCTACGCCCAGGCCGGCCACGGCCGCCGCGCCTCGGTCTACACCGACTACACCTTCGCGGTCTGGAACCGCCGGCCGCGCGACGCCGCCGAAGCGCAGGCCGTGGTGCAGGCCATCGCCGAGCGCCGCCCGGCCGACCCCGAGGGCCTGCAGCTCGTGGCCTTCACCAAGGCCTACTCGGGCCTCACCGACGCCGAATTCCGCGCGGTCGACGCGGTGATCCGCCAGACCACGCTCGAAAAATTCGGCCCGGTGCGCAGTGTGCGGCCCACCCTGGTGTTCGAGCTGGCCTTCGAAGGCATCGCGCGCAGCCCGCGCCACAAGAGCGGTGTGGCGCTGCGCTTCCCGCGCATGCTGCGCCTGCGCGAAGACAAGCCGCTGCACGAGGCCAACACCCTGGCCGACCTCGAGGCCCTGCTCGCGCCGGGCCCGAATGCCCCCTGAAACACCGGGCCTGAAGGGGCGGGTGATAGCATCGCCCATGCTCATGAAGACCGACCCCGACCAGTCCCCCGGCCCCGCGCCCCGCGGCGATGAAGAGGGCGTGCCCGTCTCCGTGAAGATCCGCGAGCGGCTCAAGGCCGCGCGCCACCGCTTCCACTCCAACGACAACATCGCCGAGTTCATCCAGCCCGGCGAGCTCGAGCAGCTGCTCGACGAGGTCACGCAGAAGATGCAGGGCGTGCTCGAGTCGATGGTGATCGACACCGAGAGCGACCACAACACCGGCGACACCGCGCGCCGCGTGGCCAAGATGTACCTCAAGGAGGTCTTCGCGGGCCGCTACATCAAGGGTCCGTCGGTCACCGAATTCCCCAACGCCGAGCACCTCAACGAGCTCATGATCGTGGGCCCGATCACGGTGCGCAGCGCCTGCAGCCACCACTTCTGCCCGGTGATCGGCCGGCTGTGGATCGGCGTGATGCCCAACGAGCACACCAACGTCATCGGCCTGTCCAAGTACGCGCGCCTGGCCGAGTGGATCATGGGCCGCCCGCAGATCCAGGAAGAGGCCGTGATCCAGCTCGCCGACCTGATCCAGGAAAAGACCCAGCCCGACGGCCTGGCGCTGGTAATGGAAGCCAGCCACTACTGCATGGCCTGGCGCGGCGTGAAGGACATGGACAGCAAGATGATCAACTCGGTCATGCGCGGCGTGTTCCTCAAAGACGCCAACCTGCGCCGCGAATTCCTTGCCCTCGTTCCCCGCTGAACCCCGCCGAATCCCGGGACACCACCATGCTCGTCCGCCTGCTCTACGTCAGCCGTGCCACCGACAAGGACGCGCGGGCCATCGAAAGCATCCTCGACCAATCCCGCCACCACAACGTGTCCAACGGCATCACCGGTGTGCTGTGCTACGGCGGGGGCATCTTCCTGCAGGCCATCGAGGGCGGCCGCGCCGCGGTGAACACGCTCTACAACCACATCGTGGCCGACAAGCGCCACACCGACGTGGTGCTGCTGCACTACCAGGAAATCACCGAGCGCCGCTTCGGCGGCTGGACCATGGGCCAGGTGAACCTGGCCAAGCTCAACACCTCCATCGTGCTCAAGTACTCCGAGCGCCCCGAGTTCGATCCCTACGCGGTGTCGGGCGCGGTCTCGCTCGCGCTGCTCGAAGAGCTGATGGCCACGGCGAGCATCATCGGCCGCGCGTGAACGTGGGCCCCCACGCTCCGCACTTCGTGTCGTCGCTGCCCCCCGAGGGGGCGCAGGCCTCCCTTGGGGCGGCCCGGCGGAAGGCCTGACCCGCGCCGGGCGCGATGCCGGTCGACGCCTTCCTGCTCATCCTGCTGGCCGGCCTGATCCACGCCGGCTGGAACATCGCCGCCAAGCACGCCGGCGGCGACGCGCGCTTCGCCTTCTTTTCCTCGGTGCTGGTGGCCCTGGTATGGCTGCCCGTGGGCCTGTGGTTCGCGCGCGGCGTGGTGGGGCAGTGGGGTGCGATCGAATGGGCCATGGTGGTGGCCAGCGGCGTGATCCACGTCTTCTATTTCATCACCCTGCTGCGGGGCTACCGGCGCGCCGACCTCACCGTGGTCTACCCGCTGGCGCGTGGCAGCGGGCCGCTGGTCACGGCGCTGGTCGCGGTGCTGTTCCTCGGCGAATCGCTGAGCGGCCTGGGCGCGCTGGGCCTGCTGGCCGTTGTCGGGGGCGTGTTTCTGATCGCGGGCGGCCCGGGCCTGTGGCGCGCCGCGCACGACCCGGCGGCGCGCGAGCGCGTGCACAAGGGCATCGCCTACGGCGCGCTCACCGGGGTCTTCATCGCGGGCTATTCGGTGGTCGACGGTTATGCCGTGAAGGTGCTGCTGATGTCGCCCATCCTGGTCGACTACATGGGCAACCTGGTGCGCGTGGTGCTGTTCCTGCCCGTGGTGCTGCGCGACCGCCCCGAGGCGCTGCGGCTGTGGCGCCTGCAATGGAAACACGCGCTGCTGGTGGCGGTGTTCAGCCCCATCGCCTACGTGCTGGTGCTGTTCGCCATGCAGCGCGCGCCGCTGTCGCACGTGGCGCCCGCGCGCGAGGTCTCCATGCTGTTCGCCGCCCTGATCGGCGGCCACCTGCTGCGCGAAGGCGACCGCGCGCTGCGCCTGGTGGGTGCGGTCTGCATCGCGCTGGGCGTGGTGGCGCTCGGCCTGGCCTGATCCGATCATGACGTGGCAACTCCTGGGCTGTGATTTCACGAGCGCGCCCACTCGCCGCAAGCCCGTGGTGCTCGCCGTGGGCCGCAGCGACCGCGGCCGCGTGGTGCTCGATGCCATCGAGCGCTTCGACTCGCTGGACGCCTGGTCGGCGCGCCTGAGCGCCCCCGGCCCCTGGGTGGGCGGCTTCGACCTGCCCTTCGGCCTGCCGCGCGAGCTGGTCGAAACCCTGGGCTGGCCCACCGACTGGGCCGCCTGCATGGCGCACTACGCGGGCCTGTCGCGCGTGGCCATCCGCGACACCTTCGCCGCGTTCTGCAGCGCCCGGCCCGTGGGCGGCAAGTTCGCGCACCGCGCCACCGACACGCCCGCAGGCTCGAGCCCGAGCATGAAATGGGTGAACCCGCCCGTGGCCTTCATGCTGCACGCGGGGGTGCCGCGCCTGCTGCAGGCGGGTGTGAGCCTGCCTGGCCTGCACGCGGGCGACCCGGCGCGCGTGGCGCTCGAGGCCTACCCGGGTCTGCTCGCGCGCAGCGTGCTCGGCGCCGCCAGCTACAAGAGCGACGACAAGGCCAAGCAGACGCCCGAGCGCCTGATCGCGCGCCGAACGCTGATCAATGCGCTGGAGAACGGCCAGGCGCCGCTGCTGCAGGCCGCGGGCCTGCGCCTCAAACTCAGCCACGCCCAGGCCGACGCGCTGGCCGCCGATGCCAGCGGCGACAGCCTGGACGCGGTGCTGTGCCTGCTGCAGGCCGCCTGGGCCTGCCACCAGCACCAGGCGGGCCACCCGCGCTGGGGGCTGCCCGAAGCCGACCCGCTCGAGGGCTGGATCGTCAGCGCCTGATTCCTACAATGCCGCCATGCCCCAGCAAGCCCCCACCCCGCCAGAACTGCCCCGCCTGCCGCGCGAGCTGCGCTTCGCTTTCGTCGAGGCCTCGTGGCACGCCGACATCGTGCAGCGCTCGCGCGATGCCTTCTTCGCCGAGATGGCACGCGCGGGTTTCGGGCCCGAGGCCATCGACGTGTTCGACGTCGCGGGCGCGTTCGAGATCCCGCTGCACGCACAGCGCCTCGCGCAGTCGGGCCGCTACGCCGCCGTGGTGGGCAGTGCGCTGGTGGTCGACGGCGGTGTGTACCGCCACGACTTCGTCGCCGCGAGCGTGGTGCAGGCCCTCATGCAGGTGCAACTGCAGACCGGCGTGCCGGTGATCTGCGCGGTGCAGGCGCCACACCACTTCCACGAACACGTGGAGCACCGCAAGTTCCTGCAGCAGCACTTCGGCACCAAGGGTGCCGAGGCCGCACAGGCCGTGCTCTTCACGGTGGCGGGCCTGCGCGCCATCGACGCCCAGGGCTGAGGTCTGCCATGCGCCGCGCCGCGCTGCTCACCGTCTCGCACCTCGCGGTGCTGGGCCTGGGGTTCGCTGCGGGCATCTACACCCTGCCGCTGCTGATCGCCCCGCCCGCGCCCGACGGGCAGGCCGTGGCCGCGGCCGCGCAGGGGGCCACGCACACGGGCAGGTTCCGGCGCGACCTGAAAGACAGCGACGCGTTGCACTGGGGCGAGGGCACGGTGAGCGTGAGCGCGACGCGCGTGGTGCTGCAGGGGCGGCTGGCGCCCGGCCCCGACTACAAGCTCTACCTCTCGCCGGTGTTCATCGAGACCGAGGCCGAGTTCGAGCGCCTGAAGCCGCAGATGCAGCGCGTGGGCGACGTGAAGACCTTCGACAACTTCATCGTCGAGCTGCCGGCCGGTGTCGATCCCGCGCGCTTCAACACGGTGATCGTGTGGTGCGAAAGCTTCGGCCAGTTCATCACGGCCGCGCGCTACCGCTGAGCCGGCTGGTGCATCATCGGAGCCATCTACAAACTGGATGGAGGCCTGACATGAATTTCGCCAAAGTGGTCGGTGTCGTTCTCATCGTGGCCGGGGTCATCGGCCTGGTGATGGGCAGCTTCAGCTACACGAAGAACACCGAGGCCGTGAAGCTCGGCCCGGTGGAGCTGTCGGTCAAGCAGAAAGAAACCGTGAACGTGCCGGTGTGGGCCGGCATCGGCGCCATCGCCGTGGGCGTGGTGTTGCTGGTGATGGGTGGCCGCAAGGGCTGAGCGGCCGCGCTTGCGCGGCGGCGCCTGCCTCCTGGCTGCCTTGCTCGCCGGGTGCGCGCCGCTGGCGGCCCGGGCCGACGGGCCCGAGCGCTACGACGCGCGCGTGGTGCGCGTGTTCGACGGCGACACGCTCTGGGTGCAGCCCGCCGATGGCGGGCGCTGGCGCAAGCTGCGGCTCGACGACATCGATGCGCCCGAGATCTGCCAGGCGGGCGGGCTGGCGGCGCGCGACGCCCTGGCCGAGCGGGTGCTGGGCCGCACGGTGCAGGTGGAGCAGCGCGCGCACGACGCCTACGGCCGCGCCATCGTGCGCCTGCAGCTGCAGGGCGAAGACCTGAACCGCTGGCTGGTGCGCACCGGCCATGCCTGGGCCCACCAGTGGCGCGGCAGCGGTCCCTACCTGAACGAAGAAGCGGCGGCGCGCCGCGCCGCGCGCGGCCTGTTCGGGCACGCCGACCCCGAGCCGCCGCGCGATTTCCGCCGCCGACACGGCCCCTGCGAAAACCCGCCCAACGGGCTGTCAGTGCCCCGTTGATCCGCAGACCGGGCAGCCGGGCTGGCGCGGCAGCGCGATCTCGTTGAAGGCCAGGTCGCGGCCTTCGATCATGAGCAGCCGCCCCACCAGGCGCGAGCCCATGCCGCTGAGCAGCTTGAGCGCCTCGGCCGCCTGCAGCGTGCCGACGATGCCCACCAGCGGCGCGAACACGCCCATGGTGGCGCAGCGCACCTCTTCGACGCCGCTGTCCTCGGGGAACACGCAGGCGTAGCAGGGCGCCTCGGGCTGGCCCGCGTCGTACACGCCGAGCTGGCCATCGAACCGGATCGCCGCGCCCGAGACCAGCGGCTTGCGGTGCGTCACGCAGGCGCGGTTGATGGCGTGGCGCGTGGTGAAGTTGTCGCTGCAGTCGATCACCACGTCGGCCGTGGGCACGAGCGCGTCGAGCAGGGCGGCATCGGCGCGCTGCACCAGCGGCGTCACCTGCACGTCGGGGTTGATGGCGGCAATCGCCTCACGCACCGATTCGGCCTTGGGCCGCCCCACGCCCGCGAGCTTGTGCGCGATCTGGCGCTGCAGGTTGGTTTCGTCGACCGTGTCGTGGTCGACCACGGTCAGGCGGCCCACACCCGCGCTGCCCAGGTACAGCGCCACCGGCGAGCCGAGGCCGCCCGCACCGATCACGAGCGCGTGTGAGGCCAGGAGCCTGTCCTGGCCTTCCACGCCGAGTTCGTCGAGCAGGATGTGGCGCGAGTAGCGCAGCAGCTGGGCGTCGTTCACGCGTTTTCGCGCCGGTGGAATGGCGGGCAGGGCCGGGGCCCCGCGGCCATCAGTTTTCCTTCTTCTCTTCGGGGCGCACGGTCTGCGACTTGCTCACCAGCACCGGACGGCCCTTGAGCTGGTTGAGCGCCTGCTGCACCTGGAAGTCCTTGTCGCTGCCGAACTCCGGCACCAGGCGCTGGCCCGGGTTCTTCTTGGCTTCTTCCTCGAGCTTCTTGCGCGCGGCCTCGCGCGCCTCGTCGCGCTTTTGCTCGGCCTCGCGCTGGGCGTCGGTCATGGGGCCGTGCGGCGAGGCGCCCAGGCTGTTGTTGAGGTCGGCTTCGCGGGTGCGCAGCGCCGCGAACAGGTTGCCGTCGGGCGTTTCATCGACCATCACGTCGGGCACGATGCCCTTGCCCTGGATCGACACGCCCGAGGGGGTGTAGTAGCGGGCAGTGGTGAGCTTGAGGCCGGTGTCGGGGCCGAGCGGGCGCACCGTCTGCACCGAGCCCTTGCCGAAGGTCTGGCTGCCCATGATGGTGGCGCGCTTGTGGTCCTGCAGCGCGCCGGCCACGATCTCGCTGGCCGAGGCCGAGCCTTCGTTGACCAGCACCACCAGCGGGATGCGCTTGTAGATGCCGCCCGTGGCCTCGGTGAGGCGGCGCACCGGGTCGTTGCCGCCGCGGCGCAGGTAGTGCTGGGGCGCGGCTTTGTAGACGAACTTGCTCTCTTCGAGCTGGCCGTTGGTGGACACCACGGTCACGTTCTCGGGCAGGAACACGGCCGACAGCGCCACCGCGGCGTCGAGCAGGCCGCCAGGGTCGTTGCGCAGGTCGAGCACCAGGCCCTTGAGCTTGGGGTCGGCCTTGTAGATGTCTTCGAGCTTGCGCGCGAAGTCATCGGTGGTGCGCTCCTGGAACTGCGACACCCGCACCCAGGCGTAACCGGGTTCGAGGGTGCGCGACTTGACGCTCACGGTCTTGATCTCTTCGCGCGTGATGGTCACGCTGAAGCTGCGGTCTTCGTCCTTGCGCAGCACCGTGAGCAGCACTTTGGTGCGCGGCTCGCCGCGCATGAGCTTGACGGCCTCGTTGATGCTCAGGCCCTTGACGGTGGTGTCGTCGATCTTGGTGATCAGGTCGCCGCTCTTGAGACCGGCGCGGAAGGCGGGCGAGTCTTCGATCGGCGAGACCACCTTGACCAGGCCGTCTTCCATGGTGATCTCGATGCCCACGCCCACGAAGCGGCCGCTCGTGCCTTCGCGGAATTCCTTGAACGACTTCTTGTCGAAGTACTGCGAGTGCGGGTCGAGACTGGCCACCATGCCCGAGATGGCCTCGGAGATCAGCTTCTTCTCGTCGACCGGCTCGACGTAGTCGGTCTTGACCATGCCGAACACGGCCGACAGCTGTTGCAGTTCTTCAAGCGGCAGCGGCGCCAGCGTGTTGCGCGCCACGGCCTGCAGTTGCACGGTGGTGAGAGCGCCGGCCACCGCGCCGATGGCCACCCAGCCAACGATCTTGAGCCTGGAAGCGACCTGGTTCGTCATGGAAAACACCTTTGCGAGAACGCGCGCGGGTCCACAAACCCACGCTGGGCCAATATACACCTTGGAGGATGGCCCACTGCAGGGGTTCCCCATCCCGGAGGCCGCGTTTTCCCGATGGGCGTGACGTCCGTCCGGTCCGGCCGGACGCCGCCGATCAGGCCTTGCCCTGGGCGGCCACGGCCGCCGCGGCCCGGGCCGCGGCTTCCGCATCGCCCAGGTAATAGCGGCGGATCGGCTTGAGGTCGGCGTCGAGCTCGTACACCAGCGGAATGCCGTTGGGGATGTTCAGGCCCACGATGTCGGCATCGGAGATGCCGTCGAGGTACTTCACGAGCGCGCGGATGCTGTTGCCGTGCGCGGCCACCACCACGCGCTTGCCCGACTGGATCGCGGGCGCGAGCGCCTCGGTCCAGAAGGGAATCACGCGGGCCACGGTGTCCTTGAGGCATTCGGTCAGCGGGATGTCCTCGGGCTTGAGGCGGGCATAGCGGCGGTCGTTGCGCTCGCTGCGCGGGTCGCTCGGCTCCAGGGCCGGCGGCGGCGTGTCGTAGCTGCGGCGCCAGACCAGCACCTGCTCGTCGCCGTACTGGGCGGCCATGTCGGCCTTGTTCAGGCCCTGCAGGGCGCCGTAGTGGCGCTCGTTCAGGCGCCAGCTCTTCACCACCGGCAGCCAGGTGCGGTCCATGGCATCGAGCACGTGCCAGAGCGTGTGGATGGCGCGCTTGAGCACGCTGGTGTAGGCGACGTCGAAGTCGTAGCCCTCGGCCTTGAGCAACTGGCCCGCCGACAGGGCCTGGCTCACGCCGGTGGGCGTGAGGTCCACGTCGGTCCAGCCGGTGAAGCGGTTTTCGAGGTTCCAGGTGGATTCGCCGTGGCGGATCAGGACGAGCTTGTACATGGCGCGCAGGATTCGGGGTTGATGGGGCAGGGCGGCAAACCGCGCATTCTAAAATCCCGGGCTTTGCTGATTCGCCAAGGTGCACACGTGAGCTTCTTCATCGACAACTGGACCCTGATCGCCGTGGCCATCGCCTCGGGCGGCATGCTGCTGTGGCCCGCCGTCAAGGCCGGGGGCCGCGCGGGCACCCTCAACGCCAACGACGCGGTGATGCTCATGAACCGCGAGAAGGCGGTCGTGATCGATGTCTCCGACGCCGAGACCTTCGCCGCCGGCCACATCGTCGGTGCGAAGCACATCGGGCTCGACGAGCTCGAGGCCAAGCTGCCCACCGCGGTGAAGAACAAGAACAGCACGCTGATCTTCGTCTGCCCGAACGGCGCGCGCGCCAACAAGGGCGTGGCCGTGGCCAAAAAGCTCGGCTACGAGAAGGCCCATTCCCTGACCGGCGGCATGGGTGCCTGGCGCACGGCCAACCTGCCGGTCGAAAAAGCCTGAACATCGCGGCTCCGGTTTTTCTCCAGACGCCCGCATGTCCCGCAAAGTCACCATCTACTCCAGCGACTACTGCCCGTACTGCCACCGCGCCAAGGCCCTGCTGCAGGCCCGCGGCGTGAGCGACTACGAAGAGATCGTGGTCGACGGCCAGCCCGAACTGCGCTCGCGCATGACCCAGCTCACCGGGCGCACCAGCGTGCCGCAGATCTTCATCGGCGACACCCACGTGGGCGGCTGCGACGACCTGCACGCGCTCGACGCTCGCGGCGGTCTCGCACCGCTGCTGGCCGCGGCCTGACGCCGGCCCGCCATCCGCGGCTGACATAATCCGCCGCTGTGCCCGCTGAGGGAACGACCCCAGCGGGCTTTTTCATTCCCGACACCCGAGACGCACCATGGCCGACACCGACACCCCCGTCTTCCAGATCCAGCGCATCTACCTCAAGGAGGCTTCGCTGGAGCAGCCCAATTCGCCGGCCATCCTGCTCGAGCAGGAGCAGCCCACGGTCGACATCCAGCTCGGGGTGGACGCCCAGCCCGTGGCCGAGGGCGTGTACGAGGTGCGCGTGACCGCCACCGTGACCACCAAGATCAAGGACAAGACGGTGTTCCTGGTCGAGTGCAAGCAGGCCGGCATCTTCGAGATCCGCAACCTGCCCGAAGACCAGATGGCGCCGATCATGGGCATCGCCTGCCCGCAGATCGTCTACCCGTACCTGCGCGGCAATGTGGCCGACCTGATCCAGCGTGGCGGCTTCCCGCCCGTGCATCTGGCCGAGATCAACTTCCAGGCCATGTACGAGCAGCAGCAGGCCGGCCAGGACACGGCCGAAGCCCCGCGCATCATCACCTGAGCGTTCGCGCATGACGCTTGCGCCAACGCCGCACACCGTGGTGCTGGGCGCCGGCGCCTGGGGCACGGCCCTGGCCATCGGCGCCGCGCGCCACGGCGCGGCCCGTGTGACGCTGTGGGCACGCGACCCCGCCCAGGCCGCGACCCTGGCGGCGCGGCGCGAGAACCCGCGCTACCTGCCCGGCCAGGCGCTGCCCGACACCTTGCAGGTCACCAGCGGCGACGCCCTGGCCCTGGCCGCCAGCGCCGACCTGGTGGTGATCGGCACGCCCATGGCCGCCCTGCGCGAATGGCTCACGGCCCTGCGCGGTTTGCAGGCGCCCGTGGCCTGGCTGTGCAAAGGCTTCGAGCGCGCCCCCGCCGACGACCAGCCCGGCCTGCTCGGCCATGAAATCGCCGCCCGGGTCGCCCCCGCGCTGCGCACCGGCGTGCTCAGCGGCCCGAGCTTCGCGCTCGAGGTCGCGCGCGGCCAGCCCACGGCGCTGGTTGCCGCGAGCGCGCACGCCGCCGTGCGCGACGCCCTGGTGGCCGCCTTCCACGGTCCCACGCTGCGCGTGTACGCCAACGACGACGTGGCCGGCGTGGAGGTGGGCGGTGCGGTGAAGAACGTGCTGGCCATCGCCACGGGTTTGTGCGACGGCCTCGACCTGGGCCTGAACGCGCGCGCCGCACTGATCACGCGCGGCCTGGCCGAGATCACGCGCCTGGGCCTGGCGCTGGGCGCGCGGCCCGATACCTTCATGGGCCTGTCGGGCCTGGGCGACCTGGTGCTCACGGCCACCGGCGATCTGTCGCGCAACCGGCAGGTGGGCCTGCTGCTCGCGCGCGGGCAGACGCTGGAGCAGGCCGTGGCCTCGCTGGGCCACGTGGCCGAAGGCGTCTACAGCGCGCGCACCGTGGCGCAGCGCGCGCGCCAGCTCGGTGTGGACATGCCGATCACCGAGGCCGTGGTGGCCCTGCTCGAAGGCCGGCTGCGGCCCGCTCAGGCCGTGGCCATGCTCATGGGGCGCGATCCCAAGAGCGAAGGCGCCTGAGGCGCGCTCAGATCTCGAGGTTGTCGATCAGGCGCGTGCTGCCCAGGCGCGCCGCGCCCAGCACCACCAGCGCATCGCCGGCCTTGGGCGGCTGCAGGTCGTCGCGGCGGCGCACCGTGAGGTAATCGGGTTGCCAGCCGCGCGCGGCCAGCGCCTGCATGGCACGTGCCTCGAGCGCCGGCAGGTGGCGCTCCAGGCCGTCGGCCGCGGCCAGGGCGTCGCGGCCCAGCGCGCGCAGCGCGAGCGAGAGCTGCACCGCCTCGGCGCGCTCGGTCTCGCTCAGGTAGCCGTTGCGCGAGCTCAGCGCCAGGCCGTCGGGCGCGCGCTCGGTGGCGCCGGCCACGATGTCGATCGGCATGGCGAACTGCTTCACCATGCGCCGGATCACGAGCTGCTGCTGGTAGTCCTTGAGGCCGAAGACCGCGGTGCGCGGGCCCTTGGCCTCGCTGAACACGCACTGGAACAGCTTCATCACGACGGTGCACACGCCGGTGAAGAAGCCCGGGCGGAAGTGCCCTTCGAGGAGGTCGGCGAGGTCGGCGGGCGGCTGCACCTTGTAGCCCTGGGGCTCGGGGTACATCTCGCGCTCGCTGGGCGCGAACACCAGGTCGCAGCCCGTGGCCTGCAGTTTCTCGCAATCGGCCTCGAGGGTGCGCGGGTAGGTGTCGAAGTCTTCGTGGGGCGCGAACTGCAGGCGGTTGACGAAGATGCTCGCGACGGTGACGTCGCCGCGCGCCTTGGCGGCCTTGACGAGCGCGAGGTGGCCGGCGTGCAGGTTGCCCATGGTGGGCACCAGGGCGGGCGAGTCGTACGGCCGGAGCGCGTCGCGCAGGTCGGCGATGGTGTGGACGAGTTTCATGGAAACGAAGGGAAGACCGGCCGTGCCGGGACGCTCACCAGGCGTGCAGGGAGTCGTCGGGGAAGGAGCCGTCTTTCACGGCCCGCACGTAGTTGCTCATGGCCTCGCGCACCGAGCCGGCGCCGTCCATGAAGTTGCGCACGAACTTCGGGTTCTTGCCGAGGTTCACGCCCAGCATGTCGTGCATCACGAGCACCTGGCCCGCGGTGCCCTTGCCCGCGCCGATGCCGATGGTGTGGCAGTGCGGCAGCTGCTGCGTGATCTCGGTGGCGAGCGCCGCGGGGACCATCTCGAGCACCAGCATGGTGGCGCCAGCGTCCTGCAGTTCGAGCGCGTGGCGCTTGAGCGTGAGCGCGGCCTGGTCGCCGCGGCCCTGCACGCGGTAGCCGCCCAGCGCGTGCACCGTCTGCGGCGTGAGGCCCAGGTGCGCGCAGACCGGAATGCCGCGCTCCACGAGGAAGCGCACGGTCTCGGCGGTCCAGCCGCCGCCTTCGAGCTTGACCATGTGTGCGCCCGCGTGCACGAGTGCGGCGGCGCTGCGCATGGCCTGCTCTTTCGATTCGTGGTAGCTGCCGAAGGGCAGGTCGCCCAGCAGCCAGGCCGTGCCCTGCACGCGGCGCAGGCCGCGCGCCACGCTTTCCACGTGGTAGGCCATGGTCTCGAGCGTGACGCCCGAGGTGCTGGCCAGGCCCTGGCAGACCATGCCGAGCGAGTCGCCCACCAGCAGGCATTCCACGCCCGCGGCATCGGCCACGGCCGCGAAGGTCGCGTCGTAGGCGGTGAGCATGGTGATCTTCTCGCCGCGCTCGCGCATCTCGGCCAGGCGGGGCAGGCTCACGGGCTTGCGCGCGGGCAACGGCGACGCGGTGGGCAAGGTGCCGTACGGCGTGGCGGAGGTGGGGTTGCTCATGTCTGGGACCGGTGCCGGGCCGGGCGGTGAACGAGAATGGCGGACTATAGTGCATCGCACCATGAAGGTGCCCAGCCCTTTCCCACGATGAAACACCTCTCCGAATTCGACGCCGCCGACCTCGCCGCGCTGGCCGCGCAGGACGTGGCGCGGGCCCTGGCCGAAGACGTGGCCACGGGCGATCTCACCGCTGCGCTGGTGGATCCGCAGCGCCCGGCGCGTGCGCGCATCCTGGCGCGCGAGAGCGCGATCGTCTGCGGCCAGCCCTGGGTCGAGGCCGCGGTGCGCGCGCTCGATCCGCAGGCCCGCCTGCGCTGGCACGTGGCCGAGGGCGCGCGCTGCGAGGCCGATCAGACCGTGCTCTCCATCGAAGGCCGCGCGCAGCCGCTGCTGACGGCCGAGCGCACGGCGCTGAACTTCCTGCAACTGCTGTCGGCCGTGGCCACGCAGACCGCGGTCTACGTGGCCGCCGTGGCGGGCACGCGCGCGGCCATCGTGGACACGCGCAAGACCCTGCCCGGCCTGCGGCTGGCGCAGAAGTACGCGGTGAAGACCGGCGGTGGCGTGAACCACCGCATCGGCCTGTTCGACGCGGTGCTCATCAAGGAGAACCACATCGCCGCGGCCGGCGGCGTGGCCGCGGTGCTGCAACGGGTGCGCGAGACCGCGCCCGCGGCGCGCTTCGTCGAGATCGAGGTGGAAACCCTGGCGCAGCTCGACGAGGCCCTGGCCTGCGGCGCCACCATGGTGCTGCTCGACAACATGGACCTTGCCACGCTGCACGAGGCGGTGCGCCGCAACGCCGGCCGCGCCATCCTCGAGATCTCCGGCGGCGTCAACCTGTCCACCGTGCGCGCCCTTGCAGAAACCGGCGTGGACCGCATCTCCATCGGCGCCCTCACCAAAGACGTGAAGGCCATCGATTTCTCCATGCGCTTCGAAGCGCTCTGAGGCACCCCATGAGCCAAGCCACCGGCATCATCGACGTCGAATACGAACAGCCCGCCTGCCCCACGCAGCACGCCTGGGCGCGCGTGCCCGTGGAGCCCGGTCCGAAGCAGCGCGCCGAGCTCAAGGAGCGCATCAAGCGGCTGCTCAAGGAACGCAACGCGGTCATGGTGTCGCACTACTACGTGCACCCCGACCTGCAAGACCTCGCGATCGAAACCGGCGGCATCGTGAGCGACTCGCTCGAAATGGCGCGCTTCGGCCGCGACCACGCGGCCAGCACGCTGGTGGTCTCGGGCGTGCGCTTCATGGGCGAGACGGCCAAGATCCTGAGCCCCGAGAAGACCGTGCTCATGCCCGACCTCGACGCCAACTGCTCGCTCGACCTCGGCTGCCCCATCGGCGAGTTCAGCGCCTTCTGCGACGCCCACCCCGACCGCACCGTGGTGGTCTACGCCAACACCAGCGCGGCCGTGAAGGCGCGCGCCGACTGGCTGGTGACCAGCAGCTGCGCGCTCGACATCGTGCGCGCGCTCAAGGACAAGGGCCACAAGATCCTGTGGGCGCCCGACAAGCACCTGGGCGGCTACATCCAGCGCGAGACCGGCGCCGACTTGCTGATGTGGAACGGCTCGTGCATCGTGCACGACGAGTTCAAGGCCTTCGAGCTCGAAGCGCTCAAGAAGGAACACCCGAAGGCCAAGGTGCTGGTGCACCCCGAGAGCCCGGCCGAGGTGGTGGCGCTGGCCGATGCCGTGGGCTCGACCTCGGCCATCCTCAAGGCCGCGAAAGAGCTCGACGCGCCCGAGTTCATCGTCGCCACCGACAAGGGCATGATGCACATGCTGCGCCAGCAGAACCCGGGCAAGCTGTTCATCGAAGCGCCCACCGCGGGCAACAGCGCCACCTGCAAGAGCTGCGCGCACTGCCCCTGGATGGCCATGAACGGCCTGGCCGGCGTGGCCGAGGTGCTCGAGAAGGGCCTCAACCGCATCGAGGTCGACCCGGCGCTGATCCCGCGCGCGCGCCTGCCCATCGACCGCATGCTGGCCTTCACCGCCGCGCACAAGGCGGGCCGCGACGCCGGCGCGCTGGTGCCCGACATCGGCGCGGCCTGATCCCCATGCCGGCCCCGCGCGTGCACGCGCGGCTGGCCTTCGCGGCCAGCGGGCTCGCGGGCCACGGCCCGCTCCACCTCGACTTCGGCGCCCCGCGCGCCGTGCTGCAGGCCTCGCACCTGGGCGAGGTGCGTGCGGTGATCGACGCCGCCGAGGCCGCCGCACAGGCCGGCGCCTGGGTGGTGGGCTGGCTCGCCTACGAGGCCGCGGGCGCGTTCGACGCCGCCTTGCCCACGCACGCGCCCCAGGGCCCGCTGGCCTGGTTCGGCGTGCACGACGCGCCGCTGGACGGTCCCGCGCCCGCTGCCGGCAATGACCCCGCCCCGCGCGCCGCCTGGGCCGACACGCCCACCGAGCGCGCTGCCTTCGACGCCCACGTGCAGGCGCTGCTGCAGGCCATCGCACACGGCGAGCTCTACCAGGCCAACCTCACCACGCGCTGGGCCGGCACCTTGCAGCAGGGCAGTGCGCTCGCGCTGTTCGAGGCGCTGCGGCGCGAGCAGCCTGCCGACTGGGCGGTGTTCGTTGACGCGGGCGCGCAGCAGGTGCTCAGCGCCTCGCCCGAGCTGTTCTTCGACTGGGACCGCGAGCACGTGCTCACGCGCCCCATGAAGGGCACCGCGCCGCGCGGCCGCGACGCGGCCGACGACGCGGCGCTGGCCGCGCAGCTCCAGGCCAGCCCCAAGGAACGCGCCGAGAACGTGATGGTGGTCGACCTGCTGCGCAACGACCTCTCGCGCGTGGCGCGGCCGGGCTCGGTGCAGGTGCCCGCGCTGTTCGAGGCGCGGGCCCTGCCCACGGTCTGGCAGATGACCTCCGACGTGCGCGCGCGCACGCGCCCTGGCACGCGGCTGTTCGATCTGCTGCAGGCGCTGTTCCCCTGCGGCTCGGTCACGGGCGCGCCCAAGCGCCAGGCCATGCGCCGCATCGTTCAGCACGAAGACAGCGCGCGTGGCGTGTACTGCGGCGCGGTGGGCGTGCTGCGGCCCGGCGGCGGCGCCACCTTCAACGTGGGCATCCGCACCGTGGCCGTGCGCGGCCGCGAACTGTCGCTGGGCGTGGGCAGCGGCATCACGGCCGGTTCGCTCGCGCGCAGCGAATGGCGCGAATGGCAGCACAAGGCGGCCTTCGCGCAGCGCGCGGCCGAGCCCTTCGAACTGCTGGAAACGCTCGCGCTCGACGGCGGCCACTGGCGCCACGAGGCGCTGCACCGCGAACGCATGGCGGCCTCGGCGCGCCACTTCGGTTTCGCCTGGACCGCGGCCGCCTGGGCGCAGGCGCTGCGGGCCGTGGCCAGCGCGCACCCCGCCGGCCTCTGGCGCGTGCGTGTGCTGGGCGCGCGCGACGGCCGCATCGTGGCCACCGCCCACGCCCTGGCCGGTACGCCGCTGCCGGTGCGCCTGGTGCTGGCCGAGCGGCCCTTCCTCGCGGCGCACTCGCCCTTCGTGCGCCACAAGACCACACGGCGCGCGCCCTACGAAGCCGCCGAACAGGCCGCGCCCGGCGTGTTCGACACGCTGCTGTGGAACGACGACGGCGAGCTCACCGAGTGCACGCGCGGCAACGTCGCGCTGCGCTTCGAGGGCGAGGGCTGGCTCACGCCCGCGCTGGACGGCGGGCTGCTGCCCGGCATCGGGCGGCAGGTGGCGCTGGCCGAAGGCCGCGTGCGCGAAGCGGTGCTGCCGCGCGAGCGCCTGCATGAGGCGCGCGAGATCGCGTTCTTGAACAGCCTGCGCGGCTGGCTGCCTGCGGTGATCGCCGCTCAGGGCTGACCCGGCCGGGCACGCGCCGCCGCGCCCTGGGCGCACCTTGCGGCCCACCCATACCCCCCGCCCGTTGTGGCCCGGCGCAACGCATGTAATGCGCGGCTTGTTCCGCTTGCTCCCTTGCCGTGCGCCTGTTCCGCTTCGTGTTTTCCGCTTGGCCATTCGCCCCGCGCATTGGCGTTCGCATCGGCGTGTGCCTGGGCCTGTTCGCCGCACTGCAGGGCGCGCTCGCCAGCCCGCCGGCCGCCGCCGAGCGCGCCGAGGCCGAGCAGCGCCGCATCGACGAGCGCGCCCGCCAGCAGCGCGAGCTGCTGCAACCGCGCGCAGACGCACCCCAGCGGCCCGACCTCGCGCTGCCTGCGCTCGATTGGCCTGAGGCCGAAGCACCCTGCGTGGTGATCCGCTCGGTGGGGCTCGCCGGTGGCGATGCCGAGCGCTTCGGCTTCGTGCTCGACGACATCGTCTCCGGCCCCGATCCCGCCATCGGCCGGTGCCTGGGGGCGCAAGGCATCACGGTGGCGGTCGAGCGTGCGCAGCGCGCGCTGGTGCGCGAGGGGTACGTGACCACCCGGGTGCTGGTCGGGCCGCAAGACCTCGGGCCCGGTCGGCTGGTGCTGAGCGTGCTGCCCGGTCGGCTGCATGCCCTGCGTTTCGCCGCAGGCACCAGCCCGCGCGCCACGCTGCGCAATGCCTTGCCGATGCGCCCGGGCGATGTCCTCAACCTGCGCGACATCGAGCAGGGCCTGGAGAACTTCCGGCGATTGCCCAGCGTGGCGAGCGAGGTCTTCATCGAGCCCGCCGACGATGCGTCCGCGAGCGATCTGCGCATCGTCTGGCAGCAGGCGAAACCCTGGCGGCTGAACGCGTCGATCGACGACAGCGGCTCCCGGGCCACCGGCCGCTACATGGCCAGCCTCACGCTCAGCGTCGACCATGGCCTGACGCTCAACGACCTGTTCTACCTCACGCTCAACCACGACCTGGGCGGCGGCGAGCCGGGCATCCGCGGCAACAACGGCCACACGGCGCACTACTCGCTGCCCTGGGGCTACTGGCTGCTGGGCTTCACCGCCGCGCACAGCCAGTACCACCAGAACGTGGCGGGCCCGTTCGAGAACTTCGTCTACAGCGGCACCAGCGACAACGCCGAGCTCAGCCTCACGCGGCTGCTGCGCCGCGATGCCCGGGGCAAGACCGGCATGGCCGTGAAGGCCTGGGCCCGGCGCGCCGACACCGCCATCGACGGCACCGAGGTGGAGCCCCAGCGCCGCGCCACCGGGGGTTGGGAGCTGGGCCTCTTCCACCGCCAGGCGTTCGCCAGCGCCACGCTGGACCTGCAGCTGTCGCACCGGCGCGGAACCGCGGCGTTCAACGCCTTGCCGGCCCCCGAGCAGAGCGATGGCGAAGGCACCTCGCGCCTGCGCGTGACCACGCTGGACACCAGCCTGCAGGCGCCATGGCGGGCCGCCGGCCTGCGCGGCCGCGTGCAGACCACGCTGCGCGCCCAGCACAACGGCACCGCCTTGCCCGCGCCCGACCGCTTCGCCATCGGCGGGCGCTACACCGTGCGCGGCTTCGACGGCGAAACCAGCCTGTCCGGCGATCGCGGGGTGCTGCTGCGCAACGAGCTTGGTCTGTCGCTCGGTGCCTCGCCGCACGAGGCCTACCTGGGCCTGGACCACGGCCGCGTCGGTGGCCCATCGACCCGCTGGATGAGCGGGCGCCGCCTCACGGGCGCGGTGGTCGGCCTGCGCGGCAGCGCCGGCCCTTGCGCCTACGACCTCTTCCTCGGCTGGCCGCTCCAGCGGCCCGCCACGTTTCGCACATCCAGCGCCACCGCCGGCTTCAGCCTGAGCGCCGCGTTCTGAATCGCCCTTGTCCCCATCGCCATCCGCACGCCCCATGAACCCGACGCCGCCTCGCCGCCTTCTGCTTGCGCTCCTGCTGTCCGCCGGGGCCGCGCTCCACGCCCAGATCCTGGTCGACCGCAGCGCCCCCGGGCACCAGCGGCCCACCGTGCTCGGCGCCGCCAACGGCGTGCCCCTGGTCAACATCCAGACGCCGAGTGCGAGCGGGGTCTCGTTCAACCGCTACAGCCAGTTCGACATCGGCCCGGGCGGGGTGGTCCTCAACAACGGGTCGAGTGCTTCCAACACCCAGCTCGCCGGCTGGGTGCCGGGCAACCCCTGGCTGGGCAATGCGCCCGCCCGCGTCATCGTCAACCAGGTCAATTCGCAGAACCCCAGCTATCTCAACGGGCCGATCGAGGTGGCGGGGCAGCGGGCCGAGGTGGTGGTGGCCAACCCGGCCGGCCTGAGCGTCAACGGCGGCCGGTTCATCAATGCGCAGGGCGTCACCCTCGTCACCGGCACACCGGTCATCACCGATGGCGCGCTCGAGGCGTTTCGCGTCACCGGCGGCAGCGTGTCCATCGGCGAGCTGGGGCTGGACCTCAGCAGCGCCGACCACGCCCGCATCCTGGCCCGGGCCATGGCCGTCAATGGCGGCCTGTGGGCGAACCGGCTCACGGTGGTCACCGGCAGCAACGCGGTGCGGGCCCTGGCCTCGGGCGATGCGGCCACGGCGCAAGCCCTGGCCGCCACCGGCGCGGCGCCCGACTTCCTGCTCGATGTGGCGGCCATCGGTGGCATGTACGCGCGGCACATCTACCTGCGCGGCACCGAGGCCGGGCTGGGCGTGAACAACCGGGGCGCGCTCAACGCCCAGGGCCGGCTGCAACTGCGCGCCGACGGGCAGCTCGTCAACACCGGCACGGTGCTGGGCGGTGACACGGTCGACATCGACACGGCCCGCGTGGACAACCGCGGCCAGGTGCTCGGGGGCGCGGTGGCGATCCGCACCGGCGTGCTCGACAACGGCGAAGGCGCGGTCATCGCGGCGCGCGGCCCGCTCACCATCGACGCGCAGGAGCGCATCAGCAACCGGCGCGGCGCGCTGCTGCTCAGCGGCGGCGACATGGCCCTGACCACGGGCCGGCTCGAGAACCGTTCGGCGCGCATCGAGGCCCTGGGCGATCTCGATGTCCGCGCGGGCAGCCTGCTCAATGCCAACGACCACCTGCAGACCGAGGTCATCGAGGGCGAGGGGGTGGGCCGCACGCTGTACTTCACGCCCGCCGGCGAGGTCGACGCGCAAGCGGTGGCGTGGATGGCGGTCAAGCCCTACGGCCTGTCGGGCGGTGACGACTACACCCGCCAGGGCCGCGCCTGGATCCTGCGCAAGGGCAGCGCCTGGGCCGACCCGGTCTACAGCACCTGGTACCACGGCCCCGAACCGTTCGAGGCCGCGGGCTGGGTGAGCGTCGGCAGTGGCGACAGCGAGGGGCAGGTGTGGCAGGACGCCCGGTTTGCCTACACCCGCGACGACCCGATCTGGGCCGCGCTGGACGTGACGCCGCCCGCGGGCGGGCCCCCCGGCCCCATGCCCCGGCCGCCTCAGGGCAGCGACACGCCCTGGAACCAGACGGTCGACCCGAAGGCGCTGGCCGAGTGGCAGGCCCAGGCCGCGCCGTGGGTGGCGCTGGGCGAGAAGCTCGCCGCGCTGCGCGCCGCCATCAACAGCGAGCTGCTGCCGTTCGACATCCAGCAAACCGTGGTGGAGCGCCGGCCGGCGCTGCGCACCCTGCACAGCGAGCCCGGGCAGATCCTCGCGGGCGGGCAGATGCGCCTGGACGTGGGCGGGCCATTGCTGAACCAGGACAGCGCCATCGTCGCGGGCGGGGCCTTGCGGCTGCCGGGCGTGAGCGTGGACAACCGGGCCACCGAGGTGTCCGCCCGCATCACGCGCCTGGGCACCGCCCTCACCTGGGGCGTCGTCGACCACACCTGCAATGCGATCGAATGCGACACCGAGTTCGGCTGGGTGGCCACCCCGGTCGACCAGTCGCTGCCGACCACCCTCAAGGCCCCGGTGGGCCGCGTCGCGCAGGCCGCGCCCGATGCCCCCACCGCGTTGCCGATCGACCTCGGCAGCGCGCTGTTCGCGCCGGTGGCCGATTCGGCGGCGGGCCATCTCTACGAAACCGATCCCCGCTTCACCGACCGGCGCCAGTGGCTCGACGCCGGCCTGCAGCTCGCGCTGCTCGGCCTGGACGCCCATGCGCTGGCCCCGCGCCTGGGCGATGGCTTCATCGAGCAACGGCTGGTCGGCGAGCAGATCGGCACCCGCACCGGTCAGCGCCGGCTGGACGGCTTCGACGACGACGAAGCGCAGTACCGCGCGCTGCTCGAGGCCGGCGCCACCTTTGCGCAGGCGCACGAACTGCGCCCCGGCATCGCGCTCAGCGCCGGGCAGGTGGCCGCGCTCACCAGCGACATCGTCTGGCTCGAAGCCCAGACCGTCACGCTGCCCGACGGGCGCACCGCCACCGCGCTGGTGCCGCGCGTGTACCTGCGGCCGCGCGCGGGCGATCTCTCGCCCGAGGGCGCGCTGCTGGCCGGCCAGACGGTGCAGCTCGATCTGAGCGGCGAGCTCGTCAACGGCGGCACGGTGGCCGGCCGCGACCTGGTGCTCATCGACGCGCAAGGCGTGCGCAGCAGCGGGCGCATCGGCAGCCAGGGCATCACGGCCGTGCGCACCATGCAGGACATCGCCGTCGACGGCGGTGCGCTCACGGCCCGCGATGCCCTGGTGGTGGAGGCCGGGCGCGACCTGCAGGTGAGCAGCACCACCAGCGCGAGCGCCGATGGGCAGGTGGCGCTGCGCGACCGGGTGGCCCGGCTGCAGGTGACGGGCGAAGCGGGTGTGCTGCTGGCCCAGGCCGGCCGCGACCTGGCCCTGAACGCCGCGGCCGTGCAGGGCGACCGGGTGGGCCTGCAGGCCGGGCGCGACCTGAGCCTGGGCACCGTCGACACCCACGAGAACCTCGATGCCACGCGCGACGAGCGCAACTACGGCCGGGTGGCCCGCAGCGCCGAGGCGGGCACCGTGGTGGGCGGCAAGACCGTCGCGCTGTCGGCCGGCCGCGACGCGAACCTGCGCGCGGCCCAGGTGCAGGCCGACGGCGATCTGCAGGTGGATGCCGGGCGCGACCTGAACATCGCCGCGGGCGAAGCGCGCTACGAGGTGGCGCACGGCCTGCACGCCAGCGACGGCGATTTCATGGGCGCAACCAGCACCGAAACCCGCCGGCTCGACGCCCACACCCAGGCCCAGGGCAGCGCCCTGGGTGGCCGACAGGTGAGCCTGAACGCCGGGCGCGACGTGCGCGTGCAAGGCTCTGACGTGGTGGCGGACGAGAACCTGCAGGTCGGTGCCGGGCGCGATGTGCGCGTGACCAGCCAGGCCACCACCGAGCGCCACGAGCGCTTCAACGAAGAAACGACCCATGGCGTGTTCGGCGGCAACGCCGGCGTCACGCTGGGCAGCGAGCAGCAGAGCCGCGAGCAGCGCAGCAACGGCACCGGGGCCGCGGGCAGCACCCTGGGGGCGATTGCCGGCAACGTCGACATCCGGGCCGGGGGCGCCTACGAGCAGAGCGGCTCCGACGTGTTGACCGGTGCGGGCGACATCGATGTGCGCGCCCGCTCCATCGCCATCACCGACACCACCACCACCGAACAGCGTTGGCAGCAGGACAAGGCGCGCCAGGGCGGCATCTCGATCGGTGTGAGCGGCGCGGTCGTCGAGGCCATGCAGGGTGTGGCCGACAGCGTGGAAGGCATCGGCAAGACCGACGACCGGCGCATGCAGGCCCTGGGCGTGGCCACGGCCGGGCTGCAGACCGCGCAGGCCGTGAGCGCGGCGTCGCAGGCCGCGGGCGGCGGGGCCTCGGGCATCAGCCTGAACATCAGCATCGGCGGCTCGAGCAGCCAGAGCACCACCGAAGGCAGCGCACAGACCGCGCAAGCCAGCCGCGTGAGCGCGGGCGGGCGGGTGAACCTGATTGCCAGCGGCGCGGGTGCGGACAGCGACATCGTCGTGCGCGGCAGCGACATCCGCGCGGGCACGACCGCGCGGCTCAAGGCCGACGGCGATGTCGAGCTGCGCGCGGCCGAAAACACGGTGCACGAGCGCACCGACAGCCGCAACCAGTCGGCCAGCGTCGGCGTCGGCTTTGCGCTGGGCGGCGGGGGTGCGGGTTTCGGCATCACCGCCAGTGCGAGCGCGGGCAAGGGCCATGCCGAAGGCGAGATGCTCACCCACCGCAACAGCCATGTGGAGGCGGGCCAGCAGGTGGTCATCGAATCGGGCGGCGACACGACCTTGGCCGGTGCGGTGGTGAGCGCCGAGCGGGTGCAGGCCGACATCGGCGGCGACCTGCGCATCGACAGCCCGCAGGACCACCTGCGCTACCGGGAACGCAGCCAGCAAGCGGGCGGCAGCGTGAGCTTCGGCGCCGGCGCGGTCACCGGGGGCTCGCTCAGCGCCAGCGGCACCCGCATCGACAGCGACTACGCCAGCGTCGGCGAGCAGAGCGGCCTGCGCGCGGGCAACGGCGGCTTCGACGTCCACGTCAAGGGCAAGACCACGCTGAACGGCGGCGCCATCACCAGCACCCAGGCGGCGGTGGAGGCCGGCAGGAACCGCTTTGAGAGCGAAGGCGGGGCCGAACTGCAGGACGTGCAGAACACGGCGCGCTTCAAGGCCGAAGGCTGGGGTGTGAGTGCGGGCGTGAGCGTGGAGGACCAAAAGCACCGCGACGGGACGCCAGTGGTCGGGCCAGACGGTCAGCCGCTCAAGGAAGTGAAGCGCCCCGGCGGCGTGGGCTGGGGCAGTGACCAGGGCGAAGCCCGCAGCACCACCCAGGCCGCCATCTCAGGCATCGCGGGCAACCCGCAGGCGCGAACCGGCGATGCCGAAAGCGGCATCGCGCCGATCTTCGACAAGAACAAGGTCAGGACCGAAGTTCAGGCGCAGGTGGCCATCACGCAAAACGCCATGCCTGTGCTGGCCAAGGGCTGGGGCGACCTGGCGGACCAGCAGCGCGATCAAAAGAAGCAACAGGCGGCCCAACTGGACGCGAACGACCCGGCCCGCGCCCGACTGCTGGCCGAGGCCGAGCAGTGGGACGAAGGCGGCGCGTACCGCGCGGCAGGGCACGCGGTGATCGCTGGCATCGCAGGCGGGGCGGGCGCGGCCGCGGGTGCCGGCGCGGCCAGCCTGACGGCACCGGCGCTCAACGACCTTCAGGACCAGATGCAGCGTGCGTTGGAAAGCGCAGGCATGGACGCCAATGTGGCCAAAGGCATCTCGGGCCTGGGCGTGGCCGCTGGCGTGGGCCTGACCGCTGGGGTCACCGGAGGCATGGCAACAGGGGGCGCCGCGTTTGGCGCGGACTTGAACAACCGGCAGTTGCATCCGAGCGAGACGCAATGGATCAAAGACAACGCCCGCCGCTACGCCGCGCAGCAAGGCATCAGCGAAGAAGAGGCGCAGCGGCGGCTGGCGCAACAGGCCTATCGACAGGTGCAGTTCGGTGTTGAAGGCGAGTGGGATGCGTCTGCCAGCGCCTTTCTATCGCAGGCCAAAGGCATGTTGCCTTCGAGCGGCAACAGCGGTCCAGGCTACATGTTCTATGCCACGCCCGATCAGAAGGCTGCGATGCAGATGTACGCAGACAGCCTGCCCGCGCTGGCCGACTTCTACATCGACAACGGCTTGAAGCTGCCGGGGGCGCAGGCGATCGCGGCAGGTTTGGCACGGGACGACCGACAGCGGGAGGTGTTGACCAACTTGACGCTGGGCGCTGGCGCTGGCGCATCGCTGATCGCGCTGGCGGGGACCAGCCCTGCGCTGTTGACCTGGGCCCTGGTCAACCCCGACAAGGCGGTGCAGCTCGGCCTGATCACGGCCGACACAGCGGCGGGCATAGCCTCGGGCGCGATCACACCAGCGTCATTAACCGAGTCGCTGGGGCAACAGCTGGGGCGAACGCTCAGTGCGTCGGAGAAAGCTGCGGCGCAGGAGCTGAGCGCCACCCTCAAAGCCGTGGCTCAGCAGAAAGCGGCGCTGCAGCAAGAGCGGCGCATGGGCGAACTGGTGGATCTGTTTGACAAACAGCAGGCCGACAACAGCGTTACCCTGGCGGGAACGCGCTACGCTGCCACCACCAACCCCGCTGGCACCACCAAAACGTTTGACACCAGCGGCTTGACTGACGCGCAACTGGAGACGCAGGTGTTTGGGTATGCGAAGGAGTTGGCGGGCGGGGCGCCAGTTCAGCCGGTGATGCGAAATGGCGTTCCTCTTGAGGGTCGATGGTCAGCCACGCTTGCAGATGGCACGACGATCAATGTGCGCTCGGTCTCCAGCAGTAATGTGAGTCGGTGGACGGTGGATGTACTTGGTCCGTTGGCTCGTCGGAACGAGCTCCCCAAATACGAACTGAAGTTTCAATGATGCTCGCTACCCAACAACTTCATCGCCTTGCGGTCGAAAAGTGCAATGGTTCAAGCCTAGATGCCTTATGGGAGTTACTCGCTCCATTGCATCGCGGTTGGACAAATGTTCCGCAGGCATTGATTGGCGACTTCGAATCGAGGAGTCAGTCCTTTTTTTGGCTGTTGGAACGCCTCCTACGCGAAGGCCACATCAAGCTGCACAAGAACGGCGTGTTCTATGAGTCTCCAATCGACGAACAGGTGGAGATGTTCCGGCGGGCGTTTCCTGAGAGTGAAAAGAAATCTGGCTATGAAGATTTCTACTGGTGGTTCTTTGACGATGAATGTCCCGCCGGCGTGGCCTGGCGCCAGGCAGACGGCAGCTACCAGATCGCCGATTGAAGACTTGGATGCCTGCTCAGGCGCGCTCGACACCGGCCGAATGAACCGGCCAAACCGAGGCGCCAATCACCGCGCCGGCGGCACCAGAATCGTCGGCTTCGCCTCGGGCAGCAGCCCCGGGTAGTCGCGGCTGAAGTGCAGGCCGCGGCTTTCGTGCCGGAGCATGGCCGACATCACGATCAAATCGGCCACCTGCACCAGGTTGCGCAGCTCGAGCAGGTCGCGCGTGACGTGGAACTGCGCGTAGAACTCGTGGATTTCGCGCTGCAGCAGCGTGATGCGGTGTGCCGCGCGCTCCAGACGCTTGTTGGTGCGCACGATGCCCACGTAGTCCCACATGAAGCGGCGCAATTCGTCCCAGTTGTGCGAGATCACCACCATCTCGTCGGCGTCGGTCACGCGGCTGTCGTCCCACTCGGGCAGTGCGGGCGGCTGCGGCGCAGGCGTGCCGCGGATGGCGCCCACCGCGGCCTGGGCGAACACCATGCACTCCACGAGCGAGTTGCTCGCGAGCCGGTTGGCGCCGTGCAGGCCGGTGCAGGTGGTCTCGCCCACCGCATACAGGCCCGCGATCTCGGTGCGGCCGTCGAGGTCGGTCACCACGCCGCCGCAGGTGTAGTGCGCGGCCGGCACCACGGGAATGGGCTCTTTCGTGATGTCGATGCCGAGCTCGGCGCAGCGCGCGAGGATGTTGGGGAAGTGCTCGCGCAGGAACTCGGGGCTCTGGTGCGAGATGTCCAGGTGCACGCAGTCGAGACCGTGCTTCTTCATCTCGTGGTCGATCGCGCGCGCCACCACGTCGCGCGGCGCGAGCTCGGCGCGCGGGTCGTGGTCGGGCATGAAGCGGTGGCCACCCAGGTGCGGCGGCAGCTTGAGCAGGCCGCCCTCGCCGCGCACCGCCTCGGTGATCAGGAAGCTCTTGGCGTGCGGATGGTACAGGCAGGTGGGGTGGAACTGGATGAACTCCATGTTCGCCACCTGGCAGCCCGCGCGCCAGGCCGCGGCGATGCCGTCGCCCGTGGCGGTGTCGGGGTTGGTGGTGTACAGGTAGACCTTGCCCGCGCCGCCCGTGGCAAGCACGGTGTGCCGCGCCGAGAAGGTCACGACCTCGTCGGCCACGGTGTCGAGCACGTAGGCGCCGAAGCAGCGGCGCTCCTGGCTGGCCCCGGGCACGCGGCGGTCGGTGATCAGATCGACCAGCATGTGGTGCTCGAAGATCTGTATGTTGGGCGTGCGGCGCACGCGCTCGACCAGCGTGGCCTGCACCGCGGCACCCGTGGCGTCGGCCGCGTGCACGATGCGCCGGTGGCTGTGGCCGCCTTCGCGCGTGAGGTGCAGTTCACCGGCTTCGGTGGAAAACGGCACACCGAGCTCGCGCAGCCAGGCGATGGCCGCGGGCGCGTTCTCCACCGTGAACTCGGTGGCCTCGCGGTCGCTCAGGCCGGCGCCGGCCACCAGCGTGTCTTCCACGTGCGAGGCGTAGCTGTCACCCTCGGCGAGCACCGCGGCGATGCCGCCCTGCGCCCAGTTGCTCGAGCCGTCGAGCAGCGCGCGTTTGGTGATCACGGCCACGCGGTGCGTGGCCGACAGGTGCAGGGCCGTGCTGAGCCCGGCGAGGCCGCTGCCGATGACCAGGACGTCGAAGTGTTGGAGGCTCATGATGCGGGGGTGTAGGCGAGGCGCACGTAGATTGGTGCGAAGGCCTCGGCCTGGGTGAGCTCGATCAGGGTTTCCTTGGCGAGCTCGAGCATGGCAATGAAGGTCACGACCAGCACGGGCTGGCCGCGGCTGACGTCGAACAGCTCGCCGAACTCGACGAACTGGCGCCCCTGCAACTGGCGCAGCACGATGCTCATGTGCTCGCGCACCGAGAGCTCTTCGCGGCTGATCTTGTGGTGCTGCACGAGCTTGGCGCGCTTGAGGATGTCGCGCCAGGCGCTCTGCAGGTCGATGGGGTTGACGTCGGGGAAGCGCGGCACCAGGGCCTGCTCCACGTAGACCTGGGCGCGCAGGAAGTCGCGCCCGTACTGCGGCACCTCGGTCAGGCGCTGCGCCGCGAGCTTCATCTGCTCGTACTCGAGCAGGCGGCGCACGAGTTCGGCGCGCGGGTCTTCGGCCTCTTCGCCCTCGGCCGTTTTCTTGGGCGGCAGCAGCATGCGCGACTTGATCTCGATCAGCATCGCGGCCATCAGCAGGTACTCGGCCGCGAGTTCGAGGTTGTGTGCGCGGATTTCCTCGACGTAGGTGAGGTACTGGCGCGTCACCCCCGCCATCGGGATGTCGAGGATGTTGAAGTTCTGCTTGCGGATCAGGTAGAGCAGCAGGTCCAGCGGGCCCTCGAAGGCCTCGAGGAAGACGCGCAGCGCGTCGGGCGGGATGTAGAGGTCCTGCGGCAGCTTGAACAGCGGCTCGCCGTAGAGCCGCGCAAGCGCCACGCCGTCGACCACACTGGGCAGCACCTCGTCCAGGCCCTGGGGGGCCTCGTCGAGGGACGGCGCGGGCTCCTGGCTCACTTCAAGCCAGGCTCGGTCTGGTAGACGTAGGGCTTCTGCGCCACGCGGGCCGCCTGGGCTTCGGCCGCGAATTCGCGGTCGATGGTCTTGTCCCACAGCAGGTTGCGGCCCTCGCGCTGGCGCTGTTCCAGGCCGGGCTTGCTGGCCTTGAGCTGGTCGATGAACTCGGTGGTCTCGGAGCGGTAGTCGGGGCGGCGGAAGAAGGACATGGCGGGGCGTCCGGAACAGGAAACCCGCGATTTTACCGGCCGTGCCCCGACCCCTCGGTGCCCTCGGCCAGCCGGGCCGCGAAGCCCGAGCGCTGGATCAGCGAGGCCGGTTGCGGCTGCAGACCCGTGAGCTCCAGCCGCCCGCCGCGCCTCCCCAGGGCCTTGCGCAACTGCTCGAGCGCGTCCAGGCCGGTGGTGTCGAGCGACACCAGCAACTGCGCGTCCAGCGTGAGGTGCAGCGGGCCCGGGCTGGCCTCGGCGGCCGCGATCAGCGGGTCGATGCGGGTGACGTTGCCGAAGAACAGCGAGCCATACAGGCGCCAGGTCTGGCGCCCCTCGGCGCTCACCACGGGCTCCACCCGGAATAGCGCCTGCTGGCGCCGCACGAACAGCACCACGGCCAGCACCAGACCCAGCTCCACGGCCACCGTGAGGTCGAACACGATGGTGACGGCGAAGGTGCTCAGCAGCATGAGCCGGTAGTGGTTGCTGAAGTGCCGCAGCCGCGCGAACTCGCGCCATTCGCCCATGTTCCAGGCCACGAACAGCAGCACGCCCGCGAGCACCGCGAGCGGGATGTGGAAGGCCAGCGGCGCGGCCACCAGCACCACCAGCGCCAGCGTGGCCGAGTGCACCATGCCCGCCACCGGCGAGCCTGCGCCGGCGCGGATGTTGGTGACGGTGCGCGCGATGGTGCCCGTGACCGGCATGCCGCCGAAGAAGGGCACCACGAGGTTGGCCACGCCCTGGGCCATGAGCTCCTGGTTCGGGTCGTGCTTGGGCGTGGTGCTGAGCTGGTCGGCCACGCGCGCGCACAACAGCGACTCCACCGCGCCGAGCAGCGCGATGGTGAGCGTGGGCGTGACCAGCAGTCGCACGGTTTCCCACGAAAAATCGGGCAAGGCGAACGCGGGCAGGCCCTGGGGAATACCGCCGAAGCGCGTGCCGATGGTCTCCACCGGCAGCTCCAGCGCCCAGGCCAGCAGCGACAGCGTCACCAGCGCCACCACCGGGCCCGGAATGCGCGAGGTCGCGCGCAGCGCACCGGGCACGTCGAGCCGCTCGATGCGGCGGCGAAAGCGCGAGTCCATGGCCCACAGGCGCGGCCACAGCACCAGGCCCAGCACGCACAGCGTGCCCAGCGCGAGCGCCCAGGGGTTGATGCCGCCGGCGTGCGTGGCCAGCACGCGCATCTGCCCGAAAAAGCTCGCGGGCATCTTGTCGACCTGCAGGCCCAGCAGGTCGCGCAGCTGCGAGAACGCGATCAGCACCGCGATGCCGTTGGTGAAGCCGATCACCACGCTCACGGGCACGTAGCGCACCAGCGCGCCCAGGCGGAACAGGCCGAGCAGGAACAGCAACACGCCCGCGCTCGCGGTGGCGATCAGCAGGTTGGCCACGCCGTAGCGCTCGACGATGCCGTAGACGATGACGATGAACGCGCCCGCGGGCCCGGCGATCTGCACCGAGGTGCCGCCGAGCATGGCCACCAGCAGGCCGCCGATGATGGCCGTCCACAGCCCGGCCTGGGGCGGCAGGCCGCTCGCGATGGCGAAGGCCATGGCCAGCGGCAGCGCCACGATGCCCACCGTGACCCCGGCGCCCAGGTCGCGGCCGAAGCGCGCCCTGTCGTAGCCGCGCAGCACGGCGAGCAGGCGCGGGCGGAACGGGGCGAGCGGGGGCAGGCCGGTCATGCCCCGCATGTTACCGATGGCAACGCGCAGCCCCGGGTGCCGGCCTACACTGGCCGCCCGAGACCATTGGAGACCGCATGAGCCGAGCCGACACGCGCAGCGCCTGGTGGCGCCTGGGCCGTTTGATCACCGCCACCCTGGCCGCGGTGGGTTTCGTGGGCGCCTGCGACCTGCAGAACATCGCCGAGCTCGAACCCGGCGTGTCCACCGAGGCCGACGTGCGCGAGAAATTCGGCCAGCCCGAAGCGGTGTGGGACGGCGCCGATGGCGCGCAGGTCTACGAGTACAACCGCCAGCCCGAGGGCGTGGTGAACTACATGATCACCATCGGCGCCGACGGCGTGCTGGTGAAGGTGGCGCAGGTGCTCAATGAAGAAACCTTCGCCCAGGTGCAACCGGGCATGGCCATGGAGCAGGTGCGCCGCCTGCTGGGCAAGCCGCGAAAGGTGCAGACCTACGCCCTGAGCGGCGAGACACACCAGGACTGGCGCTTCCAGCCCAAGGGCGGCACCGAGCCCATGCTCTTCAGCGTGGCCTTCAACCGCGACCTGCGCGTGATCAAGACCGGGACCATGCCCGACCCGGATCTGCAGAAGCGCTGATCAGCGCACCCGCATGCCCGGCTGCGCGCCCGGGCCGGGCTCGAGCACGTAGATGCCGGGCGCGGCTTTTTCGTCGGCGTGGCTCGCGGCCAGCACCATGCCTTCGCTCACGCCGAACTTCATCTTGCGCGGCGCCAGGTTGGCCACCAGCACGGTGAGCTTGCCCTTGAGCTGCTCGGGCTGGTAGGCGCTGGCGATGCCGCTGAAGACGTTGCGGGTCTTGCCCTCGCCCACGTCGAGCGTGAGGCGCAGCAGCTTGGTCGAACCTTCCACGCGCTCGCACTCGACGATCTGCGCGATGCGCAGGTCGATCTTGGCGAAGTCGTCGATGGTGATGGTGTCGGCGATCGGCTCGCCACCGGGCACGGGCGCGGCCTCCACGGGCGCGGGCGGCGGCTCGAACAGGGCGTCGAGCTGCTTCACGTCCACGCGCTGCATCAGGTGCTGGTAGGGCTGGATGGCGTGGCCCGCGCCGAGCAGGCGGGCGGCGTCGGCCCACTGCATGGGCGCCACCCGCAGGAAAGCCTCGACCTGCGCGGCCAGGGCGGGCAGCACGGGCTTGAGGTAGAGCGTGAGCAGGCGGAAGGCCTCGATGCAGGTGCTGCACACGTCGTGCAGCCGCGCGTCCTGGCCCTCCTGCTTGGCGAGCTCCCAGGGCTTGTTCTGGTCGACGTAGGCGTTGACCTGATCGGCCAGCGCCATGACCTCGCGCAGCGCCTTGCCGTACTCGCGCGTGTCGAACAGCGTGGCCACGGCCTCGGCGCGCGCCTGCAGCGCTTGCAGCAGCGCGGCACCGTCGGCCGAGGCCGCGCCGAGCCGGCCCTCGAAGCGCTTGGCGATGAAGCCCGCCGCGCGGCTCGCGATGTTGATGAACTTGCCGATCAGGTCGCTGTTGACGCGCAGCAGGAAATCTTCGCGGTTGAAGTCGATGTCTTCGTTGCGCGCGCTGAGCTTGGCGGCCAGGTAGTAGCGCAGCCACTCGGGGTTCATGCCGAGCTGCAGGTACTTGAGCGGGTCGAGCCCGGTGCCGCGGCTCTTGCTCATCTTCTCGCCGTTGTTCACGGTGAGGAAGCCGTGCACGAACACCGCGTTGGGCGTCTTGCGGCCGCTGAAGTGCAGCATGGCCGGCCAGAACAGCGTGTGGAAGGTGATGATGTCCTTGCCGATGAAGTGGAACTGCTCGGTCGCCGGGTCGGCCATGAAGGCGGCGTAGTCCATGCCCTGCTTGCCCAGCCAGTTCTTGAGCGAGGCCAGGTAGCCCACGGGCGCGTCGAGCCAGACGTAGAAGTACTTGCCCGGCGCGTCGGGGATTTCAATGCCGAAATAGGGCGCGTCGCGCGAAATGTCCCAGTCGCCGAGCTTGGTCTGGCCGTTCTCGTCGGGCGCGATCCACTCGCTGATCTTGTTGAGCACTTCGGGCTGCACCGCGCCGCTCGTGGTCCACTGCTTGAGGAAGGCCAGGCAGCGCGGGTCGGAGAGCTTGAAGAAGAAATGCTCGGAGTGCTTGAGCACCGGCTTGGCGCCCGAGAGCGCCGAGTAGGGGTTGATCAGGTCAGTCGGGCTGTAGACCTTGCCGCAGACCTCGCAGTTGTCGCCGTACTGGTCTTTGGCGTGGCAGTTGGGGCACTCGCCCTTGATGAAGCGGTCGGGCAGGAACATGTTCTTCTCGGGGTCGAAGAACTGTTCGATGGTGCGCGTCTCGATCAGGCCGGCGGCTTTCAGGTCTTTGTAGATCTGCTGCGCGAGCTCGTGGTTCTCGGGCGCGTCGGTGCTGTGCCAGTTGTCGAAGCCGATGTGAAAGCCGTCGAGGTAGGGCTTGCGGCCCGCGGCGATGTCGGCCACGAACTGCTGCGGCGTCTTGCCCGCCTTGTCGGCCGCAATCATGATCGGCGCGCCGTGCGCGTCGTCGGCGCAGACGAAATGCACCTGGTGGCCCTGCATGCGCTGGAACCGCACCCAGATGTCGGCCTGGATGTATTCCATGATGTGGCCGATGTGGAAGTGGCCGTTGGCGTAGGGCAGGGCGGTGGTGACGAACAGGCGGCGCGGGCTCATGGCGGGGCTTTCTTCAGGGGAACCGGCGATTTTAGGTGGGCCGATGACCGCACGCCGCTTGTGTGAATCCCGCCCCCCGCCCCCGGACGGTAGACTCTGCGCCGCCGCAGAGCACCGCCCCGCCACCGCACCCCGGCCCGGCGCAGACAACCCCACTTTCCCCTGGAGCCATTTCCCCATGTCCGTCGACCAACAAGCCCTGCTGCAAGCCTTGCAGGCCGTGCAGGACCCGAACACCGGGCGCGACTTCGTGACCACCAAGGCGCTCAAGAACCTGCAGGTCAACGACGGTGACGTGGCCTTCGACGTCGAGCTGGGCTATCCCGCCAAGAGCCAGATGCCCGCGCTGCGCAAGGCCCTGATCGCGGCCGCGCGCGGTGTGCCCGGCGTCGAGAACGTCTCGGTCAACCTGAGCACCAAGGTCATCGCGCACGCGGTGCAGCGCGGCGTGCAGCTCATGCCCAACGTCAAGAACATCATCGCCGTGGCCTCGGGCAAAGGCGGTGTGGGCAAGAGCACCACCGCGGTCAACCTCGCGCTGGCGCTGGCCGCCGAAGGCGCGCGCGTGGGCGTGCTCGACGCCGACATCTACGGCCCGAGCCAGCCCATGATGCTGGGCATCGAAGGCCGCCCCGAGAGTGCCGACGGCCAGACCATGGAGCCGCTCGAGAACTACGGCATCCAGTGCATCTCGATCGGTTTCCTGATCGACCGCGACGAGGCCATGATCTGGCGCGGGCCCATGGCCACGCAGGCGCTCGAGCAGCTGCTGCGCCAGACCAACTGGAAAGAGCTCGACTACCTGATCGTCGACATGCCGCCGGGCACCGGCGACATCCAGCTCACGCTGTCGCAGCGCGTGCCGCTCACGGGCGCGGTCATCGTGACCACGCCGCAGGACATCGCGCTGCTCGACGCGCGCAAGGGCATCAAGATGTTCGAGAAGGTGGGCGTGCCCATCCTGGGCATCGTCGAGAACATGGCCGTGCACGTGTGCGAGAAGTGCGGCCACGTCGAGCACATCTTCGGCGCCGACGGCGGCAAGAACATGGCGGCCGAGTACGGCATGGACTACCTCGGCGCGCTGCCGCTCAACATGAGCATCCGCGTGCAGGCCGACAGCGGCATGCCCACCGTGGTGGCCGACCCCGATGGCGAGATCGCCGGCCTCTACAAGGGCGTGGCGCGCCAGGTGGCCATCAAGATCGCGGCCAAGGCCAAGGACTTCTCGTCGAAGTTCCCGAGCATCAAGATCTCCAAGGACACCTGAGTCCGCGAAGGCCAACCCCGGGCCCGTCGGGCTCGGTGTTTCCACGGGGGTGCGAATACCTCCCGGGGGGTATGGAAGGCGCGGGGGGGACTGCGGTGTCATCGGGGCTTCCGACGCAGCAGGAGGCCTCCCGTGAAGCACACGCCCCCCCACCAGATCCAGCGCATGAACCGCACCCAGCTCGGCACCGCCCTGCGCTGGGCCGAAGAAGAGGGCTGGAATCCCGGTCGCCACGACGGCGACATCTTCCACCCCATCGACGTGCGCGGCCATTTCATGGCCAGCCTCGACGGCCAGCCCGCGGCCACCATCAGCGGCCTGCGCTACGGCACCAGCTACGGTTTCGTGGGCCTGTACATCGTGCGGCCCGACCTGCGCGGCCGGGGGTTGGGCATGGCGGTCTGGAAGGCCGCACTCGAGCACCTGCGCGGCTGCATCGTGGGGCTCGACGGCGTGGTCGAGCAGCAGCACAACTACCGCCGCAGCGGCTTCGACCTGGCCTGGCACAACCGGCGCTACCAGGCCGTGGGCCGCAGCCCCCAGCCGCGCGACCCGCGCATCGTCAAGCTCACGGCGATCCCGTTCGAGGCGCTGGCCGTGTACGACCGCGCCTTCCACCCCGAACCACGCCCGGTCTTCCTGCAGGCCTGGATCCAGCAGCGCTACGGCATGGCGCTGGGCTGGTGGCAGGACGGGCGGCTCAAGGGCTATGGCGTGGTGCGTGCCTGCGCCAATGGCCACAAGATCGGCCCGCTCTGCGCCGACACGCCCGGCATCGCCGAGGCCCTGCTCGATGCGCTGCTGGGCTGCGTGGTGCTGCGCGAGCCGGTCTACCTCGACATTCCCGAACCCAACCGCGAAGCCATTGCGCTGGCCGAGCGGCAGGGCATGGTGGCGGGCTTTCCCACCGCGCGCATGTACCGCGGGCCGGCGCCGCGCATCGACCTGCCACGCCAGTACGCGCTCACCGCGCTGGAGATCGGCTGAGCGCGCTCAGCCCGCCGCCTTCTCGCGCTCGCGCAGCCGGAAGCGCTGGATCTTGCCGGTGGCGGTCTTGGGCAGTTCGTCGAGGAACTCGATGAAGCGCGGGTACTTGTAGGGCGCCAGGCGCTCCTTCACGAAGGCCTGGAGATCGGCCGCACTGGCCTGCTGGCCGGCCTTGAGCACCACGTAGGCCTTGGTCTTGGTCAGGCCGTCGCTGTCCTCCTTGCCGATCACCGCGGCCTCGAGCACCGCCGGGTGTTGCACCAGTGTGGCCTCCACCTCGAAGGGGCTCACGTAGATGCCGCTGACCTTGAGCATGTCGTCGTTGCGGCCCGCGTAGGTGTAGGTGCCGTCGGCGTTGCGCAGGTACTTGTCGCCGCTCTTGGTCCAGCCGCCCTGGAAGGTGTCGCGGCTCTTGCTGCGGTTGTTCCAGTACATGAGCGCGGCGCTCGGGCCCTGGATGTAGAGGTCGCCGATCTCCGACGAGCCGTCGGGGTTCGTGGCCACGGGCTGGCCGTCTTCGCCGCGCAGCTCCACCGCATAGCCCGGCACCGGGAAGCCCGTGGTGCCGTAGCGCACCTGGCCGGGCACGTTGGACAGGAAGATGTGCAGCATCTCGGTGGAGCCGATGCCGTCGATGATCTCGACGCCGAAGTGACGCGTCCAGCGTTCACCGATGTCCTGCGGCAGGGCCTCGCCCGCCGAGGAGCACAGACGCAGCGCCACCGCGCTCCTGGCGGGCAGGTCGGGGCTGGCGAGCATGCCGCCGTAACCCGTGGGCGCGCCGCAGAACACGGTGGGCTGGTGCTGCGTCATGCGCTGGAAGCAGGCCTGCGGCGTGGGCCGCTCGGCCATCAGCACCACGCTCGCCCCCACGCTGAGCGGAAAGCTCAGCGCATTGCCCAGGCCATAGGCGAAGAACAGCTTGGCGGCCGAGAACACCGTGTCGCTCTCGCGCAGCTGCAGCACGCCGCGGCCATAGAGCTCGGCGGTCCAGTAGAGGTTGGCCTGGCTGTGCACCGTGCCCTTGGGCGCGCCGGTGGAGCCGCTCGAGTAGAGCCAGAACGCGGGCTCGTCGGCATGCGTGTCGGCGGGGGTCGCGGGTGGCGCGGCTTTCACGAGCGCGTCGAGGGCGTGCGCGCCGGCGGGCAGGGCGCTGCCGCGCGAGACGATCAGGTGCTGCACCTCATGGCCGCCCTGGGCCATGGCCTCTTGCAGCGTGGGCAGCAGCGCGCCCGAGACGATGGCCGCTTGCGCGCGGCTGTCGCCGAGCATGTAGGCGATGTCCTTGGCGGGCAGCAGGGTGTTGATGGCCACCGGCACCACGCCCGCGTGCAACGCGCCCAGGAAGGCCACCACCCAATCGCTGCTGTCGTGCGCGAGCAGCAGCACGCGCTCCTCGCGCCGCAGGCCGAGCTGGCGCAGCGCCGCGCCGAAGCGGGCCACGGCGTCGGCGAGTTCGCCGTAGCTCAGGCGGCCCTGATCGTCGATGAGCGCGGTCTTGGCCGCGCGGGCTGCATTGCGCTCGATCAGGTGGCGCGCGAAGTTGAAGCGCGCCGGCGGCGCGGCCACGGTGGGGGCGGTCATGGCTTGTCTCCTCGGGTCTTGTGGGTGTGCGGGCGCGGGCTCAGAAGGCCAGCGGCGTGGCGCTGGCGGCGAGCGCGTCGAGCGCACCGGTGTGCGCCTGCACCGCGCTGCGGCGGTGGTAGAAGCCGAGCGCGCGCAGGCCGCCCAGCTCTTCGCCGCCGCCCGCGCGGCCCGGGCCGCCGTGCAGCGAATGCGGCATCACGTTGCCATGGCCGGTCTGCGACTGCGCGACCTCCGGCGAGATCGCGTGCACGCGGCCGTGGCTGTCGGCGAGCTCGAGCGCGGCGCGCGCGGTGAAAGCCGGGTCGGCGCTGTAGACCGAAGCCACGAGCGAGCCCTGGCCACGGCGGATCAGCTCATAGGCCTGGGCCTCGCTGTCGTAGGGCATCAGGGTGGCCACGGGGCCGAACACCTCCACGTCGTGCAGCACGCGCGCGGCCGCCGGGTCGGTGGTGCCGAGCAGCACGGGTTGGGCGCAGGCGGCCACGGCGGGGTCGGCGTCGACCAGGGCCTGGCCGCGGCCGTCGTACAGCGCCTGGGCTTCGGTGAGCAGTTGCGCCAGGCCTTCGCGCACGCTGTCGAACTGCGCGCGGCTCACCAGCGCGCCCATGCGCACGGCTTCGTTGCGCGGGTTGCCCACGGTGGTCTTGGCGAGCTTGGCGCCGATCGCGTCGGCGGCGGCCTGGTACAGCGCGCGCGGCACGAAGGCGCGGCGGATCGCGGTGCACTTCTGCCCGCTCTTGACCGTCATCTCGCGCGCGACCTCGTTGACGAACAGCTTGAAGGCTTCGCTGTCGGCGGTGGCCGTGGGGTCGAGCAGGGCGCTGTTGAGGCTGTCGGCCTCGATGTTCACGCGCACCGAGCGCTTGGCCACGGCGTCGTGGCCGCGGATCAGCGCGGCGGTGTCGGCCGAGCCGGTGAAGGACAGCACGTCGAAGGGTTCGAGCGCGTCGAGCAGGCCGTGCGACGAGCCGCAGATCACCGACAGCGCGCCCGCGGGCAGCACACCGGCCTCGACCACGTCCTGCACCATGCGCTGCGTGAGCCAGGCCGTGGGCGTGCCGGGCTTGACCACCACGGGCACGCCCGACAGCAGCGCGGGCGCGGCTTTTTCCCACAGGCCCCAGCTCGGGAAGTTGAAGGCGTTGATGAACAGCGCCAGACCGCGCGTGGGCGAGAGGAGGTGCTGGGCCTGAAAGCCTTCGTCCTTGCCCAGGCGGATGCGGCCGCCGTCGAGCAGGGCGCGCGCATCGCCCAGTTTCTCGCCCCACTTGGCGTACTGGCCGAGCGTGAAGATGCCGCCGTCGATGTCGACCGCGGAGTCGCGCGTGACCGTGCCCGAGTTGGCGGTGGCGATCGCGTAGTAGTCGTCGCGTTTGGCCTGCAGCACCTGCACCACAGCGGCCAGCAGGCCGGCGCGTTCGCGGTAGGTCAGGGCGCGCAGCGCGGCGCCGCCCTGTTCGCGCGCGAAGCGGAAGGCGCTCGCCACGTCCAGGCCGTCGCGGCTCACGCGCACGAGTTCGGTGCCGAGCACCGGGTCGAACAGGGGCGTGCCCGCGCCTTGGCCCGATTGGGCTTGACCGGCGACGATGTTGGGCAGGAGGGGGGTCTGGCTCATGGCGGGGCTGAAATCCGGGCTGGTGTTGGGGCCGTTGAAGCGATAAAGTGCACTATCTTGCGTGCTCGCGAACCTGCATTAAAGTGCATGTTCTGCCATTTGGCAAGCCCGGACATCCCCGAGTCCCTCACACCGCCTCCCCCCATGGACGCCGAAGCCGCCCCCAGCCCGACCGTGCCGGTCGAAGAAGACCGCCATCCATTCCTGGTGTCGCTGGGCGAGCGCGTGCGCACGCTGCGCTCGCGCCGCGGCATGACGCGCAAGGCGGTGGCGATCGCGGCCGACGTGTCCGAGCGCCACCTCGCCAACCTCGAGTACGGCACGGGCAACGCGTCCATCCTGGTGCTGTTGCAGGTGGCCGAGGCGCTGCAGTGCCCGCTCGCCGAACTCATCGGTGACGTGAGCACCAGCTCACCGGAGTGGCTGCTGATCCGCGAGATGTTGGCCGGTCGCCCCGAGGCCGACCTGCGCCGCGTGCGCATGGCCATCGGCAGCGCGCTGGGCCAGGGCCAGGCCGACACCGACGCCACGCGGCGCACGCGCATCGCGCTCATCGGCCTGCGCGGTGCGGGCAAGTCCACGCTGGGCCAGCGCCTGGCCGACGACCTGGGCTACGCCTTCATCGAGCTCAGCCGCGAGATCGAGAAGTTCGCCGGCTGCAGCATCGAGGAGATCCACGCGCTGTACGGCACGCCGGCCTACCGGCGCTACGAGCGCCGTGCGCTCGAGGAGGCGATCCAGATCTACCCCGAGGTGGTGATCGCCACGCCCGGTGGCCTGGTGTCGGACGCGGCCAACTTCAACCTGCTGCTCGCGCACTGCACCACCGTGTGGCTGCAGGCCGATCCGGCCGACCACATGGGCCGCGTGGCGGCGCAGGGCGACATGCGGCCCATGGCCGCGAGCCGCGAGGCCATGGAAGACCTCAAGCGCATCCTCGCGGGGCGCTCGGCTTTCTATTCCAAGGCAGAGTTGCACTTCAACACCAGCGCCTACGGCAGCGTGGACGCGGCCTTCCAGGCCCTGCGCGACGAGGTCCGCGCGCTGGTGTCGGGCTGAACAAAACCGACCGGCGGTCGAAACATGCACAAAAGTGCATTGACGTTGCCGCAAGACATGCAATATTATTCCGGTCACGTTCAAGGCAACGGCATTCCAGTGCCGCTGCCTCCCCAGCCCCCGAGGAGACCGTCATGAGCCAGCCCGCCCCCGTCGACTACCGCACCGAACCCGGCCAGTACCGCCACTGGAAACTCAGCGTCGATGGCGCCATCGCCACGCTGTCCATCAACATCGACGAAGACGGCGGCCTGCGCCCCGGCTACAAGCTCAAGCTCAACAGCTACGACCTGGGCGTGGACATCGAGCTGCACGACGCGCTCAACCGCATCCGCTTCGAGCACCCGCAGGTGCGCAGCGTGGTGGTCACCAGCCTCAAGGACCGCGTGTTCTGCTCGGGCGCCAACATCTTCATGCTCGGCCTCTCCAGCCACGCCTGGAAGGTGAACTTCTGCAAGTTCACCAATGAAACGCGCAACGGCATCGAAGACTCGTCCCAGCACAGCGGCCTGAAGTTCATCGCGGCCCTCAACGGCGCCTGCGCCGGCGGCGGCTACGAACTGGCCCTGGCCTGCGACGAGATCGTGCTGGTCGATGACCGCAGCAGCGCCGTGAGCCTGCCCGAGGTGCCGCTGCTGGGCGTGCTGCCCGGCACCGGCGGCCTCACCCGCGTGACCGACAAGCGCCACGTGCGCCACGACCTCGCCGACATCTTCTGCACCACCAGCGAAGGCGTGCGCGGCAAGAAGGCCGTCGACTGGCGCCTGGTCGACTCGATCGCCAAGCCGCAGCAGTTCGCGGCCCATGTGAAAGAGCGCGCCGAGGCCCTGGCCGCGCAGAGCGACCGCCCCGCCAATGCCCAGGGCGTGGCCCTGCCGCGCGTGCAGCGCACCGACAGCGCCGACGGCATCGAATACGCGAACGTGAGCGTGGCCATCGACCGCGCCAAGCGCACCGCGACGCTGACCGTGAAGGCGCCCAAGACCGCGCAACCCACCGACATCGCCGGCATCGAAGCCGCCGGCGCCTCGTGGTGGCCGCTGCAGATGGCGCGCGAACTCGACGACGCGATCCTCAACCTGCGCACCAACGAGCTCGACGTCGGCACCTGGCTGATCAAGACCGAGGGCGACGCCGCCGCCGTGCTGGCCAGCGACGCCACGCTGCTGCGCCACCAGAACCACTGGTTCGTGCGCGAAACCATCGGCATGCTGCGCCGCACCTTCGCGCGCCTGGACGTGTCCTCGCGCAGCCTGTTCGCGCTGATCGAGCAGGGCTCGTGCTTCGCGGGCTCGCTGGCCGAGCTGGCCTTCTGCGCCGACCGCACCTACATGCTCGCGCTGCCCGACGACGAAGCCAAGGCGCCGCGCATCACGCTGGGCGAGTTCAACCTGGGCCTGCTGCCCATGGTGAACGGCCAGTCGCGCCTGCAGCGCCGCTTCTACGAAGAGACCCCGGCCATGGAAGCCGTGCGCGCCGCGGTGGGCAAGGCGCTCGACGCCGACGCTGCGCTCGAACTCGGCCTGGTCACCTCCTCGCCCGACGACATCGACTGGGCCGACGAGGTACGCATCGCGATCGAGGAACGCGCCGCCATGTCGCCCGACGCGCTCACCGGCCTCGAGGCCAACCTGCGTTTCGCGCAGAAGGAAAACATGCTCACGCGCATCTTCGGCCGTCTCACCGCCTGGCAGAACTGGATCTTCATCCGCCCCAACGCCGTCGGCGACAAGGGCGCGCTCAAGGTCTACGGCAAGGGCGACAAGGCCCAGTTCGATTTCAACCGCGTCTGATCAACCAACGTTGTGCGGTGGGTTCTCCGGTGGAGCCAGCCGCAACCGCAGGTCAGTCCACCGACAGGAAACCCGCAGGAGAACCGCGATGTCCGCCATCAACTACAGCGAGAAGATTCCCAACAACGTCAACCTTTCTGAAGACCGCACGCTGCAGCGCGCGCTCGAGCACTGGCAACCCAACTACCTGCAGTGGTGGCAGGACATGGGCCCCGAGGGCTCGCAGAACTTCGACGTTTACCTGCGCACCGCGGTCAGCGTGGACCCGCAGGGCTGGGCCCAGTTCGGCCACGTGAAGATGCCCGACTACCGCTGGGGCATCTTCCTCAACCCCGGTGACGCCGACCGCAAGATCCACTTCGGCGACCACATGGGCGAGGCCGCCTGGCAGGACGTGCCTGGCGAACACCGCGCCAACCTGCGCCGCATCATCGTGACCCAGGGCGACACCGAGCCCGCCTCGGTCGAACAGCAGCGCCACCTGGGCCTGACCGCGCCCAGCCAGTACGACCTGCGCAACCTGTTCCAGGTGAACGTGGAAGAAGGCCGCCACCTGTGGGCCATGGTCTACCTGCTGCACAAGTACTTCGGCCGCGACGGCCGCGAAGAAGCCGAGGCCCTGCTCGAGCGCAACAGCGGCGACGCCGACAACCCGCGCATCCTCGAGGCCTTCAACGAGAAGACGCCCGACTGGCTGAGCTTCTTCATGTTCACCTACTTCACCGACCGCGACGGCAAGTTCCAGCTCTGCGCGCTGGCCGAATCCGCGTTCGATCCGCTGGCCCGCACGACCAAGTTCATGCTGACCGAAGAAGCGCACCACATGTTCGTGGGCGAGTCGGGCGTGGGCCGCGTGATCACGCGCACCTGCCAGGTGATGAACGAGCTCAAGACCGACGACCCCGCCAAGCTGCGCGCGGCCGGCGTGATCGACCTGCCCACCATCCAGCGCTACCTGAACTTCCACTACTCGGTCACCATCGACCTGTTCGGCGCCGACCAGTCGAGCAACGCCGCCATCTTCTACAGCTCGGGCCTCAAGGGCCGCTACGAAGAAGGCAAGCGCAGCGACGACCACAAGCTCAAGGGCCAGACCTACAAGGTGCTCGACGTGCAGGGCGGCCAGCTGGTGGAGAAGGAAGTCCCCATGCTCAACGCGCTCAACGAAGTGCTGCGCGACGACTACATCAAGGACTCGATGGCCGGCGTGGAGCGCTGGAACAAGCTGATCGAGAAGGCCGGTCTGCCGCACCGCCTCAAGGTGCCGCACAAGGCCTTCCACCGCAACATCGGCACGCTCGCGGGCGTGAAGGTGTCGCCCGAGGGCCGCGTGGTCAGCGAGTCGGAATGGAACGCCAAGGTGGACGAATGGCTGCCGACCGCGGAAGATCGCGCCTTCGTGGCCTCGCTCATGGGCCGCGTGGTCGAGCCGGGCAAGTTCGCCAACTGGATCGCACCGCCGGTCATGGGCATCAACCGCCAACCCGTCGACTTCGAATACGTCCGTTTCGGCTGACCTCCCATGAATGCGCCCGTTGAACTCGCTGTCATCCAGCAGCACCTGATCGATCCGGAGATCTGCATCCGGTGCAACACCTGCGAGGCGACCTGCCCCGTGGGTGCGATCACGCACGACGCGAACAACTACGTCGTCGATGCGGACAAGTGCAACCTGTGCATGGCCTGCGTGCCGCCGTGCCCCACGGGCTCGATCGACAACTGGCGCACCATGCCCAAGGCGCGCGCGTACTCCATCGAGGACCAGTTCGGCTGGGAGTCCCTGCCCGCCGAACTGCCCGCGGAGGAACTCGCGGCCGCGGGCGTCGCCGAGGCCGCGCCCGCCGCGGCGCCGGCCCCCGCGAGCCCCGCGCCCGCGGCCACCGAAGACAAGTTCATCAGCACCCGCTACGGTGCCACGCTGCCGCCCTGGTCGGCCGCCCACGCGTTCACCAACCTCTACGGCCCCAAGGCCGCACAGAAGACCGTCACGGCCACCGTGGTGGGCAACCTGCGCGTGACCGAGGTGGGCACCGAGTACGACACGCACCACATCGTGCTCGATTTCGGCAGCATGCCCTTCCCCGTGCTCGAGGGGCAGAGCATCGGCGTGATCCCGCCCGGTGTCGATGAAAAAGGCCGGCCGCACCACGCGCGCCAGTACAGCATCGCGAGCCCGCGCAACGGCGAGCGCGCGGGCCACAACAACCTCTCGCTCACCATCAAGCGCGTGCTCGAGGACCACTCGGGCAAGCCGGTGCGCGGCGTGGCCAGCAACTACATGTGCGACCTGCAGGTGGGCGACAAGGTCGAGGTGATCGGGCCGTTCGGCGCGAGCTTCCTCATGCCCAACCACCCGCGCAGCCACATCGTGATGATCTGCACCGGCACCGGTTCGGCCCCCATGCGCGCCATGACCGAGTGGCGCCGGCGCCTGCGCGCCTCGGGCAAGTTCGAGGGCGGCAAGCTCATGCTGTTCTTCGGCGCGCGCACGCAGCAGGAACTGCCGTACTTCGGCCCGCTGCAGAACCTGCCCAAGGACTTCATCGACATCAACCTCGCCTTCAGCCGCACGCCGGGCCAGCCCAAGAAGTACGTGCAGGACGCGCTGCGCGAGCGCGCGGCCGACGTCGCCGCCCTGCTCAAGGACCCGAACGCGCACTTCTATGTGTGCGGCCTGAAGAGCATGGAAGAGGGCGTGGTGCTCGCGCTGCGCGACATCGCCACCCAGGCCGGGCTCGATTGGGAAACCGTGGGTGCTGCACTGCAGCGCGAAGGCCGGCTGCACCTCGAGACCTACTGAGCCTTAGCGGGTCGTCGGGGCATGCGGCCCCGGCCCGGGGCAGGGGCGGGACGATGGCGTAAAGTCCCGCCTTCTTATGCACGCCAACCACACGTCCCTGCCCGCACGACACCGGCCCGCGATCGAGGTCGATGTCGTGATGCGGCGCGAGCCCGTGGCCGGCGCCATGGCGCGCTGGCAGCCCTGGCGCTGGGTGCTGGCCGACGTGATGCTGCACGCCGGCCCCGATGAAACCGCGCTGCTCGCGCGCGACGAACACCACGAGCCGCAGGCCGTCGAACCCATCGATGCCGCGCAGGCCCCCGAGGGCAGCAGCCACTGGCTGTACCCGCGCTTTCGGGTCGAGCTGTTCCGCGACGACGCCGAAGGCTACTACCTCAACCTCGAGAGCCCGCAGCCCTGCTTCTGGGTGCTGTGGCGGCCCGACGAATCCCGGCTGCTCGACGGCGAGCCGGTGGCCGTGCCGCAGGCCGCGTCGCTGAGCTACCACGACGCCGGCCGCTGGCTCGACGCCCAGGAGCGCGTGGACCAGGTGCCCGCGCCCGAGGAGGTGGTCGACTGGATGCGCGGCTTCGTCGACGCCACCTACGTGCCCGAGCCCAAGAAGCGCAAGCGCCCCGAGAGCTTTCGCCCGCTCACCGACCGCTTCGGCCAGCCGGTGCGCGTGTCCACCGACAAGCTGCGCCGTGGCGGCGCAGGCCAATGACCATGGCACAGGACGACGGCAACTTCTTCTCGCGCTGGTCGCGCCGCAAAGAGGCCGCGCGCAGCGGCCAGGCGCTGCCGCCCGAGCCTGTGGTCGCCCGGGCCGCGCCGGTGGCGGCGCCCGCGCCCGTGGTCGCACCGGCCCCGCTGGCCGCGCCCGAGCCGCCGGCCGCGCGCGAGCCGGCCCCGCCCGCGCCCACGCTCGACGACGTGGCCCGGCTCACGCCCGAATCCGACTTCAGCCGTTTCGTCGCCAAGGACGTGAGCAGCGACGTGCGCAACGCCGCGGTGAAAAAGCTGTTCGCCGATCCGCACTTCAACGTGATGGACGGGCTGGACATCTACATCGACGACTACAGCAAACCCAGCCCGCTGTCCAAGGCCGAACTGGCCATGATGGTGGGCGCGAAATTCCTCAAGCTCGTCGACGACCCCGACGAAAAAAAGGCCGAGGCGCCCGCCGCCCCGACGGCCCCCACGGACGGCGGGCCCACCGCCGCCACCCCCAGCCCCCCCGAGGGCAACCCGACCCCGTCCCACGATGACCACGCTGATCTGCAATTGCAACCAGACCATGCCCCTGGACCCCAAGGCCCTGGGCGCGGCACTGGATGAAGACCTGAGCGCGCACACCACGCTGTGCCGGCGCGACGCGCCCGCTTTCCAGCGCGCCTGCCGCAGCAGCGACGACCTGGTGGTGGCCTGCACCCAGGAAAGCCGGCTCTTCAACGAACTGTCCGAACAGACCGAGGGCGCGGTGGCGCTGGACGTGCGGCCGATCCGCTTCGTGAACCTGCGCGAAACCGGCGGCTGGGGCCGCGAGGCCCGGGCCGCCACGCCCAAGATGGCCGCGCTGCTGGCGGCGGCGCGCCTGCCCGATCCCGAGCCGGTGCCCACCGTCACCTACACCAGCGCGGGCCGCGCGCTGATCATTGGCGCGCTCGATGCCGCCGAGGCCCTGGCCGCGCGCGTGGCCGACGTGCTCGACGTGACCGTGCTGGCCCAGGGCGGCCGCGGCCAGCAGGCCCACACCTGGCCGGTGCAGAGCGGCGAACTGGTCTCGCTCGGCGGCTGGCTCGGTGCCTTCGATGCGGTCTGGCGCAAGGCCAACCCGATCGACCTCGACCTGTGCACGCGCTGCAACGCCTGCGTCGCGGCCTGCCCCGAAGGCGCGATCGGGCTCGATTACCAGATCGATCTGGACAAGTGCCAGAGCCACCGCGCCTGCGTGCAGGCCTGCGAGGCCGTGGGCGCGATCAACTTCCAGCGCGAGGCTTCCGATCAGCGCGAGCGCTTCGACATCGTGGTCGACCTGCGCGCGCAACCGGCCTTCGCGCAGCACGCGCCCCCGCAGGGCTACTTCCACCTGCCGCAAGGCCTGCACAGCGAGGCCGGCCTCGCGGCCGTGCTGCGCTTGCGCGAGCTGGTGGGTGAATTCGAGAAACCCAAGTTCTTCCAGTACAAGCAGAAGCTGTGCGCACACGGCCGCAACGAGACCGTGGGTTGCGACGCCTGCGTGCAGGTGTGCTCGGCGCTCGCCATCCGCAGCGAGGTCGAGCGCCAGCAGATCGCGGTGAACCCCAACCTGTGCGTGGGCTGCGGCGCCTGCACCACCGTGTGCCCCACGGGCGCGCTGAGCTACGCCTACCCGCGCGCGGCCGAGCAGGGCGCCAAGTTGCGCACCGTGCTCGCCACCTACGCCAAGGCCGGCGGCCAGGACGCGGCGCTGCTGCTGCACAGCCAGGGCGCGGGCAGCGCGCTGATCGACGCGCTGGGCCGCGAGGCGCAGCTGCGGCCCAAGGCTGTCAAGGGCGTGCCCGCGCGCGTGATCCCGCTGCCGCTGTGGCACACCGCCTCGGTGGGCCTCGATCTGTGGCTCAGCGCCTTCGCCTACGGCGCCTCGCAGGTGTGGGTGCTGGTGACCGACGAAGAAGCGCCGCAGTACCTCGACGCGCTCGGCGGGCAGATGGCCGTGGCCCAGGCGCTGGTGAACGGCCTGGGTTACAGCGGTACCCATTTCCGCCTGGTGCGCGCGCGCGACGCGACCACGCTCGACGTGCAACTCGCCTCGCCGCCCGCGCAGGGCGTCAAGCGCCGCGCGGGCTTCGCGGTGCAGGCCGACAAACGCGCCACGCTCGAACTCGCGCTCGACCACCTGCTGCAGGACAGCGCGGCGCTCGCGCGCAGCGCCGAGGCGATTGCGCTGCCCGCGGCCTCGCCGTTCGGCGCGGTGAACGTGGACAAGGACCGCTGCACGCTGTGCCTGAGCTGCGTGAGCGCCTGCCCCGCGAGCGCGCTGCTCGACAACGCCGAGCGCCCGCAGCTGCGCTTCGTCGAGAAGAACTGCGTGCAGTGCGGCCTGTGCGCCACCACCTGCCCCGAAGACGCGATCACGCTCGCGCCGCGCCTGCTGCTCAGCGAGCAGCGCAAGCAGCCGCGCGTGCTCAACGAAGCCCAGCCCTATGGCTGCGTGCGCTGCGGCAAACCTTTCGGCACGCTCAAGGGCGTGGAGCTCATGCTGTCCAAGCTCTCGGGCCACGCCATGTTCCAGGGCGAAGCGCTCGAGCGCCTCAAGATGTGCGGCGACTGCCGCGTCGTGGACATCTATTCCAACCCGGGCGAAACCCGCATCAACGATCTCTGAAAGCCCTTGCCATGATGGAGCGCATCCCCGTTTCCTCCACGCTCGACGAAGAGACCGCGCGGGCCGAGGTCTATGGCCTGCTGGCCGCGCTGTACTACGCGCCGCCGTCGGCCGAGCTGATGTCGCAGCTGCGCGTGGCCGTCACCGAAGCGCCTGCGGCCGGCGCCTTCCTTGAAGAATCGTGGCGCGGCGTGGTGGCCGCGGCGCGCGAGCTCAGCGACCCGCAGGTGGTCAGCGAGTTCGACGAGCTCTTCGGCGGCGTCGGCAAGCCCGAGGTGATGCTGTTCGGCTCGCACTACCTGAGCGGCTTCCTCAACGAAAAACCGCTGGCGCAACTGCGCAGCGACCTCGCCGAACTCGGCCTGGCGCGCGACGAGTCCATGCCCGAGACCGAGGACCACGTGGCCTACGTGTGTGAGGTCATGCGCTACCTGATCGCGGGCGACGACGTGGCCGTGGCCAACCTCACGCGCCAGCGCGCCTTCTTCGCGGCCCACGTGCAGACCTGGGTGCCGCAGATGTGCGACGCGCTGGCCGCCCACCCGAAGGCGCGCTTCTACGCGGCGCTCGCGGGCTTCACCAACGCTTTCATCGGCGTCGAGGCCCAGGGTTTCGACATGCTGGTCTGACCTCAGGAGACACGACATGCCCAAGGCTTACTGGGTGGCGCGCGTGGACGTGGACGACGTCGAGCGCTACAAGGCCTACATCGCGGCCAACGCCGAGCCGCTGCACGCCTACGGCGCGAAGTTCCTCGTGCGCGGCGGCCGCTTCGAGTGCCCCGAAGGCAGCAGCCGCAGCCGCAATGTGGTGATCGAGTTCCCCTCGTTCGAGCAGGCCAAGGCCTGCTACGAATCGCCCGGCTACCAGGCCGCGGTGGCGCTGCGCACGCCGGTGTCGGTGATCGACCTGGTGATCGTCGAAGGCTACGACGGCCCGCAGCCCTGAGCGGGGCGCCCGGGGCTGCGAACGCGGCCCTTGCGGGCGTCAGTACAGGTAGACCGCGCCGCTGGCGGGGGCATCGGTCAGGCTCTGGTCGCCGCCCACGCCGGTGGCGCTGCTGCTTTCCCCGATCGCGCCGACGGCCAGGGTGAGCAGGCCCTGGCTGTCCTGCGCCAGCGCCAGGTTGTTGCCGAAGCGGCCGCCGTCTTCGATGGCGTTGCTCGGCTTCACCTGCGCCCGCTGGCGCCAAGCGTCCCCCTCGCGCTCGAAGACATAGGCCGCGCCCCTGCTGGGGGCGTTGTCGTTGTCGACCGCCGGATCCGCCAGGCCCAGCGCATCGCTGTCTTCGCCACGCGCGCCGACGGCCAGCGTGCGGCCGTCGGCAGACAGCGCGACAGCAACGCCAAAGACGTCCGACTCACCGGCGTTGGACGCCTTCACGAGCGCCAGCTGGCGCCACGCGTTGGCGGCGCGCACGAAAACATAGGCGGCGCCGCTGCTGGGCACGTTGCTGCCTTCACCCGGCGCACCCACGGCCAGCGCGGTGCCGTCGAGCGAGAGCGACACGCTGGTGCCGAAGGCGTCGGTGGTGTGGGCATTGGACGCCTTGATGTAGGCGGTCTGCACCGTGCCCAGGGGGAAGCCCGAAGCGTTGGTGCCGCCGTCGCCAAAGAGGTAGACGGCGCCGCTGTCCAGCGCCGATTCGTCGGTCTGTGTGCCGTTGATGCCGCTCGCGCCGCTGTCTTCGCCTGGTGCGCCGACGGCCAGGCTCAGGCCATCGGCGCTCAAGGCCACGGTGGTGCCGAAGCGGTCGTTGGCGCCCGTGTTCGAGGGCTTGATGTAGATGGCCGGGTTCCAGACATTGCTCTGGTAGGCGAAGGTGTAGACCGCACCACTCTGAGGTGCGCCGAGGTTCGGGTTGGGACCCAGGTGCGCGTCGAAGACGCCGGCGTGGTTGCTGCTTTCGCCCGGGGCGCCCGCGGCCAGGGTGTTGCCGTCGGCCGAGAGCGCCACGCTGCTGCCGAAGGCGTTGCCGGTTTCGCTGTTGTAGGTCTTGATGAAGGCGTCTTGCGTCCAGGCGCCGGCGCTGCGCGAGAACACATACACCGCGCCGCTGTTGCGCGTGCCGGACTCGGTGTCGCTCTGGTTGATGCCCAGGCGCGAACTGGATTCGCCGATCGCCCCGACGGCGAGCCGGCCGCCATCGCCCGAGAGCGCCACGCTGGTGCCGAAGTAGTCGAAGGCCTCCGTGACCGCGGCCTTCACATAGGCCTGCTGCGCCCAGGCCGTGCCATCGCGCACGTACACATAGACCGCGCCGCTGAACGGGGCGTTGCTGTCGTGGTTCGGCTGGTCGATGCCCGAGCCGCTGTCGCTTTCGTAGGGCGCGCCCACGGCCAGGGTGCCGCCATCGGCCGACAAGGCCACGCTGAAGCCGAACACCTGGTTCGCGGCCGTGTTCGACGCCTTCACGTACCCGATGGCTGTGTTGAGCGAATCCGAGGCCGCCACCGGGACCGAATCGGTGCAGCCGCCGCGGTTGCAGGCCCTGAGGAGGTAGCGCGCGTTGATGTGGGTGGGCAGGAACACCAGCCGGTCGTGCTGCGTGGTGTCCGTGGGCAGGTCGCTCGCCAGCGCGGTGTACGGGCCGTCGCCCTGGGGCGATTCGAGCAGCGTGTAGCGCGGCTCACCGCTCACCGCGGTCCAGCTGAAATGCAGGCCCTTGATGCCTTGCAGCGTGAGCGTGAGCACGGGTTTGCCCGGTGGCGGTCCGAGGTCTTCGGCCACGAAACCGCCACCGCCACCGCCGCACCCCGTGAGGGTGCACACGACTGCGAGAGTGAACAGGCCGTTCAAGGCCGAGCGAAAGGTGTTCATGGCAAGGACCTGGCTCGGTTGGGGTTTGTGGTGGCGGGATGGGGGCCGCGCGGCGTCAGGTCAGTACAGGTAGACCGCGCCGCTGTTGAGCGCGTCGGTGCGGCCCTGGTCGCCGCCCACCCCCGTGGCGCCACTGTTCTCACCGGTGGCGCCCACCGCCAGGGTGGCCATCCCGTTGCTGTCTTGCGCCAATGCCAGACTGCCGCCGAACCGGTTGCCGGGGCCGGCATGGGGCGCCTTCACATACGCCTGCTGGCTCCAGCCCGCGTTTCCGCGAACAAACACATAGGTCGCACCGCTGCCGGCGGCGTTGTTGTTGTCGGCCGGCGGGTCCGTGAGGCCGATCGCATCGCCGTCTTCCTGCTGCGCACCCACGGCCAGCGTGTTGCCGTCGGGCGAGAGCGCGAGGCTGAAGCCGAACAGGTCGAGCGCGCCGGGGTTGAAGGCCTTGAGGTAAGCGCTCTGGCTCCAGCTGTTGCCCGCGCCGCGGGCGAAGACGTAGGCCGCGCCGCTCGCGTCACCGCCCGCGCCCTCCTGCGGGGCGCTGATGGCCAGCGTCGCGCCGTCGTGCGAGAGTGCGACCACCGCGCCGAAGGCATCGCCCGCGGTGGTGGTGGACGGCTTCACATAGGCCGTCTGCTGCATGTCCGGGTCGACGGGCGACACGGCGTCGACGTGCGTGAAGACATAGGCTGCGCCGCTGTTCGGCGCCGCGTTGTCGCCCTGGGCGCCGTTGAGGCCTTGCGCGCTGCTGGCTTCGCCCGGGGCGCCGACCGCCAGGGTCTGGCCGTCGCCGCTCAGGGCGAGGTGGGTGCCGAAGCGGTCGTTGGCCCCGGTGTTGGAGGCTTTGATGTAGAGCCCCGTGGTCCAGACGGCATTGATGGAACGGTAGGTGTAGACCGCGCCGCTCGATGGCGCGCCGACGTTGCCGGCGGGCGCGACGCTGATGGTGAACACGCCGGTGAAGTTGCTGCCCTCACCCGGTGCGCCGGTGGCCACCGTGCTGCCATCGGCCGAGACCGCCACGCTGCTGCCGAAGGCGTGGTTGGCGGCGCCGTTGAAGGCTTTGATGAAGGCTTTCTGCGTCCAGCTGGCGTTGCTGCGGGCGAACACGTACACGGCACCGCTGTTGGGTTCGCCGGCCTCGGTGTCGGGTTGGTTGATGCCCGCGCGCGAGCTGGATTCGCCGGGCGCCCCCACCACGAGCACCTGGCCATCCGCCGAGAGGGCCACGCTGTTGCCGAAGCGATCGCCGGCTTCGGACTTGCCGGCCTTCACGTAGGCCTGCTGCACCCACGATTGACCGTCGCGCGCATACACGTACACCGCGCCGCTGCTGGGCGCAGCGTCGTCGTTGTTGGCCTGGTTGATGCCGGAGGCGCTGTCGTCTTCGAGCGGTGTGCCCACCGCCAGCGTGTTGCCGTCGGCCGACAGCGCCACCGAGGTGCCGAACTCGTCGTTGGTGCGCGTGTTCGAGGCCTTCACGTAGCCGATGGCGCCGTTGAGCGGCAGCAGGAGCGCCACCGGCTGCGAATCGGTGCAACCCCCGCTGTTGCAGGCCTGCAGGATGTAGCGCGCGTTCACGCGCGGGGGCAGGAAGGCCTGGAATGTGTACTCGGTGCTGTTGGCGGGCAGGTTGTCGGCCACCACGGTGTAGTTGCCATCGCCCTTGATCGATTCGAGCAGCTTGTAGGTGACGAGGCTGTCCACAGGCGCCCAGCTGAAGCGCAGGCTTTTGACGCTGTAGGCGCCCGCCGCCAGCATCAGCGCTGCTGGCGGGTCGACGGTCGAGCCGCCGCCACCGTTGCCCGCCCCCGGGCCGCCTGCACCGCCCGTGCCGCCGCACGCCGTGAGGGCAGCGGCCACAAGGAACGCAAGCGCGCCACTGCAGATCGAACGCAGGAATTTCATGGTGGGGTCCTTGAAGAATTCGGGTGATTCATTCAAGAACAAGCCGCCGCCATCCACCATTCGCCTCATGCCTTAAGCCCTGGCATGCATCGGGCGGCCGGGGCCTAACACCGGCGTAGGCCGTGGCCCCTGGCCGTTCGTTCGTTCAGCGCGCGCCGGGTCGGCCGTCGTGGGTCGATGGGGCGGCCGGCGCCTGCGGCTCGGTGAACAGCGTCACGGTGAAGACCGCGCCCTGCGCGCCGTCGCTGCGGTTGGCCGCGGCGATGTGGCCGCCGTAGCGCTCGACCAGGCCCTGGCTGATCCAGAGGCCGAGACCGTTGCCGTCGTTCTTCGTGGTGAAGAAGGGCCTGAACAGACGTTCGAGCGTGACCGGCGTCAGGCCGCTGCCGCTGTCGATCACCTGCAACTCGGCGCCGTTGTCGGTGTCGCGTGTGCGCAGGCGCAACACGCCGCCCTCGGGCATGGCCTGGATCGCGTTGATCAGCAGGTTGATGATGACCTGCTGCAGCTCCTGCCGGTTGATGCCCACGCGCTGCGTGGCCTGCGCATCGCGTTCGATGGCGATGCGGGTCTTGGCGAGCAGGTGGCCCACCAGCACCAGGCAATCGTCCACCGTGCGGTTGAGGTCGAGCGTGTCCACGTAGCCCGCGTACTCGGTGGGCCGCGCGTACTGCAGCAGCTGCGTGACGATGATGCGCATGCGCTCGATCTGCTGGTCGATCAGCGCGAGTTCGCTGCGCACGGCCTCGCTCTGCGGGCCGAGCATGTCGCGCATCAGGTCGAGGTTGCCCTGCATCACCGCGATCGGGTTGTTGATCTCGTGCGCGATGCTGGCCGTGAGCTGGCCGATGGCGGCGAGCTTCTCGCTCTTGACCAGCTGCTGCTGCGCCTGGCGCAGCGAGGCGTTGCTGGCCTGCAGCTCCTGCGTGCGCTCGGCCACTTTGTGGTCGAGCTCGTTGGCCCAGCGCTGCAGCGCGGCGGTCTTGTCGTCGATGGCGTCGAGCAGCTGGTCGAGGTGGCCCGCGAGCGCGCCGAGTTCGTCGCGCGCGCGCAGCGTGCCCACGCGCGCCTGGCCGTCACCGAGCTCCACGCGCTGCATGGTGAGGTTCATCTGCTGCACCGGCTCGAAGATGCTGCGCGCCCAGCGCAGCGAGAACCAGGCCGAGGCCGCCATCACCGCGCCGAAGATCAGGCCGATGAGCGCGAGCATGGCGTAGCGCATGAAGCGAAAGGGCGCCTCGGTGAAGCCCACGTAGAGCATGCCGATGCGCTCGCCGCCCGCATCGAGCAGCGGCTGGTAGGCCGACACGTACCAGTCGTTGACCACGAAGGCCAGGTCGAGCCAGGTGCGGCCTTCGCCGAGCACGGTCTCGCGCACCGCCTGCGACACGCGCGTGCCGATCGCGCGCCGATCCTGGAACAGCCGCACGTTGGTGGTGATGCGCACGTCGTCGAGGAACAGCGTGGCCGTGCCCTGACTGTCGAAAGGCAGTGAGCCCGCGGGGTAGACGATGCGGTTGATGTGGTCGATGAAGTCGAGGTTCTGGTTGAGCAGCAGGCCGCCGCTGATCACGCCCAGCGTGCGGCCCTGGCCATCGAGCACGGGCTGCGTGGCCAGCGCGACCATGGCGCGGTCTTCGGTGCGGCGCTCGCTGGGCGCGGCGTTGCGCGTGGCCACGAGCGGGATGTCCAGGCGCTGCGCCAGGTGCGGCGCGAGGCTGCGCAGCTCGGTGTTGGAGAGCACGCGCAGCGCGGCCTTGGCGCGATCGCGCGGCGCGGCGCGTTCGCCCGCGAGGCGACCGAGCAGCGGCGTGCCGGCCGCGGTCGCGGCGCCGGGCGCCTGGGGCAGGGCGCCGCGCGCGATCACGCGGCCTTCCCGGTCGTAGAGCACCAGGAAGTCGAGGTTGAGCCGTTCGCGCTCGGCGCGCAGGTGCGCATCGAGCAGGGCCGCCGCGCCGCTGCCCTGGTCGCGCAGCGCGTCGGCAAGCGCGCGCGAGTCGGCCACGCCCAGCGTGCCCGAGCCCACCTCGATCAGTACCTGGTCGAAATAGCCCTGGGCCACCGCGAGGTCGCTGCGCACCTTGGTGATGAGCAGGCGGTCGTAGGCCTGGTTGCTCCAGATGGCCAGCGCCGCCACGAGCAAGGGGAACGCCACCAGCAGCGGCAGCAAGGCCATGGCCAGCAGCTTGTTGCGCACCGAGGTGGCGAGCCACCGGGGCGTGCGCAGCAACCTCAAGCCTGGCCCCATTCGGCCACGCGGCGCTCGAGCGTTCGCCGCGACACGCCGAGCAGTTGTGCGGCGCGGGTCTTGTCGCCGTGCACCGATTCGAGCACCGAGAGGATGTGCATCTTCTCGAGCGAGTGCAGGTCGATCGGCCGGCCCTCGGGCAGCGCGGCGGGCGTGCCCGGATAGAGCGCCGACACGTTGAGGTTGCCCAGGATGAGCGAGCGCTCGATGAGGTTGCGCAACTCGCGCACGTTGCCAGGCCAGTCGTACTGCGCGAGGAAGTCCATTTCCTGGTCGCTGATGCGCAGCGGCTCGGCGCCCAGCGCGGGCGCGAGCTGCGCCATGAAGTGCGCGACCAGCGCGGGGATGTCCTGCTTGTGTTCGCGCAGCGGCGGCAGCGTGAGCTCGACCACCTGCAGCCGGAAATAGAGGTCTTTGCGGAAGCGGCCCGCGGCCACCTCGGCGCTGAGCGAGCGGTGCGTGGCCGCGACGATGCGCAGGTTCACCGGCACCAACTGCTCGCTGCCCACGGGGCGGATCTTCAGGTCTTCGATCGCGCGCAGCAGCGTGGCCTGGATCGGCAGGGGCAGCTCGGCGATTTCGTCGAGAAAGAGCGTGCCGCCGCGCGCGTAGTGGAACAGGCCGTCGCGCGCACGGGTGGCGCCCGTGAACGCGCCGCGCGCGTGGCCGAACAGCTCGCTCTCGATCAGCTCGGGCGACACGGCCGCGCAGTTCACCGGCACGAAGGGGCCGCTGGCGCGCGCGCTGCGCGCATGCAGCTCGCGCGCCACCAGTTCCTTGCCGGTGCCCGATTCGCCCTGCAGCAGCACCGTGCTGTCGACCGCGGCCACGCGTTCGAGCGAAGCGCGCAGCGCGCGGATCGCGGGCGACTCGCCCACCAGCGCGGCGCGGTGGATGGGCGCGCCCGCGATGGCGCGGCGCAGCACGAAGTTTTCGCGCCGCAGCAGGGCGCGCTCGTGGCACTGCTTGATGGCGTTGAGGATCTGCGGCACGCGAAACGGCTTGAGGATGAAGTCCGACGCGCCCGCGCGCAGCGCCTCGATCGCGGTGTCCAGGTCGGCGAAGGCGGTGATGAGGATGACCTCGCCGGTGAAACCCTGTTCGCGCAGCTCCTTGAGCCATTCCACGCCGCTCTTGCCGGGCAGCGAGATGTCGAGCACCACCAGGTCGACGCGGTGGCCGCGCAGCCATTCGGCGCCTTCTTCGGCGCTGGTTGCGCTCATCACGAAGTGGCAGCGCGGGGCCAGCGTCTTGACCAGGAAATTGAGCATGCCCTGCTCGTCGTCCACCACCAGGATGGACCAGTCGGGCCAGCCTTCGAGCGGTCGTTCGGGGGCGGCAGGGGTTGTTGTTGTCGTGTCCACCGGCGGCATTCTAGGAACGAGGCCGAGCGAATCACTCAGGCATTGGCGCAAACCCGACGGCCCCGGTGGGCCGCGCGCGCCGCGCACCGTGTCGCACGGCGCGACAAGTTGTCGCGGGGCGGTGCGACAGACTGACCCGTCGGCCCCATATCGAAGTCCAAAGTTCTGCGGGTAAGCCCGGACCGACGGCCCGATTCACCCCGTGCCTGAGAGCCGTTCTCAAGCATGCGGCTGGCACGCTTCTGGCTATGAAATGCGGAGCAGCGGTGCGGCGCGCAGGAGGCTTTTGTCAAGCGACGCCGTGCTGCTCTGCAACGAAGACGCGCAGCGGTGACAAGCGGTTGCACCACCCGGGGGGGCGCAGTAGATTCCGGGTATGCAAAGCGCCCACACGTGGTGTGCGGGCCTGCGCGTTTTCCGGAGACATGCATGAAAAACACCCCCCGCGACGGTCAGCCCCAGACCCGTCTGAGCCGCCGAACCGTGTTCGCCGGCGCCACCACGGTGGGTGCGCTGGCCGCTGCAGCCACGGTGCTGCCCCGCGGCGCCGCGCCCGAAGCCGCCACCGCCGCCGAACCCAAGCCCGCGCCCGAGCGTGGCGGTGGTTACGCGCTGAGCGACCACATCAAGCATTACTACCAGACCGCCCGTCTCTGATCGCGCCACGACCGCGGAGATCCCCATGCTGCTGACCAAAAAGACCCCGACCGCCGGTGGTGCCGTTTCGCGCGCGCACTCCACCTTCGTGCACAACCTGCAGCGCGGCCTGGCCGCCGCGCTGCCCACCATGGACCGGCGCGCCTTCCTGCGCCGCTCGGGCCTGGGCCTGGGCGTGGGCCTGGCCGCCACCCAGCTCACGCTGGTGAAGAAGGCCAGGGCCGCCACCGGTGGCTCCATCGACGGCACCGGCAAGATCGAAGTCAAGCGCACGGTGTGCACCCACTGCTCGGTGGGCTGCGCGTCCGACGCCATCGTCGAGAACGGCGTGTGGGTGCGACAGGAGCCGGTGTTCGACTCGCCGATCAACCTCGGCGCGCACTGCGCCAAGGGCGCGGCCCTGCGCGAGCACGGCCACGGCGAGTACCGCCTGCGCTACCCGATGAAGCTCGTGAACGGCAAGTACCAGCGCATCAGCTGGGACGAGGCCTACGACGCCATCGTCAAGAAGATGAAGGCCCTGCGCGAAGCCAGCGGCCCGGACTCGGTCTACTTCGTGGGCTCGTCCAAGCACAACAACGAACAGGCCTACCTGCTGCGCAAGTTCGTGAGCTTCTGGGGCACCAACAACTGCGACCACCAGGCGCGCATCTGCCACTCCACCACGGTGGCCGGTGTGGCGAACACCTGGGGCTACGGTGCGATGACCAACTCGTACAACGACATGCAGAACAGCAAGGTCGCTCTGTACATCGGCTCGAACGCGGCCGAAGCGCACCCGGTGTCCATGCTGCACATGCTGCATGCCAAGGAAACCGGCTGCAAGATGATCGTGGTCGACCCGCGCTTCACGCGCACCGCGGCCAAGGCCGATGAATACGTGCGCATCCGCTCGGGCTCGGACATCCCGTTCCTGTTCGGCGTGCTGTACCACATCTTCAAGAACGGCTGGGAAGACAAGAAGTACATCGCCGACCGCGTGTACGGCATGGAGGCCGTCAAGGCCGACGTGATGGCCAAGTGGACGCCCGAGAAGGTTGAAGAGGCCTGCGGCGTGAAAGAGGCGCAGGTCTTCAAGGTCGCGAAGATGCTGCACGAAAACAGCCCCGGCACCATCGTGTGGTGCATGGGCCAGACGCAGCACACCATCGGCAACGCCATGGTGCGCGCCTCGTGCATCCTGCAACTCGCCCTCGGCAACGTGGGCAAGAGCGGCGGCGGCACCAACATCTTCCGCGGTCACGACAACGTGCAGGGCGCGACCGACGTCGGCCCCAACCCCGACTCGCTGCCCGGCTACTACGGCATCGCGGCCGGTTCGTGGAAGCACTTCGCCAACGTCTGGGGCGTGGACTACGACTGGATCAAGTCGCAGTACGCCGAAGGCCAGATGGAGAAATCGGGCATCACCGTGTCGCGCTGGATCGACGGCGTGCTCGAGAAGAACGAGCTGATCGACCAGGGCCCGAACATCCGCGGCGTGTTCTTCTGGGGCCATGCGCCGAACTCGCAGACGCGCGGCCTGGAAATGAAGAAGGCCATGGACGCGCTCGACCTGCTGGTCGTCATCGATCCCTATCCCTCGGCCACCGCCTCGATGGCGGCCATGCCCAGCGACAGCATCAACCCCAACCGCGAGGTTTACCTGCTGCCCGCGGCCACGCAGTTCGAGACCAGCGGTTCGTGCACCGCGTCCAACCGCTCGCTCCAGTGGCGCGAGAAGGTGATCGACCCGCTGTGGGACAGCCGCAGCGACCACATGATCATGTACGAGTTCGCGCAGAAGCTCGGCTTCGCGGAACAGCTCGTCAAGAACTACAAGATGCAGAAGGTCAAGGGCCGCGACGAGCCCGTGCCCGAAGACATCCTGCGCGAGATCAACAAGTCGGTCTGGACCATCGGCTACACCGGCCAGAGCCCCGAGCGCCTCAAGGCCCACATGCGCAACATGGGCGCCTTCGACGTCAAGACGCTCAAGGCCAAGGGCAAGGTGGTCGACAAGGAAACCGGCTACGACATGAGCGGTGACTACTTCGGTCTGCCCTGGCCCTGCTACGGCACGCCCGAGATCAAGCACCCGGGTTCGCCGAACCTGTACGACACCTCCAAACACGTCATGGACGGCGGCGGCAACTTCCGCGCGAACTTCGGCGTCGAGCGCGAGGGCGTGAGCCTGCTGGCTGAAGACGGCTCGCACTCGCTGGGCGCCGAGATCACCACCGGCTACCCCGAGTTCGACCACGTGCTGCTCAAGAAGCTGGGCTGGTGGGGCGACCTGAGCGAGGCCGAGCAGAAGGCCGCCGAGGGCAAGAACTGGAAGACCGACCCCACGGGCGCGATCATCCGCGTGGCCATGAAGCACGGCTGCCACCCCTTCGGCAACGCCAAGGCGCGCGCCGTGGTGTGGAACTTCCCCGACGCGATCCCGCAGCACCGCGAGCCGGTCTACGGCACGCGCCCCGACCTCATCGCCAAGTACCCGAGCCACGACGACCAGAAGAACCGCTGGCGTCTGCCCATCCTCTACAAGTCGCTGCAGGCGAAGAACGTGGAGGAGAAGATGCACGAGAAGTACCCGCTCATCATGACCTCGGGCCGCCTGGTCGAGTACGAGGGCGGTGGCGAGGAAACGCGCTCGAACCCCTGGCTGGCCGAGCTGCAGCAGAACATGTTCGTCGAGATCAACCCCAAGACCGCCACCGAGCGCGGGGTGCGCCAGGGCGAGCAGGTGTGGGTGACCACGCCGACCGGCGCGCGCATCAAGGTGATGGCGCTCGTGACCGAGCGCGTGGGTCCCGACACCGTGTGGCTGCCGTTCCACTTCTCGGGCCACTGGCAGGGCGCCGACATGAAGCCCTACTACCCCGACGGCGCGTACCCGGTGGTGCGCGGTGAAGCCGTGAACACGGCCACGACCTACGGCTACGACATCGTGACGATGATGCAGGAAACCAAGACGACCATCTGCAACGTCGAGAAGGCATAAGGCAGGAGAACACCATGGCCCGAATGAAATTCATCTGCGACGCCGAGCGTTGCATCGAGTGCAACGGCTGCGTGACCGCCTGCAAGAACGAACACGAAGTGCCCTGGGGCGTGAACCGCCGCCGCGTGATCACGCTCAACGACGGCGTGCCCGGCGAGAAGTCGATCTCGGTGGCCTGCATGCACTGCAGCGACGCGCCCTGCATGGCGGTGTGCCCCGTGAACTGCTTCTACCGCACCGAAGAAGGTGTGGTGCTGCACGACAAGGACGTGTGCATCGGCTGCGGCTACTGCTCCTACGCCTGCCCGTTCGGCGCACCGCAGTTCCCCTCGCAGGGCACCTTCGGCGTGCGCGGCAAGATGGACAAGTGCACCTTCTGCGCCGGTGGCCCCGAGGCCCACGGCAGCCAGAACGAGTTCGTGAAGTACGGCCGCAACCGCCTGGCCGAAGGCAAGCTGCCCGCCTGCGCCGAGATGTGCTCGACCAAGGCCCTGCTCGCCGGCGACGGCGACGTCGTGGCCGACATCTTCCGCAACCGGGTCCTCACGCGCGGCAAAGGCGCCGAAGTGTGGGGTTGGGGCACCGCCTACGGCACCGCACAAGGACAGAAATCGTGATCAAGCGCCTGACCCTCACCTCCCTCGCGATCGCGGCCGTGCTGGGCCTGGCGGCCTGCGGCGAAAAGCCGCAGGCGCTCAACGCCAACGGCGTCAAGCAGGACCCCGCGCCCTACACCGGCGTGACGATCAAGAGCCAGTACGTGCAGTCCGGCTGGACCGCGGGCGACAAGAACAGCTGGGAACAGCAGCTCAAGGCGCGCGCGCAGTACGGTCAGAACGATTACACGCGCGTCGGCGCGCAGCAGAAGTAAAGGCCAGCCCATGCACACCCAAGCGACTTCGCGCGGGCGCTCCGGCCTTCGGGCCTGGGCGCTGGCCGCGGTGCTCGGCCTAGCAGCCGGCTGGGCTTCGGCCCAGACGCTCAAGGTCGATCCCGCCGACGACCCGGCCCCGCAGCAGGCTGCGCCCGCCCAGGGCGGCGGCATCAAGGGCCAGAACATCTTCGAGGTCCGCCCCGACGCCGACAAGGACCCGAACTACGCCAACCAGACCAACGCCGAGCGCCGCCAGGTGCAACCCGGCAACAACGCGCCCGTGTGGCGCGAGGTCAGCGGTGGCGTCACGGGCTCGACCATGCTGCCGTACCCCGAGTTCGGCAACCTGATCCAGGGCTTCGTGAAGTACCCGGGTTCCAACCTCACCACCGCGGGTGAGGCCTGGCGCCAGGTGCGCAACAACTGGATCATTCCCTACGGCGGCTCGCTGCTGCTGATCGCCCTGGTGGCGCTGGCCCTGTTCTATTTCACCAAGGGCACGATCGAACTGCACGGCGCCGAAACCGGCCGCAAGATCGAGCGCTTCACCTACTTCGAGCGCGCGGCGCACTGGGTGAACGCCATCGCCTTCGTGGCACTGGGCATCTCGGGTGTCGTGATGGCCTTCGGCAAGTTCTTCCTGTTGCCCATCATCGGCAGCACGCTGTTCGGCTGGCTCACCTACGCGCTCAAGAACGTGCACAACTTCGTGGGCCCGCTGTTCGTGGTCTCGCTGATCGTGGTGTTCCTCGTGTTCGTGCGCGACAACCTGCCGAGCAAGGAAGACCTGCAGTGGCTGCTCAAGGCCGGTGGCCTGTTCGGTGGCGCCGAGGTGCCCTCGCACCGCTTCAACGCCGGCGAGAAGGTGCTGTTCTGGGGCGGCGTGTTCCTGCTCGGCCTCATCGTGGCCGGCTCGGGCCTGTTCCTCGACAAGCTCGTGCCCTCGGTGGAGTTCACCCGCGCCAACATGCAGGTGGCCCACATGATCCACGCGAGCGCGGCCGTGCTCATGATGGCCATGTTCCTCGGCCACATCTACATGGGCACGCTGGGCATGCGTGGCGCCTACAGCGCCATGAAGACCGGCTATGTCGACGAGACCTGGGCCAAGGAGCACCACGAGCTCTGGTACGACGACATCAAGGCCGGCAAGATCCCCGCGCAGCGCTCGGCCGCCAAGCCCGACGCCGCGGGCCAGCCCGCCAAGGCCTGATCCATTGGAGACGAACCGCATGTTCCCGAAGAAACACCTCCTGATCGCCGCCGCCCTCACGGGCCTGGCCTTCGGCGCGCAGGCCAAGCTGCCCGCACCGGCCCCGCTCACGCCCGAAGCCGCGGCCAAGGCCGACGAGGCCAAGGCCAAGGCCGCGCACACCGCGAAGGTCGACGCCTACAAGCTGTGCAAGTCCATGGACAAGGCCGCGGCCAACCACTTCAAGACCACCGCGGGCGCGGGCAAGCAGCCCTCGGCGAACGCTCCGGCCTGCACCGACCCGGGCCCGTTCGCCTACGTGCCGCCCAAGCCCGCCGAGGCCGCGGGCGCGCATTCGCCCGCCGCGCCGGCCGTCTCCCCGCCGAGCCAGCAGGCCCCCGCGGGCGCGCCCACGCCCAAGAAGCCCTGATCCGGCTGCGCCCGGCGCGCCGGGCGAGCCAGGGCCGCACCCTTCGGGGTGGCGGCCCTTTCTTTTTGCATTAGTCTCGATCCATGCGATTGCCCCAACTGACCGCGGCGCAGGCCCCGCTGACCGAGTCGATCGACGCCGTGGACGAACACGGCCAGACCCGCCGCATCCACATTCCCGCCGAGCGCGACCTCACGGTCTACGTGGACAAGCGCGAACTCGTGACGCTCATGACCCTGGGCGCGCACCCCGAATGGCTCACGCTGGGCTATCTGCTGAACCAGCGGCTGGTGGCGTCGGTCGACGCGATCGAATCGGTCACTGTCGACTGGGACGTGAACGCCGTGAGCGTGAAAACGCGCGAGGGCATAGACCGCATCGAGGAGCGCACCGCGCGCCGCGTGGTCACCACCGGCTGTGGCCAGGGCAGCGTGTTCGGCGGGCTCATGGACGACCTCGACCGCGTCGAACTGCCGCCCGGCGTGCTGCGCCAGTCGCAGCTCTATGCCATCGTCGATGCGATCCGCCTCAAAGAGAGCACCTACAAGTCGGCCGGTTCGGTGCACGCCTGCGCGCTGTTCCGCGGCACCGAGCTGGCGCTGTTCGTGGAAGACGTGGGCCGCCACAACGCGGTCGACACCATCGCCGGCTGGATGGCCTTGAACGAGGGCCCCCACGCTCCGCCGCTGCGCGGGTCGCTGCCCCCCGAGGGGGCTGATCCGGCTTGGGGCGGCCCGGCGCCGGATCGTGCTGCGCCGCAGCTCGACAAGGTCTTCTACACCACCGGCCGCCTCACCAGCGAGATGGTCATCAAGAGCGCGCAGATGGGCGTGGCCGCGGTGGTCTCGCGCAGCGGCATCACCCAGATGGGCCTGCAGGTGGCGCAGCGTGTGGGCCTGTGCGCCGTGGGCCGGGCCACCAACAAGCACTTCCTCTGCTACGCGAACCCGCAGCGCCTGCTGTGGGACGCGGTGCCGCCGCCCGCGCCCGAACGGCGCTGATGCCCCGGGGCCGGCGCGGCTCCGCAAAACACCCCCTAAACTCGGGTCAACCCGGTACTGGCCGGGGTGTTTCACTTTTCCGATTCCGCCATGGCCCGCGACGTCCACGTCATCTCCCACCCCCTGGTCCAGCACAAGCTCACGCTGATGCGCCGCAAGGACACCAGCACCAAGAGCTTCCGCGAGCTGGTGCACGAACTCAGCGCCTTGCTTGCCTACGAGCTCACGCGCGACATGCCCATGCAGGAGATCGACATCGAGACCCCGCTGGAGCCCATGAGGTCACGCGTGATCGACGGCAAGAAGATCGTGCTGGCGTCCATCCTGCGCGCGGGCAACGGTTTCCTCGACGGCATGCTGCAGGTGATCCCGGGGGCGCGCGTGGGCCACATCGGCCTGTACCGCGACCCGGCCACGCTGCAGGCGGTGGAGTACTACTTCAAGATGCCGCAGGACATGCACGAGCGCGACGTGATCGTGCTCGACCCCATGCTGGCCACCGGCAATTCGGCCGTGGCCGCGGTGGACCGGCTCAAGAAGACGAACCCGCGCTCGATCCGCTTCGTCTGCCTGGTGACCTGCCCCGAAGGCCTCAAGACCTTCCACGACGCCCACCCCGACGTGCCGGTGTACACCCCGGCGATCGACCGCGGCCTCAACGAGCACGGCTACATCGTGCCGGGCCTGGGCGACGCGGGCGACCGCATCTTCGGCACCAAGTGAACCCGGCGCGCGCCGCGCGCTCCAAGCCCTCCATGACCGCCACCCCCGCCCCGCTGCCCGTGCGTTCCTGGTCCCTGGGCTGGACCTCGCTGCGCCGCGACTGGCGCGCCGGCGAGCTGCGGCTGCTGGTGATCGCGGTGACGCTGGCGGTGGCCGCGCTCACGGCCGTGGGCTTTTTCGCCGACCGCCTGCAGGGCGGCCTGGCGCGCGACGCGCGCGCGCTCATCGGCGGCGACGCCGTGGTGGTGGCCGACAAGGCGCCCGACGCGCGCTTTGACGCCCGCGCGCGCGAGCTCGGCCTGGACACCACGCTCTCGCTCAACTTCCCCACCATGGGCCGCGCGCGCGCCGAAGAGGGCGGCAGCGCCCGGCTGGTGGCGCTCAAGGCCGTGGGCGCGGGCTATCCCCTGCGCGGCAGCCTGCGCGTGGCCGACGCCCCGGGCGCGCCCGACGCGCCCACGTGCGACATCCCCGCGCGCGGCACCGCCTGGGTCGACGCCGCGCTGCTCGCGCAACTGGGCCTGCAGATGGGCCAGCCGCTGCTGCTCGGCGATGCGAGCTTCACCATCGGGCGGTTGCTCACGGCCGAACCCGACCGCGGCGCGGGCTTTCTCACCTTCGCGCCGCGCGTGATGATCCACGCCGACGACCTGCCCGCCACCGGCCTGGTGCAGCCCGCGAGCCGCATCGTCTACCGCCTCGCGGTGGCCGGGTCCGATGCGCGCGTGGCCGACTTCAGCCGCTGGGTGCAGCGCACGATCGAAGACCCCGCCGTGCGCGGCGTGAGGCTCGAATCGCTGCAGGGCGGGCAGCCGCAGATGGAGCAGACGCTCGCGCGCGCCGAGAAATTCCTTAACCTCGTGGCCCTGCTGGCCGCGCTGCTGTGCGCGGTGGCGGTGGCGATCGCGGCGCGCGGCTTCGCGCAGCGCCACCTGGACGACTGCGCCATGCTGCGCGTGCTGGGGCTGTCGCAGGCCACCATGGCGCGCGCCTACTGCGTCGAGTTCGCGCTCACCGGCCTGTTCGCGAGCGCGCTCGGCGTGTTGCTGGGCTGGGCCGTGCACCACGTCTTCGTGCTGCTGCTCGCGGGCCTGGTCGAGTCCAGCCTGCCCGCGCCCACACTCGCGCCCGTGCTGCTGGGCCTGGGCATGGGCCTCACGCTCATGATGGCCTTCGGCCTGCCGCCGGTGCTGCAACTGGCCAAGGTGCCGCCGCTGCGCGTGATCCGCCGCGACGTGGGCCAGCCCAAGGCGGCCACGCTCGCGGTGCTGGGCCTGGGCGTGGCGGGTTTTGCGGCGCTGCTGCTCGCGGCCAGCCGCGACCTGGTGCTCGGCGGCATCGCAGTGGGCGGCTTCGCGGCCGCGGTCGCGGTGTTCGCCGCCATCGGCTACGGCGCGGTGCGGCTGCTGCGCGCCAGCGTCAACGAAAGCACCGCGCCGCGCGCGCTCGTGATGGCCACGCGCCAGGTGTCGGCGCGCCCGGTGTTCGCGGTGGTGCAGATCAGCGCGCTTTCGGTCGGCCTGCTCGCACTGGTGCTGCTGGTGCTGCTGCGCACCGACCTGATCCAGAGCTGGCGCGCGGCCACGCCGCCCGATGCGCCCAACCGCTTCGTCATCAACGTGCAGCCCGAGCAGGCCGAACCCTTTCAGGCCGCGCTGCGCCAGGCCGGCGTGAACCGCTACGACTGGTACCCCATGATCCGCGGCCGCCTGGTGAGCGTGAACGGCCGCAGCGTGGTGCCCGAAGACTTCGCCACCGACCGTGCGCAGCGCCTGGTGGACCGCGAGTTCAACCTCTCGAACGCGGCCGAACCGCCCGACCACAACCCCGTGATCGCGGGCCGCTGGACGCCCGAAGAGGCCGACGGACTGAGCGTGGAAGAGGGCCTGGCCAAGGAGCTGGGCCTGAAGCTCGGCGACCGGCTGGGCTTCGACATCGCGGGCCAGACCGTGGAGCGGCGCATCACCAGCCTGCGCAAGGTCGACTGGGCTTCGATGCGCGTGAACTTCTTCGTCATCTTCCCGGTGGCGCAGCTGCCCGACGTGCCGCTGACCTACATCAGCGCCTACCGCGCGCCCGAGGCCGCGGGCTTCGACAACGCGCTGGTGCGCGCATTCCCCAACATCACCAATGTCGACCTCACGCAGACCATCGCGCAGGTGCAGCGCGTGCTGGGCCAGGTGATCGCGGCGGTCGAGTTCCTGTTCGCCTTCACGCTCGCGGCCGGTTTGGTGGTGCTGCTCGCGGCCGTCACGGCCACCCGCACCGAGCGCGAGCGCGAGTTCGCGATCCTGCGCGCGGTGGGCGCGAGCTCTCGGCTGCTGCGACAGGTGCAGCGCATCGAACTGCTGGGCGTGGGCCTGCTCGCGGGCTTCCTCGCGTCGGTGGTCGCCGCGGTGGTGGGCTGGGCGCTCGCGCGCTACGCCTTCGAGTTCGACTGGACCGCTTCGCCGCTGGTGCCGCTGGCCGGCGCGGCCGCGGGCGCGGTGCTCGCGCTGGCCGCGGGCTGGTGGGGGTTGCGCAGCGTCTTGCGCACCCCCGTGATCGAAACCCTGCGCAAGGCAAGCGTTTGAACATCGAAGAAAAACCCCCGTTCGACACCCCGTTCGAGTGGATCGGCGGCGAGGCGCGCGTGCGCGCCCTGGTCGACCGCTTCTACGACCTCATGGACCTCGAGCCCGGCTACCGCGAGCTGCGCGCGGCCCACGGCAGCACGCTCGACGGCGCGCGCGACAAGCTGTTCTGGTTCCTGTGCGGCTGGCTCGGCGGGCCCGACCACTACCAGTCGCGCTTCGGCCACCCGCGCCTGCGCATGCGCCACATGCCCTTCGCCATCGGCATCCAGGAGCGCGACCAGTGGCTGGCCTGCATGGACCAGGCCATGGGCGAAACCGGCGTCGATGCGGCGCTGCGCGCGCGGCTGAAGAACAGCTTCTTCCAGACCGCCGACTGGATGCGCAACAGCCCGGGCTGAACGCCCGCGCCCTGCGTGTCAGCGCGCGGCCGCGGTGAGGCCGCCGCGCAGCGCGAGCGGGCCGTACCAGGCCTCGGTGTCCACGCGCGTGTTGTTGCTGTCGGTCATCAGGCCCAGGCCGGTGAGCGCGCCGGGCGCATGGCCGAAGGCGAGCCGGAAATCGTCGTGCACGTCGCGGTCGTGGTCCACCCAACGGCCCAGCCGCTCGGTGCCGCTTTGCACCACCAGCTTGCGGATGCGCCGCGTGTGCGGGTTGTCGATCACGCTGCCCACGGGGTAGCGGTCGTCCCACACGTAGATCAGCGTGGCGTAGGGCATGGGTTCGCCCGTGACGAGCTGCGCGAGCTCGGACAGCATGTGGTCGCGGCGCGACCAGCTGGCGCGGTCGCCGTCGAAGGTGAGGATGATGCGCGCCACCGCGTCGTCGGCCTCGGCGCTCCTGAGGTCGGCGTGCGGCAGCAGCGCCGGCACCCACCACGAGAACTGCAGCCGCGCGCCCGGCGCCAGCGCCGCGGGCTGCAGCGGCAGGCGCAGCGTGCTGTTGCCCGACACGCTGCGCGCATGCAGGGCGGGGCGGCCTTCGCGCTCGCTGGCTTCGTAGAGCGTGGGCTGGCGGTTGCCGTAGCGCCGGTGCACCCAGGGGCCGCTGGCCTGCACGCCGTCGAGCGTGGTGGCACGCGCCCAGGCGGACTGCGCGAGTCGCTCGGGCTCGTCGGCTGTCGGCGCGCTGGCGCAGCCGCCCAGGGCGAGCGCGCCCATGCCGAGCAGCCAGCGCCGGCGCGGCCAGTCGGTGGGGTGGGGGGTATCGAACATGGGCGCGAATCATGCCCGTTTCACGTGACGGCTGTCTGACCTGTCGGCGGCTGGCCGGGCCGCGCGTGGCCGCCGTCACACGGGGCGCAGCAGCACGACCAGCGCGCCCGCGCCGCCCTCGGCCGGACGCGCCTGCACGAAGGCCATCACTTCCTTCTTCTGCACCAGCCAGCGCAGCACCCGGCCCTTGAGCACCGGCGTGCGCCCGGGCGAGCCCAGGCCCTTGCCGTGCACCACGCGCACGCAGCGCAGGCCCAGGCGGTGGCTGTCGTGCACGAAGCGGCCCAGCGCCTCGCGCGCCTCGTCGGTGCGCAGGCCGTGCAGGTCGACCGCGGCCTGGATCGCCCAGCGGCCCTCTCGCAGCTTGCGCACCACGTCGGCGCCCAGGCCGGGGCGGCGGTAGCTCAGTTGTTCGTCGGTGTGCAGCAGGGTTTCCACGTCGAACTCGTCCGACAGCGCCTCGCGCATCACCGCGGCTTCGTCGCGTTCGCGCTGCACCGGCCTGGGCTCGGGCAGCGGGCGGCGCTGCTCGCTGCGGCCGTGGGCACGCAGGCGCTGCACCGGGCCCACCGCGATCTCGAACAGCCGGCGCTCGCGTTCGCGCCGCGCCGCGGCCTGCCGCTCGGCCTCGCGTTCGGCGATCTCGCGCGCGCGGCGCTCGGCCAGGGCGTTGCGGATCGACTTCAGTTCGCTGAGCGCGTTGACCTTCATGCCCGGCATTGTCGGGCCGGGCGGGCATCCCAGTGCGACGCTCGGGACGCTCGGAGCAGGGGCTCAGAGCAGGCCCAGCTCGGCGAAGGACGCGCCGCGCTCGCGCGTGACCACGATGTGGTCGAGCACGCGCACGCCCACCAGCGCCAGCGCGTCGCGCAGGTTGCGCGTGAGCGCGATGTCGGCCGGCGAGGGCTCGGCCAGGCCGCTCGGGTGGTTGTGCGCCAGCAGCACGGCCGCGGCCTGGTGGTGCAGGGCACGCAGCACCACCTCGCGCGGGTAGACGCTGGCCTGGTTCACCGTGCCGCGGAACAGTTCCTCGAAGGCGATCAGCCGGTGCTGGCTGTCGAGCAGCATGAGCGCGAACACCTCGTGCGGCCGGTCGCCGATCTGCAGGCGCAGGAAATCGGTGGCGGCCTTGGGGTCGTTGAGCACCGAGCGCGTCTTGAGCGGTTGCGCCAGCGCGCGGCGGGCCAGCTCCATCACCGCCATGATCAGGGCGCGCTTGGAAGGCCCCAGGCCCTTCACCGGCTTGAGCGCCGCCGCGTCGGCGTGCAGCAGGCCGGCCACCCCGCCGAGTGCATCGAGCAGTTCCTGGGCGAGCTGCAGCACGTGCTTGCCCGGCAGCCCGGTGCGCAGCAGCACCGCGATCAGCTCGGCATCGCTCAGCGCTGGCGCGCCCAGGCCGAGCAGCTTCTCGCGCGGGCGGCACGCGGCGGGCAGACATTTGAGACCGACCGGCGGGGGGCTTTGCATGGGTTTTCTCCCTGAACCGGCCAGTTTCTACAATACGCGGTTCACGCATCCCCCGGGGTGCATTCCCCCGCGCCGCCCGCCGGCCCGGGGCGCCACCGCCTCACCATGCCCCAAGTCCAGCCCGGCTCCTTCCTCACCCTGCACTACCGCATGAGCGATGCGCAGGGCCAGGTCATCATCGACACCTTCAGCGGCCAGCCCGCCACGCTCAGCCTGGGCCAGGGCGAGCTCTCGCCCGCCATCGAGCAGCGCCTGCTCGGGCTCGAGGAAGGCACGCGCACCGTGATCGAGCTCGCCGCGGGCGAGGCCTTCGGCGAGCGCCAGCCCGAGATGCAGCAATGGGTGGCGCGCAAGCTGCTCAACGAACTGGGCGACCCGCACGAGCAGTACGCCGTGGGCGACGTGGTGCAGTTCCCCACGCCCGACGGCACCGGCCAGTACGCCGGCGCGGTGCGCGAGGTGCGCGCCGACGGCGCGGTGCTGTTCGACTTCAACCACCCGCTCGCCGGCCAGCCCGTGCGCTTCGAGGTGCAACTCATCGGGGTGCTGTGATGGCGCTCAACGAAGTCGTCCTCGCCGAGCCGCGCGGCTTCTGCGCCGGCGTCGACCGCGCCATCGACATCGTCGAACACGCGCTCGCCAAGTTCGGCGCGCCCATCTATGTGCGCCACGAGATCGTGCACAACACCTACGTGGTCAACGACCTCAAGGGCAAGGGCGCGGTGTTCATCGAAGACCTTGCCGACGTGCCGCCCGGCGCCACGCTGGTGTTCTCGGCGCACGGCGTGAGCAAGGCGGTGCAGAACGAGGCCGAGCGGCGCGGCTTCCGCATCTTCGACGCCACCTGCCCGCTGGTGACCAAGGTGCACGTGGAGGTGGCCAAGCTGCACCGCGAGGGCTACGAGTTCATCATGATCGGCCACAAGGGCCACCCCGAGGTCGAAGGCACCATGGGCCAGCTCGACAGCGGCATCCACCTGGTCGAAGACGTGGCCGACGTGGCGCGTGTGACGCCGGGGCAGACCGAGCGGCTGGCGGTGGTCACGCAGACCACGCTCTCGGTGGACGACGCGGCCGAGATCCTGGCCGCGGTGAAGGCGCGATTCCCCAAGGTGCGCGAGCCCAAGCAGCAGGACATCTGCTACGCCACGCAGAACCGCCAGGACGCGGTCAAGCTGCTGAGCGCGCAGGTCGATGTGGTGATCGTGGTGGGCAGCCCCACGAGCTCCAACAGCAACCGCCTGCGCGAGCTCGCGGCCAAGCTCGGCACGCCGGGCCACATGGTCGACAGCGCCGACGAACTGCGCCCCGAATGGTTCGAGGGCAAGGCCCGCGTGGGGCTCACGGCGGGCGCCTCGGCGCCCGAGGTGCTGGTGCAGCAGGTGATCGACCGCCTGCGGGCCCTGGGCGCGATCTCGGTGCGCTCCATGGACGGCCTGACCGAGACCGTGAAGTTCCCGCTGCCCAAGGGCCTCAAGCTCGACACGCCCGACGCACCCGCCGCCTGATTCTTTTTCTGCACACCCCATGCTCGACATCGTCCAACTGCGCAAAGACCTCGACGCCGTCGTCGCGCGCCTGAACACCCGCAAGAACCCGCAGCCTTTCCTCGACGAAGCCGCCTACCGCGCGCTCGAGGCCGAGCGCAAGGCGCTGCAGACGCGCACCGAAGAACTGCAGTCGCAGCGCAACAGCCTGTCCAAGCAGATCGGCATGCTCAAGGGCAAGGGCCAGCACGCCGAGGCCGACGCCGTGATGGCGCAGGTGGGTGCGATCAAGACCGAGCTCGACGCCGGCGCCGCGCGGCTCGACGTGATCCAGGCCGAGCTGCAGGCCCTGCTCATGGCCGTGCCCAACCTGCCGCACGAGAGCGTGCCCGTGGGCGCCGACGAGAGCGGCAACGTCGAGGTGCGGCGCTGGAGTCCGGACGGCAAGGGCCCGCGCGCCTTCGATTTCCCGGTGCGCGACCACGTGGACATCGGCGCGCCGCTGGGCCTCGATTTCGACACCGGCGCGCTGCTCTCGGGCTCGCGTTTTTCCTTCCTGCGCGGCCCGGTGGCGCGGCTGCACCGCGCGCTCGCGCAGTTCATGCTCGACCTGCAGACCGAGGCGCACGGCTACACCGAGTGCTACACGCCCTACATCGTCAACCGCGAGGTGCTCGAGGGCACGGGCCAACTGCCCAAGTTCAAGGAAGACATGTTCTGGGTGCTGCGTGGTGGCGATGAAAGTGCCGCCGAGCAGTACCTGATCTCCACCTCGGAGATCTCGCTCACCAACACCGTGCGCGAGCGCGTGCTCGCCGAGAGCGATCTGCCGATCAAGCTCACCGCGCACAGCCCCTGCTTCCGCTCGGAAGCCGGCAGCGCGGGCCGCGACACGCGCGGCCTGATCCGCCAGCACCAGTTCGACAAGGTCGAGATGGTGCAGATCACGCACCCGGAGAAGAGCTACGAAGCGCTCGAGCAGATGGTGGGCCATGCCGAGGCGGTGCTGCAGAAACTGGAGCTGCCCTACCGCGTGGTTGCGCTGTGCACGGGCGACATGGGTTTCGGCGCGGCCAAGACCTACGACCTCGAGGTGTGGGTGCCGGCGCAGAACACCTACCGCGAGATTTCGAGCTGCTCGAACTGCGAGGCCTTCCAGGCGCGGCGCATGCAGGCGCGTTTCAAGAACGCGCAGGGCAAGAACGAACTGGTGCACACGCTCAACGGCTCGGGGCTGGCGGTGGGGCGGGCGCTGGTGGCGGTGCTGGAGAACCACCAGAACGCCGATGGCAGCGTGAACGTGCCGGTGGCGTTGCGGCCGTATCTCGGCGGCCTGGAAAAACTGCAGGCGGCTTGAGGGTTCGTCTTTTCGCCGACCGAGCCGGTTGTCGCCGACCGGTGTCCGGCTCCGCGAATGTCCTCCGGACGGCTGTGCCGTCCTCCCCCTTTATTTCGCTGCGCCGGACACCGATCACCGCCAACCTCATGGGCACTCGATGCGACCGCGCGCGTGCGCGAGGTGCCCCGCGCGAAAGGCATCTGAAAAGTCAGTGCTGCCGCAACACGTCCAGCAGCGCCTCGCACACCCGGTCGCACTGCGCGTCGCTCATCTCCACGTACAGCGGCAGCCGCACCAGACAATTCGCAAAGCGATCGCAATGCGGCAGCGCACGCCCGTCGTGGCGGTCGTGGAAGTAGGCGCTGCTGTGCAGCGACTGGTAGTGGAACACCGCGTGAATGCCCGCCTGGCGCAGCGCCGCGATCACCGTGTCGCGGTGCTCCAGTGAACGGCACACCACGTAGAACAGGTGGCCGTTGTTGGTCGCCCAGCGCGGCACGTACGGCACCTCCACGCCGTGGTGCGGCAACACCCCGGCCAGCTGGTCCCAGTAGCGCTGCCACAGTGCCTTGCGCCGCAGCTGGATCTGGTCGAGCACCTCAAGCTGCGCGTAGAGGTAGGCCGACACGATGTCGGAGGGCAGGAAGGACGAGCCCACGTCGACCCAGCCGTACTTGTCGATCTCGCCGCGGAAGAAGGCGCTGCGGTTGGTGCCCTTTTCGCGCAGGATCTCGGCGCGCGCCACCAGCGCCGGGTCGTTGATGGCCAGCAGCCCGCCTTCGCCCGCGATCACGTTCTTGGTCTCGTGAAACGAGAACGCGCCCAGGCTGCCGATGCCGCCCAGCGCGCGGCCCTTGTAGAACGAATCGATGGCCTGCGCCGCGTCTTCCACCAGCGCGATGCCATGGCGCGCACAGAGCTCGAGCAGCGGGTCCATGTCGCAGGCCATGCCCGCGTAGTGCACCGGCACGATGGCGCGCGTGCGCGGCGTGATCAGCGCCTCGACGTGCGCCACGTCGAGGTTGGGGTTGTGGGCCTCGCTGTCGGCGAACACGATGCGCGCGCCGCGCAGCGCGAAGGCGTTGGCGGTGGAGACGAAGGTGAACGAGGGCACGATCACCTCGTCGCCCTCGCGGATGTCGAGCAGCAGCGCCGCGAGTTCGAGCGCGTCGGTGCACGAGGTCGTCATCAGCGCCTTGTGAAAGCCGTAGCGCTGCTCGAAGAAGGCGTGGCAGCGCTGGGTGAACAGGCCGTCGCCCGAGATCTTGCCCGAGGCCACGGCCTCCGCGATGTAGACCAGCTCGCGACCGTGCAGGTAGGGCTTGTTGAAGGGGATGGGCGCGGGCGCGGCCAGGGCCGTGGGCAGGCCCGCGGGCAGCGCGGCGGGCAGGGCGGCGGGCGGGCGTTTTGGCGGCACGGGGCGCAGCGGGTGCGGGCCGATGTTCTGCGGCGTGATCATGCGGGGCTCCTCGGGGCGAACAGCGCGGCCAGGCCTTGCACCAGGCGCGCCTCGCTGTGGTGCTCGCGCAGCAGCGCGGCGTTGTGCGCGCGCGTGGCCTCGTCGAGCGGTTCGGCGTTGAATTCGGCCAGGGTGAACAGGCGCACGCCCAGGCTGGCGAGCTGGCGGCTGTGGCTTTGCTCGGGCCGCGCATACACCTTCTTGCCCAGGCTCAGCAGCGTCACGGCGTTGCCCAGGCCCTGTTGCCGGTTGTGGTGCAGCACGGCGGCGTCGATGCGGCCGAGGAAGGCGTTGTAGTCGGCCAGCGGCATCAGCGTGGTGATGGCGTGGAAGTCGGCGCCGAACTGGCCGCGGCCGTTGGCGATCACGAGATCGCGGTAGGCCGGGTCGCCGTAGGCGAGCGGGCAGTGCACTTCCATGCCCGGTTGCCAGTGGCGCGTGAGGCGCGCGAACACCTCGAGGTGGCAGTTGCTCTCGGTGGCCGAGTTGCCCACCAGGATGCGCAGCGGCCCGGGTTCGCGCGGCGCCAGCGGCGCGCTGCTCGCGAGGTTGGACGGGTAGGTGAAGCAGACCAGGCGCTCGCCGCGAAAGCCGTAGCGCTCGTGCGCCACGTCCATGTCGCCGGGCAGGCCCACCGCGCCGCCGAGCTGGGTGATGACGGCGCGGCGCAGCGCCTCGTTCTGTTCGTGGCCCGGCGTGCGGGCCTGCCACTGCGCGTCGTAGAGGTCGCCGCCCCAGATCACCCAGTGGCTCTTGCGCGCCAGCGAGGGCAGGGCGTAGAGCAGGCGCAGCACGCGCTCGGACCACAGGCCGTGGATCACGATGCGCTCGGCCGCGAACAGCGCCTGCAGCAGGCGCGGCTCGTCGTGTTCGCCGGCGATCCAGTCGAGCGGCTGGTCGGCGCGCAGACCGAAGTCGCTGCGCGGCGCGCCGAGCAGGCAGAAGCGGTGTTCGCTTGCGTCGAAGTGGCGCAGCACGAAGTCGACGAAGGGCGCAATGAATTTGTCGGGCACCATGAGGTGCACCGTGCGCGCGGCGCGGGTCTCGACGGCGGCGCTCATCCCGTCGCCTCCGCGGGGGCGGCGCAGGCCTCGACCACCAGCGCGTCGGCGCCCGCACCCGCGGCGCGCGCGGGCAGTTCGGGCACCAGGGCCGCGATCTGCGCGGCGGCGGCGTCGAGCCGGGCCGGGTGCAGGCCCGCGAACACCAGGCGCGGTTGATCGAGCCGCAGCTGCGGCGCGAGCGCGGCCAGCGCCACCACGGGCGCACGCGGGCCGTCCCAGGCGTTGGGGGCCAGGTGCACGGCGTCGAAGAGCGCACCGCCCAGGCCGTCGAGCGCGGGCAGGCGCGTGTGGTGGGCGTCGAAGGCCACGTCGGTCCAGGGCGCGTGGCCGGGGCCGTCGCCGCCGCGCAGCGCCAGCGCCTCGCCGTCCGCGGCCTGCACCAGCAGCGCCAGCGCCTGCGTGTGGGCGTCGTCGCCCAGCGCGAGCACACGCGCGCCGCGGTGCGTGTCCAGCCACTGCCACCAGTCCCAGAGCAGTTCGGGGTCGAGCGCCTCCAGCGTGCTGGCCGGCAGTTCGCGCAGCAGCGCGGGCACGGCCAGCGCCAGGCGCGCGGCGGTCCAGGGCGAGGCGGCGGCCTCGGCCGGCGCGGGGACCGCGGGCGTGGCGTGCAGGCCGTCGGCCTCGGGCTCGTCGATGCGCGGCAGCGGCCGCTTGGCGAGCACGATGCGCGCGCATTCGCGCTGCCTGGGCGACGACAGGCTCTGCGCCTCGCCCGCGAGCCGGTGGTGCGAGCCCGGGTTGCTCTCGGTGTAGCAGTAGGCGCGCACCGGCAGGTAGCGCCAGCGCCGCGTCTGGTCGAGCATGGGGTAGGCGATGGCCAGGTCGCAGGCGGCGTCGAGCCAGCGGCCGTCGGGGTACTGGAAATGGCCGTGCGGCACGCGCGCGAGCAGCGCGGCGCGGAAGCTGAAGAGGTGGCTGCTGAGCCAGGGCTGCTGGCGCGGCGGCACGTAGCGGTTGAGCGGGCCGTTCTCGCCGAAGCGGCCCTGGTCGCTCAGGTAGTTGGTCCACACCACGTCCTCGCCCTGCTGGTAGGCGCGCACGAGCTGTTCGAGCACGGTGATGTCGATCAGCAGGTCGTCGGCGTCGACCACGGCCACGGCCTCGTAGCCGGGCGCGAGCGCGCGCAGGTGCACGCTGGCGTTGTGGGCCTTGCCCATGCGTTCGGGGTTGCGCACGAAGTGGTGGCGCCCGGGCAGCCAGCGCTGCAGCGCGGCCTGGGCGATGCGGTCGGTGCCGTCGTCGGAGGCGTCGTCCACGAACAGCACGTGCGCGTTCGCGAGCGTCTGGCGCGCGATCGAGCGGATGTTGTCCTCCACGTAGGCCGCGCAGTTGCGGCCGGTGGTGAAGACGAGCAGGGGGGAGCGGTCCATGGGTTGCCGGGTGCCACGGGTGGACAAAGCACTGGCAGGCAGTGTAGGCAGCGCCCCCGCGGCGCAGGCGCGGAGAAACGGGGCGGAAACCCGTCAGTTCGGCGGTTCGGCGGGCGGCGGTGCGGCCTCGTCCTCGAGCTCGAGGCGCAGGTACACGCGGCGGCCGGTGGCCGGGTCGGTGAGGTGCAGCAGGCGGCTGTCGGGCAGGAAGCTGCGGCCGCGCAGCAGGTTGATCAGGTCGCCCGCGCGCCAGGTGCTGTCGGGGTCGAGTGCGGCGCCGGCCGCGAAATCGGCCGCGCTGTGGTAGCTGGCCGGCGCGTCGGCCGTGGCCGTGGGCGCGGGCTGCGCCGGGTCGCGCAGCCAGGGCAGCAGCTCGTCGAAGGCGCTCGCGGCGAGGTCGTCGAGCCGGCGCTGCAGGCTGCGCGCGGTGTCGCCGGGCGCGATGTCGAGGGCGCGCTGCAGCAGCAGGGGGCCGTGGTCCACGCGTTCGTCCACCCAGTGCAGGCTCACGCCGGTGCGGCGGTCGCCCTGGATCAGGGCCCAGTTCACCGGGTAGGCGCCGCGGTGCGCGGGCAGCAGGCTGTAGTGCAGGTTGAGGGTGCCGCGCCGCGGCCGCGCGAGCCAGGGCGCGGGCATCAGGTGCTTCCAGCTCAGCAGCAGGTGCAGCTCGGCCTCGGGCAGATCGTGCGGTTGCAGGCCGGGGCCGAAGCGGTGCAGCGGCAGGCCCGCGGCCTTGCACAGCCCGGCCACGCCGGGCCACCAGCGCTGGCCGTTGTCCTGCGTGGTCACCACGGCCACCAGCGCAATGCCGCCCCGCGCGTGCTCGTCGATCAGCCGCTGCAGCAGGCGGTGGCCAATTTCGTGGTCGACGAAGGCAATGAGGGGGGTGGGCTTCATTGGCGCACGATGAGGGTGAACTCCCACAGCCCGTAGTCGTGCAGCAGCGCGACCTGGCGCGAATAGCGGCGCTTGCAGAGGTCGAACAGGCGGCAGGGGTCGGCGTAGTAAAGGTCGGGCCGCATCTTGTCGGCGTCGGAATAGCTGGTGAGGCAGTTGAAGGCGAAGCCCGCGCGGCTGGTTTCGTGCAGCACGTCGAGCGTGGCCACGATGTGCTCGAACCAGGCCTCGTCGGGCGTGTTCAGGCGCACGCTGAAGATGCCGCTGGCCAGGCCCACGTCGGCCACGCGGTCGGGCCGCGCGGCCTCGATGAAGCGCGCGTTCGCGCGGCCCGCGTGGCGCTCGCGCGCCGCGGCCACCATGGGCGCGGCCACGTCCACGCCCAGGTAGTCGGCCTCACGGCCGCGCGCCACCAGGAAGTCGAGCAGCGCGCCGTAGCCGCAGCCCAGGTCGTTGATCGAAGGCGCAGCCAGGCCGTCGGCCACGCGCAGCAACTGCTCGAAGCGCAGCCACTGGCCCTGCTCGCCGTTCCAGTCCACGCCCTGCGGCGTCTGGCCGTGGCGCGCGATCTTGTCGGCGTAGTAGCCGGCCAGCGGGGCCAGCAGGTCAGGAGCGGTCATGGGGCACGTGCTTCATGTGACGGGCCGATTGTGGCCCGCAGTGGAACAGCAGGTCGAGCACGCTGAGCTCGTGCACGAAATCGCCCCAGAGCTGGGGGTAGGCGGGGTAGCCGCCGTAGTCGAACCAGTGCACGCGCAGGCCGCGTTCGGTGAACACGGCCTCGTCGAGGTAGTCGCGCGCGGCCGGGCCCGACACGTAGTCGGTGCCGCCGGCCTGGCGCACCAGGTCGGCCAGGCGCTCGCTCTTGCCCTCGGCCAGCGTGTAGTCCCACGAGTTGCGCAGCACGGTGGTGATGCCCAGGTAGGCGCACACGGCCTCGATCAGTTGCCGGTTGAGCGCCGACAGGTGCGTGTGCGGCGCGCCGAGGTAGATCGGCTCGAGCCAGGCCGCGATGGCCTCGAAGTGCGGCGCGCGCCGGTAGTTGAGCGTGAGCGCGCGCCAGTGGTCGGCGGCCCATTCGGTGCCGTCGATCTCGGTCTCGCGGATGGCCTGGTGGTAGCGCCCGCTCGCCCGCACCGGCACCGTGAGCCACTGCGGGCCCTGCGGTGTCTTGATGCGGTTGCGGTTGCGCCAGTCGCGCCGCGTGTACTGCATGTCGTCGTACAGCACGAACTCGTCGACCGAGGCGATGAGGTCGAAGTAGCCCTTCCAGGGGATGTAGTTGGACTGGACGATGGCGACCTTTTTCACCGGCGCATTGTTGCAGGTCTGCGTGGCCTCAGCCCGCGCGCCGCGCCGGCTCGAGCGGGTGCGCCAGCGGCCGCCCGCCCGCGCGCGCGCTGCCGCTCACGAGCTCGCCCAGCAGGTCGGCCGTGGCCGCGCTGAGCGTCCAGCCCAGGTGGCCGTGGCCGGTGTTGTAGAACACGTTGGCGCGGCGGCCGCGGCCCACGCGCGGCATCATGTCCGGCATCATGGGCCGCAGGCCGGCCCAGGGCACCACCTGGCGCGTGCTCACGCCGGGGAAGCATTGCTGCACCCAGTCCACCAGCGGGCGGATGCGGTCGGCGCGGATGTCGCGGTTGAAGCCGTTGAACTCGGCCGTGCCCGCCACGCGGAAGCGGTCGGGGCCGAGGCGGCTGGTCACGAGTTTGGTCTCGTCGTCGAGCAGGCTCACCGTGGGCGCGGCGGCGCGGCTGGCCTCGTCGGTGAGGTTCACCGTGATCGAATAGCCCTTGACCGGGTACACGTTGATGCGATCGCCGAGCTGCGCCGCGAGCGCGCGGCTGTTCACGCCCGCGCAGACCACGAGCGCGTCGAAGGCGTGTTCCTCGTGGCCGTGTTCGCCGGCCAGCGTCACCGTGGCGCGGCGGTCGTCGCTGCGCAGCGAACGCACCTCGCGGCCGTACACGGTGCGCACGCCCAGGCGCTCGCAGGCCGCGGCCAGGCCTTGCGTGAAGCGGTGGATGTCGCCGGTGGAATCGCTTTCGGTGTAGTAGCCGCCGTGGTAGGTGCCGGCCAGCGTGGGCTCGATGGCGCGCATCTCCTCGGGCGTCACGGCGCGGCGCTGCAGGCCGCCTGCGGCGAGCAGGCGCGACACGCGGCCTGCGTGTTCGAAGCCCTGGCGGTCGCGGTAGATGTGCAGGATGCCTTCGCGGCGGTGGTCGAAGTCGATGCCCTCGCGCTCGGCCCAGTCGAACAGGTGCGCGCGCGCGGCGATCGCCAGCCGCGTGGTCTCGATGGTGTTGGCCTCGTAGCGCGGGATGCTGGCGATGAATTCCGCGAACCAAGACAGCTTGTGCCAGCCCGGCCGCGGGTTCACGAGCAGCGGTGCGTCCTGGCGCAGCATCCACTTGAGGCCCTTGAGCAGGGTGGAGGGATGGGTCCAGGTCTCGGCGTTCGAGGCCGAGAGCTGGCCGCCGTTGGCGAACGAGGTCTCCATCGCGGCGTAGCGGTGCCGCTCGAAGAGCGTGACGGCGAAGCCGCGGCGGGCCAGGGCGTAGGCGGTGGTGATGCCGGTGATGCCACCACCGATGACGGCAAAGGATTTCATGGATGCGCTCCAGGCGTCGGACGAGGATGTGGGCAGACCGCGCAACCGCGCGGTCTGCGCCCCCTCTGTCCGGTACCTGAGAGATTCACCCTGCGCGCGGGCCGCGGCGGGGCTTGCTCCTTCGGTGTGCCGGCTGACGAAGCGCGGCAACTCTTCAGAGTGTTGAGCGCACGGGCCGGTCCTGGGGCCTGAGAGTTTCCGGGGCGGTTGCTCCTTCGGCGCCGCGCCGGGGGGCGCGGGCTCTCCCGGTCCGTGCGGGGAAATGCGGTGCGCGTGAGATCAGCCAGACGCCTTCAGGTAATCGGCCACCAACCGTGTCCACAGTTGCGCGCCGGGTTCGATGATCGCGTCGTTGAAGTCGTAGCCCGGGTTGTGCACCGAGCAGGCGCCCGGCGTGCCGGGGCCGCCGTTGCCCACGAACACGTAGCAGCCGGGCACGGCTTCGAGCATGAAGGCGAAGTCTTCGCTCGCGGTGAGCGGCGCGGCCTCGGTGTTCACGCGCGCTGCGCCGAACAGCTCGCGCGCCAACCCGGCGGCGAGCCGGGTTTCGGCGGGCGTGTTCACGAGCACGGGATAGCCCTCGCGCCAGTCGATCAGGGCCTTCACCTTGAAGCTCGCGGCCTGCAGCTGCACCAGTTCGGTGATGCGCTCGCGCAGCAGCGCGCGCACTTCGCGGTCGAGCGCGCGCACGCTGAGCTCGAGCGTGGCCTCCTCGGGAATCACGTTGTTGGCCTGGCCCGCGTGCAGCGCGCCCACCGTGACCACCGCACTGTGCAGCGGGTCCACGTTGCGCGAGACCACGGTCTGCAGCGCGGTGACGACGGCCGCCGCGGCCACCACGGTGTCGGCGGTGGTCTGCGGCATCGCGCCGTGACCGCCCACGCCCTGCAGCCGGATGGTGACGTTGTCGCTCGAAGCCATGCTGGCCCCGGTGCGGAAGTGGAAGTGGCCGGCCTCGATGCCGGGGATGTTGTGCAGCGCGTACACCGCGTCGCAGGGAAAGCGCTCGAACAGGCCGTCGCGCATCATGGCCTGCGCGCCCGCCGCACCTTCTTCGGCGGGCTGGAAGATCAGGTGCAGCGTGCCGTCGAAGTCCAGGTCTTCGGCGATGAAGCGCGCCGCCGCGAGCAGCGTCGCGGTGTGGCCGTCGTGGCCGCAGGCGTGCATCAGGCCCGCGCGCCGGCTGCCCCATTCGCGGCCCGGGGCTTCGGCGATGGGCAGCGCGTCCATGTCGGCGCGAATGCCCAGGCGGCGTGTGCCCTGGCCGCGCCGCAGCACGCCCACCACACCGGTGCCGCCGATGCCGGTGTGCACGGTGTAGCCCCAGGCGCGCAGCTTGTCGGCCACCAGGGCCGCGGTGCGGTGCTCCTGGAACGCGAGCTCGGGGTGGGCGTGGATGTCGCGGCGCAGGCGGATGAACTCGCCGATGCGCGCCGACATCGCCTGCGCGAGGTAGGGCGCGCCGGCCTCTGCGACGGCCGCCATCACTGCGCCTGCAGGTGGATGGACTTGGCGATGGCGCGGTACTTCTCCGTGTTGTCCGCGTACACCCGGGCCACGGCCGCGAGCGGCTGCGGGCGCGGAACCACCATGGCCTGGGCTTCGAGCGCGGCGCGGATCTCGGGGTCGTTGGCGACCTCGCTGAGCGCCTTGTGCAGCGCCTGCACGACGGGCTCGGGCGTGTCCTTGCGCACGAAGTAGCCCGACCAGGTGTCGAACACGAAGCCCTTGAGCCCGGGCGAGGCGCTCAGCGGCGCGGCGTTCCTGAACGCGTCCTGGGGTTCGGCCGAGAGCACGCCCACCACCTTGAGCTTGCCCTCGCTGACCATGCCGATCTGCCCCTTGCCGTAGGGCGTGATGAAGAAGTCGACCTGGCTGCCCATGATGTCCTGGAACGCGGGCGCGCTGCCCTTGTAGGGCACGTGGGTCATGGCGATGCCGGTGAGCTTGGCCAGGTGCTCGCCGAGCAGGTGGTACATGGAGCCCGGGCCCACGCTGGCGAAGGTCAGGGGCCGGCCCTCGGCCGCGCTCTTGCGGGCGAAGGCCAGCAACTCGTCGCCGTTGTTCGCGGGCAGGTCCTTGCGCGCGAACACCGCCATCGGGTTCACAGTGATCATCTGCACCAGGCGGAAGTCTTCGCTCTTGTACTTGAGCGCCGAGGCCGAGAGCGGCGCGAGCACCAGTTCGTTGGGCGAGCCCTGGAAGATCACATGGCCGTCGGCCGGGCTGTTGAGCAGCTTCTGCGCCGCGATGCCGCCGCTGGCGCCGCCCAGGTTCTCCACCACCACGGGCTGGCCCAGGTGCCTGGCCAGCGTGCCGCTCAGGGTGCGCGCGATCACGTCGGACACACCACCGGCCGGGTAGGGCACGAGCAGCGTCACGGGGCGCGAGGGGAAGGTCTGGGCGAGGGCGGCGCCGGTCAGCGCGAGGCCGGCCAGAACGGCCGCGGTGCGGCGGAGGAAGGTGCGTTTGCAGGCGGTCATGGCGGTGGGGGGTGTGGGCGGGTTGCCTGTCCGATGAGCAGGTGAGCGGCATGCTAGGCAGCGCCCTACCATGTGTCCAATGCATTATTTTCTTGATAATGATTCAAGAAGCGCATTCGCTTGACCGGGGCCCCGCATGAACATCCGCCACCTCGAACACTTCCTGGCCGTGGCCGAAACCGGCTCGTTCAGCCGCGCGGCCGAGCGGCTGCACCTCACGCAATCGGCACTGAGCCGCAGCATCCAGTCGCTCGAGGACGAGGTGAGCGGGCGGCTGCTGGACCGTGTGGGCAAGCGCAACGAGCTCACGCCGCTGGGCCGTCAGGTGGTGGAGCGCGCGCGGCGCATCGTGCTCGAGGCCTCGGAGCTGCGCCGCGGCGCCGAGCTGATGCGACAGGCCAATGCGGGCGCGGTTCGCGTGGGCCTGGGCTCGGGGCCGGGCGCCCTGCTGATGACGCCGCTGATGTGCCACATGGCGCAGCACCACCCGCAGGTGCGCGTGCGCGTCGTGCGCGCGCCCACCGAGCTGCAGCTCGTGAAGCTGCGCACGCGCGAGCTCGACGCGCTGATCGTGGACATGCGCGCGGTGCCGCCCGAGCCCGATCTCAACATCGAGCCCGTGGCCGAGATGCAGGGCGGCTGGATCGTGCGCGCGGGGCACCCGCTGCTCGCGCAGCGCACGGTCACGCTCGACGACGTGCTGCGTTACCCGATCGCGTCCACGCCGCTGTCGCACGAGGTGGCGCGCCAGCTCGCGGCGCAGTACGGCGGGCGCGCCCTGCCGGCCCGCATCGTCACGCTCGAATGCGACGACGTGGAAAGCATGATCGACGTGGTCGAGCGCACCGACACCGTGTTGCTGGGTGTGCTGGCCACGGCGCGCGAGCGCATGGCCGCGGGCGCGCTCGCGGTGCTGCCGGTGCGCCCGGCGCTGCGCGCCACGGCGCGCTTCGCCTATGTGACGCTGGCCGGCCGCAGCGAAGCGCCGGTGATGGCCATCCTGCGCGAGTTCGTGGCGCAGCGCATGGTGGACTGAGCCCGCCTCACTGCACGATGCCGCGGTCCTTCAAGGCCCGTATCTGCGCGTCGCTCAGGCCGATCTCGCGCAGCACCGCGTCGCTGTCCTGGCCCAGCGCGGGCGCGTTGCGGCGGTGCCCGCCGGGCGTGGCCGAGAGCTTGGGCACGATGCCCGGCACCGTGAGGGCGCTGCCGTCGTCCAGGCGGATCTGCTGCAGCATGCCGCGCGCCTGGTAGTGCGGATCGGCCGCGATGTCGGCGATGGTGTAGATGCGGCCCGCAGGCACCGCGGCGCCATCGAGCGCGGCGAGCACCTCGTCGACGCTGCGCTCGGCGGCCCAGTCGCCGATGGCCGCGTCGAGTTCGTCCACGCGCTTGACGCGGCCCGCGTTGTCGGCCAGCGCGGGGTCGGCCGCGAGGTCGTCGCGGCCGATCACCTTCATGAGGCGGCGGAAGATGCTGTCGCCATTGCCCGCGATGATCGCGTAGCCGCCGTCGCGGCAGCGGTAGGCGTTGGTGGGCGCGATGCCCGGCAGCGCACTGCCCGCGGGCCCGCGCACCGCACCGAAGGCGCTGTACTCGGGCAGCAGGCTCTCCATGCAGTTGAACACCGCTTCGTAGAGCGCCACGTCGATCACCTGGCCGCGCCCGCTCGCGTGGCGGTGCTGCAGCGCGAGCAGGATGCCGATCACGCCGTGCAGCGCGGCCAGCGTGTCGCCGATGCTCACGCCCACGCGCACCGGCGTGCGCCCGGGCTCGCCCGTGAGGTGGCGCAGCCCGCCCATGGCCTCGGCCACCACGCCGAAGCCCGGGCGTTCGCGGTAGGGGCCGCTCTGGCCGTAGCCGCTGATGCGCAGCACGATCAGCCGCGGGTTGAGCGCCAGCAGCTCATCGGGTCCGAGGCCCCAGCCTTCCATGGCGCCGGGGCGGAAGTTCTCGATCAGCACGTCGGCCTCCTGCGCGAGCCGGCGCACCACGTCCTGCGCCTCGGGCTGGCGCAGGTCGAGCGCGAGCGAGCGCTTGTTGCGCGACTGCACCTGCCACCAGACCGAGGTGCCGTCCTTGAGCAGGCGCCACTGGCGCAGCGGGTCGCCCGTGCCGGGCGCCTCCACCTTGATCACCTCGGCGCCGAAATCGGCCAGGGTCTTGGCGGCGAAGGGGCCGGCGATGAGCTGGCCGAGTTCGATCACCTTGAGGCCCGCGAGCGCGGCGGGCGGCAGGGGCGGCTGGGGGGCGGAAGCGGTCGTGTCGGACATGGCCGTAGTGTCCCCCAGCCGGCGCCCGATCAGCGCTTGAGCACCAGCGGCTCGCCCACGCGCTCGCGCGCCACGTCTTCGGGGTGGAAGGGCAGCGTGGGCCACTGCTTGGCCGCGTACAGGCGCAGCTGGTCGGTCTGGTGCGGCGAGGCGGGGTTGGTGCTCTGGCCGTAGGTGAGCAGGGCCTGGGCCACCGGGCCGCGCTCGTCGAAGGTCACGGTCTGCACGTAGCTGGTGCCGTAGTCGATGCGCAGGCCGCGCGGCGAGATGCCCGGGCGCGCGCGGTCGCCGATGTTGTTGAGCGTGCCCTCGATCTCGTCGCCGCCGTGCACCGGGATCGCCGCGTCGCTGAACACCGCGCGCTGCACCGCGCCGAGCTCGGCATCCGGTGCGAAGCCGGCGTCGCGCACCTTCTTCACCGCGCCGGCCAGCGCGTCCCACACCTTGGCCGCGGTCGCCGCGTCGGCCAGGCGCAGGCCGCTGGGCGTGTCCACCGGGCGCGCCTTGTCGTAGGGCACGCGGTACACGCCGGGCAGGGTGCTCGCCGTGCGCCAGAACTCGCGGAACAGGTGGGCGCCGCGCGCGCTGGCGTCGTTGCGGTAGCCGCCGCGGGCAAAGGCCTGCAGCGCGGCGCAGCCCTCGCGCAGGTCGGCCGCGGGGTTGGCGAGCGCCTTGCAGCCCTCGAGCAGGTCGGGCAGCACCAGACGCGCCATGAGGTTGCGGTTCTCGAACAGCTGGGCCTGAATGCCCGTGAGCGTGACCTTGCCCTTGCCGATCATCTCGGGGATCTCGATCAGCCCCGAGCGCGTGCGCGGGCGGCGCAGCACGTCGTCGCCCACCAGCGGCGAGATCGCGGGCCAGCTCACCGCGGGGTGGGTGTAGAAGAAGCTGTCGTTGCTGTTGTGCACCCAGTCGGTCCGCTTCACCGCGGCCAGGCGCGCGGGCGGCGTGAGGCCGGGCACGGGCGAGGCCGGGTCCTTCTTCCAGTTGCAGTCGCTGCGCGAGCCGTCGAGCACCACCAGGCCCGCGGCCGGCAGCACGGCCGCGGCCGCGCGGCTCGGGGCGCAGCGCTGCAGCTGCGCGGCGTCCACGTCGGGCACCACGCTCATGTCGGCGTAGAAGGCCTGGCCGTGGCGGTCGGCCGCGATGGTGTTGACCCAGGGCGTGCCCAGGTTGCCCAGCGCCTGGCGCAGGTCGTCGACGCTGCGCGCGCGCGCAAAGCCCAGGTAGGTTTCGGTGCTGCGCAGGCCGCCGGCGTTGGCGTCCTGCAGCGCGTAGGCGCGCTCGGCGGTCCAGTTCAGGCCCGCGCGCGGGATGGCGAGCACCGGCCCGTAGTGCGTGTTCCACACGGTGTGCGTCTTCTCGCTCACCTGGCCGTCCTCGCCCTTGACGCGGTAGCGCACCGCCTTGGCCACCATGTCGCGCGGCTGGCCGTCCAGCAGGTAGCGCGTGGGCTGGCCGGGCACCAGCGCGAGCTCGTGCAGCGTGAAGCGCTTGCCGGTGGACACGGTGTGCGACCAGGCCACGTCGCGGTTGAAGCCGATCTGCACCAGCGCGGCCAGGCCGATGCTCGCGCCCATCACGTCGAACTGGCCCGGCACGGTGAGGTGCATCTGGTAGAAGCGGCTCGGCCCCACCCAGGGGAAGTGCGGGTTGCCCAGCAGCATGCCGCGGCCGTTGGCGGTGGTGTCCTTGCCGAAGGCCCAGGCGTTGGAGCCCAGCGGCGATTCGAACAGGCCGGCCTCGCGCAGGTAGGCCTGGGCGCCGGCCACCTGTTCGGCGAGCCGGGCGGCGTCGGGCGCGGCCGGCGCGGCACCGGTGCGCGCCGGTGCGGCCTCGGCCTTGGGCGGGGCCGCGCCCAGGATGGCGTCGGCCAGCGCGCCCGCGCCGGCCTGCACCTGGATGGCCTCGGTGGCGCGGTAGTAGTCGGTGAGCGCCATGGGCCGCACCCAGGGCTGGCCGTTGCAGGCCGCGGGCAGCTTGCCGGCATGGTCCTGCAGGAAGCGGTTGTAGCCGGCCACGTAGCCGCGCGCCTGGGCCTGGCCGGCCGGGCTGGACGCGGCCCACAGGCGCGTGAGCGCGGCGTCGTCCATGTGGGCGGCGACGAAGGCGTCGATCACCGGGTTGGGCAGGGTGCGCACGCCCAGGATGCCGGTGCCCTTCTCGCCGAAGAACAGCGAGCGCTCACCGCGCACGGTGAGCAGGTGGTCGGCGGTCTGGCACACGTTGTCCTGCGCCTGCGCGTAGGCCACGCCGAAGGCCAGGGTTTCGAGGTCGGGCGCGGTGATGTGCGGCACGCCGTGGGCGGTGCGCACGATGGTGGCGCTGCCGCCGGCCGTGCCTGAAGGGCCGGACGGCAGCGACGAGCAGGCGGCCAGCGCACCCGCCAGCACCAGCGGCAACAGGGTGGCGGGCCGCGGCAGGGTCGGCGGGCGTTTCATGGGCGGGTCTCCTCGGGATTGAGAGACCCGCCACATTGGGCGCGTCGGGCGTCACTTCGTGACGCAAACGTGACGATTTGCGGGTTAGTCCCGACGCGCCGGCATCAGGCCTTCTTGACCCAGGCGCTGCACCAGCCCTTGGCGGACACGCTCTTGCCCGGGAACAGCGCGCAGGGGCCGCCGGCGTCGCCGGCCTTGCCGGTGTAGAGCTGGCAGCCGCTGCACTGCTGGCTGTTCTCGTGCTTGGGGAACTTGGCCTTGCTGACCTTGGTGGTGTCGGCGGCGTAGCCCAGGGCCTGTGCCTGGGCGTCGGTTTCGGCCACCATGGGCGCGGCCTGGGCCTGGGCGACCCGCGCGAGGGCGAGGGCGGCCGAGCCGGTGGCGACCTGGATCATGAAAGTGCGGCGTCGTGGGGTGGACATGTTGTGCCTCTTGAAGGGGGACCAGCGAAAGGGCTTGTGAACACCATGGCGGCCGTGGCGGGAGAAAGCCCTTCGGACGAAGCCGCCCGCCACTTCGAGGACCGCACCGGAATCATCGCGCCGCCCTTGCGGCGCCGCGCCGGGCCCGCGGTTTCCCGAGCGCGTTCATCTTGTATCCACTTGTCGCAGGCCCGGCAGGCAGGCCGCGGCGTGCAGCGCACCACCCAGCGCCAGCCACAGCAGGATGGCCGGGGTGCGCGCGTCGCTGGTGGCCTCGAGCAGGGCCAGCAGCAGGGCCAGGCCCGCGCCGGCGTGCCAGACCGCGGTGGCCTGACCGCTGCGGCGCGGGCCGAAGCCCCAGCGCCACAGCCGCAGCAGCAGCTCCAGCGCCACCACCGCCAGGGCCAGCCAGACGGCGTGCGAGGCGCTCAGGCCGCTCCAGGCGTTCACAGGCGCGCCAGGCCCAGCAGGTGGGCCGTGTCCTTGAGGAAGATGCGCAGCTGAGCGAGCGGGCGGCGGCGGCTCAGGGTCTTGTTCATGTACGACTCGAAGGTGAGCTGCTGCACGTCCTTGTCTTCGCAGATCTTCACGAAACGTTCGCGGCGCTGCTCGCTGCCGTACCAGAACCACTGCATGAGCCCCAGCACCTGGAACACGCGGCCGTGCTCGGCCATGAAGCGCCGGCGCGCCTGGCGCAGCGCGCGCGGCTTGCCCGTGGCCAGCAGTTCCAGCACCGCCTCGGCCGCGAGCTGGCCGCCCAGCATGGCGTAGTAGATGCCCTCGCCCGAGGCCGGTGCCACCACGCCCGCGGCATCGCCGGCCAGCACCACGTCGCGCCCGTTGTCCCAGCGCGGCAGCGGCTTCATGGGAATGGGTGCGCCTTCGCGGCGCAGCACCTCGGCCGCGCCCATGCCGGCGCGCGCGCGCAGCGCGGTCACGGCCTGGCGCAGCGAGAAGCCCTTGTCGGCGCTGCCCGTGCCCACGCTCAGCGTGTCGCCGTGCGGGAACACCCAGCCGTAGAAATCGGGCGAGATGTCGCCCTGGTAGTACACGTCGCAGCGCTGCGGATCGTGGCCCGGCGCGGCGGCCGGCGCCGGCGTGCGCAGGATCTCGTGGTACGCGAACACGAAGCGGCCGCGCTCGGCGCCGGGCACGGCCTGCAGCGCCACGCCCGAGCGCGCGCCGTCGGCGCCGATCACGGCGCGCGTGCGCACCGCGTGCAGCGTGCCGGCGTCGGCCCGGTAGTGCACCACGCTCAGGCCGTCGGCGTCGCGCGTGAGCCGCACGAAGTTGCCGGCGCGCAGCTGCGCGCCGCTGTGCGCCGCGCGCTCGCGCAACCAGGGGTCGAAGCGGTGGCGGTCGACCATGCCGACGAAGCCGTTGTCGATCGGGATGTCCACGCGCTTCGTGCTCGGCGCGATCATGCGCGCCTGCCGTGCCCGCGCCACCAGCTGTGTATCGGGGATGTCGAAGTCGCGGATCAGCCGCGGCGGGATCGCGCCGCCGCAGGGCTTGATGCGTCCGCCGCGCTCGAGCAGCAGCACGCGCTGGCCGCGCTGCGCGAGCAGCCGCGCGGCCGTGGCGCCCGCGGGGCCGCCGCCCACCACCACGGCGTCCCAGGTGCCGGCCTCGCGGGCGGTGTCGGCTTCGATGTGCACGCGTGCGTTCATGGCGATCCTGCCCCGGCCCACAGGGGCCCGTGTGGCGCCGGGCGGGCCGCCGGCGAAGCGATGCGCCACGCCAGGGCGGCCGACGCGAGGAACAGCGCCGCCTCCAGCGCGAACACGAAACCGTAGGCCGGGCCGGGGCTGCCGATGAGCCAGCGCGCGAGGTCGCTCGCGGCCGTGCCGAGCACGCCGCCCAGGCCGAAGGCGATGGCCTGGGCCGCGCCCCACAGCCCCATGCGCACGCCCTCGCGCGCGGCCCGGCCTTCGCTGGCCAGCCGCATCATCGAACCGATGGCGCCGATGGAAAACGCGCCGTTGGCCACGCCGAGCGCGAACACGCAGGGCGCGAGCGGCCAGGCCTGCGGCCAGGGCCCCGAGGCGGCCAGCGCGAGCAGGGCCAGCGCCGAGGCCAGGCAGCCGCCCACGGCCCAGCCGCGCAGCGAGGCCAGGGGCGCGAGCCAGCGGCGCGCCGGCCAGCGCGCCGCCAGCAGCGTGCAGCCGGCCACCAGCAGCATGCCCAGCAGCACGCCGCCGTGCTGCACGCCCGACAGCTGCGTGGAGCGGCCCGGCGAGTAGCCGTGCACGAGGCCCGCGAAGGGCTCGAGGATCAGGTCCTGCGCGCTGAACGCGAGCATGGACACGAACACGAAAACCGTGAAGCGGCGCGCCACCGGCTCGGCCCAGACCTCGCGCAGGGTCTCGCGAAACGGCGCCGCCGCGGTGGCGCCGCCGGCATTCGGGCCCGGGCCGTCTTCGATCCGGTGCAGCGCCAGCAGCGTGCCGAGCAGCGCGAGCAGGCTCACGCCGGCACTCACGGCCAGCAGCCGCTCGGGCGTGAAGGGCTCGAGCCAGCGGCCCGCCAGGCCCGCGGTGAGCGCAAAGCCCACGATCATCATGAGCCACACCAGCGTGGCCGAGGCGGCGCGGCGCGGCGCGGGCACACGCCGCGTGAGCAGCACCAGCAGCGCGGTGCCGGCGGCGCTCACGCCCACGCCCACCAGCGCAAAGGCCAGCACCGCGAGCAGCAGGCCGGCCACGGGTGCGCTCGCCATCCACACCGTGGCCAGCGCGGCCAGAAAGCCTCCGCTGGCCAGCACCGCCATGCCGCCGCGGATCCAGGGCGTGTGGCGGCCACCCAGGTCGGTACCGTGGCCCATGCGCGGGCGCACGAACTGCACCGCGTAGTGCAGCGCCACCAGCAGGCCGGGCAGCACGGCGGGCAGGGCGAGCTCCACCACCATCACGCGGTTGAGCGTGGACGTGGTGAGCACCACCACCGCGCCGATGCAGGCCTGCACCAGCCCCAGCCGCGCCACGCGGCCCCAGCCGAAGGTGGCGCTCGTGTGCATCAGACCGCCCCCCGCAGCGCGAAGGCGCTGACCATCATGCCCGCCACGAAGACCGGCACGCCCACGCCGCTGTACCAGCGCGCGCGTTCGAGCGGTGCCTGCAGGAAGCGGCGCATGAGCAGCGCCTGCAGGCCCATGAGCCCGAGCACCGCCGCGGCGTGCCCGGTCTGCTGCCAGGCCAGCAGCAGCGCCACCACGCCCGCCTGCGGCAGCAGCATGAAACCGCAGGCGGTGCGCGCCGCGCCCGTCACGCCGAGCTGCACCGGCAGCGAACGGATGCCGGTGCGCCGGTCGCCTTCGATGGCCTTGAAGTCGTTGAGCGTCATGATGCCGTGCGCCCCCAGGCTGTAGAGCGCGGCCAGCGCCAGCGTGCGCAGGTCGGGCATTTCGCCGCCGGCCATCACGGCCGCGCCGGTCACCCAGGCGATGCCTTCGTAGCTGAAGCCGCAGGCCGCGTTGCCCCACCAGCCGTTGGCCTTGAGCCGCAGCGGCGGCGCGCTGTAGGCCCAGGCCAGCGCCAGGGCCAGCACCGTGGCCCCGAAGCCCCAGGGGCCGAGCGCGCTCGCCACCGCGAGCGAGAGCAGGGTCCACAGCAGCGCGAGGTACAGGCCCCAGCGGCCGGGCATGCGGCCCGAGGGGATGGGGCGCTGCGGCTCGTTGATCGCGTCGACGTGGCGGTCGAACCAGTCGTTGACGGCCTGGCTCGTGGCGCACACCAGCGGGCCGGCCAGCAGCACGCCGATCACCGCGGGCGTCCAGCGGCCATAGAGCGCTGCGCCCGAGGCCACCACACCGCAGGCAAAGGCCCACATGGGCGGGAACCAGGTGATGGGCTTGAACAGCTCGGCAACGGTGGACAGCGAGGGGGCGGCCATGGTTCATTCTCAAGTGGACACACCGGAGTGTCAATTGATATTGACACCAAGGACATGTCGCATTGAACTCCGGCATGCGACTAGACTCACAGGCTTGTTCCCTGACCCTGGTCGCCCACCCGCTTGCACCGCGCATGAATCCCTCGAACCTGTCCGCGCCGGATCTCGGGCCCCTGTCCCCTTGGGCCCCTGAACTCGCGCAGGCGTTCGTCACCCTGGCCAGCGACATCGCGCTCGTGATGGATGAGCAGGGCGTGATCCGCACCGTGGCCCAGGGCCGCCACGGCGGCGACGAGGCCATGCTGCCCGGGGCCCGCAGCTGGGTCGGCCGCCGCTGGGTCGACACCGTCTCGCCCGACACACGCGCCAAGGTCGACCAGCTGCTCACCGAGGTGGCCCGCACCGGCCTCGCGCGCCGCCGCGAGCTCAGCCACCCGCTCGACGAAGGCGCGAGCGTGGCCGTGGCCTACACCGCGGTGCGCCTGGGCCAGGACGGCCCGGTGCTGGCCGTGGGCCGCGACCTGCGCGCCATCGGCGCCATCCAGCAGCGCTTCCTCGAAGCCCAGCGCGACATGGAGCGCGGCTACTGGCAGGCGCGCCAGGCCGAGGCGCGCCACCGCCTGCTGCACCAGGTGGCCAGCGATGCCGTGCTGCTGATCGACGCCGCCGAGCGCCGCATCACCGAGGCCAATGCCGCGGCGATCGACCTGTTCGGCACGCCGGCCGAGCACCTCGTGGGGCACGCGCTCTCGGGCTTTCTGCTGCAAACGCACCGCCAGGCCGTCGACGACCTCGCCGTGACGGTGCTGCACACGGCCCAGGCCGCCGAGATCCGCATCCGCCTGATCAACCACAGCACGCCGGCCAGCCTCGCGCTTACGCCCCTGCCTGGCGAGGGCCGGGCGCTGCTGTTGGCGCGCGTGCGCCTGGCCGAGCAGCCCGGGACCGCGGCCCAGCTCCACCAGACCCTGGCCCGGCTGGGCGAAGGCGCGGCCGAGGCGGTGCTGGTGACGGATTCGGCCGGCCACGCGCTCATGGCCAACGCGGCCCTGCTGCGCCTGCTGACCCTCGGCGACGAGCGCGACGTGAAGGGCCGGCACCTGGCCGATTGGTTCGAGGTCGCCGGGGACGGGCTCGACGCACTGATCCGCCGCGTGCGCCGCAGCGGCATGGCCGTGCGCGAACCCGCACGGCTGCTCGCGGCCGACGCGCGCGCCCTCCCTGTCGAGCTGTCGGCCTCGCTGCTGTCCGAGGGCGACATGGAGTGCATCGGCTGGTCCGTCGGCCGCCTGGGGCCTGCGGGTGCCGCCAGCGGCGAGGCCCTGCAGAGCGCGCTCACCGCGCTCGCGGGCCAGGTGGGCGAGCTGCCGCTGCCCGAGCTCATGCGCGAGGCGGCCTCCCTGATCGAACGGCATTTCATCGGCCTGGCCCTGGAGCGCGCGCACGAAGACCCCGCCGCGGCCGCGCGCCTGCTGGGCGTTTCAGAACAGCGCATCGGCGGCTTGCCCGGCGGCGTTCCGCCCCTTCCGGAGACACCCTGACTTGAACGAAGAGCCGGCGTTCGGGGATGCCGACCTCAGCAACTGCGAGCGCGAGCTGATCCACCTTGCGGGGTGCATACAGCCGCATGGGGTGCTGCTCACGCTGCACGGCCCGGCGCTGCGCATCGTGCAGGCCAGCGGCAACACCGCTGCCTTGCTGGGCCGCCCGTTCGACGCCCTGCTGGGCCAGCCGCTGGCAGCGCTCGACGCCGGGCTGGCCGACGCGGTGAACACCGCCTTCCCCGAGCCGCTGCCCGAACCCGCGACGCTGCCGCAGGCCTGCGCGCTCGCGGTGAACGGCCGCGAGTTGCCCTTCCTGGCCACCGTGCACGACCGCCAGGGCTGCCGCGTGCTCGAACTCGAGCCGCGCCCGATCGCCGGCGGCGCGGACGCGGTCATCGAATGCGCCGAGCTGCCGCCCGATCTGCTCATGCAGCACCTGGGCGAGTCGGTGGCGCGCCTGAGTGCGGCCACCAGCGTGGGCACGCTCTGCGACGCCGTGGTGCGGCGCCTGCGCGACCTCACCGGCTACGACCGCGTCATGGTCTACCGCTTCGACCCCGATGGCCACGGCAAGGTGGTGGCCGAGGCGCGCGACCCGCGGCTCGAATCGCTCATGGGCCACCACTACCCGGCCAGCGACATCCCGCAGCGCGCGCGCGACCTGTACCTGCTCAACCGCGTGCGCGTGCTGGTCGACGTGAACGCGACCGCGGCCGACCTCGTGCCGCGCGCCGTGCCCGAGCTCGGCGGCGAGCTCGACATGTCGCACTGCCGGCTGCGCAGCATGTCGCCGCTGCACCTGCAGTACCTGCGCAACATGGGCGTCACGGCCACGCTGGTGGTGTCGCTGGTGCGCGATGGCGGGCTCTGGGGCCTGGTGGCCTGCCACCATTACCAGCCGCGCCGCCTGAGCGCGCCGCTGTGGGCCGCCATCGAACTGCTCGGCGAGCTCGTGGCCACGCGCATCACCGCGATCGAAAGCTACGCGCACGCCCAGGTGGCGATCCAGGTGCGCCGGCTCGAGCAGCGCCTGATCGAGGCCACTTCGAGCGAAGGCGACTGGCGCATGGCGCTGTTTCGCAACCCCGCGGCGCTGCTGCAGCCGGTGGATGCCGACGGCGCCGCGCTGTACTGCGACGGCGAAATGCTCACGGCGGGCGAGGTGCCTTCCACCCCCGAGCTGCGCCGCCTGCTGCAGTGGGTGCAGGACCGCGTGGCCCACGGCGGCTGCGACGACGGCCTGTTCAGCTGCACCTCGGTCGCGCGCGCCGCGCCCGAGCTCGCGAGCCTCACGCCGCACGCGGCCGGGGTGCTCGCGGTGCCGCTGTCGGCCTCGCCCGGCGACCTGCTGGTGTGGCTGCGCAAGGAGCAGCTGCAAAGCATCACCTGGGCTGGCGACCCGCACAAGCCCGTGGTGGGCAACGACCCGCTCACGCTGTCGCCGCGGCGCTCGTTTGCGGCCTGGTCCGAGATCGTGCGCGACACCGCGCGCCCCTGGTCCGAGGGTGAGAAGGCGCTCGCGCGCGCCTTCGGCCGTTCGCTGGCCGACATCATCGTGCAGGTGAACTGCGTGCGGCTGCTGATCGCCGAGCAGCAGCTGCGCCAGACGCGCGGCCGCGTGGCCGAGGTGAGCAAGGCCCTGCTGCTGCTCGACGACCGCCTGCAGGTGCTGTTTGCCAGCCCCAGCCTGTTCGAGATGGCCGGCCATGCGCCGCTGCCTGCGCGCCACCTGCACGAGCTCGCGCCCGTGCTCGGCGACGTCCCGCAGCTGCTGGCCCACCTGCAGCGCCTGGCCGTTGAGCGCCGCGCGCACAGCCAGGCCTGGCGGCTCGGTGCCGGGTCTGGCCCGGGTGTCGAGGTCTCGCTGCGCATCGAGGTGGTGCCGGGGCGCGATGGCGGCGTGCTCGGCCACTTCCTGGTGTTCGACGACCTCGGCGACGCGCGCCGCGCCAGCGACGCGCGCGAACGCCTCAATGCCCTGCTCGAGCGCAGCCTGCAGCGCCCGGGCGATGCGGCGCCCACGCCCGAGGGCGGTGGCGTGCCCGACCCCCTGCTGGGCGCCATGCTCGCAAGCGCGCACATGGCGGCCATGGACGTGGCCGACGCGGGCTCGCTCGCCATCGTGGGCCGCCTGCTCGAAGAGGTCGACGCCTCGACGCGGCGCGCCACCCAGCTCTACGACCGCCTGCGCCGCCTGGGCTGAATCAGGCCGGCGCGCCGAGCGCGTCGAACAGCCGCAGGTGCTGCTCGAAGGCCCACAGCGCTTCGTCCACCGCGGCATCGGCCTCGGCGCCCTCGGCCGGCAGCGCGGCCAGTGCGGTGCGCAGGCGCTGCGCCAGCGCGTCGCGCTGCTCGGCGCTGCCGAAGTCGTAGAAGCTCAAGCCCGCGGCGGGCGTGGCCGACCCGTGGCCCGCGAAGGCGCGCGCCAGCACGCGCTGCAGGATCTGCCCGCCGCTCAGGTCGCCGAGGTGGCGCACGTAGACGTGGGCCAGCAGCCGCGCGTGCGGCTGTGGCGATGCGCCGTCGATGGCGGCGAGGCGCTCGACGTAGGCGGCCGTGGCCGGCAGCGGCGCTGCCGGGCCCAGGCCGAAGGCCGTGAGGTCGGCGCGCAGGGCCTGCCGCCGCGCCAGCGCCGGCGACCAGGCGCCAGCCAGCCAGGGGTGCTGGCCGCGCGCGGCCACGCGCGGCTCCAGGGCTTCGTACACGAGCAGCAGTTGCTGCAGCAGCCGGCCATAGAGCGCCCGGCCCGCGCGCCCGGCGATCAGCGCCTGCATCAGGGGCGTGCGCTCGGCCTCGCGGTGGGCGCCGGCCGTTTGCGTGCGCAGCCGCTGGGCGAGCGAGCCGGCCGCCGGCTCACTCGCCGCCATCGGCGAGCCCGAAGCGGCGCAGCTTGACGTACAGGCTCTGGCGCGAGAGCCCCAGCATTTCCGCCGCCGAGGCCCGGTTGTCGTTGGTGAGCGCCAGCGCGGCCTCGATGCACAGCTGCTCGATCAGGTCGGTGGTTTCGCGCACGATCTCGCGCAACGGCACGCGGCCCACGAGCTCGGTCATCTGGTCGGCCGAGCGCGGCAGCTCGCGGCCGCCGGCCACGGGCTCGGCGGCCAGGCGGCGGCCGATGTCGCGGATGGCGAAGCCCATGGCGGGCAGCTCGCCGCCCGCGGCCGCGGCCGAAATCTCGACGTCGATGCCCGCGCCGTACTCGGTGCGCAGCCGCGTGGCGTACAGGCGCACCTCGCCGCGCTGGCGCAGGTTGGACATGAGCACGTTGAGGTCGAGCCCGCCGCGCTCGAACCAGCGTTCGAGCGACTGGCCCGTGACGCGTTCTTCGGTGGGCAGTTGCACCAGATCGAGGAAGGCGCGGTTGGCGGCCTGCACCAGGCCGTCGGGGCCCGTGACCACGAAGGCGTCGGGCGAGAGCTCGGCCAGTTGCGCCAGGCGTTCGCGGCGCGGGTCTTCGGTGGGCGCACCGGCGCCGTTGAACAGCACGCGCAGCACGAGCTGGCCGCTGGCGCCCTGGCGGATCAGGTGGCCCTGCAGATCGACCGGCTTGCTGCGGCCCACCAGGCGCACGCGCCGCGCCTCCGACTTGCCCGTGGCCTGCAGCTGCGCGAGCAGCGCCTGCAGGGCCGTGCGGCTGGCGGCTTCCACGCCGTCGGCCAGGCGCCAGCTGCTGCGTTGCAGGGCCTCGCCGAACAGCTGGTGGGCCGCGGTGTTGGCGTCCTGCAGCTTGAGCGAATCGGCGTCGAGGATCAGCAGCGCGTCGCTCGCGGTCTGGAACAGCAGGCGGTGGCGGTTCTCCACCTGGCGCAGTTGCCAGTAGTCGCGTTCCATCGAGGCCTGCGCGCTCACCAGGCGCTGCTGCACCGCGGCCGGGCCGCGCAGGTCGCGGCAGAACACCACGGCGGGGCGGCCCTTGCGGTTGCCGCGCGCGGGCAGGGGCACGATCACGCAATCGAGCGGCAGATCGGTTTCGCCGCTCTGGGGGTGGTTGATCTGGCGTGGCTTGGCGTCGGTCTGGCCGTCGAGCGCGAGGCGCAGCAGGTCGTCGACCTTGGGCTGGCTTTCGACCGTGACGGTGTCGCGCCAGGCCTGACCGACCCAGGCCGTGACCAGGGCCTCGGGCAGACCGGACTGGCCGAGCGCGGCGTCGCGCACCACGCCTTTTTCATCGAGCAGCAGCACCAGGTCGCTGGCCGCGCCGAGCAGTTCGGCCACGGTGCGGGCGTCGAGATCCGACAGAAAGGCCTGAGGCTTGGAGAAGCGCTTGGCGCTTTTCGCCGGGAGCCCCTTGGACATTCGGGTCTTTCGAGACAGGTAGTCGGATTCCGGTGCGTTCACCCGCGGCAGTTTAACGTGGCAATTGCTGGAGAAAGCGCAGCGCGAGCGCTGGTGCCTGCGCGGCGTCCGCGAGCGCGAGGTCGGCGCCCAGCGCGCCGTGCAGCGTGGGCCGGGCGTGGAAGGCCGCGCCGCCCACGAGGATGCCGATGCGCGGGTTGCGCGAGGCACTGCGCACCTGCGCGATGGTGCGCTGCAGGGCCTCGGCGTGCACCTCGGCCGCGAGCGAGAAGCCCACCAGGTCGTACCAGTGCCGGCCCACCGAGCGCACCGGGTCGCTGCCGGCTTCGGTGGGGCCGCCGTGCACGTCCCAGCCCGCGTGGCGGAAGAACTCGGCCACCATGAGCAGGCCCAGCGAATGCTGCTCGCGCGGTGCCGGCGCGAGCAGCACGCGGCGGCCATCGCCCACGGGCTGCAGCGCAAGGTCGCGCGAGAGGCTGTGGTCGCGCAGCAGGTGCTGCAGCCGGCCCGCGCCCAGCGTCACGTCGGTGAAGCTGCACTCGTCCACCTCCCACCACTCACCGAGCAGGCGCGCGGCGGGTGTGACCAGGTCGAGGTAGAGCGATTCGATCGACAGGCCGCGGCGGCGCTGGACCTCGATGTGCTCGAAGGCGGGGGCGGGGTCGGGTGCGAGCAGCAGGCGGGCGAAGGCCGTGATCGCAGGCTCGGAGAGGGCTTCGGCGGGCGGGGCGGACGGGTGCGGGCGGTGTGCCTCGATCAGCCGCGGAATGATGCTGCGGTTGAGCGTCTGGCTCAGCACGCTCGCATGGCCTTGGCCGATCGCCACAGGCGCGGCGTGTGCAGGTTCGGGGGTGCTCAACATGATCATTGGTTGTGTCCTCTCGCCGCGAAAGCGCATCGCTGAGGCACGAACCTTTGACCAGGGCCAAAGGAGGGCGCGTTCAGTGCGGGCCAGTCGTCCCACCGGTGCCCACCGGCCACCGGTTTGTCTCCCCGGGCACCAACCGTGCTTCTACGCTCCTCGGCGTCTGCCGTCAAAGCCGGGCGATGAGCGCGATGGTCCCGTGGGTGACATGTTAGGTGTCAATCTGAGATGACGTCAATATCAGTTGACACTTTGGGGCGTCACGGCTAGATTGGGTCGCATGCACCCGAACGTGGCCTTCACCCCCCTGCCGGCGCTCTACACCCCGGAGCAGCGCGCGCGGCGCGACGCCACGCGCTGGACCCTGGTGCAGGGCGTGCTCGCGCCCCTGCAGTTCCTGGTGTTCGCGGTCAGCCTCGGGCTGGTGCTGCGCTTTCTCGCCACCGGCGAGGGCCTGGCCTGGGCGCATGCCTCGGTGGTGCTCAAGACCCTGGTGCTCTACACCATCATGGTCACGGGCTGCCTCTGGGAGAAGGTGGTCTTCGGCCGCTACCTGTTCGCGCCGGCCTTCTTCTGGGAGGACGTGTTCAGCATGCTGGTGCTGGCGCTGCACACGCTCTACCTGGTGCTGCTGTGGCAGGGCGCCACGGCGCCGCACACGCTCATGGGTGTGGCGCTGGCGGCCTATGCGGCCTATGTGGTGAACGCCACGCAGTTCCTGCTCAAGCTGCGCGCCGCGCGGCTGCAGGAAGTGCGCCACGCCGCGCCCGCCACCGCGAACCGGGAGGCGCCATGGACGCGCGCGTGATCCCGATCCGCGAGGCCGCGGCCTGCGACGCCCCGCCCGCCGTGATCCAGGAGCGCGGCCAGCGCGAGGTGTTCTGCGGCCTGACCGCCATCATCTGGATGCACCGCCGCATCCAGGACGCCTTCTTCCTCGTGGTGGGCTCGCGCACCTGCGCGCACCTGATCCAGTCGGCCGCGGGCGTGATGATCTTTGCCGAACCGCGTTTCGGCACGGCCATCATCGACGACCGCGACCTTGCGGGCCTGGCCGACGCCAACGACGAGATCGACCGCGTGGTCAACCGCCTGCTCGAGCGCCGGCCCGACATCCGGCTGCTGTTCCTGGTCGGCTCCTGCCCGTCGGAAGTCATCAAGCTCGACCTCTCGCGCGCCGCGCAGCGCCTCAACACGCGCCATGCGCCCGCGGTGCGCGTGGTGGACTTCAGCGGCAGCGGCATCGAGACCACCTTCACCCAGGGCGAAGACAGCTGCCTCGCGGCCCTGGCCCCGCAGCTGCCCGCGCTGCCGCCCTCCGCGCCGGCCGAACTGCTGGTGGTCGGCACGCTGGCCGACGTGGTCGAGGACCAGTTCCGCCGCCTGTTCGAGGCCATGGGCACGGGCCCGGTGCGCTTCTTCCCGCCGCGGCGCGCGCGCGAGATGCCCGCCATCGGCCCCAACACGCGCATGCTGCTCGCGCAGCCCTTTCTCGCCGACACCGCGCGCGCGCTCGAAGCGCGCGGCGTGCAGCGCCTGCCCGCGCCGTTCCCGCTCGGCGTCGAAGGCACGGCCGACTGGCTGCGTGCCGGCGCGCGCGCCTGCGGCGTGGCCGACGAGCGCATCGAGGCCGTGCTGCAGCCGGCGCGCGAACGCGCGCAGCGCGCGCTCGCCGCGCTGCGCCCCACGCTCGAAGGCCGCAGCGTGTTCTTCTTCCCCGACTCGCAGCTCGAACTGCCGCTGGCGCGCTTCCTGTCGCGCGAAATGGGCATGGACCTGATCGAGGTCGGCACGCCCTACCTGCACCGCGCGCACCTGGCGGCCGAGCTCGAACGCCTGCCCGCGCACACGCGCATCGTCGAAGGCCAGGACGTGGAGCGCCAGCTCGACCGCTGCCTGGCCGCGCGGCCCGACCTCACCGTCTGCGGCCTCGGCCTGGCCAACCCGCTCGAGGCCCGCGGCCTGAGCACCAAGTGGTCGATCGAGCTCGTCTTCTCCCCCATCCAGGGCTTCGAACAGGCGGCCGATCTCGCCGGCCTGTTCGTGCGCCCGCTCGAGCGCGCGCGCCGGCTCGCGGCCTGACCATGCAGCTCACGCTCTGGACCTACGAAGGACCGCCGCACGTCGGTGCGATGCGCGTGGCCACGGCGCTGCGCGACGTGCACTACGTGCTGCACGCGCCGCAGGGCGACACCTACGCCGACCTGCTGTTCACCATGATCGAGCGGCGCGAGCAGCGCCCGCCCGTGACCTACACCACCTTCCAGGCGCGCGACCTCGGCGGCGACACCGCCGCGCTGTTCCAGACCGCCGCGCGCGAGGCGGTGCGCCGCTTCGCGCCCAAGGCCCTGCTGGTGGGCGCTTCGTGCACCGCCGAGCTGATCCAGGACGACCCGGGCGGGCTCGCGCAGGCCATGGGCCTGCCCGTGCCCGTGATCCCGCTCGAACTGCCCTCGTACCAGCGCAAGGAGAACTGGGGCGCGGCCGAAACCTTCTACCGCGTGGTGCGCGCCCTCGCGCGCCCGCTCACACCGGCCGAGCGCAGCCCCGGCCCGCGCTGCAACATCCTCGGCCCGTGTGCGCTGGGCTTTCGCCACCGCGACGATCTGGTCGAGGTGCGCCGCCTCATCGAGGCGCTGGGCATCACCGTCAACCTCGTGGCGCCCGAGCGGGCCGGCGTGGACGATCTCGCGCGCATCGCCGACGCCGACTTCAACGTGGTGCTCTACCCCGAGATCGCGGGCACCGCGGCGGCCTGGCTGCAGCGCAGCTTCGGCCAGCCGGCCACGCGCACCGTGCCCATCGGCCATGGCGCGACGCTCGACTTCATCGATGAACTGGCCACGCTGGCCGGTGTGGACGCCACCGCGGTGCGCGCCGAGACCACCTCGCGCGCGCGCTGGTACGCGCGCTCGGTCGACGCCAACTACCTGCACCGCAAGCGCGTGTTCATCTTCGGCGACGCCACCCACGCGGTGGCCGCCGCGCGCGTGGCCGCGCAGGAAATGGGCTTCGAGGTCGCCGGCATCGGCACCTACAGCCGCGAGTTCGCGCGGGAGGTGCGTGCGGCGGCCGAGGCGCACGGCTGCGAGGCCCTGATCACCGACGACTACCTCGAGGTCGAGGCGCGCATCGCCGCGCTGCAGCCCGACCTGGTGCTGGGCACGCAGATGGAGCGCCACATCGCCAAGCGCCTGCGCGTGCCCTGCGCCGTGATCTCGGCGCCCGTGCACGTGCAGGACTTTCCGGCCCGCTACGCGCCGCAGATGGGCATGGAAGGCGCGAACGTGCTGTTCGACACCTGGGTGCACCCGCTGATGATGGGCCTGGAGGAGCACCTGATCGGCATGTTCCGCGAGGACCACGAGTTCCACCCCGACGCCGCGCCGTCGCACCTGGGCGGTGGCGCCAGCCCGGCGCCCGAAGCGCTCGCGCCCGAGGCCGTGGCGCCGCTGGCCGTGGCCGCCGAAGCCGCCAACACCCCGCACTGGGGCGCCGAGGCCGAGCGCGAGCTGCGCAAGGTGCCGTTCTTCGTGCGGCCCAAGGCGCGGCGCAACACCGAGCTGTACGCGCGCGAGCGCGGCATCGCGACGATCACGCTGGAGACGCTCTACGATGCCAAAGCGCACTTCGCCCGCTGAGCCGTCCGTGCCCGCCCCGCGCGTGGTGCTGGTCACCATGGACAGCCACCTCGCGCACGCGGCCCTGCGCGCCGACGCCGAGCTGCAACGGCGCGTGCCCGGCCTGCGCCTGGGCGTGCACACCACCTCGGTGTTCGGCAACGACCCGCAGGCCCTGCAGGCCTGCCTCGACGACATCGCGCGCGCCGACATCGTGGTGGTCACCATGCTGTTCATGGAAGACCATTTCCTGCCGGTGCTGCCCGCGCTGCGTGCGCGCCGCGACCGGTGCGACGCCATGGTCTGCCTGATGTCGGCCGGCGAGGTGATGCGGCTCACGCGCATGGGGCGCTTTCGCATGGACGCGCCCGTGAGCGGCCCGATGGCGCTGCTGAAAAAGCTGCGCGGCCGCGACCGCGAGGGCGACGCCGCCGCAGCCGATCCCGCCACCCAGGCCAGCCAGCGCAGCGCCGCGGGCGCGCGCCAGATGAAGATGCTGCAGCACCTGCCGCGCCTGCTGCGTTTCATCCCCGGCACCGCGCAGGACGTGCGCGCCTATTTCCTGAGCATGCAGTACTGGCTCGCGGGCTCGCAGGAGAACATCGTGCAGCTCGTGCTGCACCTGGTCGACCGCTACGCCGACGGCGCGGGCCGCCACCTGCGCGGCACGCTCTCGCCGGCCCTGCCGCGCAGCTATCCCGAGGTCGGCCTGTACCACCCGCGCCTGGCCGACGGCCTCACCGAGCGCGTGCAGGACCTGCCGCCCGTGGCGCGCACCGGCCAGCGCGGCACCGTGGGCCTGCTGCTCATGCGCTCGTACCTGCTCGCGGGCAATACGCGCCACTACGACGGCGTGATCACCGCGCTCGAAGCGCGCGGCTTGCGCGTGCTGCCGGCCTTCGCCTCGGGCCTGGACAACCGGCCCGCGATCGAACGCTTCTTCATGCACGAAGGCCGGCCCGCGATCGACGCGCTGGTCTCGCTCACCGGCTTCTCGCTCGTGGGCGGCCCGGCCTACAACGACGCGCGCGGCGCCGAAGACACGCTGGCCCGGCTCGACGTGCCCTACCTCTCGGTCAACGCGCTCGAGTTCCAGACCCTGGAGCAGTGGGGCGATTCCGAGCGCGGCCTGATGCCGGTGGAGTCGACCATGATGGTCGCCATCCCCGAGCTCGACGGCGCCACCGGCTCCATGGTCTACGGCGGGCGCAGCGCGGGCGATGCCGCACAGCCCGCCGCGGGCATCCACGACATGCAGGTGGACGTGGAGCGCGCCGACACGCTGGCCGCGCGCGTGCAGCGCCTGGTCGATCTGCGGCGCAGCCGCCGCGCCGAGCGCAAGGTCGGCGTGGTGATCTTCAACTTCCCGCCCAACGCGGGCAACACCGGCACCGCGGCCTTCCTCGGCGTGTTCGAGTCGCTGCACAACACCCTGGCCGCGATGCAGCGCGAGGGCTACACCGTGGAGCTGCCCGCCGACGTGGACGCGCTGCGCCGCGCGCTGCTCGAGGGCAACGCGGCCGCGCACGGCACGCCAGTGAATGTGTTCCACCACATCCCGGCCGACGAGCACGTTCGCCGCGAGCGCCACCTGGCCGAGATCGAGGCCCACTGGGGCCCGGCGCCTGGCCGCCACCAGGCCGACGGCCGCGGCCTGTTCGTCTATGGCCAGCGCTTCGGCAACGTGTTCGTGGGCGTGCAGCCCGCCTTCGGCCACGAGGGCGACCCGATGCGCCTGCTGTTCGAGCGCGGCTTCGCGCCCACGCACGCCTTCAGCGCCTTCTACCGCTGGCTGCGCGAAGACTTCGGCGCCGACGTGCTGCTGCACTTCGGCACCCACGGCGCGCTCGAATTCATGCCCGGCAAGCAGAGCGGCCTGAGCGCGCGCTGCTGGCCCGACCGCCTGATCGGCGACGTGCCCAACGTCTACCTGTACGCGGCCAACAACCCCTCGGAAGGCACGCTGGCCAAGCGCCGCGCCGCCGCCACGCTGGTGAGCCACCTCACGCCGCCGGTGTCGCAGGCCGGTCTCTACAAGGGCCTGGTCGATCTGAAAGAGGTGGTCGAGCGCCACCGCCGCACCGAGCCCGAGGCGCAGGCCGAGCGCGCCGAGCTCGCCACCATGGCGCAGGCGCAGGCCGCGCTGCTCGACCTGTGCGAGGCCGAGCCGCCCTGGGGCGCGCAGGCCGACGCGCGCATGGGCGCGCTCACCGCGCAGGTGCTCGAACTCGAATACACGCTGATCCCGCACGGCCTGCACGTGGTGGGGCGCGTGCCCACGCCCGCGCAGTTGATCGAACTGCTGCAGGCGAGCGCCGAGGCCTCCCACGGCCTGCGCCTGGACGCCGTGCGCCTGCAGGCCGTGCTGGCCGGCGGCGCGGCCGCCGACGCCGGGCTGCCCGAGGGCCTGGGCGACACGCTGCGCACGCTGCACCGCCAGCTCGGCGAAGACACCGAGATCGACGGCCTGCTGCGCGCGCTCGACGGCCGCTTCGTGCGGCCCGCACCCGGTGGCGACCTGCTGCGCACGCCCGCGGTGCTGCCCACCGGCCGCAACCTGCACGGCTTCGACCCTTTCCGCCTGCCCAGCGCCTACGCCATGCGCGACGGCGCGCGCCAGGCCGAACGCCTGCTCGAGCGCCACCGCGCCGACGGCCACGGCCTGCCGGCCTCGATCGCCATGGTGCTCTGGGGCACGGACAACCTCAAAAGCGAGGGCGGCCCGATCGCCCAGGCGCTCGCCCTCATGGGCGCGCGGCCGCGCTTCGACGGCTACGGCCGCCTCGCGGGCGCCGAGCTGGTGCCGCTGGCCGAGCTCGGCCGCGCGCGCGTGGACGTGGCGATCTCGCTCTCGGGCATCTTCCGCGACCTGCTGCCGCTGCAGGTGCGCCTGCTCGCCGAGGCCGCCTGGCTCGCCGCCAGCGCCGACGAGCCGCTCGATCTCAACCCCATCCGCCGCCACGCGCTCGCCCACCAGGCCGCGCACGGTGGCGACCTGGAAACCGCGGCCCTGCGCGTGTTCGGCAACGCCGAGGGCGCCTACGGCGCGCACGTGAGCAGCCTGGTCGACAGCAGCCGCTGGGACGGCACCGACGAACTCGCCGAGACCTTCACCCGCCGCAAGGGCTTCGCCTACGGTCGCAATGGCCGGCCCCAGGCGCAGCCGCAACTGCTGCAGGGCGTGCTCTCGCGCGTCGAGCTGGCCTACCAGAACCTCGATTCGGTCGAACTCGGCGTGACCACGGTCGACACCTATTTCGACACCCTGGGCGGCGTGAGCCGCGCGGTGCAGCGCGCGCGCGGCGCCCATGCGCCGGTGGCGCCGGTCTACATCGGCGACCAGACCTGTGCCAGCGACGGCGGCGGCAGCGTGCGCTCGCTCGGCGAGCAGGTGGCGCTGGAGACGCGCACCCGCATGCTCAACCCGCGCTGGTACGAAGACATGCTGGCCCACGGCCACGAAGGCGTGCGCCAGCTCGAAGTGCACATGACCAACACCATGGGCTGGTCGGCCACCACGGGGCAGGTGCAGCCCTGGGTCTACGAACAGCTCAGCCGCACCTTTGTGCTCGACCCCGAGATGCGCGAGCGGCTCGCGTCGCTCAACCCGCACTCGTCCGCGCGCATCGCCCACCGCCTCATCGAGGCGGTGGACCGGCACTTCTGGCAACCCGACGGGGCCATGCTGGACGCGCTGCAGCGCGCGGGCGAGGAACTTGAAGACCGCATCGAAGGCGTTTACGAAGGAGCCAGGGCGTGATGACCACCACCTCGATACCGATCACCGATTTGCGGCGATCCCGCGGCGCGCCTGCGCCACACGAAGACGGCGAGGGCAGCGTGCAGGTCGCGCTCGACCCCGCGGTGCGCATCGGCACCGCCAAGGTCTTTGCCATCTACGGCAAGGGCGGCATCGGCAAGAGCACGACCTCGAGCAACCTCTCGGCCGCGTTCTCGCACCTGGGCAAGCGCGTGCTGCAGATCGGCTGCGACCCCAAGCACGACAGCACCTTCACGCTCACCAAGAAGATGCTGCCCACGGTGATCGACGCGCTCGAAGCGGTCGACTTCCACCCCGAGGAGCTGCGCGTCGACGACTTCGTGTTCCCCGGCTACAACGGCGTGATGTGCGTGGAGGCCGGCGGCCCGCCCGCAGGCACCGGCTGCGGCGGTTACGTGGTGGGCCAGACGGTGAAGCTGCTCAAGGAGCACCACCTGCTCGACGACACCGACGTGGTGATCTTCGACGTGCTCGGCGACGTGGTGTGCGGCGGCTTCGCCGCGCCGCTGCAGCACGCCGACCGCGCGCTCATCGTCACCGCCAACGACTTCGATTCGATCTTCGCGATGAACCGCATCGTGCAGGCCATCGGCGCGAAGGCGAAGAACTACGGCGTGCGCCTGGGCGGTGTGATCGCCAACCGCAGCCAGGCCACCGACCAGATCGACCGCTACACCTCGCGCACCGGCCTGCGCCTGGCCGCGCGGTTTCCCGATCTCGACGCCATCCGCCGCAGCCGGCTCAAGAAGGCCACGCTGTTCGAGATGGAGGACTCGCCCGAGGTGAAGGCGGTGCAGGACGAGTACCTGCGCCTGGCCGAGGCCCTGTGGCGCGGCAGCGACCCGCTGCCCGCGGTGCCCATGAAGGACCGCGACATCTTCGACCTGCTGGGCTACGACTGAAGGAACGGCCATGGACAGCCCCACCTACCAGCAAAGCCGCGGGCGCATCGGCCACTACTTCGACCGCACCGCGGTGCAGGCCTGGGCCCAGCTCACCTCGGACGCGCCGGTGAGCCGGGTGCGCGCCACCGTGCGCGCGGGCCGTGACCGCATGCGCGAGACCCTGCTGTCGTGGCTGCCCGCGCGGCTCGACGGCCTGCGCCTGCTCGACGCCGGCTGCGGCACCGGCGCGCTCGCGCTGGCCGCCGCGCGGCGCGGCGCCGACGTGGTCGGCGTGGACCTGTCGCCCAACCTGGTGCGGCTCGCGCAGGAGCGCGTGGCCGACGACCCGGGTGTGGCCGCGGCCGGCGGCCGGCTGCAGTGGCTCAGCGGCGACATGCTCGACGACGCACTCGGCGCCTTCGACTACGTGGTGGCCATGGACTCGCTGATCCACTACGAGGCGCGCGACGCGGTGCAGGCGCTCGCGCGGCTGGCGCCGCGCACGCGCCGCGCCATCCTCTGCACCCACGCGCCGTCCACGCCGGCGCTGCGCGCCATGCACGCCATCGGCCAGTGGTTCCCGCGCGGCGACCGCTCGCCCGCCATCGTGCCGGTGCGCCACGAAGCGCTGCAGGCGCTCGCGCAGGCCGAGCCGGTGCTGGCCGGCTGGCGCAGCGCACGCAGCCAGCGCATCGACAGCGGCTTTTACCGCTCGCAGGCCACGGAGTGGCGCGCCCCATGAACACGCCCGCCGCCCGGCCCCCGAAGCGCCCGCCCTGGTGGCTGCGCCTGGGCACGCGCTGGCTGCCGTTCGCCGACGCCGCCAGCGCCGACCTGCCCATGGGCCGGCTGCTGCGGCTGTCGCTGTTCCAGATCACGGTCGGCATGGCCATGGCCCTGCTCAACGGCACGCTCAACCGCGTGATGATCGTGGAGCTCGGTGTGCCCGCCTGGCTGGTGGCGGTGATGGTGGGCCTGCCGCTGGTGTTCGCGCCGCTGCGTGCGCTCATGGGCTTTCGCTCGGACCACCACCGCTCGGCCCTGGGCTGGCGTCGCGTGCCCTACATCTGGATGGGCAGCCTGCTGCAGTTCGGCGGCCTGGCCATCATGCCCTTCGCGCTGCTGGTGCTCTCGGGCCAGGGCCAGCTCGCGGGCTCGCAGCTCTACGGCCAGATCGGCGCCGCGCTGGCCTTCCTGCTGGTGGGCGCGGGCCTGCACCTCACGCAGACCGCGGGCCTGGCGCTCGCCACCGACCTCGCGCCCCCGGCCTCGCGCCCGCGCGTGGTGGCGCTGCTCTACGTGATGCTGCTGCTCGGCATGGGCCTGAGCTCGCTGGCCTTCGGCGCGCTGCTGGCCGACTACGGCCACATCAAGCTCATCCAGGTGATCCAGGCCGCGGCGCTGCTCACGCTGGTGCTCAACGTGGTGGCGCTGTGGAAGCAGGAGGCGCGCCGCCCGCAGGCCACGCGCGCCGCGCCCGGTGAACGCCGGCCGCGCCTGCGCGAGGCCTGGCTGCGGCTGCTCTCGGGCGGGCGCGCGAGCCGCCTGCTGGTGGCCACCGCGCTCGGCACCGCGGGCTTCAGCATGCAGGACGTGCTGCTCGAGCCCTATGGCGGCCAGGTGCTGGGCCTGTCGGTGGGCGCCACCTCGCTGCTCACCGCGGTCATGGCCGCGGGCGCGCTCTGCGCCTTCGGCTGGGCCTCGCGCTGGCTGCGCCGCGGCGGCAACGAACACCGCATCGCCTCCTTCGGCTGCCTGTTCGGCGTGGCCGGCCTGAGCGCGGTGATCTTCGCCGAGCCGCTGCACACCACGCTGCTGTTCGCCGCCGGCACCTTCGCCATCGGCCTGGGCGGCGGCCTGTTCTCGGTGGCCACGCTGGTGGCCGCCATGGGCCTGCAATCGCGCGAGCACAACGGCCTCGCGCTCGGCGTGTGGGGCGCGGTGCAGGCCACCGCGGCCGGCCTGGCCGTGGCCGGCGGTGGCGCGCTGCGCGACACCGTGTCCGCGCTCGCGCAGCAGGGCCTGCTCGGCAGCGCGCTCAGCACGCCCGCCGTGGGCTACAGCTTCGTCTATCACCTCGAGATTGCCTTGCTGTTCGCCACGCTGGTGGCGGTGGGGCCGCTGGTTCGCCGCGGCCCCGCACCCGCCCCCGACGCGCGCGAACCGCTTGGCCTTGCCGAACTGCCCGGCTGACTTCACCCAGGAGACCCTCATGGAAACAGGCGCCATCACCGGCTACATCGACGTGGCCCAGCTCGTGCTCTACGCGTTCTGGGCTTTCTTCGCGGGCCTCATCTACTACCTGCACCGCGAGAACAAGCGCGAGGGATACCCGCTCGAATCGGACCGATCGGCCCATGTGATGGTGCAGGGCTGGCCGCCCATGCCCGAGCCCAAGACCTTCAGGCTGCAGAACGGCAGCACGCGCACCGTGCCCGACCGCCGGCCCTCGCCGCAGACCCTGCAGGCCGAGCCCGTGGGCCCCTGGCCGGGCGCGCCGCTGCAGCCCACGGCCGCGAACCTGCTGCTGGCCGGCGTGGGCCCGGGCGCCTGGGCCGACCGCGCCGACGAGCCCGACCTCATGGTCGACGGCACGCTGCGCATCGTGCCGCTGCGCGCCGATGCGGCCTTCGGCGTCTCGGGCCACGACCCCGACCCGCGCGGCATGCCGGTGCAGGGCGCCGACGGCGCGGTGGGCGGGCATGTGGTGGACCTGTGGGTCGACCGCGCCGAGATGCTGTTCCGCTACCTCGAGCTCGAGCTGCCCGACGCGCGCCGCGTGCTGCTGCCGATCAACTTCACGCGCATCGGCAACGACCGCGTGCGCGTGAAGTCCATCCTGGGCGAGCAGTTCATGGACGTGCCCGGCACCGCCAAACCCGATGCGGTCACCCTGCTCGAAGAGGAGCGCATCGTTGCCTACTACGGCGCCGGCACGCTCTACGCCACGCCCGAGCGCATGGGGCCGCTGCTGTGAGCCACCGCCACACCCCGCCGGGCCAGCACGAACACGAGTTCGAGGCCGCGCACGGCCTGCCCGAGGCGCTGCCCGCGGGCGAGCGGCTGCTGTGGCAGGGCGCACCCGACTGGCGTTCGCTGGCCTGGCACGTGTTCCACGTGCGCGAGGTGCTGGTGTACTTCGCGCTGCTGCTGGGCTGGCGCGCGCTCGACGTCGGCCTGGCCGGCGGCGGCCCGGGGCAGGCCCTGATCGCGCTGCTCTGGCTCACGCCGCTGGCCGCGCTCGCGCTGGGCCTGCTGGGCGTGCTGGCCTGGCTCAGCGCGCGCACGGCGGTCTACACCGTCACCACACGCCGCACCGTGATGCGCGTGGGCATCGTGCTCAGCGTCACCTTCAACCTGCCGCACCGCCAGGTCGACGGCGTGGCCCTGCGGCCGCGCGCGAACGGCCACGGCGACCTCGCGCTGCAGCTCGCGCCGGGCGAGCGCATCGGCTGGCTGCACCTGTGGCCGCATGCGCGGCCCTGGTGCGTGCGCCGGCCCGAGCCCGCGCTGCGCTGCATCCCCGACGCCGCGCGCGTGGGCGCGCTGCTGTCGCAGGCGCTGGCCGAACGCCCGCTCGCGCCGCTGGCGGCCGCGCCGGCCGCGGTGGCGCGGCCCGCCGCCCGACCCGACACCGCCCTGGCCTGAGCGAGCCGCCATGTCCGCCCGACCCGCCGCCCCGCCCGCGATCGCGGCCCCGCGCCTGGCGGCCTGGCCGCTGCTCGCGCTGGGTGCTCTGCTGCTGCTCACGGTGGCCGCGGTGGCGGTGTCGCGCTGGAGCGAGCGCGCGCCCGCGCCCCCCGCGGCGCGCGATGCCGCGGCGCCGACCGTGCTCGCCTACACCTTCCACGACCGCGCCGACGGCGCCATCGACGTGCGCCGCGTGCCCGACGCCGCGCTCGTGCACACCGTGCCCGCGCAGAGCAACGGCTTCCTGCGCGGCACGCTGCGCGGCATGGCGCGCGAGCGCAAGCGCCGCGGCATCGGCCCCGAGCGGGCGGTGCACCTGGTGGCGCACGCCGACGGCCGACTCTGGCTCGACGACCCGGCCACCGGCTGGCGCGCCGACCTCAAGGCCTTCGGGCCCACCAACGCCGCGGCCTTCGCGCCGCTGCTGCCCCCGCAATGAGCGACGAGGAGAACCGCATGGACGCCGACACCCGCACCCCCAACGAAGCCACGCGCAGCGCGCTGCAGAACACGGTGCTCACGCCGCGCTTCTACACCACCGATTTCGAGGCCCTCGAACGGCTGGACATGACGCCCGTGCGCGCCGAGTGGGACGCGATGATGGACGAGTTCCGCGCCGACTCGAACACCGACCACTTCCAGCGTCCCGCGGACATGGCGGGCAACCACGTGCCGCTCGACCCCGAGCTGCACAAGGAATTCCTCGACTTCCTCATCAGCTCGTGCACCTCGGAGTTCTCGGGCTGCCTGCTCTACGCCGAGATCCGCCGCCGCGTGGCCAACCGCGACATCAAGGAGCTGATGGCGCTGATGGCGCGCGACGAAAGCCGCCACGCGGGCTTCATCAACCAGTGGCTCAAGGACTTCGGCATCGGCGTCGACCTGGCCCACCTGGCCAAGGCCAAGAAGGCGACCTTCTTCAAGCCCAAGTACATCTTCTACGCCACCTACCTGTCCGAGAAGATCGGCTACGCGCGCTACATCACCATCTACCGCCAGATCGAGCGCCACCCCGAGCTGTGCTTCCACCCGATCTTTCGCTGGTTCGAGCGCTGGTGCAACGACGAATTCCGCCACGGCGAGGCCTTCGCGCTGATCATGCGCGCCCAGCCCGGCCTGCTCGGCGGCCTCAACAAGGGCTGGATCCGCTTCTTCCTGCTCGCGGTGTTCGCCACCATGTACGTGCGCGACCACACGCGGCCCGCGCTGCACCAGGCGCTCGGCCTCGACCCCACCGCCTACGACCACCAGGTGTTCCGCATCACCTCCGAGATCACGCGCCAGGTGTTCCCGCTGATGCTCGACATCGACCACCCCGCGTTCCGCGCCGGCATGGAGCGGCTGCGCCGCCTGGGCGCGCGCGCCGAGGCCGCGCGCGAGCGCGGCGGCCTGGCCGGTGCGCTGGTGCGCGCCGGCTGCGGCGTGGCCGCGGCCGCGGTGTTCGCGCGCCTGTATCTGCTGCCCACGGTGCCCAACACCCTGCCGCAGCAGATGCGCGTGTCGCCCACCTGGTGAGCGCGCGCGCCGCGCCGGAGCCCTGCCATGACCCAGCACGTCTACCCCGTGCTCTACGTGCTGCTGCTGTGGTGGTTCAGCACCGGGCTGATCCTCTACCTCAACGGCCTGCCGCGCTGGACCTTCAAGTGGACGCTGATCGGCGCGAGCTTCTTCCTGTTCCTGGGCTTCGTCTGCCTCTACGCCTCGCGCGACGACCTGCGCATCACCGGCGCCTACCTCGGCTTCACCGGCGCGCTGCTGGTCTGGGCCTGGCAGGAGGTGGCCTTCGTGCTCGGCGCGGTCACGGGCTCGCGGCGCCAGCCGCTGCCCGCGGGCGCGCGGGGCTGGCGCCGCGTGGTGCTGGCCTGGCGCACCGTGTGGCACCACGAGCTCGCCCTGCTGCTGCTGGGCGCGGGCGTGCTGCTGCTCACCTGGGGCGCGCCCAACCCCAGCGGCTGGTGGACCTACGGCGTGCTCTACGTGATGCGCCAGAGCGCCAAGATCAACCTGTTCCTCGGGGTGCGCAACCTCGCCGAGTCGTTCCTGCCGCCGCACCTGGCCTACCTGCAGAGCTATTTCCGCCGCGGCGGCAATCGCTTCATGCACGGCTCCCTGCTGCTCGGCGGCCTGGGCGCGGTGGCGCTGTGGTGGCAGGCCCTGCACCCGGGAACCGGGCCCTTCGAGGCCAGCTCATACACCTTTGCGGCCATGCTGCTCACGCTCGCGGTGCTCGAACACGTCTTCATGGTGCTGCCCATCCCGTCCGACGGCCTGTGGGCCTGGGGCCTGCGCTCGCGCACCGGCGGCGACGAATCCGGTTGACAAGCTGAATTGACAGTTCAGAATCGTCCAATCGAACTGACACTAGGTGAACCGCATGGCCAACGCCTATCCCTTCTCGGCCATCGTCGCGCAGGACGAAATGAAGCTGGCGATCCTGATCACCGTGATCGACCCCAGCCTGGGCGGTCTGCTGGTGCTCGGCGACCGCGGCACCGGCAAGTCCACCGCGGTGCGCGCGCTCGCCGCGCTGCTGCCGCCCATGAAGGCGCTCAGCGGCTGCCGCTACGCCTGCGACCCCGACGACCCGCGCCACCAGTGCGATGAATGCAGCGCGCGCCGCGCCAGCGGCCGCCCGCGCGTGGCGCGCGTGGCCGTGCCGGTGGTCGACCTGCCGCTGGGTGCGACCGAAGACCGCGTGGTCGGCGCGCTCGACCTCGAGCGCGCGCTCGCGCAGGGCGTCAAGGCCTTCGAGCCCGGGCTGCTGGCGCGCGCCCACCGCGGCTTCCTCTACATCGACGAGGTGAACCTGCTCGACGACCACCTGGTCGACCTGCTGATCGACGTGGCCGCCTCGGGCGAGAACGTGGTGGAGCGCGAAGGCCTCTCGGTGCGCCACCCCGCGCGCTTCGTGCTGGTGGGCAGCGGCAACCCCGAAGAGGGCGAGCTGCGCCCCCAGCTGCTCGACCGCTTCGGCCTCGCGGTCGAGGTCACCACGCCCACCGATCTCGACACGCGCGTGGAGGTGGTGAAGCGCCGCGATGCCTTCGAGCGCGACCCGCAGGCCTTCCACGACCACTGGCGGCGCGAAGACGAGGCGCTGCGCCGGCGCATCCAGCGCGGCCGCGAGCGGCTGGCCGGCGTGGACGTGCCCGACGCGGTGCGCCAGAGCGCCTCGCGCCTGTGCATGGCGCTCGGCGCCGACGGCCTGCGCGGCGACCTCACGCTGATCCGCGCCGCGCGCGCGCTGGCCGCGCTCGAAGGCGACGCCGCGGTGGCCTGCCAACACCTGCGCCGCATGGCGCCCGCGGCCCTGCGCCACCGGCTGCGCCGCAACCCGCTGGACGACTCGGGCTCCACCGCGCGCGTGCAGCGCGCCGTGGACGAACAACTGGCGGTGGCCTGAGGTGAACGCCGCGGCCGATGCGGCCACCGCCGCCGCGCTGATGGCGGTGGACCCGCTGGGCCTGGGCGGCGTGTGGCTGCGCGCCGCGGCCGGCCCCGATCGCGACGACTGGCTCGCCCAGCTGCGCGGCGGGCTGCCCGCGGGCCGCGCCTGGCGCCGCGTGCCGCTGCACATCCGCGACGCCGAACTGCTCGGCGGCCTCGACCTCACGGCCTCGTTGCGCGAGGGCCGCGCGATCGCGCGCGACGGCCTGCTGCTGGCGGCGCACGGCGGGGTGCTGCTGCTGCCCTCGGTGCAGCGCCAGGCCCCGCACGTGCTCGCGCACCTGCACCGCGTGCTCGACACCGGCGAGCTGCCGCTCGAACGCGAAGGCCATTCGGGCGCGCGCTCGCTGTCGTTGGCCGTGGTGGCGCTCGACGACCGCACCGAAGACGAAGACCCGCACGCAGGCGCGTGCGCGCCCGGCCTCGCCGAACGGCTCGCGCTGCACATCGAACTCGGCGCCGCCGGCCTGCCCGCCGGCACGCCCTGGCCACCCGAGACCGTGGCCGCGGCGCGCGAGCGCCTGCCCACGGTGGCCGTGCCCGAGGCGCTGCTGCGCGAACTCTGCGCGAGCGCGCAGGCGCTGGGCGTGGCCTCGCTGCGCGCGCCGCTGCAGGCGCTGCGCGTGGCGCGCGCGGCCGCCGCGCTCGACGGGGCCGCGGTGGTGCACACGCGCCACGCCGCGCTCGCCCTCGCCTGGGTGCTGCTGCCGCGCGCCACGCAATGGCCCGCGCCCGAGGCCGAGACCGCGCCCGAAGCCGAGACCAAGACCGAAGCGGCGCAGGCGCCATCGCCCGAGCCCCACGCGCCCGAAGCCGGCGCGCGAGAGCCCGCGAACGCTTCGCCCCACGACAGCCCCGAGCTCGCAGCCGACGATCCCACCGATCCCACCGCCCCCGCTCCGGCCGAGGCCCTGCTCGACGCCGCGCGCGCCAGCCTGCCCCCGGGCCTGCTCGCCGCGCTCGCGCAGCGCCTGGCCCCCGCGCCCGGCCGCGGCGGCGCGCGCAGCGCCACGGGCCGGGGCGGCCCCGCGCAGCGCCTGTCGGCGCGCGGCCGGCCGCTGGGCGCGCGGCGCGGCCGGCCCGACGGCCAGCAGCGCCTGAGCCTGATCGACACGCTGCGCGCGGCCGCGCCCTGGCAGGCGCTGCGCCGCCGCGAGGCGCCAGCGGCGGCCGCCGGTCCGCGCGTGCACGTGCGCCCCGACGACCTGCACGTGACCCGCCGCCGCCAGACGCCGCAGGCCACCACGCTGTTCGTGGTCGATGCCTCGGGCTCGTCGGCCCTGCACCGGCTGGCCGAGGCCAAGGGCGCGGTCGAGCTGCTGCTGGCCGACTGTTATGTGCGGCGCGACCGCGTGGCCCTGCTCGCGTTCCGCGGCACCGGGGCCGAGCTGCTGCTGCCGCCCACGCGCTCGCTCGCGCGCGCCAAGCGCAGCCTCGCGGGCCTGCCCGGCGGCGGCGGCACACCGCTGGCCACCGCACTCGCGCAGGCCGGCGAGCTGCTGGGCGCGCTGCAGCGCCGCGGTGAAACGCCGCAGCTCGTGCTGCTCACCGACGGCCGCGCCAACATCGCCGCCGACGGTTCGCCGGGCCGCGAGCGGGCGGGCAGCGACGCCCTGTGCGCCGCGCGCCGCCTGCGCGGCTGCGGCGCGGCGGCGCTGCTCATCGACACCTCGCCCATGCCGCACCCACACGCGCGCGGCGTGGCCGATGCCATGGGCGCGCACTACCTGCCACTGCCGCACGCGGGCGCGGGCGAGCTCTCGCGCGCGGTGCGCCGGGCGCGCCCGGCCGCCGCGGCCCTGGCCTGAGCACGGCCATGGGCGAGGCCGCACTCGACTGGGCGCGCGACGGGGCGGCCTGGCCGCACCGCGCGCACAGCCGCTTCGTCGACGCGGCCGGCCTGCGCTGGCACGTGCAGCACTGGCCCGCGCCAGCGCACAGCGGCGCGCCCTGCGTGGTGCTGCTGCACGGCACCGGCGCGTCCGCCCATTCGTGGCGCGCCCTGGCGCCGCGGCTCGCGCCCCGGGCCGAGGTGGTCGCGCTCGACCTGCCGGGCCACGGCTTCACCAGCGCGCCCGCACCCGAGCGCCGCGCCGCGGTGTTCACGCTGCCCAGCATGGCGCGCGCGGTGGCCGCGCTGCTGGCCACGCTGGGCCAGCGGCCGGCGCTGATCGTGGGCCATTCGGCGGGCGCGGCGCTGGCGCTGCAGATGGCGCTCGACACCTCGGTGCGGCCGCGTGCGGTGCTGGGCCTGAACGCGGCGCTGCTGCCCATGGGCGGGCCGCTGTGGCCGGTGATGGCCTCGTCGGCGCGCTGGATCGCGGGCCGCGAATGGATCACGCGCGGCCTGGCGCGGCGCGCGCAGCAACCGGCGCTGGTGCGGCAACTGATCGAGGGCACAGGCTCGCGGCTCGATGCCGAGGGCCAGGCGCTGTACGCGCGGCTGGTGCGCTCGCCCGCGCACGTGGCCAGCACGCTGGCCATGATGGCCCACTGGGAGCTGCCGCCGCTGCTGGCGCGCCTGCCGGCGCTGCGCACGCCGCTGCAGCTGCTGGTGGGCGAGGGCGACCGCACCGTGCCGCCCTGGCAGTCGCGCCACCTGTGGCACCGGCTGCCGCTGGGCGTGCGCCTGCCACTGATCGCGCTGCCCGGGCTCGGCCACCTCGCGCACGAGGAAGACCCCGGGGCCGTGGTGGCCGCGGTGGACGCGCTGCTGCACGAGCCCGCGCGCGCGGGCTCGCTGCGCTGGCCCGCCACAGGCCGCTGAGTGCACGGCCCGTTGAAATCAAGGCCCGCTGAAATCAAGACCCGCTGAGCGCAGGGCCCGCTGCGCTCAGGGCCGCTGGCGGTCGAGCACCAGCGCCACCGGGCCCGTGCCGGCCAGCACCTCGAGCGGTGCCGACACGAGGTCGCCCGGCTGCGGGCGCGCGTCGCCGCTGGGTGACAGCACGGCCTGCAGTTCGAGCCGCTGCCCGGGCTGCCAGCCGCCGCCCGGCGCCATCGCGTCGGCGGTGTCGAGCGAGAACGGCAGCGGCAGCGCGCCGGCCTCGTGCCGGCCCACCGCGAGCGGCACGCGCGGGCCCGCGCCCGCGGCGCGCAGCACCACGAACACGCGCGCCTGCGGGCCGGCGCGCTGCGCCTGCGCGAGCAGGTCGGGCGCGAGCCGCACCGAGCCGCTGACCGCGGTGGGCGCGCCCGCGGCGGCCGCGGTGGCGGGTGTCGCGCCCAGGCTGCGGTCGAGCTCGGCCGCGAAGGCGCTGTCGTCGGGCACCTGCGTGCGCGCGAGCGCCCAGAGCCGGCGTGCCTGCGCGGTGTCGCCGCGGTCGTGCGCCAGGCCGCCCGCGATCGCGAGCGCCTTGGGGTGGTCGGGCGCGAGCGCGAGCGCGCGCGACACCAGGCGCTCGGCCTCGCCATCGGCCGCGCCGTGTGCCACCAGGTACAGATCGGCGCGGTCGACCAGCCACTGCGGCATGTCGGGCCGCAGCGCGAGGGCGCGGCCGTAGGCGGCTTCGGCTTCGGCGAAGCGCTGCAGTTCGGCCTGCAGGCCGGCCAGCCAGACCCAGGCCTCGGGCGCGCCGGCCGCGGCCGCGCCCGCGGGCGTCTCGCCCTGCAGCGTGGCGCTGAGCTGCGCCACCAGCGCTTCGGTTTCGCGGCGCGCCTCGCGCTCGCCGTCGCCGGGCGCGCGTGCCACGGCCTGCGGGTCGCCCGTGATCGTGTACACCAGCACGGCCACCAGCGGCACCGCCCACAGCGCTGAGGGCCGCGCAGCCGCGGCCACGCGCGCCTGCCACAGCGGCCACAGCAGCAGCGCCGTGAGCGCGGCCGCGCTCAGGCCCAGCACCAGCAGCGCAAGCGCAACCGGGGCGTTCATGCCTCACCCTCCGGCGCGCCCGCGCCGGCCGTGCGCAGCCGCCGCCACAGCCCCAGGCCGCCGAGCGCGAGCAGCGCGAACGGGCCCCACCAGAGCAGCCAGGTGCGCGCGTCCACCGGCGGGCGGTAGCGCACGAAGTCGCCGTAGCGCGCGGTCATGTAGTCCATCACCTCGCGCTCGCTGCGGCCCGCGGCGAGCTGCTGGTGGATCTGGGCGCGCAGATCGAGCGCGAGCGGCGCGGTCGAGCCGGCCACGGTTTCGTTCTGGCAGACCAGGCAGCGCAGCTCCTCGGCCACGGCCTGGGCGCGCGCCTCGATCGAGCCCGGGTCGGCCGCGGCCGCGAGGCCGGCGGCGCACAGCGCGGCCGCGGCGGTGGCGCGGCGCAGGGCGGGGAGCAGGGGGCGGGACAGGGTGGGGTGGTGTGTCATGGCAAGGCCCTCAGCCGTCGGGGTGCACCAGCAGCGGTGCGATGGTGTCGCGCAGCACCTCGGGCGTGAGCATGCCCACGTGCTTGTGCACGATCACGCCGCGCGCGTCGACCACGTAGGTCTCGGGCACGCCGTACACGCCCAGGTCGATGCCGAAGCCGCCCTGGGGGTCGAGCAGGCTCATGCGGTAGGGGTTGCCGTGGCGCTGCAGCCAGCGGCGCGCGGCCTGGGGTTCGTCCTTGTGGTTCAGGCCGATCACGGGCACGCCGGTGTCGCGCGCGAAGGCCACCAGCAGCGGGTGCTCGGACTGGCAGGCCACGCACCACGAGGCCCAGACGTTGATCAGGTGCGGCTGGCGTGGCAGGTCGCCCGGGCCGAGCGTGCGCGCGGGGTCTTCGAGCGTGGCGAGCGCGAACGCGGGCACGGGCCGGCCGATCAGCGGCGACGGCACCTCGCGCGGCTTCAGGCCCAGGCCCGCACCGAGCAGCGCCAGCAGCAGCACGAAGCCGGCCAGCGGCCACCAGGCGCGCTTCATGGCGCCACCCCCGGCGCGGGCAGCGCGGGCAGGTCGGCGGCCACGGCGCGTGCGCGCCGGTCGCGCCGCGCCGCCGCGGCCACCCCGCCGCCCAGCGCCATCAGCGCGGCGCCGAGCCAGATCAGGTTCACCCAGGGCTTGTGGTGCACGCGCAGCGCCCAGCTGCCGTCGCCCAGCGGCTCGCCCAGCGTCACGTACAGGTCGCGCGAGAGCCGGCGGTGGATGGCGACCTCGGTCATGGGCATGCGCAGGCTGTCGTACACGCGGCGCTGCGGCCGCAGCGTGGCCACGGGCTCGCCCGCGCGCGTCACGGCCACCGTGGCCTGCACGGCGCGGTAGTTGGGGCCGCGCAGCGCCGCCACCTCGCTCAGCGTGTAGCGGTGCCCGCCCAGGTCGAGCGACTGGCCGGGCAACAGGCGCACGTCGCGTTCCTGCTGGCCGTGCGTGACCAGCGTCGCCCCGGCCACGAACACCGCCACGCCCAGGTGGGCCAGCACCATGGCGTGCTGGCCGCCCGGCAGCGCGCGCAGGCGCGCCCAGGCGCCGTGCTGCGGCGCCTGGCGCCAGCGCTGCAGGGCCTGCCAGGCCGTGGCCAGCGCGATCCACAGCGCCAGCGTGAGGCCCACCAGCAGGCCGGGTTCGACGCGCGCCAGCGCCAGCGGCAGCAGCGCCGCCGCGGCCAGCGCGAGCAGCACCACGCCGCGCAGCGCCTGCGCCAGGCGCGGCAGGCGGTCGCGCTGCCAGCGCACCAGCGGGCCCACGCCCATGAGCAGCAGCGCCGGCATCATGAGCGGCAGGAACACGGCATTGAAGTAGGGCGGCCCCACCGAGAGCTTGCCCAGGCCCAGCGCGTCGATCACCAGCGGGTAGAGCGTGCCCAGCAGCACCGCGGCCGTGGCCACCACCAGCAGCAGGTTGTTCACCAGCAGCAGCGCCTCGCGCGAGAGCGGCGCCACCGGCCCGCCGCGCGCGGCGGCCGGAAAGCGCGCCGCGAACAGCGCCAGCGAGCCGCCCGTGACCGTGGCCAGCAGCGCGAGGATGAACAGGCCGCGCGTGGCGTCGGTGGCGAAGGCGTGCACCGAGCTCAGCACGCCCGAGCGCACGATGAAGGTGCCCAGCAGCGAGAGCGAAAAGCCGCCGATGGCCAACAGCACGGTCCAGGCGCGAAAGGCGCCGCGCTTCTCGCTCACCGCCAGCGAGTGCAGCAGCGCCGTGGCCAGCAGCCAGGGCATGAACGAGGCGTTTTCCACCGGGTCCCAGAACCACCAGCCACCCCAGCCGAGCTCGTAGTAGGCCCAGAAGCTGCCGAGCGCGATGCCCAGCGTGAGAAAAGCCCAGGCGCACAGCGTCCAGGGCCGCGAGGCGCGCGCCCAGGCGGCGTCGAGCCGGCCCGCCATGAGCGCCGCGAGCGCGAACGCGAACGGCACCACCAGGCCCACGTAGCCCATGTAGAGCAGCGGCGGGTGGATCACCATGCCCGGGTCCTGCAGCAGCGGGTTCAGGTCGCGCCCCTGCAGCGGCGCGTCGGCCAGGCGCGCGAAGGGGTTGGAGGTGAACAGCACGAACAGCAGGAAGCCCGCGCCCACCAGGCCCATCACGCCGAGCACGCGCGCGCGGGTCGCTTCGTCGAGCGCGTGCGTGCGCCAGGCCACGGCCGCGCCCCAGCCCGCGAGGATCAGCGCCCACAGCAGGATCGAGCCCTCGTGGTTGCCCCAGACCGCGGTGATGCGGTAGACGAGGGGCAGGCTGGTGTGCGCGTGCTCGGCCACCAGCTTCACGCTGAAATCGGTGTCGATGAAGGCCTGCGTGAGGCAGGCGTAGGCCAGCGCGAGCGCGGCCAGTTGCAGCCAGGCCGCGGGCACGGCCAATGCCATCCAGGCCGCGTGGCGTTCGCGCGCCGCGCCCAGCAGCGGTGCCACGCCCTGCAGCAGCGCCAGGGCCAGGGCCAGCGCAAGCGCGTAGTGGCCGAGCTCGGCGGTCATCGCGCCTGCGCCTCCTTGAGCGCGGCGGCCGCTTCGGGCGGCATGTAGTTCTCGTCGTGCTTGGCCAGCACCTGGTCGGCCACGAACAGGCCGTCGGCGCCGAGGCGGCCCTGGGCCACCACCCCCTTGCCCTCCTGGAACAGATCGGGCAGCAGGCCGTGGTAGCGCACCGGCACGCGGTGCGCGCCATCGGTCACCTCGAAGCGCAACAGCAGGCTGGCGCCGCCCTCGCGCTGCACGCTGCCCTGCTGCACCAGGCCGCCGATGCGGAACGCGCGGTCCTGCGGTGCGGCGCGCTGCGCCACCTGCGTGGGGCTGTAGAAAAACACCAGGTTGCTGCCGAAGGCGCGCAGCACCAGCGCGCTCGCGCTGCCCAGCGCGCCCAGGCCGAGCAGCAGCACGATCAGGCGTTGGCTGCGCCGCGTCATGGCGCGTCCCCCGCGTCGGGCCCGGGGCCCAGCGCCTGGCGGCGGCGTTGCAGGCCCCACAGTTCGAGCGCGAACGCCAGCGCGCAGGCCAGCAGCGCGCCCCACACGTAGGGGCCGCGCCCGTCGAGCAGCCAGAGCTGGTGCAGCGTGTTCATGAATGCCTCCGGTCGGCCTGGGCCCAGGCCGCGTGGCCTTCGCGTTCGAGCAGCAGCACGCGCAGGCGCAGCAGCGCCACCGCGATCGCATAGCACCAGAACGCGGCCACCATCAGCAGCATGCCCAGCAGCATGGGTGTGGCGATGCTGGGCGGCTTGTCCAGGCTCACGCTCGCGCCCTGGTGCAGCGTGTTCCACCAGCGCACCGAGAAATAGATGATGGGGATGTTCACCACCCCCACCAGCGTGAGCAGGGCGCTCGCGCGGTCGGCGCGGCGCGGGTCGTCGATGGCCGCGTGCAGCGACATCACCCCCAGGTAGAGGAACAGCAGCACCAGCTCCGAGGTGAGCCGCGCGTCCCACACCCACCAGGTGCCCCAGGTGGGTTTGCCCCAGAGCGAACCGGTCACGAGCGCGAGCAGGGTCATGACCGCGCCGGTGGGCGCGAGCGCGTGCGCCATGGTGGCCGACAGCCGCGCGTTGAGCACCAGGCCCAGGCCCGACCACGCGGCCATCGCGAGGTAGATCAGCATGGACATCCAGGCCGCGGGCACGTGCACGTAGATGATGCGGTAGGCCTCGCCCTGCTGCGCGTCGGTGGGCGCGACCACGAAGCCCATGTACAGGCCCGCGCCCGCGAGCAGCACGGCGCTCAGCGCGAAGAAGGCCCACCAGCGGCCCGCGAAGCGGTAGGCCGCGGGCGGCGAGGCGTAGCGCCACCAGAGCGGGGTGGCGGGCGTGCCCGAGGGCAGGGTGGTGGCCATGGGGTCTCCCTTCATTCGTTGGCGATGCGCAGCGCCTGCGCTGCGGCCCAGGGGCAGCCGGCGAGCCCGAGCAGCAGCAGCGCGCCCAGCACCGAGAGGTGGGCCGTGGGGTCCAGGCCGGCCTGCGCCGCCTCGGCCGCGCCGGCCCCGAACACCAGCACCGGCACGCACAGCGGCAGCACCAGCAGCGTGACCAGCGTGCCCGCGCCGCGCAGGCCCACGGTGAGCGCCGCGCCCACCGCGCCGATCAGGCTCAGCAGCGGCGTGCCGATCAGCAGCGACAGGCACAGCACGCCGGTGACCGGCAGCGACAGCCCGAACTGCAGCGCCAGCAGCGGCGCCACCCCCGTGAGCAGCAGGCCCGAGGTGGTCCAGTGCGCGAGCGCCTTCACCAGCACCAGCAGCGGCAGCGACTGGGGCGCGAGCAGCAGCAGGTCGAGCGTGCCGTCGCGGTGGTCGCTTGCGAACAGCTGCTGCAGCGAGAGCATGGCCGCGAGCAGCGCCGCCACCCAGGCCAGGCCCGGGCCCAGGCGTTCGAGCAGCGCGGGCGCGGGGCCCAGGGCCAGCGGCAGCAGGCTGGCCACGAGCGCGAAGAACACCGGCACGCCGAGCACGTCGCTGCGGCGGCGCAGCGCGATCCGCCATTCGCGCCGCCACAGCGCCAGCGCCATGGGCCGCAGCGCGGCCAGGCTGTCGGCGGGGGCGGGCGGCACGGGCGCGGGCACGGGCGCACACGTGGGCGCAGACGTGGGCCGGGCCATGGACCAGGTATTGGGTTTCACAGCCGCACCTCGATGGCTGGCGCGCCGTCGTGCGGCAGGCCCTGGTGGTCGCTGAGCACCACCACGCCGCCCGCGCGCCGCTGCGCCGCGATGCGCTCGCGCAGCCAGCCGTTGGCCTCGGCGTCGAGCGCGTTGAAGGGTTCGTCGAGCAGCCACAGCGCGCGCGGCGGCGGCAGGGCCAGGCGCGCGAGCGCGCAGCGCTGGCGCTGACCTTCGGAAAGTGCGCGCACCGGCCGGTCTGCGAGCGCGCGCACGCCGGTGGCGTCGAGCGCCTGCCGCAGGGCTTCGTTGGTCACGGTCTGGCCGCTCAGGGCCTGGGCCCAGCGCAGGTTCTCCAGCGGGCTCAGTTCGTCGGCGAGCGCGGCGCGGTGCGCGAGGTAGATCTGCTCCTGGCCGATCTGCTCGCGGGCCTGCGGCAGCGGCCGGCCGCGCCAGCGCACCGTGCCTTCGCTGGGCGTCTGCAGGCCGCAGAGCAGGCGCAGCAGCGATGTCTTGCCGCTGCCGTTGGCGCCGTGCACACGCAGCAGGTCGCCCGCGTGCAGCACCAGCGAAAGCCCGCCGAACAGGCGCCGGCCGCCGCGTTCGCAAGCGAGTCGCTCCAGTTCCAGCAAGGCGGGCATGCACGGTCTCCTGGCGGCACGCCGGGCCGACAGGGGTGTCGACTTGGGCGTCAATCAAACTGGACGATAAGTTGAAAACTTGTTTGTCAGTTTGTGTTGACACTTATATCATGGGCCGCATGCCGATGGAACCCACCGCCCCCGCCGCTCATGCCCCGCCTGGCGACACCCGACCCCATGCGATCGTGATCGGCAGCGGCTTCGGCGGCCTGGCCGCCGCGGTGCGGCTGGGCGCGCGCGGCTACCGCGTGACCGTGCTCGAACGGCTCGACGAACCCGGCGGGCGCGCGCTGGTGCACCGCCAGCAGGGCTTCACCTTCGACGCCGGGCCCACGGTGATCACCGCGCCCTTCCTGTTCGAGGAGCTGTGGGCGCTGTGCGGCAAGCGCATGGCCGACGACGTGCAGCTGCGCCCGGTCGATCCCTTCTACCGCATCCGCTTCGACGACGGCACGGTGTTCAACTACCGAGGCGACGCCGAGGCCATGCGCGCGGAGGTGGCGCGGCTCGCGCCCGCCGACGTGGCCGGCTACGAGCGCTTCCTGCGCGTGAGCGAATCGATCTTCCGCGTCGGCTTCGAGCAGCTCGCGCACGTGCCCTTCGACCGCATCGGCGACATGGCGCGTGTGCTGCCTGCGCTGCTGCGGCTGCAGGGCCACCGCACGGTGCACGGCCTGGCCAGCCGCTACGTGCGCGATGAGCGGCTGCGCACGGTGCTCACCTTCCAGTCGCTGCTGGTGGGCGGCAACCCCTTCGCCACCACCTCGGTGTATTGCCTCATTGCCTTCCTGGAACGGCGCTGGGGCGTGCACTACGCGCTCGGCGGCACGGGCCAGCTCGTGAAGGGCCTGGTGCGGCTGATCGAAGGGCAGGGCAACCGCGTGCGCTGCCGGGCGCCGGTGGCGCGCATCTGCGTGGAGCGCGGGCGCGCCACCGGCGTGCGCCTGGCCGACGGCGAGACCCTGCACGCCGACGTGGTGGTGTCCAACGCCGATTCGGCCACCACCTACCGCGAACTCGTGGCGCCCGAGCACCGGCGCCGCTGGACCGACCGCCGCATCGAGCGCTCGCGCTACTCCATGAGCCTGTTCGTGTGGTACTTCGGCACGCGGCGGCGCTACCCCGAGGTGGCGCACCACACCATCGCGCTCGGCCCGCGCTACCGCGGCCTGCTCGACGACATCTTCACCCACCACCACCTGGCCGACGACTTCAGCATCTACCTCCACCGCCCCACGGCCACCGACCCCTCGATGGCCCCGGAGGACTGCGAGGCCTTCTACGCCCTCGCGCCGGTGCCGCACCTGGCCAGCGGCACCGACTGGACGCAGGCCGCCGAGCCGTTCCGCCAGCGTGTGCAGGCGCGGCTGGAGGCCACGCTGCTGCCCGACCTGAGCCGCAACGTGGTGACCTCGCGCGTGATGACGCCGCTCGATTTCCAGGACCGCCTGGGCTCGTTCCGCGGTGCGGCCTTCGGGCTCGAACCCGTGCTCACGCAAAGCGCCTGGTTCCGCCCGCACAACCGCAGCGAAGAGGTGAATGGCCTGTACCTGGTGGGCGCGGGCACGCACCCGGGCGCGGGCCTGCCGGGCGTGCTGTCGTCGGCGCGCGTGCTCGACACCGTGGTGCCGCCCGCATGAACCGCGTGCGCGGGGCCGGCGCGCCGGCGCAAGAAGACTGGGACAGCGCGACGCTCGCGGCCTGCCGCGCCGCGCTGCGCACGGGCTCGCGCTCGTTCCACCTGGCCTCGCTGGTGCTGCCCGCACGCGTGCGCGCGCCGGCCAGCGCGCTCTACGCGTTCTGCCGCGCGGCCGACGACGCGGTGGACCAGGGCGATGACCCCGCGCGCGCCGTGGCCGCGCTGCGCGCCCGCCTGGGCCGCGTCTACGACGCGCCGCAGCGCGGCACCGAGGGCATGGCCCTGCCCGAGCGCGCGCTCGCCGCGGTGGTGCACCGCCACGGCATTCCGCGCGCGCTGCCCGAGGCGCTGATCGAGGGTTTCGAATGGGACGCCCAGGGCCGCCGCTACGACAGCCTGGAGGCGCTGTGCGACTACGCCGCGCGCGTGGCCGGCACCGTGGGTGCGATGATGGCCCTGCTCATGGGCGTGCGCAGCCGCGCCGCGCTGGCGCGCGCTTGCGAGCTCGGCGTGGCCATGCAGCTGTCGAACATCGCGCGCGACGTGGCCGAGGACGCGGCCCTGGGCCGGCTCTACCTGCCGCAGGACTGGCTGCGCGAGGCGGGCATTGCGCCCGACGCGTGGCTGCGCGCGCCGCACGCGGGGCCGGCGCTGCACGCGGTGGTGGCGCGCCTGCTCGCCGTGGCCGACGGCCTGTACGCGCGCGCGGCGGCCGGTGTGTCGCAGCTGCCGCTCGATTGCCGGCCGGGCATCAACGCCGCGCGCCTGCTCTACGCGGCCATTGGCCACGAGGTGCTGCGCCGCGAGCCGCGCGCCGCGCTGCAGCGCGCCGTGGTGCCGCGCTGGCGCCAGGGCTGGCTGCTCGGCGAGGCCTGCTGGCGGCTGCTGCCCTCGGCGGCCGCGCTCGATGCCGCGCCGCTGCCGGCCGTGCGCGGTCTGGTGGACGCGGTGGCGCTGCCCGCGCGCGAGCCGCCCGCGGGCGCCGAGCGCCTGCTGCTGCTGTTCGAGCGGCTCGAACGCGGCGAGCGCCGCGAGGGCTTGCGGACCCTGCCGGCGCGCGCGGCACGGCGGGTGTCGCCATGAGCTCGGGCCTGCTGATCGCGCTCGAAATGGCCGGCGTGCTGCTGGTGGCCGTGGGCTGGGGCGTGTACGAGCTCTGGAAGCTGCGCCAGTGGCGCGAACGCGATCGGCAGGCGCGCGCGGACGCCGAGGACCGCCCCGGCGACGAGCCGCCGCGATGAGACCGGGCCGGCCTCAGGCGCGGCGCGGCATGCGAAAGGGCAGCATGGCCTGCACCAGCGGGCGCTGCCAGCGGTCCAGGTCCACGGTTTCGTGGATGGCGTCGGCGGGCCAGCCCAGCAGGCGCGTGCGCAGCACTGAGCGGGCGTAGAAGGGCCCGTCCTCGAGCGGCTGGTGCAGGCGCAGCGGCGCGCCGGCGTCGGCGCGCGCGCGGCGACGCAGGCCCCAGGCGCTGCGCGGCAGGCCGCTCATGGGGGGCGGCTCGGCCACGCGATGCACGGCACCCGTGCCCCCGAAACGCAAGGCCCACTGCGCGTGGCTGCCGTCGCGCCGCGTGGCGTCGTAGAACACCGCGCAGCCCTCGCGGCCGATCGCCGCGCGCGACCAGTCCCAGCGCTGCAGGTCCTGCGCGATGGGCCGATCGCCGCGGTTGCTGTCCAGGTAGGCGCGGCCCTGCCAGCGCAGCGCGGGCGCATCCAGCGCCACCTGCACGCGCGCCACGGGTGCGATGGGCGTCCAGCGGTGCCGGCCCGCCGCGTCGAGCGGGTAGTCGGTGGCGTGCAAGGCCTGCGGCCGCACGCGGATCTCGCCCTCGATGCGCCGGCCCCAGGGCGCGGTGCGCTCGCGCACGCGCAGGCACAGCCACTCCCCGTCCCAGGCGATCTCGCTCGGGCCGATGACCAGCGCATCGCGGCCCTGGCGCACCGCGCCCGCGCCGCGCTCGGTCATGGTCCAGCCGCGCGGCGCGCCCGCGTCGGGGCCGGCATAGAGCGCGAGGTTGACCGCGCAGTGGTCCAGCGCCCGGCCGCGCCCGCGCTGCTGCGCCCAGGCGTAGTAGGGCGAGAACACGCTGCCGATGAAGACGATGGCGGTGAGGCCGTGGCGGCCGTCTTCACTGAGCGCGTCGAGGTACCACCAGGCGTAGCCGCCGTCGGGCACGGGCGCGTCGAAGGCGAGGGGATCGCTGCCCATCACGCTGGCGCCATCGGCAGGCCCAGGGCCTCGCAGGCGCGTTGCGCCGCCAGCCGACCCGAGAGCGCGGCCATGGGCAGGCCCGGGCCCGGGTGCACGCTGCCGCCGGCCAGGCTCAGGCCAGGCACGGCGCTGCGCGCGGCCGCGCGCGCGAAGCTCGACCGCCAGCCGTGCGGGGCGCGGCCGTAGAGCGCGCCGCCGCTGCCGGGGTAGCGCGCCGCGAACTCGGCCGGCCCGCGGCGCAGCAGGCCCTCGCGCGGCCCGCCCAGCGCGATCGCCAGCCCCGCGTCGGCCAGGCGCTGCTGCACCTGGCGTTCGCAGGCGCGCAAGGCGGCCGCATCGGGCTGGCCCTGCCCGCCGTGGCCGAGCGCGGGCGCGTTCACCAGACACAGCAGGCGGTCGTGCGGCGCGGCCGTGCCGGTGGCGGCCTCGCGGTCCTGCGCGCAGAGGTAGATCGTGGGGTCGGCCGGCAGGCGCCGCTCGCCGAACAGCTGCTGAAACTCGCGCGGGCCGTCGTGCGCGAAGTACACGTTGTGGCGCAGCAGATCGGCCGCCTGGCGCGGCACCACCGCGGTCCAGGTGAGGGCCGAGAGCGAACGCGCGTGCGCCGCCACCGGGGCCGCCGCGCCCCGCGCGCCATCGCCGAGCAGGCCGGCCGGCAGCGCCGACACGTCGCCGTTGAACACCACGTGGTCGGCGGCCACCACCTCGCCGCCCGCGAGCACCACACCGGCCACACGCGCGCCGCGCCAGTGCAGCGCGCGCACCGCGCAGCCGCAGCGCAGCGGCACCGCGCGCGCACGCAGCCAGCCCACCAGCACCTGCGCGAGCCGGTACAGCCCGCCGGGCAGCGACCACACGCCCTGCTGCTCCACGTGCGCCACCACCATCAGCGTGGCGGGCGCGAGCTGGGGCGAGCCGCCGCAGTAAGTGGCGTAGCGGCCGAACAGCTGGCGCAGGCGCGGGTCGTGGAAATGGCGGCCGAGTTCGTGCCAGAGGCTGTGAAAGGGCGCGATGCGCGCCAGCCCGTGCGGCCCCTGGCGCGCCACACGCCAGGCCAGCGACCAGGGCGTGGGCCGCTGCGCCGCCATGAAGCTGTGCAGCAGTGTGTCGTGCACGCCGCGGATGCGCTCGCAGAAGGCGCGGTAGCGGTGCGCCTCGGCCGCGCCCGCGAAATCGCCGATGGCGTCGAGCGCGGCCGCCGGGTCGGCGGGCAGGTCGAAGCGGCTGCCGTCGGGCCAGTGGTGGCGCGCGAGCACCGGCAGCCGCGTGAGGCCGGTGGCGTCTTCGAGCGACTGGCCCGCGAGCGCGGCGAGTTCGTCGAACACCCAGCGCATGGTGAGCACCGTGGGCCCGGCGTCGAGCAGGTGTTCGCCCAGGCGCACCGGTTGCAGCTTGCCGCCCGGCGCGTCGGCGGCTTCGAGCACGCAGACCTCGGCGCCGCTGGCGGCCAGGTGCAGCGCCGCCGCGAGGCCGCCCACGCCCGCACCCACCACCGCGACGCGGGGCGGGCGGGTCGAGCGGGGCGACTGGATCGATTGACCGATAGGCCCTGAATGTCTACATTGCATGACACATTATGTGTCACGTAAGCGTGACAACCAACCCAGGAGCACCCCATGAAAGCCATCACCCGCATCGAGCAGTCCCTGGCGGCCGCCATTGCCCTGGGCGAGGACGGCAGCTGTCCGCCGCGGCTCGCGGGCGCGATCCACCACGCGGTGTTCCCGGGCGGCGCGCGCATCCGGCCGCAGATCTGCCTCGCGGTGGCGCAGGCCTGCGGCGAGGACGACCCGCTGCTGGCCGACGCGACCGCCATCGCGCTCGAACTGCTGCACTGCGCCTCGCTCGCGCACGACGACCTGCCGTGCTTCGACAACGCCGACATGCGCCGCGGCCGCGCCTCGGTGCAGTGGGCCTACGGCCCGGCGCTGGCCGTGCTCGCGGGCGATGCGCTGATCGTGCGCGCCTTCCAGACCCTGGCCATGGGCGCCTGCCATTCGCCGCTGCGCCTGCCCGGGCTGATGGCCACCGTGGGCGCGGGCGTGGGCACGCCGGGCGGCATCGTGGCCGGCCAGGCCTGGGAGTCCGAATCGCGCGTGGTGCTGGCCGATTACCAGCGCGCCAAGACCGGGGCCTTGTTCGTGGCCGCCACCATGGGCGGTGCCCAGGCCGCGGGCGCCGACCCCGAACCCTGGCGCGCGCTGGGCGACGGCCTGGGCCTGGCCTACCAGGTGGCCGACGACATCCGCGACGCCGCGGCCGACCCGGCGCTGATCGGCAAGCCCGTGGGCCGCGACGTGGCCCTGGGCCGGCCGAGCGCGGTCACCCAGCTCGGGCTCGAAGGCGCGCTCGCGCACTTTCGCGGCCTGATCGCGCAGGCGGCCGAGGCCATCCCCCCCTGCGAGGGCGGCGAGGGCCTGCGCCGGCTCGTGCTCGGCGAGTCCGAGCGGCTGATCCCCGCATCCATGGCCGAGGCCCTGCGCCAGCGCGCCGCGCTCAGCGCCATCGTGTCGGCCTGAGCGCCGCGCCCATGTTCCGCTGGCGCGACGCCTGGCGGCGTTGGCGCAACCAGCGCCTGAGCGACCCCGCGTTCCGCGAGCGCGCCATGGCCTCGTGGTGGGGCCGGCGCGCGGCGCGGCGCAGCGCGGCGCGCCTGTTCGACGTGGTGGCCGGCTTCGTCTACTCGCAGGTGCTGAGCGCCTGTGTGGAGCTCGACCTGTTCGAGCGGCTGCGCGCGGGCCCGGTGTCGGCCGGGCGCCTCGCGGTCGAGACCGGGCTCGACCCCGCCGCCTTGCAGCGCCTGCTCGGCGCGGGCGTGGCCATCGGCCTGTTCGAGCACACCGGCGATGGCCGGCTGGCCCTGGGCCCGCTGGGCGCGCCGCTGGTGGGCAATGCCGCGGTGCTCGCGCTGGTGCGCCACCACGGCGCCTTCTACGCCGACCTGGCCGAGCCGCTGGCGCTGTTGCGGCGCGCGCCCGGCGGCGGGCGCGTGGCCGCGCAATGGCCTTACGCGGGCCACGCGCAGCCGCAGGCGCTCGACGGCGCAAGCGTGTCCGCCTACACCGAGCTCATGGCGGCCTCGCAGCCGCTGGTGGCGCAGCTGCTGCTCGACAGCCACCCTTTCGAGCGGGCGCAACGGCTGCTCGACGTGGGCGGCGGCTCGGGCCGTTTCCTGATGGCCGCGGCGCAACGCGCGCCCGCTCTCGAGCTGCACCTGTTCGACCTGCCCGCCGTGGTGGCGCGCGCCGCGCCCGGGCTGGCCGCGGCCGGCCTGGCCGAGCGCGTGCGCCTGCACGGTGGCGACTTTCTGCGCGATCCGCTGCCCCCAGGCATGGACACCGCGACCCTGGTGCGCGTGCTGCACGACCACGACGACCCCGAGGCGCTCGCGCTGCTGCGCCGCGTGCACGCGGCGCTGGCGCCGGGCGGCGTGCTGCTGGTGGCCGAGCCCATGGCCGGCACCGCGGGCGCGGCCGGCATGGCCGACGCCTACCTCGATCTCTACCTCTGGGCCATGGGGCAGGGCGCCACGCGCAGCGCCGCGCGCATCGGCGAGCTGCTGGCGGCCGCGGGCTTCGAGGCGGTGCGCGAATGCCCGACCGCGCTGCCGCTGCAGGCGCGCGTTCTGCGGGCGCACAAGCCGATCCTTCGGACCGACCGTTCAGAGGTCGGTGTAAAGAGAAGTTGACATTTACAAATGTCAGCTTACGATGACGTCGTGATCTCCGAACTCGACACCCTTGCCGTCGTCCTGCACCAGCCCCGAACGCTGCGGCTGGACCCGCTGCGGGTGTGCGCCCCGGGCGCGGCCGACGTGGCGGTGCAGGTGGCCTGGAGCGGCATCAGCACCGGCACCGAACGCCTGCTGTGGGATGGCCGCATGCCCGCCTTCCCCGGCATGGGCTACCCGCTGGTGCCGGGCTACGAATCGGTGGGCGAGGTGGTGCACGCCGGCCCCGAGGCCGGCCTGCGCGTGGGCGACTCGGTGTTCGTGCCGGGCAGCAACTGCTTCGGCAGCGTGCGCGGCCTGTTCGGCGGCGCGTCGCGGCGCGTGGTGCTGCCGGCGGCGCGCGCGCTGCGCATCGACCCCGCCCTGCGCGAGCGCGGCGTGCTGTTCGCGCTCGCGGCCACCGCGCTGCACGCGCTGCGCGCCTGCGCCGAGCCGGTGGACCTGATCGTGGGCCACGGCACGCTGGGCCGCCTGCTGGCGCGGCTGGCGCTGCTCGAGGGCGCACAGCCCGTGGTGTGGGAAACCGATCCGAAGCGGCGCGGCGGCGCGCCGGGCTACGCGGTGGTCGACCCCGCCACCGACGAACGCCGCGGCCTGCGCTCGGTGATCGACGCCAGTGGCGACGCCGGTCTGCTCGACGCGCTGATCGCGCGCCTCGCGCCCGGCGGCGGCCTGGTGCTCGCGGGCTTCTACGAACAGCCGTTGTCGTTCCAGTTCGCGCCGGCCTTCATGCGCGAGCTGCGCCTGCGCGTGGCCGCGCAGTGGCAGCCCGACGACCTGGCCGCGGTGCGCGCGCTGGTCGACAGCGGCCGGCTCGATCTCGACGGCTTGATCACCCACCAGCGCGCAGCGGGCGAGGCGCCCCAGGCCTACGCCACCGCGTTCGGTGACCCGGACTGTCTCAAGATGGTTCTCGATTGGAGGGCTTGCCCATGAATTCCGTCAGCACCCTGGCCGCACCGCGTGAGGCGCCGCTGCAGTTCCACCCGCGCGAGGCCCTGCGCGCCGAGGCCGCGATCGAGCCCGACCCCGTGGCCACCGGCGCGGTGACCAAGGAGACGCAGATCATCGCGATCTACGGCAAGGGCGGCATCGGCAAGAGCTTCACGCTCGCCAACCTCAGCTACATGATGGCGCAGCAGGGCAAGAAGGTGCTGCTGATCGGCTGCGACCCCAAGAGCGACACCACCAGCCTGCTGTTCGGCGGCAAGGCCTGCCCGACCATCATCGAGACCAGTTCGAAGAAGAAGCTCGCGGGCGAGGCGGTGGCCATCGGCGACGTGTGCTTCAAGCGCGACGGCGTGTTCGCGATGGAGCTCGGCGGCCCCGAGGTGGGCCGCGGCTGCGGCGGTCGCGGGATCATCCACGGCTTCGAGACGCTGGAGAAGCTGGGCTTTCACGACTGGGGCTTCGACTACGTGCTGCTCGACTTCCTGGGCGACGTGGTGTGCGGCGGCTTCGGCCTGCCGATCGCGCGCGACATGTGCCAGAAGGTGATCGTGGTCGGCAGCAACGACCTGCAAAGCCTTTACGTGGCCAACAACGTGTGCAGCGCGGTCGAGTACTTCCGCAAGCTCGGCGGCAACGTGGGCGTGGCCGGCATGGTCATCAACAAGGACGACGGGACCGGCCAGGCCCAGGCCTTCGCGCAGAACGCCGGCATTCCGGTGCTGGCCTCGATTCCCGCGCACGACGACATCCGCCGCAAGAGCGCGGCCTACGACATCATCGGCAAGCCCGGCGGCACCTGGGGCCCGCTGTTCGAGGAGCTCGCGCGCAACGTGGCCGAGGCGCCGCCGCGGCGCCCGAAGCCGCAGACGCAGGACGAGTTGCTTGGCCTCTTCAGCGCCGACAGCGTGGGCCGCGACGTGGTGCTCGAACCCGCCACCAGCGTCGACATGTGCGGCCGCCAGGACCTGGTGCGCCCCAGCCTCGAAGTGGTCTACGACGAAAGCTGAGCGCCCCATGAGCAACGCCCAGCCCGGCGGCCCCGCCCGCACCATCCCGATCCGGTCCGTGCCGGCCGATGCGCCCGCGCCGCTCGCGGGCGACGGCGCGGGCTGCCACAACGGCCGCGAGCAGATGCAGGCCGCGGCCCACGCCGCCGGCAAGGGCGAGACGCTCGCGCGCTACGCGGCCGACTACCCCAAGGCGCCCGACGCCGGCCCGCACGACCAGCCGCAGAGCATGTGCCCGGCCTTCGGTTCGCTGCGCGTGGGCCTGCGCATGCGCCGCACCGCCACCGTGCTCAGCGGCTCGGCATGCTGCGTCTACGGCCTTACCTTCACCTCGCACTTCTACGGCGCGCGCCGCAGCGTGGGCTATGTGCCGTTCAACAGCGAGACGCTGGTGACCGGCAAGCTGTTCGAGGACATCCGCGAGGCGGTGCACGGCCTGGCCGACCCGGCCAAGCTCGACGCCATCGTGGTCATCAACCTCTGCGTGCCCACCGCCAGCGGTGTGCCGCTGCAGTTGCTGCCCAAGGAGATCAACGGCGTGCGCGTGATCGGCATCGACGTGCCGGGCTTTGGCGTGCCCACCCACGCCGAGGCCAAGGACGTGCTGGCCGGCGCCATGCTGCGCTACGCGCGCAGCGAGGCCGAGGCCGGCCCGGTGGCGGCGCCGCGCGGCGGCCGCGGCGCGCTGCCCACGGTGGCGCTGCTGGGCGAGATGTTTCCGGCCGACCCCATGGTGGTGGGGCGCATGCTCGAACCCATGGGCCTGGCCGTGGGGCCGGTGGTGCCCACGCGCGAATGGCGCGAGCTCTACGCCGCGCTCGACGCCACCGTGGTGGCCGCGATCCACCCCTTTTACACCGCGAGCGTGCGCGAGTTCGAGGCCGCGGGCCGGCCCGTGGTGGGCTCGGCCCCGGTGGGCCTGGACGGCACGCAGGACTGGCTGCGCGCGGTGGGCGAGGCCGCCAACGTGGCGCCCGAGCGCATCGCCGCGGCGCGCAATGCCATGCTGGGCGCCATGCGTGGTGTGCTCGCGGCCAACCCGGTGCGCGCGCGCATCACGCTCAGCGGCTACGAAGGCTCTGAACTCATCGTGGGCCGGCTGCTGGCCGACAGCGGCGCCGACCTGCGCTACGTGGGCACGGCCTGCCCGCGCACGCCCTGGAACGCGGCCGATGCCGAGTGGCTGCAGGCGCGCGGCGTGCACGTGCAGTTCCGCGCCTCGCTCGAACAGGACCTGGCCGCGCTGCGCGAATGGCAGCCCGACCTGGCCATCGGCACCACGCCCGTGGTGCAGGCGGCCAAGCAGGCCTGCGTGCCCGCGCTGTACTTCACCAACCTGATCTCGGCCCGGCCGCTGCTGGGCCCCGCAGGCGCGGGCGCGCTGGCCGAGGTGATCAACGCCGCGGTGGCCAGCCGCGCGCGCTTCGACCGCATGAAGGCCTTCTTCGGCGAGGCCGGCAGCGGCCACGCGGCCGGTGTGTGGGAAGCCGCGCAGGGCGTGCCGCGCGAACGGCCCGAGTTCAAGGCCGAGCAGCGCCGGCTGATGGCCAAGGCCGAACGCCGCCGCAAGGCCGAGGAGATGATCTGATGCTGGTGCTCGACCACGACCGTGCCGGCGGCTACTGGGGCGCCGTGTACGTGTTCACCGCGATCAAGGGCCTGCAGGTCGTCATCGACGGGCCCGTGGGCTGCGAGAACCTGCCCGTGACCAGCGTGCTGCACTACACCGACGCGCTGCCGCCGCACGAGCTGCCCATCGTGGTCACCGGCCTGGCCGAGGAACAGCTCGGGCGCGAAGGCACGGAGGGTGCGATGCGCCGCGCGCACGCCGCGCTCGACCCCGAGCTGCCCGCGGTGGTGGTCACGGGTTCGATCGCCGAGATGATCGGTGGCGGCGTGACGCCGCAGGGCACCAACCTGCTGCGCTTTCTGCCGCGCACCATCGATGAAGACCAATGGCAGTGCGCCAACCGCGCCATGTTCTGGCTCTGGAGCGAGTACGGCCTGCGCCACGTGCCCGAGCGGCCTTCGCCCGCCGAGCGCGCGCCCGGCGTGAAGCCGCGCGTGAACCTCATCGGCCCCTGCTACGGCGCCTTCAACATGCCCAGCGACCTGGCCGAGATCCGCCGCCTGGTCGAAGGCATCGGCGCCGAGATCAACATGGTGTTCCCGCTCGGCAGCCACCTGGCCGACGTGCAGAACCTGGCCGATGCCGACGTGAACATCTGCCTGTACCGCGAGTTCGGCCGCATGCTGTGCGAAGCGCTGGGCCGGCCCTACCTGCAGGCGCCCATCGGCCTGCACAGCACCACGCAGTTCCTGCGCAAGCTGGGCGAATTGCTGGGCCTGGACCCCGAGCCCTTCATCGAGCGCGAGAAGCACAGCACGGTCAAGCCGGTGTGGGACCTGTGGCGCTCGGTGACGCAGGACTTCTTCGCCACCGCGGGCTTCGCGGTGGTGGCCGGCGAGACCTACGCGCGCGGCCTGCGCCACTACCTCGAGGGCGAGCTCGGCCTGCCGTGCCGCTTCCAGGTGTCGCGCCAGCCCGGCAGCAAGACCGACAACGCCGAGGTGCGCAGGCTGCTCGCCGAGCGCTCGCCGCTGATCGTGTTCGGCAGCTACAACGAGCGCATCTACCTGGCCGAGAACAGCGGCGCCATGATGCGCGCGAGCTTCGTGCCGGCCTCGTTCCCGCTGCCCATCGTGCGCCGTGCCACGGGCACGCCCTTCATGGGCTATGCGGGCGCCACCTACGTGCTGCAGGAGGTGTGCAACGCGCTGTTCGACGCGCTGTTCCACATCCTGCCGCTGGGCTCCACGCTCGACGCCGGCGAGCCCACGCCCGCGCGCGCCGCGGCCGAAGCGCGGCCCTGGGACGACGAGGCGCGCGCGCTGCTCGAACGCCTGGTGCGCCAGGAACCCATGCTGGTGCAGATCTCGGCCGCCAAACGCCTGCGCGACCGCTGCGAGGCCGACGCCCAGAAGGCCAGCGAACCCAGCATCACCGCCGAGCGCGTGCAGCGCTCGCGTGCGGCCTTGCTCACAGGGGCCGGTGCATGAACGCGCACCGCCCCTCCGTCTGTGCAACCGGCGCCGCCGGTTGCCCCCTCAGTCGCGCCATCCGGGGCGGCGACCCTCTTCCGCGGGGGCGGTTCGCGGTCAAGGCCGAAAGGCATTCAAGGAGAACGTTATATGTCTGATAGCAGAGGTGGTTCGCTGTCCGGACTCACGGACAGTGAGGCCAGAGAGTTCCATGGCATCTTCGTCACCAGCTTCATCGTCTTCACGCTGGTTGCCATCGTCGCGCACTTCCTGGCGTGGCAGTGGCGGCCCTGGCTGCCGAGCGTGAACGGCTATGCGATGCTGTTCGAAGACATCAAGAACGTGGCCGCCGCCTACACGGCCGTGGCCATCAGCGCCTGAGGAGACACGTCATGTGGCGACTCTGGACCCTGTTCGACCCGCGCAGAACCCTCGTGGCCCTGTTCACGTTCCTGTTCGCGCTGGCCCTGGTGATTCACTTCATCCTGCTCAGCACCGACCGCTTCAACTGGCTCGAAGGGCCGGCCAAGAAGACCACGGTGTCGCAGAACGCCCCGATGCCGGGGGCGGCCACCGCTTCGAAGTAAGCGCCACCGCGGGTGGGCGGTGTCCGGTGCCTTGTGCCCGGCCCGCCCGCCCGGTTTCCCCGCCGGCACGGGCGGCTGCCCGGTTCGCGAATGGAGAGCGACCATGTCCATGCTCAGCTTTGAAAGAAAGTACCGCGTGCGCGGTGGCACCTTGCTCGGGGGTGACCTGTTCGACTTCTGGGTCGGTCCGTTCTACGTCGGCTTCTTCGGTGTCACCACGATCTTCTTCAGCGTCGTCGGCACGCTGCTGATCGTGTGGGGCGCCTCGCAGGGTCCCACCTGGAACCTGTGGCAGATCAACATCGCCCCGCCCGACCTCAAGTACGGCCTGGGCATGGCCCCGCTCATGGAGGGCGGGCTGTGGCAGCTCATCACCGTGTGTGCGCTCGGCGCCTTCGGCTCATGGGCGCTGCGCGAGGTCGAGATCTGCCGAAAACTCGGCATGGGGCTGCACGTGCCCGTGGCGTTTTCGTTCGCCATCCTCGCGTACTTCACGCTGGTGGTGGTGCGCCCGGTGCTGCTCGGCGCCTGGGGCCACGGCTTTCCCTACGGGATCATGAGCCACCTCGACTGGGTCTCGAACACGGGCTATCAGTACCTGCACTTCCACTACAACCCGGCGCACATGCTGGCGGTGAGCTTCTTCTTCGCCACCACCTTCGCGCTGTCGCTGCACGGGGCGCTGATCCTCTCGGCCACCAACCCCGCGCCCGGTGAACCGGTGAAGACGCCGGAGCACGAGAACACCTTCTTCCGCGACACCATCGGCTACTCGATCGGCACGCTCGGCGTTCACCGCCTGGGCCTGTTCCTCGCGCTGTCGGCGGGCTTCTGGAGCGCGGTGTGCATCGTCATCAGCGGACCGTTCTGGAGCCGTGGCTGGCCCGAGTGGTGGACCTGGTGGCTGAACCTGCCGGTGTGGCGCTGAACAACGACAACCCGAGGAGACGAGCATGGCCACCGAGTACCTCAACCTCTTCACGCGCGTGCAGGTCGATGCGCCCTCGTACCCGGGCATTCCGGTGGACCGGGGGCAGGCCGAGCGCGAAGGTCCGCCGATCCACGTGCACCTGCTGGGCCGCCTCGGCGATGCGCAGCTCGGCCCGATCTACCTGGGCTGGTTCGGCCTGGCCTCGCTGATCTGCGGCTTCATCGCGCTGGAGATCATCGGCCTGAACATGTGGGCCTCGGTCAACTGGGACCCGATCGAGTTCGTGCGCCGCCTGCCCTGGCTGGCGCTGGAGCCGCCATCGCCGGCCTACGGCCTGTCGATACCACCGCTCAACGAGGGCGGGTGGTGGCTGATGGCGGGCTTCTTCCTCACGCTGTCGGTGCTGCTGTGGTGGGTGCGCATGTACCGCCGCGCGCGCGCGCTCGGCATGGGCACGCACGTGGCCTGGGCCTTCGCCGCGGCGATCTGGCTCTACCTGGTGCTGGGCTTCATCCGCCCGCTGCTCATGGGCAGCTGGGGCGAGGCCGTGCCCTTCGGCATCTTCCCGCACCTGGACTGGACCGCGGCCTTCTCGATCCGCTACGGCAACCTGTTCTACAACCCCTTCCACATGCTGTCGATCGCCTTCCTGTACGGCGCGACGCTGCTGTTCGCCATGCACGGCGCGACCATCCTCGCGGTGAGCCGCTTCGGCGGCGAGCGCGAGATCGAACAGATCGTGGACCGCGGCACCGCCAGCGAACGCGCGGCCCTGTTCTGGCGCTGGACCATGGGTTTCAACGCCACCATGGAATCCATCCACCGCTGGGCCTGGTGGTTCGCGGTGCTGTGCCCGCTGTGCGGGGGCATCGGCATCCTGCTCACCGGCACCGTGGTGGACAACTGGTTCCTCTGGGCCGTCAAGCACGGCGTGGCGCCGGGCTACCCGGCGGCCTTCCCGGCGGTGGCCGATCCCGCCCTGTTGCAAGGAGTCAAGCCATGAGCCCGTCGCTGCGAACCCTGGGGCGCCGTGCCGGCGTGACCTGCCTGGTGCTGGTGGCCCTGCTGCTGGCGGCCTGCGAACGCCCCCCCATCGACACCGTGCAGCGCGGCGCGCGCGGGACCGGCATGGTGCAGGTCTACAACCCGCGCACGCTGGCCGCGCAGATCCCGGCCAACCAGCCACCGGCCGATGCGCCTGCGGTGCCCGCGGTGCCGGGCGCGCCGCTGGCGGGCGCGGTGTACCAGAACGTGAAGGTGCTGGGCGACCTCGATGTGGGCAACTTCACCCGGCTCATGGTGGCCATGACCGGCTGGGTCGCACCCGAGGGCGGCTGCAACTACTGCCATTCGAACGACGGCAACTTCGCCTCCGACGCGAAGTACACCAAGGTGGTGGCGCGGCGCATGCTGCAGATGACGCAGGACATCAACGCCAACTGGAAGTCGCACGTGGCCGAGACCGGCGTGACCTGCTACACCTGCCACCGCGGCCAGCCGGTGCCGGCGCAGGTGTGGTTCACGCCCCCGGCCGACAAGCAGGCCGCGCGCATGGCCGGCAGCAGCGCCGGGCAGAACCAGCCGGCGCCGCAGGTCGGCCTGGCCTCGCTGCCCGGTGATGCGCTCTCGCCTTACCTGCTGCAGCAGCAGCCGATCCGCGTGGCGGGCACCACCGCCTTGCCCCACGGCAACCGCAGCTCCACCAAGCAGGCCGAGCACACCTACAGCCTGATGATGCACATGTCGGCCTCGCTGGGCGTGAACTGCACCTACTGCCACAACAGCCGCGCCTTCGGCGAGTGGTCCGAGAGCACGCCGCCGCGCCAGACCGCGTGGCACGGCATCCGCATGGCGCAGTCGCTCAACACGAAGTACCTCGAGCCGCTCACCGACACCTTCCCGATCGAGCGGCGCGGCGTGAACGGCGACGTGGCCAAGCTCAACTGCGCGACCTGCCACCAGGGCGCGTACAAGCCGCTCTACGGCGCGCCCATGCTCAAGGCCCACCCCGAGCTGGCCGGGCCGCTGGGCGAGGCCATGGCGCGCGCCGCGGCCGCGGGCTCGCCGGTGACGGCGGCCGCACCCGCCCCGGCCACGCCCGCGCCGCAGAAGCCCTGAGCCGGTCCGGCGCGCTCAGCCCGCGGCCTGGGCCGCGAGCGCGCCCGCGGCGAGGCTGGCCACCGCGATCAGCGTGAGCCGGCGGCGCAAGGGCAGGTACCAGCCGGGCAGGGCGGTGGCGCGCGCCAGGGCATGGTCTTGCTGCAGGTGCAGGAGAAAGCCGCCCGCGAGCACGATCGCGCCCGCGGCGGCCGGCAGCGCGGGCCAGGCGATCGCGGCCCAGCCGATCAGCGAGGGCACCACGCTCCAGACGAAAGCGCGCTGGCGCCAGCGCCCGTCGAGCCCGGGCTGGGCCATGGCCAGGCCCCAGTGCAGCGCCCCCACGAAGCTCAGGATCACCGCGCCGTAGGCCAGCAGCGCGTGCAGCGCGGGCGCGCGCCACACGGGCAGCAGCCAGGCGGCCAGGGCCAGCGCCACGAAGGGCAGCAGGCCGCCGTGGCCGAGCCAGGACACGGCAACGGGGAGCTTGTCGGACGGGGTGTTCATGGGGCGGTGTGCAGGCGCGCACGGTGCGGCGCGGCGGCATGGTAAGCAAGGCGCACCGCGCCTGCCGGCGCTCGGCTATTGGGCGCGGGCCCGCTTCAGCGGAACACGCCGATGGCTTCGGCCAGGCGCTCGGCGCGCTGGCTCAGCGAGGCCGAGGCACTGCGCGACTGCTCCACCAGCGCGGCGTTCTGCTGCGTCATCTGGTCGAGCTGGCTCACCGCGCTGCTCACCTGGCCGATGCCGCTGGTCTGCTCGCCGGCCGCGCGGCTGATGGCCTCGATCATCTGGGCCACCGTGCGCGTCTCGCGCAGGATGGATTCCATGGCCTGGCCCGCGCGCTCGGCGAGCGCGGCGCCGCCGTCGACGCGGTCGGTGCTCTCGGTGATGAGCTGCTTGATTTCCTTGGCCGCCGTGGCGCTGCGCTGCGCGAGGTTGCGCACCTCGCCCGCCACCACGGCGAAGCCGCGGCCCTGTTCACCGGCGCGTGCCGCTTCCACCGCCGCGTTGAGCGCGAGGATGTTGGTCTGGAAGGCGATGCCGTCGATCACGCCGATGATGTCGCTGATGCGGCGCGCGCTGGCGCTGATCTCGCCCATGGTGCCCACCACGTCGCCCACGATGCGGCCGCCTTCGCTGGCCGCCTCGCTGGCGCTGGCCGCCTTGCGCGCCGCTTCGTGCGCGGTCTGGCTGGTGTTGTTGACCGTGCCGGTCATCTGCTCCATGGAGGCCGCGGTTTGCTGCAGGCTGGACGCGGCCTGCTCGGTGCGCCCGCTCAGGTCCTGGTTGCCGCTGGCGATCTCGCGGCTCACCGCCGTCATGCCGCCCACTTGGGCCGACACGTCGTCGAGCAGCGCGCGCAGGTTCAGGCCCGCCTGGTTCACCGTGCGCTGCAGCAGGCCGATCTCGTCGACGCGGTCGAGCGCGGCGCTGCGCGTGGGCTGGCCCGCGGCCACCGCCTGGGCCTGCTGCACCACCGCGCGCAAGGGCCGAACCACCTGCGCCTCGATCCAGCCGGCGAGCGCCGCGAAGCCCAGGGCGATCAGGCCGGCCGAGACCTGACCCGCCATGCCATCGCCGTTCCAGACCGCCTCGGCGACCGCGAACAGCGCGATCAAGGCCATGGGGCCGTAGACCCGGGTGCGCAGCGAGGCCACCTGGCCCCAGGAGCGCCAGGCCATCAGGCCCCGGTGCACGATGAGGCCCTTGCGAAAGGCCAGCCGGCCCTGCGTGCCCGCCACGAAGCGTGCGTACACCGCTTCGGCGGCCTTCACCTCGGCCGGCTCGGGCTTGGTGCGCACCGACATGTAACCCGCGAGCTGGCCGTTGCGCACGATGGGCGTGGCGTTGGCGCGCACCCAGTAATGGTCGCCGTCCTTGCGCCGGTTCTTCACCAGCGCGGTCCAGCTTTGCCCCGCCTTGAGCGTGGCCCACATGTCGGCGAAGGCCTCGCGCGGCATGTCGGGGTGGCGCACCACGTTGTGCGGCTGGCCCATGAGCTCTTCGCGCGTGAAGCCGCTCACGGCCAGGAAGGACTCGTTGGCGTAACGCACGTGGCTGTGCTCGTCCGTGGTGGACAGCAGGGTGGCGTCCGCGGGGAAGGGGAATTCGCGCTGCGTCACCGGCAGGTTCTGTCGCATCGAGGTCTCCTGAAGGGGGGGTGTCCTGGGATGTCGGACAAAGCCGGTTTGTCTTGAACAAATTTTTTCAAAACCCTTTTGAATCAACGGAATTGCTTGTGCGGCTGTGGCACCATGCGCGCCGTTTCCCGGCCGAACCCGCACCGCCATGAACCGTTTTTTCCGGCTGCTCGGGCCCGCGCTGCTGCTGGCGGCCCAGGCCCAGGCGCAGACCCCGACCGCTCCCATGCAGCCCGTGGGCCGCTTCGAGATCGACCGCACCGAAGTGACCGTGGGCCAGTTCCGCGCCTTCGCCGAGGCCACGGGCACCGTGACCGCGGCCGAGCGCGCGGGCGGCGGCAGCACCTACGAAGGCGGCTGGCAGCAGCGCGCGGGCTGGACCTGGCGCGCCCCCTTCGGCACGCCCGCGCAGCCCAACGAGCCCGCGGTGCATGTCACGCACGCCGAAGCGGCCGCCTACTGCCGCTGGGCCGGCAAGCGCCTGCCCACCGACGCCGAGTGGGGCGAGGCCGCCTACACCGAGCGCCGCGCCAGCCCGCCGCCGGGCTTCAGCACCGGGCGCACCTACCCCTATCCCACGGGCGAGCGCCCGCTGGGCGCCAACTGCCTGGGCGACTGCGGGCCGACCGCGAGCGTGGGCAACGCCGTCACCTCGCGCGGTCGCGGGCACGCGCCGGTGGCCACCTCGGCCCTGGGCGTGAACGGCCTGTACGACATGGGCGGCAACGTGTGGGAGTGGGTGGACAGCGGCCGCGGGCCCGAACAGCGCACGCGCGGCGGCTCGTGGTGGTACGGCGCCGAGCCGATGCGCGACAGCCTCGTGCAGACCAAGCCGGCCGACACGGCGGTGGTCTACATCGGCTTTCGCTGCGCGCGTGACCTGCGGCGCTGACGGCGCTGAGGGCGCTGACGGCGCGCGCGCCGCTCAGTCCTGCACCGTCTGCCGCACCGCGCGTTCCCAGCGCGCCATGGCCTCGGCGGCGCGGGCGCGGTCCATGGCGGGCTCGAAGCGGCGCTCGGCGCGCCACTGGGCCGAGAGTTCGTCGGTGCCGGCGTACACGCCGCAGGCCAGGCCCGCGAGGTAGGCCGCGCCCAGGGCCGTGGTTTCGGTGACGGCGGGGCGCACCACGGGAATGCCCAGCAGATCGGCCTGGAACTGCATCAGCAGGTCGTTCACGGCCGCGCCCCCGTCCACGCGCAGTTCGGCCACGGGCGCGCCGCCCGCGGCCTGCACGTCGCGGCTCATGGCCGTGAGCAGGGCGGCGCTCTGGAAGGCGATGCTCTCCAGGGCGGCGCGCGCGATGTGGGCCAGCGTGGTGCCGCGCGTGAGGCCGGTGATGGTGCCCCGGGCGTCGGCGTTCCAGTAGGGCGCGCCCAGGCCGGTGAAGGCCGGCACCAGCATCACGCCGCCGGCGTCGGGCACGCTCTCGGCCAGGGCCTGCACCTGCGCGCTGCCCTCGATGGCTTTGAGACCGTCGCGCAGCCACTGCACCACCGCGCCGCCCACGAACACGCTGCCCTCCATGGCGTACTGCGGCGTGGCCGAGGTCTGCGCCGCGCTGGTCACCACCAGCCCGTTGTGCGAGGGCTGGAAGCGCTCGCCCGTGTGCATGAGCAGGAAGCAGCCCGTGCCGTAGGTGTTCTTGGCCATGCCGGCCGAGAAGCAGGCCTGGCCGAACAGGGCCGATTGCTGGTCGCCCGCCACGCCGCAGATCGGCAGCGCGCGGCCGAAGAGCGCGGGGTCGGTCTCGGCAAAGGCGCTGCTCGAGGGCTGCACGCGCGGCAGCAGCGAGGGCGGGATCTGCAGCAGTTGCAGCAGCTCGGCGTCCCAGGTGTTGTCGTGCACGTTGAACAGCATGGTGCGCGAGGCGTTGCTCACGTCGGTGGCGTGCACGCGGCCGCCCGTGAGCTGCCAGATGAGCCAGCTGTCCACGGTGCCGAAGGCGAGCTCGCCGCGCTCGGCGGCGGCGCGCGCGCCGTCCACGTGGTCGAGCAGCCAGCGCAGTTTGGTGGCCGAGAAGTAGGCGTCGACCACCAGGCCGGTCTTGGCCTGGATCGTCGGGGCGTGGCCTTCATCGCGCAGCCGGGCGCACAGCGGCTCGCTGCGCCGGTCCTGCCAGACCAGGGCGTGGTGCAGCGGGCGCCCCGTGCGGCGGTCCCACAGCAGCGTGGTTTCGCGCTGGTTGGTGATGCCGATGGCCTGCACCTGCGCGGCGTCGACACCGGCCTTGGCCAGTGCCTCGCGCGCGGTGGCGAGCTGCGCGTTCCAGATCTCCATCGGGTCGTGCTCGACCCAGCCGGGGCGCGGAAAGATCTGCGGCAGCTCGCGCTGGGCCATGGCCACGGCGTGGCCGTCGCGGTGGAACAGGATGCTGCGGGAGCTGGAGGTGCCCTGGTCGAGGGCGAGCAGGTAGGTCATGGCGGGATGTGACGGGCCGATGCGCAGCGCACCGCGCGCAATGGTCGCACAGCCCGGGCGCGCGCGGTGCGCGCGCCCCCCGCCTCAGCGCTCGATCACGACCAGGTTGTAGGGCCGCGCATCGACCGGCACCGCGCTGCCGCTGAAGGGCGTGAGGTTGCCGTTGGCGGGATCGATGTCGAGCATGTGCGTGTAGATCGCGTGGAAGTCGGCCGCGTACAGGTGGTCGCCTTCGGGGTTGGTGGTCAGGTACTCGTAGCGGCCCGCGTGCGCGAAGCCGGCGCGGGCCGTGAGCGCTCCCGTGGTGGTGTCGATGTCGAAGGCGCGGATGCCCTGGTTGGTCGCCACGTAGCCCACGGTGCCCGCGCCGTTGGTGGTGAACGACAGCCACTCCCAGTCGGAGCCGCTGCTGCCATAGCCGCCGGGCTGCAGGTCGGTGAGTTCGCCCGTGGTGGGGTCGATGCGCAAGGCGTGCAGCTTGGCCTGGTAGACCACCGGGTAGACGAAGTTGCCCGAGGGGTGCACGCCGATGCCGTAGGGCTGGCCGGCCAGCGGGTAGGGGCTGCCCGCCACCTCGGTGAGCGCGCCGGTGGTGGCGTCGATGCGGTAGGCCGAGAGGTTCTGCCCGTTCTGGTTGGTCACGTACAGGAAGCGGCTGTTGGGCGTGATCGCGATCTTGGTCGGGATGTTGCCGGCCGCGTAGGGGCTGCCCGGCAACGGCGTGAGGGCGCCGGTGGTCTGGTCGATGCGGAAGCCGCTCACGTTGCCGCCCTGGCTGTTGGCGGTGTAGGCGAAGCGGCCGTCGGGCGTGACCTGGATCGACGTGGGCTGGCTGCCCGACGCGAAGGGGCTGCCCGCCACCGGCGTGAGCGCGCCGGTGCTGGCGTTGACCGTGTAGGCCGAGACGTTGCTGCTGCCCAGGTTGGCGCTGTAGAAGAAGGCCTGGTTGGGGTGCAGCGTGAGCCAGCGGTTGTTGTCGCCCGCCGCGTACGGCGAGCCCGGCAGGGCGGTGCGCGCGCCGGTGAGGCGGTCCATGCTGTAGCCCAGGATGCGGTCGTTGTTGTAGTCGGTGACGTAGACGAAGGACAGCGCCGTGGTCGTGCAGGCTACGGCCACGTTGCCCACGTCGGCCGTGGCGTTGCTGCCGCTGCCGTTGCCCACCGTGCAGCCCACGCCCCGGCTGGCCGCGCCCTGCGTCACCGCGTACCCGGTCTGCGCGGCGATCGGCGTGGCGAACTGGAACGCGCCGTTGGCGGTGAGCGTGAGCGGGTCGGCGCCGTTGTTGTAGAGCGTGACCTGCTGGTTCGCGAGCAGGCCGCTGAGCGTGCCGCCGATGGTGTGCACCGTGGCGCTGCACTGCACGTTCACGTTGCCCACGTCGGCCGCGAGGCCGCTGCCCTGGGCGTTGGCCACGGTGCAGGTCTGGCCCGCGGGCTGCGTGCCCACGGTGACGGCGTAGCCGCCCTGGTCGGCCACGCGCGTGGCGAAGGCGTAGGGGCCGTTGGCCGCGACCACGGTGGCGTCGCTGCCGTTGTTGAGCAGCGTGACCGTGGCGCCCGCGGCCAGGCCGGCCACGCTGCCGCCCACGCCATGGCTGCTGGCCGCGCACAACACGTTCACGTTGCCCACGTTGGCGAGCACGCCGTCGCCGGTGGCGTTGCTCACGGTGCAGGTCTGGCCGGTGGGCTGGGTGTCCACCGACACCGCGTAGCCGCCATTGCGCGCCACGCGGGTGGCGAAGGCGTAGGCGCCGTTGGCCGAGACGGTGATCGGGTCGGCTCCGTTGTTGCGCAGCACCAGCGATCGCCCGCCCGCGAGACCGCTCACGCTGCCGCCCACGGTGTGGGTGGTGGCCGAGCAGTTCACGCGCACCTGGGCCACGTCGGTGTCGCGGCTGGCGCCGGTGGCGTTGCTCACGGTGCAGGTCTGGCCCGCGGGCTGCGCGGCCACGGTGACGGCGTAGCGCGCGTTCACCTCGGTGGGAAAGCTGAAGCCGCCGTCGGCCGACAGGGCCAGCGGCGCGCCGCCATTGAGCGAAAGCATGAGGCCCGCGCCCGTGAGGCCGCTGACGCGGCCGGCCACGCTGAACGTGGGCGCGGGCGGGGCGCTGTTGCCGGCGCTGCCGGCATCGGGTGTGGAGCCGCCCGAGCCGCAGGCCGCGAGCAGCAGGCTGCTGCCCAGGGCCAGGAACGAGAGGGCGTGGCGGAGCGGACGGAACAGGGGTGCGGCGGGAGCGCGCATGGGTGGGGTGGCAGTGGTGGATGGGAGCGAGCACTATCGTTTGCATAGCGCGCGATGCAAAACGCGAAAAGCATGAGAAACACGGCCCAATTGCGGCATCGCACCGCATCGCACGCGCCGCGGTGTCGCCTGCGGTTTTTTTTGGTCGGGCCTGTAACCTTTGCGCGCGCCCCAGCGACTGGCTCTACGTCCGGCCCGCGCCGCCCCTGGCACGCGGCCCGACGCCCCCAACGGCCGATCTTGGCCACCTTCAGGAGCCCGTCCCATGACCACCCCCGTCACCTCCACGATCGCGTCCGGCCTTGCCCTGGCGCTCGGCACCGCCCTGCTGATCGCGGCCGCGCCCGCGGCCCATGCCCAGGCCGCCGCCGACACCGAGAAGTGCTTCGGCGTCGCCCTCAAAGGCAAGAACGACTGCGCCGCCGGCCCCGGCACCACCTGCGCGGGCACCTCGCGCATGGACCACCAGGGCAATGCCTGGTCCAAGGTGGCCAAGGGCACCTGCACCAAGACCGTGTCCAAGACCTCGCCCACGGGCTTCGGTCAACTCGAGGCGTTCAAAGAGAAGAAGGCCTGAGGCCGCGCGCCCCGCACGCCGCGACACGCCCATGAACGCGCAGCCGCTGGCCGGCATCGGCCTGAAGGACGAGCACGTGCTGCCCTTGCTGCAGGGTGAGGCCGGCGCGGCGGCTGTGGGCTTCGTCGAGGTGCACGCCGAGAACCTCATGGTCGACGGCGGGCCGCGCCTGAGCCGGCTCGACCGCTTGCGCGAGCGGCTGCCGCTGTCGGTGCACGGCGTGGGCCTGTCCATCGGCGGCGCGCAGCCGCCCTGCGAACAGCACCTGGACCGGCTCGCGCGCGTGCTGCAGCGCCACGAGCCGCGCTGGTTCTCCGAGCACCTGGCCTGGTCGGGCCACGGCGGTCTCTGGTTCAACGACCTGCTGCCGCTGCCCTACGACCGGCCCACGCTGCACCGCGTCTGCGCGCACATCGACCGGGTGCAGACGCGCCTGCGGCGCCCGCTGCTGCTCGAGAACCCGAGCACCTACCTGGCCTATGCGCGTTCCACGATGGACGAGGCCGGTTTCCTGGCCGAGGTCGTGCGGCGCACCGGCTGCGGCGTGCTGCTCGACGTGAACAACGCCCACGTGAGCGCCGTCAACCAGGGGCAGGACGCGGCGGATTTCATCGAGCGGCTGGTCCGCGCCCTGCCCGCGGGCGCGGTGGGCGAGATCCATCTCGCGGGCCATGCGGTGGATGCCGATGCGCAGGGCGCGCCGCTGCTGATCGACAGCCACGGCGCGCCCGTGGCCGAAGCGGTCTGGTCGCTCTACCGGCAGGCCATCGCGCTGCTGGGCCCGGTGCCCACGCTGATTGAACGCGACCAGGACGTGCCCCCGCTGGCGCGCCTGAGCGCCGAGGCCGGTCGGGCCCAGGCGCTGATGGCGGCGCTGCCTGTGCCCGACGGGGTGACGCCGTGAGCGCGCTGCTGTCGGCCTTTGCCGCCGCGCTGCGCGCGCCCGGGGGGCCGCCGCCACCGGGCCTGTGCGCGTGGAACGGCTCCGACGTGCGGACCCGCTTCAACGTGCACCGCAACACCTTTGTGGCGGGCCTGGTGCAGGCGCTGGGCGACACGCTGCCCGTGTGCCGCCAGGCGCTGGGCGCCGAGGCCTTCGATGCCCTCGCCAAAGCCTATGTGAACGACGACCCGCCGCGCTCGCCGGTGCTGTCGCAATGGGGCCAGGGCTTCGATGCCTGGGTGCGCGCGCACCCGCACGCCCGCTCGGCCTGGCCCTGGCTGGCCGATCTCGCGCGGCTCGAGCGCGCCCGCGCGATCGCCTGGACCGCGGCCGATGCGCCTGCGTCGGATGCGCTTGAATTCGCAGCGCTGTGCGCGCAGCCCGAGCGGCTGGCGCGGACGCGCTTCACGTTGCACCCGTCGTGCCAGGTGCTGCGCTTCGGCTGGGCCGTGGTGGACCTGTGGGCCGCCCACCAGGGCGCCGGGCCGCCCGCGGACCTGGCCGTGCATGAGCAGGCCGACGCCGCGCTGGTGTTGCGCGACGACGCGCAGGACGGCGCGGTGCTGGTGCTGCGCCTGGACGCACCCGCGGCCGCCTTCGTCGAGCGGCTGGCCCAGGGACAGACATTGGGTGAGGCCGCGGTGGCCGCGCCGGCCGCGGGCGTCGACCTCGCGGCCTGCCTCGCCCTGTTGATCCGCCACCGCGCCATCGCGGGGCATGCACCGCCCGGAGACCTTCCATGAAGCCGACGCTGACCCATCGCCTGTTCGTGTTCACCGGGCGCTGGCAGGCGCGCGCCGAAGCGGCGCGCTGGCCTGGCGATCTGCTCGCGCTGCTGGCGCGGATCTCGATCGCCGCGACGTTCTGGCGTTCGGGCCAGACCAAGGTCGAGGGCTTTGCGGTCGACCTGGTGGACGGCGTGTTCGAGTGGGGCTGGCCGCACCTGGCGCCGCAGGCCGTCGGTCTGTTCCGCGACGAGTACGCGCTGCCGCTGCTGCCGCCCGAGGCGGCCGCGCTGATGGCCGCGTGGGCCGAGCACCTGCTGCCGGTCGCGCTGCTGCTCGGCTTGGCCACGCGCCTGTCGGCGCTCGGGCTGCTGGGCATGACGGCGGTGATCCAGCTGCTGGTCTACCCGGGGGCCTGGCCGATCCACGGGCTGTGGGCCGCGGTGCTGCTCATGCTGGTGCTGCGCGGGCCGGGGCGGTGCTCGGTCGACCACGTGCTGGCCCGGGCGGTGCGCGACCATGGCGTTTGAGACCTCGGCCCGCGTGGCCGCATTTGCCTGGCCGGCGCCGCCGCCCGACAATGCGCCGGCCCCCTGCCACGCCCGCCCCCGATTGAGTGCCGCCCCCGACGAATTCGAGAACGCGCTGCGCCCGCTGTGGCTGCGCGCCCAGGCCGGTGACGAAGCGGCCTACCGCGAAGCCCTGCAGCGCATGGCCACGCGGCTGCGCCAGCACCTGCGCCGGCGCATGGTGTCGCTGCCCGACGAACTCGAGGACCTGGTGCAGGAAACCCTGCTCGCGCTGCACCTGCAGCGCGGCTCCTACGATCCGCAGGTGCCCGTGACGGCCTGGATGCTCGCGATCGCGCGCCACAAGCTGATCGACCTCTGGCGCCGGCGCGGCCGGCAGGACGCCTTGCACGACCCGATCGACGATGTGGACGGTGCGCAGCTCGTGGCCGCCACGCACGACGAAGGCGCGCAGCGCGACCTGGGCCAGTTGCTGGCCGACCTGCCGGCGGCGCAGCGCGAGGCCATCGTGCTGACGAAGATCGAAGGCTTGTCGGTCGCCGAGGTGTCGGTGCGCACGGGCGCCAGCGAATCGGCGATCAAGGTGCAGGTGCACCGTGGCCTCAAGCGGCTGGCCGATCGGGTGCGCCGATCGTGAACGCGCCGACGACACCGGAAACCAACGCCCATGAAAACCGATGACCTGATTCTTCTGCTCGCGCAAGGCGCGGGCCCGGCGCCGCGGGCGCAGGCCTGGCGCCGCCTGTGGCCCGGCGCGGTGCTCGGTCTGCTGGCCAGCAGCGCGCTCGCGGCCTGGCTGCTGGGCCTGATCCCGGCCGGCCTGTACCGCGAGGTCGCCCCCTGGTTCAAGATCGTCTACGCGGGCGCCATGGGTGTGAGCACCGGCTGGCTGGTGATGCGCCTGAGCCGGCCCGTGCCCCGCTGGCGCGGGCCACTGCTGGCGGTGGCGGCCGTGCTCGCGGCGGCCGTGCTCGTGGGCCTCGCGGGCTGGCTCGCGAGCCCGGCGGCGAGCCGCCTGCCGGGCCTGCTGGGGCATTCGTGGACGCGCTGCTCGCTCAACGTGATGGCCTTGTCGCTGCCGGCCCTGGCCGCGGCCTTCTGGGCCCTGCGCGGGCTCGCGCCGACGCGACCGGTGCTGGCCGGCGCGGCCGCCGGCCTGTTCGCGGGCAGCCTCGGGGCGCTGGGCTATGCGCTGTCGTGCACCGAACTCGCGCTGCCCTTCGTCGCGCTCTGGTACACGCTGGGCATGCTGCTCAGCGGCGCGCTCGGGGCGCTGCTGGGGCCGCGGCTGCTGCGCTGGTGATCCCATGCACGCGGCCGCGCGGCCGCGCGCATGGGCCTCACGTCTCGCACACTTCGTTGGACTGCCGGCGCATGGACATGCCTCGCGAGGCCAGGCTCTGGTGCTGGCTGGCCAACTCGTCGGCGTGTTGTTCTTCCACCGCCAGGATCGATTCGAGCAAGCCCCGTGTGGTCGGGTCGTCGTTGCCCAGGCAGGCGATGAAGTGGCGGTAGGCGTCGATAGCAATGCGCTCTGCCACGAGGTTCTCGAGCACCATGTCGGGCAAGCGGGCGACGTGCACATACTCGGCGTGGCTTCGGTGCAGCAGGAATTCGGGCGAGAAGTCGGGCTCGCCGCCCAGCTGCACGATGCGCGAGGCCAGCAGGTCCGCGTGCCTGAGCTCTTCGTTCGAATGCGCGAGGAACTCGCGCGAGAGTTCGGCGGCCTGAATGCCCTGGGCCATGAAGTGATGGCGCCGATAACGAAGCATGCAGACCAGCTCGGTGGCCAGCGCATCGCTCAGCATCTCCAGCACGCGATTGCGATCGGCGCCGTAGCCCACGGTGACCGCACCGCTTTCGGGGTGGAGCCGAGCCTGCTTGCGTACAGCGACGATGTCCAACGGGGGGGGCAATGGGGTCATGGGCGTGCTTCCAAAAGGGCGACCGAGCGGTGTGGGGTGGGCCTGGTTCGCGGGCTCTTGCGGTGAATCGAAACCTGTTCAGATGTGCGCGATGCAGGTCCACCCTCGCAATGTGCGCGGTTCAGGCCGGCCGGTCTGTTGGCTGGCGAACATAGTCGCGCACCATCGTGCGCAGCAGGCGACGATCGGTCTCGTAGCAGCTGCATGCACACGCCAGCAGCCGCTCGCGGTCCAGCACGCGGACATCACCCCGGCGGTAGGTGATCACACCATCGCGCTGAAGCCCGTTGGCCGCCAGCGTGACACTCACGCGCCGCACGCCGAGCATCTGCGCCAGGAACTCGTGCGTCATGTGGAAATGCCCGCCTTGCACGCGATCCAGCGTCATCAGCATCCAACGCGCCACGCGGGACGCGGTCGAGTGGAAACGGTCGCAGGCCAACCACAGGGCCTGCTGGTGCAAGCGGACCAGCACGGTGCCATGCAACAAGCGCTGCAGGTCCGGGTGGGTGGCGCTGACCTCGCGAAGCGCCACCGCATCGATGCGCCACCCTTCGCCTGCGCCAATAACCTTGACGCGCCATGGCGCCCTCATGGTCCCCAGCACCAACTCCGCGCCGATCACCCCCTCGCGGCCGACCATGCCCACCTCCAGCGCCGGATGCCCGCTGGACTCAATCACCAGGGCGACGAATCCCGAGGCGAGAAAGATGGCGTGCTGCAAGGCGCGGCCGCGCTCGCCCTGCGGGGCCGAGGCAGACATCTCGACACGCTCACAGCGTTCCTGTAACCGAAAGCGCGTGCTCGGAAGCAAGCGCATGGCGATCTGGTTGTCGATGAGGGGCATGGTCAAATGCCCATGCGGTGGGGCAGCAAGCGGTCGTATTCGCGCTTGACCACCCCGTAACACTCGCACACGCGCTGCTCCAGGCCAGGGCGGTCAAGCACCTTGATATGCCCACGCGCGTAGCTGATGAAGCCGCCACGCTGCAGCTTGAGTGCGGCCTCGGTGACGCCCTCGCGCCGCACGCCGAGCATGTTGGCAATGAGCTCCTGCGTCATCACCAGGTCGTTCGTCTTCAGGCAGTCCAGGCTGAGCAGCAACCAGCGGCACAGCTGCTGATCGAGCGAGTGGTGGCGGTTGCACACGGCCGTTTGCGCCATCTGCGTGATCAGGGCCTGCGTGTACCGAAGCAGCAAGTGCATCACCGGCCCGGCGCGGCCGAAGGCCTCCTTGATGATCGGTGCCCGCAACCGGTACCCAGCGCCCGCGCTTTGCACCACCGCCCGGCTGGGCGTGGTCTCGCCGCCCATGAAGAGCGCCACGCCCACCACACCCTCACGGCCCACCACCGCGATCTCGGCCGAGGAACCGTCTTCCAGCACGTAGAGCAACGACACGATCGCAGAGGTGGGAAAGTAGACGTGGCTCATGGACACACCCGACTCGTAAAGCACCGCACCCAGCGGGAGGTCCACGGGCTCAAGGAACGGCGACAGGCGCTCCCACTCGGCAAACGGCAAGGCGGCCAGCAGGTCGCTGGCATATCGATCCACGGCACTTTCCATGTCGTGCTCCTGCGGTGTCCGGAATCTGGCAAATGCGCAGCTTACGCCCTTGTGCCGTCTCGGTATGTGCGGGATCGAACCGTCACGCCGATCGGGGCGGGTTCAGAAGGGGCCGCGGCCGCTGATCACGCGCAGCAGGACCATGACGATGGCAACCACCAGCAGGATGTGGATGAAGCCGCCCAGGGTGGTGGCCGTGACCAGACCCAGCACCCACAGCAGCAACAGAACGACGGCGACGGTGTAGAGCATTGCGGTTCCTTGATGGACGTCACACAGCCGGGCGGCGCTTTGCTCAGCGTGCGATGGCGCGACCGAGCAGGGTCACCAGACCCATGAGGGCGGCGCCGGCGGCAGCGGCCAAGAGCACGGACTTCACCGGTTCATGCCGCACGTACGAAGCGGCCGCCTCGCGAAGCTGCATCGACCGCTCGCGCAATTCGTGGGCGCTGCTGCGCACGCTCTTGGCCCCTTGAGCGGCCAGGTCGCCGGTGTCGTGCACCAGGCGCTGGATGGCCTGTCCGCCCTGAAGGCCGACATCCTTGACATCGCTGGCCAAGCGGGCAGCGCCGTTGGGCAATGACGGCTCGGGGGCGGCTTGTGCGAACTCGGTGACGGGCGGGAGCGTCGGATCGCGAGAGGGTTCAGAGGAGTAGGGCTTCATGGGGGGCTTTCATGGGGGGTGGAGGGACGAGGCCGCGTGCACCGCGTCCTGCGTTCGATCGGGTTGCCGGTGAGGGTGGGGCGTTGTCCAGCCCCGCAAGGGGCCTGTGCGGGGGTTACTTCAGGCGCATGTCGTTCTTGACGGCGCGCACGCCTTCGATGCCCTGCGCGAGCTTGACCGCGTGGCTGATGTCGGCCTGTGTGCCGACAAATCCGCTGAGCTGCACGGTGCCCTTGAACGTCTCGACGTTGATCTCTGCCGACTTCAGGCTCGCGTCGTTGAAGATCGCTGTCTTGACTTTGGCGGTGATGGCGGTGTCGTCCAGGTATTGGCCGGTGCTGGAGCTCGTCGGGGTGGAGCCGCAGGCCGTCAGTCCGCCAAATGCGATGGCCAGCAGCAGCAGGGCCGAGAAACGGTGATGGGTTTTCATGGGGGCCTTTCGGTGATGTCGACGCCGGAATCGGCGGAGCACGAAAGCATTCTGCGAAGGCTGCACGTGCCCGTCTGTACGACAGCGCACACAGCCCGTCTCAGCGGTGCTGCGCCGAGCGTGGCGTCTGGCCATAGAAGCGGTTGATGCCCTGCGCCCAGGTGGCATCGGCCATGTCGGGCCAATGGTCCTTGTCGAAGCCGGGCGCATTGCCGAGCTTGTCCTTCTCGACATCGAGCACGAAGCATTTGTTGCTGGTGTCCAGCTTGAGCGCGCTCCAGGGAACGGCGAAAAGCTTGTTGCCCACGCCCATGAAGCCGCCGAACGAGAGCACGGCATAGGCCACGCTGCCGTTGTGCATGTCCAGCATGATTTCCTTGATGTCGCCCAGGTCTTCCCCGCGGCGGTTGCGCACCTCATTGCCGTTGAGCGTGTTGGCGCCCATGAGCTGTGGCCCGGGGCCGTCTTCCTTCTGCGCGTTGTACATGCCGTATGTATCCTGGTCCTGGTAGTTCATGGCGGGTTCCTGTGTCCGTGTTGAGGGAAGGCGCAGCGTGGCCGATGCCAAGGCGCCGGTCTGTGCCCCAGCGCACACAGCCACCGGATCGGTGGGGGCGGGCCTGTTCTTTTGGGCCTGTTCTTTTGTCTGCCAGCGCACCGACTGCGATCGCCGCAGTGCCTACAAGGGCATGGCTGCAACCGCAGCGCCGCACCCCTCATCCCCACAAGACATTCCATGAACCCCCGTCATTCGCTGTCACACACCCGCACCCCACCACCGGCCCAGGCGCGCGTCCCGATCGCACGCCTGGCGTGAGCACCACGGGCGTCTCCCGCGACAACAGTGACCGGTCGTACAAGCTCTTCGGCGGCCACCAGTTCAACCGCAACCTGGCCCTGGAAGGGGGCTACTTCAACCTCGGCGAGACCGACTTCAGCGCGAACACCGCGCCTGCAGGCACCCTGGCCGGCCACGGGCGCGACATGGACACGGCGACGATCAGCGTCGTGTTCCCGTTCGGCCGCTACGCGCCGATGCGGGCGGCTGCCGCAGCACCGGCGGCCCCGATGCCGCTGGTGGTGGCCCAAGCCCCGGCACCGGCTCCGGCCCCCGCGCCGGTGCTGGCGCCGCCCGAACCGGCACCGACCCCACCCCCCGCGCCACAGCGCACGCGCTTCGCCGCCGAGACGCTGTTCGGCTTCGGCGCTGCGGCCCTGCGCCCCGAAGGCAAGACCGCGCTCGACGACTTCGGCCGTGAACTCAAAGGCACGGCCTATGAATCGGTCCGGGTGATCGGACACACCGACCGCATGGGCTCGAACGACCACAACCAGGCGCTGTCGAGCCGGCGTGCGGAGCGCGTCAAGTCCTACCTGGTCGACGGGCTCGGCCTCGACCCGGCCCGCGTGGGGGCCCGCGGCATGGGCGAGCGTCAGCCCGTGACGGCGTCCGGCGCCTGCCCGGACGCACTGGCGCGGGCGCAGCGCATCGCCTGTCTGCAGCCCGACCGCCGCGTGGAGGTGGACGTCACCGGCACCCGTTGACACCCCGCGCGCGGCACGGGCGCACCGCACCGCCGTTCAGTCGAGCCGGATGCTGAACCGCGATTCGATCCCATCGGGGAGGTCGCGCCAGCGCAGCCGCGCGCCGATGCCCATGGCCGGGCCATCGGTGGTGGTGGCATCGCCCCGGTGCAGCAGAAAGTGCAGGCGGCGTTGCCCGCGCCGCAGCGTGAGCCGCGCCCGCGGCCACGCGCCGGGCAGGCAGGGCTCGAACCAGAGTTCGTCACCGGCGATTTGCAGTCCGAAGATCGACTCGATGGCTGCGCGGTGCATCCACCCGGCCGCCCCGGTGTACCAACTCCATCCACCGCGGCCCCGCCAAGGCGCTTCGCTGTAGACGTCTGCCGCCATCGCGTAGGGCTCCAGGCCGTACAGCGGCCCCCACACCGGATGGGCTGCGCGGTGCGCCGGGCTGAGTTCGCAGAAGTCCGCATAGACGCGATCGCGCGCCGTCTGGCCATGCAGGTCGGGGCCGCCCGGCGGCGTGGTCGGGTCGATGGGGCCTTCGCCTTCATGCACCAGCCGGGCGGACGCCATCAGCGCCCACACCGCGGCGTGCGCGTACTGGCCACCGTTTTCGCGCACACCGGGCGGGTAGGCCTGGATGTAGCCGGCCGATGGCGCCGCGTGCCGCAGTGGCGGCGTGAGCAGGCGCATCAAGCCGGCCGGCGCATCGTGCAATTGGGCCCGCGCGGCCGCCATCGCCAGGCGCTGGCGCTCGGGCGGCGCCTGGCCCGACAGCACCGCCCAGGCCTGCGCAATGAGATCGATGCGCGCCTCGGGCATGCCCTGCGCGCCCAGCGGGCTGCCGTCGTCGAAGAAGGCGCGCCGGTACCAGGCGCCATCCCAGGCCGGGCCCTGCAGCGCCTCGGCCCAGCCGGCGCGGGCCAGCGCCCAGCGCTGTGCGCGTTCGTTGTCGCCGTGTTTGCGCGCCAGCGCGATCCAGGGCTCGGTGATGGCACACAGGAACCAGGCCAGCCACACCGATTCGCCACGCCCGCCGTGGCCGACGCGGTTCATGCCGTCGTTCCAGTCGCCCGTCCCCATGAGCGGCAGACCGTGCATGCCGGTGCGCAGGCTGTGGTCGATGGCTCGGGCGGCGTGCTCGTACACGCTGGCCTGCTGCGCGCTCACGCGCGGCGTGTCGTAGGCGTCTTCCGCCTCCAGGGGCAGCTCGGGCGCCACCAGGAACGGCACTGGCTCATCGAGCACGCTGCTGTCGCCCGTGGTGCGCAGGTGGTGCGCGCAGGCCCAGGGCAGCCAGAGCCGGTCATCCGAGAAGTGCGTGCGAACACCCGCCCCACCGGGTTCGTGCCACCAGTGCTGCACGTCGCCGGCTTCGAACTGGTGCGCTGCACAGCGCAAGATCTGCTCGCGCAGCAAGGCTGGCTCGGCCCACGCCAGGGCCATGGTGTCCTGCAACTGGTCACGAAAGCCGGTGGCGCCCCCGGCCTGGTAGAAGCCGGCCTTGGCCCACAGGCGCGAGGACACGGTCTGGTAGAGCAGCCAGCGGTTGACGAGTGCGTCGAACAAGGGGTCGGGGGTGTGCACTTCGCTGGCGCCGAGCAGCACGTCCCAGCGCTCGCGCACCGCCTGTTCACGCCGCAGCGGGTCAACGGCGCGCGCCTCGCCCAGCAAGGCCAGGGCCGCATCCATGTGCTCGGCATGGCCGATCAGATAGGTCTGCTGCAGCGTGGCGCCGGGGCGCACCGTGAGAAGCCGCGCGTGCGCGGCGCACGGGTCGACACTGCCGTGCGCTCGACCCAGGTGGCGCGGCAGCGCGATGCGGCCGGCACTGTCGAAGAAGGCGCGGCGGTCGCAGGTCCAGTCGAGGCCGTCGTCATGCGTGGAACCTTCGTGCTGGCCGTGAGGCACCTCGGCCAGGAAAGCGCTGGGCCCGCCCTGTGCATGCGCTTGCGTGTTGTCCACCCGTTGTTGTGTGCAGAACAACCCCAGCAGTGGTGTGCCCGGCCCCTCGCCGTGGTGGGCACCCGTGTGCAGCGTGGCGCGGTCGGCACGCCGCTCGCCCAGCAGCCACTCCACCATCACCAGCAAGCGCAGGTGGCGTTTGCGCGGCCCCTGGTTGGTGACGGTGACGCGCACCTGCTTGATGGCGCTGTCGCGGTCCACGCAGCAGTGCATCGTCACCCGCAGCCCGTCGGCGGCGTGCTCCATGGTGGTCAGGCCCTGGGTGTGGGTCACGCGGTACGGGGCCTTCCCGTGACCCCAGGCCGAGGGCGTCAGGCTCCACGCCGCCCGGCTCTGGCGGTCCTGCAGCCAGAACCATTCCGATGGCGTGTCGGCCACCGGGTCGTTGGCCCACACCGTCAACTGGTGCAGCCGGCTGTTGCGTGCCCAGGTGTTGCCGCCCCCGCTTTCGGACACCAGCGTGCCGAACCCCGGGTTGGCCAGCACGTTGACCCACGGGCGCGGCGTGTGTGCCGCGTTGTCGAGCTCGATGCGGTAGCGACGGCCATCCGCATCGAAGCCGCCCGCTGCCTGGCGGGGTGCGCGCGCCAGCCACCGCACGGCCAAAGGCGTCGGCTCGCCGTTCCCGTCGCGCCAGCCCGGGGTCGCCTCGGGTTCGTGTGCGAGGCACCAGTCGCGCACCTGGTGCAGCAGCGGCTGACCATCGGCCAGCAGCACCACCCGTGCCAATGCGCGCAGCGTGGCCCGCTGCGCGGGCAAGAGTTCGTCGGCCCGCCAGACATGCAGGCCCGTGCCCTGCGCCCCGACGTGTTGCGCCGGGGCCTGCAGGTGCTGCTCGCGCAGGCGCAAGAGTTCGCGCTGCAAGGGCATGTCATAGGAGTGGGCCTCCAGGCTGATCACCACCAGATCGCAGCCCACACCGGCACGGGCCCACGTGCCCAGCATGCCGGCCAGCAGGCGCAACAGGCCCAGGCCCTGGCGCGTGGCCGCATCCACCAGCACGATCGGCCGTTCGCCAGACAGCCCCAGCGGCCACAAGGCGCGGCGATCGATCACATGGGCCTGACCCGGCGGGGCCCGCGTCGGCGCCAGCGTGAGCACCAGCGCGGTGGTGAGCGCCTGCATCGCCGGCAGGTAGTCCGCATGGGGCCGGTGCGGAGGGCTTGCGATGGCCGCGAGCGTGGCCGACATCACCGAGGAGCGCGCCACGTAGCCCGGCTCGCGGTACTTGTCGATCAGCGCGGCGAGCGTGCTGGCTGCGTCGCTGGCGGCGGTGGCAAACACCACGCAGGCGTGGCCGCCCGGTGGCAGGCGCAGCGTGAGCCCGAGCGCGGCCACCGGGTCGAGCCCGGTGTCGAGCGCGCAGGCATCAGCGGGTGCCGGACGCAGGTGCGCCAGGGGGTGGCTGGCGGGGTGCAGGCGTCCGCGCCAGTGCAGGCGGTCGCTCTGGCAGCGCAATTGCAGCAGCTCGCCCTGAACGCTGGCCACGAAGTGCGCCGCCAGTGCGCCGGGCTCGGCGTCGCGCCGCGGTGTGCGCTCGAAACGCACCGCCTGTTGCGCGGGCAACCAGTCGGCGCGCACGAACAGGTTGGAGAATGCCGGATGGGCCTCGTCGGCGGCGGGATCGGCCAGCGCGATCTCCAGTGCCGAGATCAGCTCGACCTCCTGCGCCTGCCCGCCCGGATTGGAGAGCACCACCTTGCGCAGCTCGACGTCGTCTTCCGGGCTGACCCACACCGTGGTGTGCGCGTGCAGGCCCGGCCATTCGGCGCTGAAGCCCACGCGGTCGGCGTGGAACTCGCAGGTGTAGCGCGCGGCATCGTCAGGCGCGGGATGGCTGGTGAGCGAGACCGGCACGGCATCGGCGCTGGCGCGCAGGTAGAGGAAGCTGCCGTGTTCGTCGCGCAGGGCGTCATCGCGCCAGCGTGAAATGCCGATCGTGCTCCAGCGGCTCCAGCCGGCGCCGTTGGGGCGCAGGGCCACGGTGTAGCGGCCGTTGCCCAGCAGGTGCGTGGGCGGTATGGCCCGACCCCCCGGGGTGATGGGGCGGCTGTGCTCGGCGCTGCGCAGGCTGCGCGGCGAGGTCGCAGCGCGCGCCGGCCCGCCCGCGTGCATTTCCCGCGGTGCCTGTTCGTGAAGAAGCGCCGACAAAGCCTGCAGCCTTGGCTCGGCCATGCCCCAGCGCTGCACCGCACCGTCGAGCAGGACGTTGGCCAGCGCGGCCAGGCTCATGCCCTGGTGGTGGGCCATGAACGTGCTCACCAGGGTGAAGGCACTGCCGTGCACCTGGCGCGCGGGCGTGTGGTCCACCGCCTCGATGAATCCGAATCGTCCGCGGGCGCCGAGTGCGGCCAGCGCGCGCAGGTTGCGGCAGGCCGAGGCGGCGTCGACCTGCGCCGCCAGCACACTGGCGTAGGGTGCCACCACGCATTCGTTGGCGGGTGTGCGGCGCAAGGCCAGGTGCGGCACCCCCTGCGGCGCGTACTGGTAGGCCAGCGTCGTGTCGCGCCCGGCGTGCGCGCATTCCGACATGCCCCAGGCCAGACCCAGGCCGCGCGCGAAGGCGCGCTGCTCGCGCACCGCCGAGGCAAAGGCCTCGTGCAAGGCGCTGCCCCTTGGCGGCTCGTTCACCAGCAACGGCATGAGGTACTCGAACATCGAGCCCGACCACGAGCTCAGCACCGCATGCCGGCCCGACGCGAACCAGGGGCGGCCCAGCGCAGCCCAGTGCCGCAGCGGCACATCGCCCCGGGCAATGGCCAGCAGGCTGGTGGTGCGCGCCTCGGAGGCCAGCAAGTCGTACAGCGAGGGGTCCAGCGCACCGTCGTCGACGCGATAGCCGATGTGCAGCAGGCGCCGCCGCGGATGGTGGAGGAAGCCGAAGGCGGGGGCCCAGGCCAGCCGCTGGCATTCGCCAGCCAGCTCGCGCAGGCGATCGCGCCAGCCCGCCGGTGATGCAGCGGGCGGCGCGATGCCGGTGGCGGGATCGACCGGACCGTCCGCCACGTCCCTGGCCGGATCGTCGGCACGCTCCAGGCAGGCCCGTGCCACCGCGAGCAGGTGCGCGCTCAGGTTGCCGCTGTCCACGGTGGACACGTAGCGTGGCAGCAGCGGCTGCAGTGTCTCGGTGTCGTACCAGTTCAGGAAGTGGCCGCGGTGGCGCTCCATGCGGTGCAGGGTGGTCAGCGTCGCCTGCATGCGGTCGATCAGTTCCTGGGTGCCGATCCAGCCGAAGGCGCGGGCGCAGCACACGCTCAACAGGTACAGGCCGATGTTGGTGGGCGAAGTGCGGTGCGCCACCGTCTCGACCGGATCCGTCTGCAGGTTGTCGGGCGGCAGGTGGTGGTTGCGCGCATCCACGCTGTGCTCGAACAGCGCCCAGGTGTCGCGCGCCACGCCGAGCAGGAAAGCCCGGTCGTCGGCCTTCAAGGCCGGGCGCAGCGGCCAGGGCCGGTGCGCCAGCCACGACAGCAGCGGCGCGGCGACCCAGAGCCCCGCCAGGGCCAGTGCCAACAGGCCGGACCCGGGTGCGATTCCCACCACACCGGCTGCCATCAACAGCGCCAGGGCCAGTGGCATGCGCTGGCGTCTCAGCGTGCCGCGCATCCCGCTGTGCAGGCCCGACTGGTGGGCGGCGCTGGTGGACCACTCGAGAAGGTGCCGCCGGCTCGCCGTGAGCCGGTACACGGTGCGCAACGCGGCGTCGGCCGCGCTGAGCGCCTGCGCCGGCAACTGCGACAGCGCCCACAGGCCGGCCAGCGCCGTGCGCCACAGGTCCGCTGTCGCCAGCGTCACGAAGCGGATGTTGAAGCGATCCAGCCGATGGGGAACCCAGGCCGACAGCGCGGCCATGGCGGGGCCGGCGCTGTGTGCCGCCAGCACCAGCGCCAGCGCAACGGGCAGGCTCAGACCCTGACCGGTCATCGCGAGCAGCAGCAGCGCGAGCGAGGCCGGTGCCACCAGCGTTCGACGCAGGTTGTCGGCGAGTTTCCAGCGGCTGATGCCCGCCATCGGCCAGGCGCGTGGCGCCAGCAGCATGGGCAGCAGTTGCCAGTCGCCGCGCATCCAGCGGTGCAGGCGCGCGGACGCGGCATCGGCGTGTTCGGGTTCGGGCTCGAGCAGCACGATGTCGCTCACCACCGCGCAACGCACCAGCGCCCCCTCGAGCAGATCGTGGCTGAGCACCGCCTCGCCGGGCAGGCGATCGCCCAGCACCGCATGCACCGTGGCCACGTGCAGCAAGCCCTTGCCGGTGAAGCTGCCTTCGCCCCACACGTCCTGGTAGAGGTCCGACGCCATGGCGCTGTAGGGGTCGAGCCCCTGCCGTGCCTGGCCAAGCCATTGCCAGAAGCTGTTGTGCCGGGCGCTGGGCAGCGGTGCCACGAGACGTGGCTGGATGATCCCGTAGCCTCGGCATACCCGGCGCCGATCGGCGTCGAGCTGCGGCCGGTTGGCGGGGTGCTCCGCCACGCCCACGAGCGCGCGCAGGCGCCCGGGGGGCAGCCAGGTGTCGCTGTCGAGCGTGAGCAGGTAGCGCGTGTGCGGCGCCGTTCGCGAGAGATCACCCAGTGGCAGGAATGGCCCCGGTCCGCCGGTGGCCAGCCTGGCCACGAGCGCCTGCAACTTGCCGCGCTTGCGCTCGTGGCCCAGCCAGCAGCGCTGCGTGTCGCTCCAGCAGCGGTCCCGATGCAGCAGCAGGAAGCGCGGCACATCGCCTTCGATGGCCGGGTGTTCACGGTTGAGCGCGGCCACGCGGTCCTGCGCGTGTTGAAGCAGTTCCCGGTCGCCAGGCGCGCTTGCGGTGGCGGCATCGTTCCAGTCACTCAGCAGCGCGAACTGCGCGCAGGCTTCCGGATTCGCCAGGTAGTGCAGGCGCAGGCGATGCGCGAGGCCGTCGATGGTTGCGACATCGCTGAGCATGGCGGGGATGGCCACCAGCACACGCGCCTGCGCGGGGATGCCGTCGGGCAGGCCAAGGCGCGGCACATGCGCCGGCTTGACCGATTCGCTCACCAGCCGGCTCAACACGACCGACACGACCTCGGAAGCGGGCAAGCCAAGCAGCACGGCGTTCCATCCGATCAGCGCCACCGCGTCCACCGCCGCCCAGCGGTGCAGCAGCCAGCTGGTCAGCGCCAGCGTGCCCGCAGCCAGCGCAACCAGGTACACCTGCGTTGCCGACGGCCGTGGCAGGCGGCGCCAACGCGCGCGCAAGCCCGCCGGCAGGCCGAGCGACTTGCGCAGTTCGATCTGTCCGTCGCCATGCAACCAGTGCACGGCCAGGTGCCGGGGGTCATCGGCATCGCCGGGGGCGCGCTCCATGGCGAGCAACAGCACTCGCGCCACCACAGACTCGGGTTCGCCACTGGCGACGGCCAGCCGCTCGATGCCGTGCAGGGTGGTGTTGCGCGTGGCCTCGTCTTCGGCGGCAAACACCGGCGCGGTCATCAACAACGCCATCACGCGGCTGCTGCGGGCCACCAGATCGGACCAGTCGGCTGCGCCGATGAGGCGCAGGGCAGACACCGCGTTGCCAACGCTCAGCAGGTCTGCCGCCTGCTCGGCGTGCACTTGATCCAGCAGCGTCGGCAGATCGGGCAAGGCCAGCACCAACCATTCCCGCACGCGCTCGGGCTCCGCGGCGAGCGGCTGGCCCGCCAGGCGCTGCAGCAGGTGCATCTGGAACACGCGGCCCACGCCGCGCGAAGCCATGCGTGCAGCCAGTTGCTGCACCACGGGCAAGGTCAGCCCCTGCAGGCGCTGGGCGCAGTGCGAGGCCATTTCACGCGCGGCCAGGTGGCCGACCATGCGATCGCTCAGGCGCCGCAGGTTCTCCAGCATCACGATGCGCAGTGTGGTGGGCAAGGCCCAGAGTTCGCCTTGGCCGAGTTCGCGCACATCCTGATAGGCCTGCAGGAACGTCAGCAGCAGGCCCTCGTCGAAGGCGCTGTCGGTGTGGCCCACGAACGACCAGGCAAGGCTGTAGATGCGGGGCAACCCGGCCAGCGGCGCGTCGCACAGCAACGGCAAAGACCGGTAAAAGTGCGCGGGAAGGCCCTCGCGGATGACCTCCATCTGGGCCTCGATGAGGTGGAAGTTGTCCAGCATCCACTCGGCCACCGGCCCCTGGTCCTGGCCGTCGCGGGTCTGGGCGCTCAGGTAGGCGTGCGCCGCGCGCAGCGCGCGCACGTTGTTGTGCAGTCTGGGATGAAAACTGCCCCTGGCGGCGCCAGAGGATTGAAGGCGGTGCACCTGCCCCAGGCTTGCCGCGTGCTGGCGCAGCCGTTCGGCGCCGAAGATCTCCATGCGCAAGGGCGCCAGCGGCGGCCCGGGGTCGATCTCCAGCACACGCAACAGCCCGGCAGGCATCCAGGGTTGACGCCAGCGCGCCATGGGGTCGGTCAAATGAAAACCCACCCGATTGCGCCCGCGGCGGCGATCACGCAGATCACGGTGATCGCGCGCGCAGCCACGGCGCCCCGCATCGAGCGTGCTGCGCTGAGCAAGGTCTGCCAAGGGCGGAACAGCGCCGTGCATTGATGAATGTGCTCGCCCAGGCCCTCCAGCTCCATGGGCAGGGACTCGGAGGGCTCGCAAGAAGATGTGGTGGCCCAGGTGGGCGAACGCGTGGCAGGCGGATTCATGCGGGTCTCCTGGCGAAAGCAGAGCGCGACGCCGCCGGTCTTGCTCCTGTGGCCCATTTCTACGGCCGCGCAGGCCCGGGGTCTGTGCGCTTGCGAACAGACGTGTGTCGCCCGGATGCCCGCGGCGATGCGGATTGCCTCTGTCGTTGCCGTGTGGAAAACTGAGCCCTGCTCCGGAATCGATCCGATCCCCACAATGACCCGACCCGCTGCCCTCATGCACCGGGGCACCAAAGCCCTGTACTGCCGCGATCGGCGGGCGCACACCATGGGCGTCGCCCCCTGGGTAGGCGAGGGGTGGGTGCGCCACTTCAGCCTGTTGCGTGAACCCGGGCGCGGGGTGTTCGGCCCGGCTGCTGCGGACCCACCCGACGCGACTGCACCGACGCCATGAACCCGCCCGCGGTTGACGCCCTCACCTCGGCCATCTACGACGCCGCGCTCGACCCGCTGCATTGGCCTTCGGTGCTCGCGCAGCTCAAGGTCTGTTTCCGCACCGAAGCCGAGACCTTCTATGTGCTCGATTTCGACACCCGCCGGCTCACGCAGGCGCATCTCGCGGGCATCACGCCGCACTGGATGGCCTGCTTCGACGGCTTGTACTTCGCGCCCGACAACCCCTGGAACGTGCACTCCGAGGCGCTGCACCGGCTCGGCATGGTGCGCACCAACGAGCGGCTCGACGCCTACACCCGCGAGCGCGGCGTGTTGTACCGATCCGCCTACTACCACGAGTGGATGCGACCGCAGGGCTTTCGCTACAGCCTGGGCAACACCCTCACCACCGAACGCAGCGGCATAGCCAACGTGACGCTGCTGCGCGCACCGGACCTGCCCACGTTCGATGCGCGCGAGGTGCGCCTGTTCGAACGCCTCAGCGCGCACTTCGTGCGCGCGCTGCGCATCCGCGAGCGGCTGGGTGCGGCGGCCCTGCGCCGCGATCAGCTCGCGGGTGCGCTCGACAGCCTTCAAGGCGGCGTGCTGATCGTGACGCCGGATGGCACGTTGGTGCATGGCAACCGGGCCGCCCTGCAGGTCCTGGCGCGGGGCGACGCCCTGGGGTACCGGCAGGGTCGCGTGGTGCCAGCCCACCCCGCCGCGCGGGCGGTGTTTGCCGCGCTGTTGCAGGGGCAGGCACCGCGGCCTGGCGCACCGACCCTGTCCCCCGACACCCTGGTGCTCCCGCGCACCGGTGGCGGATTGCCCCTGCGCGTGCAGGCCGCCGGGCTGGCCTTGCCGCTGTCGTCGGACCACGCGGCCCGGCCTTGCGTGCTGCTGGCGCTGTCGGGCACCGACCACGACCCGCCGCCCTCGCGCGCCGACTGGCTGCGGCACGCCCATGGGCTCACGCCCGCCGAAGCCCGACTGGCGGAAGCGCTGCTCGATGGCCTCAGCCTGCGCGATGCCGCTGACCGCCTGGGTCTCACCTACGGCAGTGCGCGCACGCGGCTCAAAGGGGTGTTCGTCAAGACCGGCGTGCACCGGCAGGCCGAGCTGATTGCGCGGCTCCAGCGCGAACTGGCCACGCCGCTGCATCCGCACTGAGGCCGAGGGACCACCTCCCATTTGGGAGGTGCCGCGCGCCGGCGCGCGGCCTAGCATGCGCGCACCACATCCGAGGGGAGTCGATATGCGTCACACCGCCACCCGGGCGGCGTCGGCCGCGCTGCTGGCCCTGGCCGCCGCGCTGAGCCAGCCCGCCGCCGCCCAGCCATCGTTCGACATCGTGGGCCTGCGCCCGGGCATGACCGAAGCCGAGGCCATGGCCGTGCTCAAGGCCCACCGGCCCGGCATGCGCGTGCAGAAGCGCAACATGACCTACAGCTACAGCGATGGTGTGCAGCAACTCAACACCGAGCCCTACCTGTACGAGCTGTGGGTGACCTTCGACGACGCCCAGGGCCGCGAGGATTTCCGGCTCTATTTCGCGCCGCCGCCCAGCGCGTCGCGCGTGCTGGGCATGACGCGGCAGATGAGCCTCAAGGCCCCGCCCACGCAGGCCCAGCTCGGTGCCCAGCTGGCGCAGCGCTACGGCCCGCCCACCACCAGCGGCAAGAGCAACAGCACCCTCAACCAGGTGTGGGGCGAGCCCGGCAAACCCATGTGCTGGCGCGGTACGCCCAACACCACGGTGATCGGCGTGGGCGAGGCGTCGGACATCCTGAGCAGCCTCCAGCGCGGTCAGGCGAAGGGTTATGTGCCGCGCGATCCGTCCACCTGCGGGCTGGCCGCGGCCGCGAGCCTGTCCGGTGACCCGGTGCACGGCCTCATGGTGCGGCTGGTGGACTACGGTGCCTGGGCCGGCACGCACCAGAAGGCCCGTGACTGGGTGGAGCAGCAGCGGCAGGAGGCCGTGAAGGCCCGGTTGTCGCGCGGCGCCGCGCCCAAGCTCTGAGCGGCCATGAACGCGCGTTCGTGCTGGCTGGCCCTGGGCTGCCTCGTCGCCGCGGTGGCGGTGTGGGCCCAACCCGCCGCGGGGCCGCGCCTGCTGTTCGCCGGCGTGGCCGAGCGCCTGCCCGCGGCCGACCAGCAGGCCATCTTCCGACTGCTCGACTACCGCGTGGCCCCGGGCGGCAAGGCCCTGGTGGCGCCCGATTGCGGCGAGATCGCGCACGAGACCCAGGTGCTCGACCTCAACAGCGACGGCGTGCCCGAGGTGCTGGTGATCGCGGGCAATGGCTGCACCTCGGGCCACACCGGTTCATCGGTGTTCCTGTTCGTCAAGAACGCGCAGGGGCGCTACACGCAGCAGCTCGGCTTTCCGGGCGCGAGCGTCACGCCCTTGCCCACGCGCAGCCAGGGATGGCAGGACCTTCGCATCGGCACCGCGGGGTTTTGCGAACCGGTGTGGGCATGGAAGGGGGCGGCCTACGACCTGCTGTGCAGCGTGGAAACGCAGCGCCGCGGTTGCCAGGGGCTGGGGCCGGTGAAGCTGTGCCGGCGATGACCCGCGGGTGCCGCCCTGTGCCGGATGAGGATCACCACCGACGAGAAGGATCGCCATGAATCGCATCGCTGGCTTCGTGCTCGGTCTGGCGGGCCTGTGGTTTCTGCTGCTGTCCAGCCCGCGGTCCGCCGGTGAAGCGGCCGTGAAGTACGCGTTCGCCGCCATCCTGCTGTGGTCGGCCTACAGGCGCTTGCGCGCCGCTTCGAAGAAGACGGCCGAGTACCTCATGCAGGCCGACGGCGAGTGGACGCGGCTCACGGTGTTGCCCGCAGCGCCCCCGACGCTGTGGTTTCCCGCGGGTCTCTCGATCGTGCTGGGTGCCGGCGTGGTGGGCAGTGGCGTGGCCTACCTGTGGGTGGTGGGTTGGGTGTTCGCAGCGCTGGCCTGGCTCACCTTGCTCAAGGACCACCGGGGGGGCAAGCCCGCGGGCCCGCGCAGCCTGCGCGTGGGTCCGCAAGGCATCGAGACGGAGGGCGCTCTCTTGCGCAAGGACGACATCCACCGCCTGCGCATCAGGAACAAGTTCGCGGGCGGCGCCGAGATCGTCTACGACGCCGCGCGCGGCCTGCCCACCGGTGTGGCGATGGGGCTCGCGGGCCGGCGCGCGCTGGCCGAGGTCGCGTACCGGGTGGAGGTGGAGGCCGCGGGGAAGGCCCATGTGCTCGCCGCAGGACTGGATGAGGTGACGGCCGCTGGCCTGGTCACCGAGATCGGCAAGGCCCTGGCGCTGCGCTGAACGGCTGTGTGTCGAGAGCGGGTTGCCCGCTCGTGTCACAGGGCTTGCGCGTCAAACGTCTTGTGGGCAGAGGCCGAAACGACCTCTGCCCATCAACGACTTCAAAGGACGCTGTTTCATGGATCGCGCTGTCTGGTTCCAATCGTCTCCCGAAAGTGCAAAAGCGGTTGGCGCGCTGCACCACTTCGTCACCCGGGGCACCCGCCTGCCGAGTGCACTGACGCATCTGGTCTTCCTTCGGGTGTCGCAGATCAACGGCTGTGCGCATTGCATCGACATCCACACCCGTGACCTGCTCGCCGAAGGCATGTCCGTGGACAAGCTGGTGCTCGTGCCGGTCTGGCACGAGGCGCAATACCTCTTTTCGGCGCAGGAGCGCGCGGCCTTGGCGTGGTCCGAGGCGGTGACGCGCATCGCCGAGACGCATGCCAGCGACGACGCGTACGCGGCCGCACTGGCCGTGTTCGGCGAGAAGGACCTGGTGGACCTGACCCTCACCATCGCCGCCATGAACGCCATCAACCGCATGGGCATCGGCTTTCGCATGAAGCCGCGGGCCAAGGCTTGAGCGATCGCGGCCCTATCGGGCAGGACCGCCCGGGCCCCGGGGGCGGGCCGGCGGCGCGGTCTCGAAGGTCAGGTTGCCCCAGTGGCTGTCCCAATCGAACCGCGCGGGGTCGGTGGACGGCACCATGTGCACGACGCTGACCATCCACACGCCGCGCCAGGGCAAGGCCAGCGATGCCTGGCCGCGGGTGTCCGTGCGGGTGCGCAGCACCGTCAGTTGCCCGCCGCGCTGGTGCCAGGCCCTGAGCAGCGCCTGCCCGAGCGGCCGCCCCTCGAACAGGACCTGCATCGAAAGCGCCTGGCCGGGCGCCAGCGTGAGCGGGTTGGCGATCGGCACGATCTCCAGGGTCTGGCCGATGGTGCGCCGGTGGGTGTCGTCGCTGCGGCCGCCCACGCGCAGCAGCGTCTTGACGTGGCGGCGGTAGCGCTCGCGCACCGGTGAGGCGTCGGCGGGCCTGGCCTGGCGTTGCGCGAGCACGTGGTCCAGCCCCTCCTCGCGCAGGTAGGCGTTGAAGGTGTCGGGCGCCAGGGTGACGCTGAACGCCTGGGTGTCGAGCGCGATCAGCTGGGTGCCCGGCTTCTCGAAGGCCAGGGCCACGCGGTCCTGGCCGAGATCGGCGGGCAACAGCGGCGTGAGCACCTGTTCGGTGCCGGCGCCGAAGACGCGCAGCGCCTCGGCGATGGGGCGCCCGAAACCCACCGGATCGCCCACGAAGTGTTCGCCCACCCGAAGCGCCACCTCGACCGGCGCGCGCGGCGCGGGCGAGAAGCGCTCGGGCATCAGCCAGAACTCGTGCGCGAAGGCCGTGTGCGCCCAGAGCAGGGCCGCGGTGATGAGCAGCGGTTTCATGTGAAGGGGGGACCGGCGCGTGGCCGCGCCGGTCCCCGTGGGGTTGACGGACCGGGCGCCGCTCAGACGGTGTCGTCCACCGGCAGCGGCTGGTTGTCCACCGGCTCGGGCGTGCTGGTTTCGCTGGTCTGGGCGATCAGGCGGTTCATGTACTGCAGCAGGGACTGCACCGAGTTGCCCATGAAGGGCATGGCGGCCTGCGCCGGCGGCGCAGCGGGCGGGGCGTCGCCACCGCCGCCACCGCAGCCGCTCAGCAGGGCACCGGCCAGCACGAGGCCGAGCGCGGGTTTCAAGGGAATGTGTCGCATGGAACTTCCTTGGTGTGCCGCCGCGCTCACTGCAGCTTCATCGAGCCCGGGTTGGGCGTGTTGAGGTACGGGAAGCCGGGCAGGAAGGGCACCACCGCCTGGTCCACCGCGTCGTGCACGTTGGCCGATTGCGCGCCCAGCGGCACGCTCGACGGCCGGCAGGCCGAGACCAGCGACGGCACACCCGGCACGCCGTTGAGCCCCAGCGCGTTGTTGTCGCCGTTGATCACGCACAGGCCGCCGAGCATGGCCACCAGCGCGATGTCGACCACGTCGTCCTTGGGCCGGCGGCCGTTGGGGAAGCCGGCGTTGTCGTTCACCTTGTTGGGGTCGGTGTTGAGCGCATTGCCGGCCACGCCCAGGCGGTTCTGGTTGGCGAACGGCACCGGCGGCACGGCGGTGTTGAGCCGCAGCATTTCCGACGGCGCCACGGTGGCCGGCTTGTTCACACCGGTGATGCCGGTGAGGAAGGTGGTGAGCAGGTCGGTGCGCGGCAGGTTGGTGGGGGCCACGCCGGCGGGGTTGCCTACCAGCACCTGGCCGAGCAGCGCGGGCAGCGTGGGGTTGCTCACGTAGGCCAGGAACTGGCCGTCGTCCTTGGGCGCCGAGGCGTTGAACTTGTCCTTGTCCGGCAGGCCGATCACCACCTCATTGACCAGCGGGTTGCCCAGGCGCGAAACCTGGGTCCAGGCGCCACCGGCCTTCTCGCTGGCCTGGTGGCCCGAGGGCGGCGCGCCATTGAGCAATCGGGCCTGGCGCAGGCTGGCCGTGGTCCAGCCGCCGATGACCGTTTCACCGCCCGCGGTGAGGCAGCTGCGGTGCACCTCGAGGGCGAGCGAGGTCACGTTCTGCTTCTGGATGTAGTGGTTGCCGTTGGCGCCCTCGGCGTCCTTGAGCGCGGGGTTGAGCAGCACCTCGGCCGGGGCATCGACGAGGTCGAAGATGCGGCCGAGGTTGACCGCGAAGCCCTCTTGCCGCTGGCCCACGAACACCCGCGCCGGCATGGCGCAACCGGGGATGGTGACGGTGTGGATGTGCTTGTCGGCGTAGGCCTTGTAGGCCGCGGCATCGCCCAGCGTTTTCTGGCCGATGTAGTCGACCGGCTTGGGCAGCGACGCGGCCACCACCTGGGCAGCGCCCTTGCGACGGTCGCCGCGCACCACCGTGAGGCTGTAGGTCTCGGCGAGGTTGAGGCTGGCGTCGTTGACGGCCGCGACCGTGCCCGACTGGATCAGCGGGATCGGCACCGAGGTGTTGCCGATGGACAGCGGCGTGCCCTTGAGGTTGTTCTTGAAGCGGAACTGGAAGGTGATGTCTTCGCGCGCGTCGCCGTTGTTGTCGATGTGGATCTCGTACAGCGCGTTCGGGTCCATCGAGAAGTAGTTGGGCCCGCCGTACGGGCCTTGCAGGGGCTGGTAGTTCGCGATCATGGTCACGTAATCGGATCGACCGCCGGTGCCGTCCGCGGCCACGCCTTCGTAGCTGCGGAACATGTAGAAGTCGGTGCCGTCCACCTTCGGGCTGGTGGTGATGAACGGGGCCTCTCGGTGGCTCGATGCGATGGCGGCGCTGGCCACCGCCATCAACAGGCATCCTTTCGCAAGGGATGCGGGCTTGAGTGTCATGGCTGTCTCCTGGTTTGTGGGTGCCGGGCTCGGCCCACGGGATACGCGCCGGGAGACGGAGTGGATGTGGCGCGCGGGATCACCCCGGGCGCTGATCGGGTATCGGGGCCGTGCGGGCCTCGCCGCAGGCGCCAGCGCGCGACGCGCGGTTCAACAGCCCATGAGGCAGGACTTGTCCAGCGACACTTCGATCGTCTGGCCATCGGCGGGCACGACGACGCGCTTCTCGAAAGTCACGCCTTCCTGGAAGGCATAGGTGTTGACCGTGATCTGGTTGTTCGAGCCGATGTAGCGGCCGCCCGCGGTGTACACGTCCGTGCGGCCGATCACTTCTTCCTGGTTGCGGGTGCGCTCGTAGGAGAAGTCGGTGATCAGCAGGTATTCCCCGGGCGGCATGTTGGTGAACACGAAGCTGCCCTTGTCGTCCAGGATTTTGGTGCGCATGAAATGCTTCAGGATGGCCTGGGGAATCTGCTTGGGCATTTTCTGATCGCGCTTGACCTGCTCGTACCAGGCCTTGAATTCGTCGGTCATCCAGATCAGGCCCACCGCCTGGCTGCCCTTGGGTGGGTACTTCTTGGCGGCCAGCAAAGCACCCTTGAAGTAAGCCTGCCCTTTGATGACGGACGTGCCCAGCGGGCGGATCTCCGCCGTCGCTTCCTTGAGCGACTGTCCTGCGAATGTCCGGCCCTCCATGCAGTCGAGCATGGCGTTGCGGGCCAATGCCAGACCGTCGTAGTCCAGGGAAAAGACCGAGGTGCTCTCCATGCGCAGTTGCATGTTGTTTTCGCGGTCCCGCATCGACTTCAGGGTTTGCCGGATGTCGCCCACGGGGACGGCCAGCACGCCGTCCGGCGAACCCGCTTGCCGCGGAAACTGCTTGGCCGGCAGGCGCGTGGGTGGCAGGTCTTGCTGCACCAGTTCGACCTGCACGTCTTGCACCGCGCTGGACACGGGGATGTCGCTTCCGCTGAAGAGGATCACGGCATGGGCCGACTTCTGCGTCGGCCCCAGTATGGTGAGCCCCGGTGGGTTCTTGCTCGATGAAACGAACTTCACCGAACAGTTCATGCGCGGCTGGGCAGGGTCTTCACGCAGCATCCACACACCCAGGCGCGACTTGGTGACCACCTTGGTGTTGCCCTCGGGCAATGCCGGATCCGACGCAGCAAGGGCGCTGCCTGCGAGGCAGGTCAGCACCAGCGCGCCGAGCATGCCGCCAGCCCGGCGGGCGGCACGGGCCATGCGTTCGAAGGATGGCTCGGTGCGGGCTTGCGCGCGTTCTGGCATGGCTTGCTCCTCGGCCAGGCTTGTGCCGCCTTGCGGGCTCAGCTGCCCTTGCGTTTGCAATTGGGCGGATTCGTCATGCCGAAGCTCAGCAGGTTGCCGCCGTTGATGATGCAGGTGTATTCCTTGCCATCGCGCGCCTTGACGGCGTAGAAGGTGTTGGTGCCTTCCGTGCGGCGGTCGAGCAGCGCCAGTTGGTCGGGCGACATGGCGAGCACGCCCGCCGCTTCAGACTTCAGGCGTTCGTCGGAAAGGCTGTTGGTCGAGGCAGCGATGCTGCCGCAGCCGCTCAGCGACGTGAGCATGACCAATGCCAATGCGAGGGATGTGATTTGAGCCATTCGGGTCGTCACCTGTGGTTGTTGCGGGGATCGGCTCGATGTTAGGCAGCGGGCAACCCCGCTTGAATAGCCCAAAAGGGCAGGTGCCCGGCGCTGCCGCTAGGCGCCGAAGACCTGGCCCAGGAAGGCGCGCAACTGCACCGCTTTGACGGGCTTGGCCAACAGCCTCACGCCTGCGGCTTCGGCGCGTTGTGCTTGCGCGTCGCCCCTGTCGCCCCTGTCGCCGGTAAGCACCAGCGCAGGCAATTCCTTGCCGAGCCAGGCACGCACCGCGATCACCGCATCGACGCCGCTGTCGCCGCCCGCGAGCCGCAGGTCGGCCAGCACCGCTTCGGGCTGGAAGCCATCGGCCAGGTGCTGCCGTGTGCGGGCCACGTCTTGTGCCGAACGCACATCGCAACCCCAGGCAGAGAGCAGGCCCGTCAAGGCCGCGCGCGAGTCGGCGTCGTCTTCAACCACCAGCACACGGCGCCGCGTCAGCGGGGTGTCCTGCGGCATGGCCGGCGCGGCGATGGGGGATGGCGTTGCATCGCACAGCGGCAGCGTGATGCGGAACACGCTGCCCTGCCCGGGCGTGGACTGCACCTGCACGCGCAGATCGAGCAGATCGCTCAGGCGCTTGACCGTGGCCAGACCCAGCCCCACGCCCAGCCGCCGGTCTCGCGCCGGATTACCCACCTGGTAGAACTCTTCAAAGATGCGCGACAGTTCGTGCTCGGCAATGCCGATACCGCTGTCCTGCACGATGACCTCGACGCGATCGCCCTGCACCCGCGAGGCCAGGCGCACCATGCCCTGTGGCGTGTAGCGCAAGGCGTTGGACAGCAGATTGGCCAGCACGCGGGCGACCAGGCGGCGGTCGCTGCGCACCGTCAGGGCACTGCTGTCGACTTGCAGCTGCAGGCCTTTGTGCGTGGCCTGCAGCGCATGGGTGCGCGCCACCTCGCGCAGCAGCGCATCGAGCGCGAACGCTTCGAGCCGGGGCACCACGGCGGCGGCATCCACCTGCGCCAGTTCGATCAATTCGTCCACGATCTGCGCCATGCTGTCCACGCATTCCACCAGGCGCGCGGGCACGTCTTCGGAGCGCGCTGCTGCACCGTTCTCGTTCAGCGTGTGCGCGAGCAAACCCATGGCATGCAGGGGCTGCCGCAGGTCGTGGTTGGCCGCGGCGAAAAAGCGCGTCTTCGCGTCCTGGGCCTGCTCGGCGCGCTGGTTCTCCCGCCGCAAGGCCTCGATCAACGCGGCGTTCTTGCGCCGTTCGGCCTGCGCTTGAGCCAGCGCCCGGGCCTGCTGGCGCCCGCCCTGCAAGGTGTACAGGCTGGTGGCCACCACCAGCGCGGCCAGCGTGAGGTGGTACGTGCCAGCAATCCACAAATCGCGCAAGGCCAAGGGCCCCATCACGCAGACCACGAACGCGACCAGCACCGGGTAGAACGGCGGCAGGGGCACCGTCGCGCCGATGACGATCGTTGCCGCGACGATGTGCAACAGCGACTCGACCTCCGGCGTCGCCGGCTGCAACCAGATCAGGCTCAAGGAACCGAGCAACACGCCCTGCAGCAGGATGGTGCCGAACGCCCAGGCGGCCCAGCGGTGGAGGCGATCGCGCGCCGGCCGCAGCCGGTGGTAGCGGCGTGCGCCGGCCATGCGCGCCACGCCGACGAACACGAAAGCGAGCATCCAGCCATCGGCCGCGTCGAACCCTTCACCGCTTCGGAACGCCCCGTACAGGATCAGGGCCCCCAAGGTCGTCATCAACGAGGTCAGGGAGGTGAATCGAAACAGATGGTCGATCTGCTCGCTCTCGAGCCCCTCGAGCCAGACACGCACGCGCGGCCACAGCATCTACAACAGCCCCTGCTCGCGTGCCCGCACCAGCAGGTGGGTTCGGTTGCGCGCCCCCAAGGTCTCCAGCAGCGCCGTGACGTGCAGCTTCACCGTGCGCTCGGCAATGCCCAGCTCCAGTGCAATGCGTTTGTTGGGCTGGCCTTGGGCCAGCAGGGCCAGCACCTCCATCTGCCGCGCGGTGGGCCCGGCCCCGGCGGTGGCGCGCCGGGTGTCGTTGTCGAACACGGCCTCGCCGTCGGCCACGCGCTGCAACGCCGCCAGCAGCCCCTGTAGGGAACTGGACTTGCCCAGGAAGCCGCTGGCGCCGGCCGCCCGCGCGCGCTGCGCCAGCACAGGGTCTTCATCGCCGGAGATCAGCACGCGCGCAACCAGGGGAAAGCGATCACCGAAGTGCCGCAGCCCGGCAAGGCCGTCGGTGTCGCCCAGGCGGTAGTCGATCAGCACGATGTCGAGGTCCGGCTGTGCCGCAGCCTGGACCAGACCGTCCTGGATGGTCGGCGCCGTGAGCACTTCGATGCCGGACGCGCCTTGGCTCAAGGCCTGGGCAAACCCGAAGCCAAAGAGCGGATGATCATCGATCAGCAGGACCTTCATCGGCGCGAATGTAAGGGACGGCGTGAATGTGACGCAGCATCCGATTCGTCGGTGCGCCGAGGGGCGGTCACGCAGGTCGAGGCCGGCATGTGCGCCGCCTGGATCGCCCAATGAAAAAGCCCCTGCAACGCAGGGGCTCCAGACTCGCTGGCGGTGGGGGTAGGTCGGAGCGAACCGTTCTCAGCGGTTTGGGTGTCGATGGCAACTCCAGTGCGAATGCTGGAAACCCTTCAAAGAAGTGCGCGCGCGCACGCGCGCGTCTTGCACGGGAAAGGCCGAATTTCTGCTCCAAGTTGTTCGCAGCGGTTTGGTTGCCGGGGCTGCTCCTTTCTGGGTTGCGGCTGACGCGGTTGTGCGTGCGTGGGTACGTGCAGCCTTTGGTCATCTGCGTTGTGCATTTCCCTTTCTTGGTCCAAAGCGATCGCCTGTCGTTGTTGGGCCTCTGCGGTTCCCGGTGCAGGAACCGGAGAGGGTGACCTGCCCGGTTTCTTCAGTCCAACAGTTTCCAGGAAGATGGCTCCCAACCTGCGAGGAGCCCATGAGGAAGAGCCGATTCAGTGGCCGCCCACAGCGACGTGTACCCGCCACGGTGCTACTGCACCACGCGCACCGCGCGCTCGCGCACTTCGGGTGAGAACTTGTTCGACTTCTTGTTCATGGCCCAATCCTCTCGGAGAAATGAGCCTTCTCAAATCCCGGGGCGGTTCACGGAGTTCATCGCCAATGCCTTGGCCCAGTGGGCTCAGAGCAAGGGCATCGCCATGCAGCACATCCAACCCGGCAAACCCACGCAGAATGCCTACGTCGAGCGATTCAACAAGACCTACCGCACCGAGGTGCTCGATTGCTACGTCTTCGAGTCACTGCAGGAAGTACGTGACATGACGGTCGATTGGCTGCATCGCTACAACCACCAGCGCCCCCATGAGTCCCTCGGCCGAATCCCACCGGTCGAGTACCGTGTCAAACTGTTCCCCAACCTCTACTTCTGACTGGCTCAGGAATTCGAGGGGACTTCAACAATGGGGTGGGCGCATAGCGCGCTTCGCTCAGGGCCTCGCAATCAGCCCCGTTCGGTGGAGCACATGTACAAGTTCCTGCATTGCGCTTACCGGGGTCGCTCACCCTGGGAAACCACCCGGATGTCCCTGTCGACGGCACCTGTTCAGTGACCAGAGATCCCGGTATCGTTCGGTCCAGGAGTTCGAACTTGTCCTCAGCCATCAAGATCTTCCAGGGGCGTTTCGGCAGGGTTGCTCTACTAGACATGGACGCACCGCTGGTGGGGCACGCCCATCATCATTGCCACATCCTGATCAAGGCGGGCGGTGCCGACAGCGCCTTCAGCGTGCGGGGAGAGCGCGCACCGCTCACGGACGACACCGCCGTGCTCGTCAACGCCTGGGAACACCACGCCTACGAACACGAAGCGCCTCCCGGTGCGCGCACGCTGATCCTGGCGCTCTACATCGAGCCCGGCTGGCTGGCCGAGCTGCAGCGCTCATTGGCACTGTCCGGCCATCCGCGCTTCTTTCCCGAACCCTGCGTACGACTCACCGAAGCCACCCGCAAGATGGTGGAGGAGTTCGTGCTCGAACTCTGGTGGGACGATGAGGTCTCTCCCGGACGCCTGGAGGATCTGCTGTTCAATCTCATCATCGCCGTGGTCGAGAGCTATTCGGGCTGGCGCGATCTGGCCAGCCTGCTGCGCAGCAAACCGCCGGTGGCCATGGACCCCCGCATCCGCCACGCCATCGCCCTCATGCGCCAGGATGTGGCGCGCGAACTCGACGTCGACGGACTGGCCGCCGCCACCGGTCTGTCGCGCGCCCACTTCTTCACGCTGTTCCAGCGCGACACGCGCGTGACGCCGCTGGTCTACGCCAATGTGCTGCGTTTCGAGGCGGCGGTGCAGCGGCTCACCCGCAGCCAGGAACCGGTGGGCGATGTCTCGCACGAACTCGGCTTCTCCGCGCCCAGCCATTTCTCGCGCTTCTTTCGCGCGCACCTGGGTATCACGCCCAGTGACTACCGCCGCAAGGTCAACCTGTTCGAGCCGCCGGCCGGCCCACGCTCGCACGTGATCTGAGCGTGTCCGCAAAGTCACCAGACTTTTTGGACAGCCGGCAGATCGGCCGGTCATTCGCCCGACGCTGGCGATAACGCGCGCACCTCCTGCCTCCTGACACTGGCGCTGCACATGAACTGCAGCCGCTACGTCGGCACAGGAGACAAGCTTGCACGCAGAACCTTCACTGGTGGGTGCCGCCCGGCAGGCCTGGGTCGGCCAGCGCATGGAGCGGCTGGAAGACGATGCCCTGCTGAACGGTCGCGGCGCCTACGCCGATGACCTGGGCACACGCCCGGGCACGCTGCACGCGGCGGTCCTGCGTTCTCCCCATCCGCACGCCCGGCTGCTCGGCATCCACACGCAAGCGGCACTCGCCCTGCACGGCGTGCGCGCCGTGCTCACCGGCGCCGACGTGCAGGCCTGGGCCCAGCCCTTCGTGGTGGGTGTCAAGCAGCCAATGCAGCACTGGGCCCTCGCTGTGGACCGCGTGCGCCACGTGGGCGAACCGGTCGCCGTGGTGGTGGCCGAGGACCGCTACATCGCCGAGGACGCGCTCGATCTGCTGCGTGTCGAGTACGAGCCCCTGCCGGTGGTGATGGACATCGAACGTGCGTTGCAGGACGGCGCTTTGCCGCTGCACGAGGCGGTGGGCAGCAACGTGGTGTCGGACCGGGAGTTCTGTTACGGCGACCCCGGGTCGGCCTTTGCCCAACCCGGCGTGCGCACCGTTCGCACCACCGTGCACTACCCGCGCAACAGCTGCCCGCCCATCGAATGCGGTGTGGTGATCGCCGAGCACCTGCCTGGCGACGAGGGCTACGACGTGCTCTCGAACTTCATGGGGCCGTTCTCGCTGCACGCGGTGATGGCTATGGCCCTGAAGGTGCCTGGCAACAAGCTGCGCCATCGCGTGCCCCGCGATTCGGGGGGCAGCTTCGGCGTCAAGCAGGCGGTGTTCCCGTACGTGGTGCTGATGTGCCTGGCCTCTCGCAAGGCGGGTGCGCCGGTGAAGTGGGTCGAGGACCGCCTGGAGCACCTGAGCGCGGCCACCTCTGCCACCGCGAGGCTGACCACCATCGAGGCCGCCGTCACGCCCGAGGGCCGCTTGCTGGCGCTGCGCTACGACCAGGCCGACGAGGTGGGCGCCTACCTGCGCGCACCCGAACCCGCCACCTTCTACCGCATGCACGGCGCGCTCACCGGCGCCTACGCCATCGAGCACTTGGCGGTCCGCAACCGCGTGGTCGTGACCAACAAGACCCCCACCGGCCTGGTGCGTGGCTTCGGTGGGCCACAGGTGTACTACGCGCTGGAGCGGCTGATGGACCGCATCGCGGTCGAACTGGCCATCGACCCAGTGCAGCTGCGCCTGCGCAACTACGTGCCGGCCGACGCCTTTCCCTACACCGCGGCCGCCGGCGCGGTGCTCGACTCCGGCGACTACGCGCGCCTGACCCACATGGCCATGGCCGAAGCCCATGCCCGGCAACTCGGCGAGCGTCAGCGCGCGGCGCGGGCCGCGGGCCGGCTCTACGGCATCGGCGTGGCCGCCATCGTCGAACCGTCGGTGTCGAACATGGGCTACATCAGCACCGTGCTGACGGCCGAACAGCGCGCCAAGGCCGGGCCCAAGAACGGCGCCATCGCCAGCGCCACCGTCGCCATCGACCTGCTGGGTGGCGTCAACGTGACCATCGCCTCCGCCCCCGCAGGCCAGGGCCACATGACGGTGTGCGCCCAGGTGGTGGCGGACGTGTTGGGCCTGCACCCGACCCAGGTGGTCGTCAACGTGGAGTTCGACACCGCCAAGGACGCCTGGAGCGTGGCCGCGGGCAACTACAGCAGCCGCTTCGCCGGCGCCGTGGCCGGCACGGTGCACCTGGCCGCGCAGCGCCTGCGCGACAAGCTGGCGCGCATCGCCGCCGCGGGTTGGGGTTGCGACTGCGCCGACATCGGCTTCGAGGGCGGCAAGGTGTTCAACCGCCGACAGCCAGCGCAAACCCAGTCGTTCACGCGACTGGCTGCCAGTCCGCACTGGGCCCCTGCGCTGCTGCCGGCGGGCGAGACACCGGGTCTGCGCGAGACCGCCTTCTGGACGCCCGAGACCCTGCGCGCGCCCGACTCCCAGGACCGCGTCAACACCTCGGCCGCCTATGGGTTCGTGTTCGACGTCTGCGGCCTGGAGATCGACCCCGACACCGGGGCGGTGCGTGTGGACCGCTACATCACGGCGCACGACGCCGGGCGTCTGCTCAACCCGGCGCTGGCCGACGGCCAGATCCGCGGTGCCTTTGCGCAGGGACTGGGCGCCGCCCTGCTTGAGGAGATCCGCTACGGCGCCGACGGCAGCTTCCAGAGCGGCACGCTGGCGGATTACCTGATGCCCACCACGTGCGAGACACCCGATCCGGTGATCGTGCACCTGGAGACACCGAGCCCCTTCACGCCGTTGGGCGCGAAAGGCCTGGGCGAAGGCAACAACATGAGCACGCCGCCCTGCGTCGCCAATGCCTTCGCGGACGCGCTGCGTCCGCTGCGCGACGTCGCCGACATCCGACTGCCGCTCACGCCCGATCGCGTGCTCCGTCACTTGCAGACGGCCGACCCCGCGCCGCGCCACCCGAAGGCGCCTGTCCCCGCGTCGGTTGCGGCGGGCGACGGTCTGTCGCTTGCCGCGCAAGGCACGGTGGCCATTGCCGCACCGCCCGAGCGCGTCTTTGCCGTGCTGCTCGACCCCGCGGCGCTGGCCCGCGTCATCCCGGGTTGCCACGCACTGCAGGCCGATGGCGAGAACCGCTACCGGGCCGATGTGACGGTGGGCATCGGGCTGATCAAGGCGCGCTACGAAGCGCGCATCACGCTCTCCGACATCGAGGCGCCGCACCGGCTGCGGCTGGCCGGCAGCGGCAGCTCCAGCCTGGGCACGGGAGCGGGCGATGGCCTGGTGCGGCTGGAAGCCACGGCCGGTGGCACCTTGCTGCACTACGACTACCGCGCCCAGGTGGGTGGCAAGGTGGCCATGGTGGGCAGCCGCATGCTGGAGGGCGCGGCGCGCGTGATCGTGGCGCAGCTCTTCGAATCGCTAGGGCGTCAGGCCGCGGGCGGCGATGCCGCGCCGGTGGCCTGGTGGCGCCGCTTGCTGCAGCGCCTGGGAGTCAAGGCATGAAGCCCGCGGCGTTCGACTACGTGCGCGCCGACAGCGCTGCCGTCGCCGCCGAGCTGCTGCAGCGCCATGGCGAAGGCGCACGCATCCTGGCCGGAGGTCAGTCCTTGATGGCCGTGCTCAACATGCGGCTGGCCCAGCCCGCGCTGTTGATCGACATCTCGCGTAGCGCCGAGCTGGCGTCCATCGCGGTGGAGCCCGGCGTATTGCGCATCGGCGCGGCCGTCACGCAAGCGCAGTTGCAGGCCCATCCCGATGTGCCACCGCTACTGGCGCTGGCGATCCCGCACATCTCGCACGTCCAGATCCGCAACCGCGGTACGGTGTGCGGCTCTATCGCGCACGCCGACCCGTCGGCCGAGCTGCCGCTGTGCCTGGTGGCCTTGCAGGGCACGGTGCACCTGCGAAGCGCACGCGGCCGCCGCCAAGTGGCTGCCAACGACTTCTTCACCGGCCTGCTGAGCACCGTGCGCCGGGCCGACGAACTCATCGAAGCGGTGAGTTTCCCGCGCCCCGCCGCAGGTCAGTCCTTCGGGTTTGCGGAGCACGCCCGCCGCCACGGCGATTTCGCGCTGTGCGCGGTCGCGGCGATCGCCCATGCACAAGGCATGCGGGTGGCGGTGGGCGGCCTGGGTGACCGGCCGCACGCCGTCGAATTGCCGCCGTTGGCCGATGACGCGCTCGACGATGCCCTGAACGAACTCGCGTGGTCGCTCGACGTTCGTGATGACGCCCACGCCAGCGCGGCCACGCGCCGCCACCTGCTGCGCCGTCTGGCGCGACAGGCCATCCAGCAAGCACGGAGACCTGCATGAACCACCCCGTTCTCGAGCGCGAGGCCTTGCACACGGTGCGCCTCACCCTCAATGGCCGCACGCGCAGCGGTCAGGCCCGACCGCGGCTGCTGCTCAGCGATTTCCTGCGCCATGAACTCGGTGCCACCGGCACCCACGTGGGCTGCGAGCACGGTGTCTGCGGCGCCTGCACGGTGCGCATCGACGGCGTGGCCGCCCGTGCCTGCCTGACGCTGGCGGTCCAGGTGGACGGACGCCAGGTCGACACCGTGGAGAACCCCGGCGGCAACGACGCGGTGCTGGACGCACTCAAGGCCGCCTTCAAGCGCCACCATGCGCTGCAGTGCGGCTTCTGCACCGCGGGCATCCTCATGTCCAGCGCCGACTGGCTGCAGCGCCAGCGCGCCAACGGCCAGGTGCCCGACGAGGCCGCGGTGCGCGACATGCTCAGCGGGCACCTGTGCCGCTGCACCGGCTACACGCCGATCGTCAACGCCGTGATGGAGGTGGCCCGTGCTTGATCTCGGACGCACCTTCCTGCAAAGCGTGGACCGCGCGGCCGCAGCCACCGCACTGGTCGATGGCGCCCTGCGCCTGAGTTGGTTTGAATGGGCGCGTGCCATCGGTGGCGTGCAACGCGGTCTGGCGGCCTTGGGCCTGCGCCCGGGAGATCACGTCCTCGGGGTGCTGCAGAACCGGCACGAGGCCGCCACGCTGCACTGGGCCTGCCAGTTTGCCGGCCTGGTGATGACGCCACTCAACTGGCGCGCCAAGCCGGAGGAGATCGATTACGCGCTGGGCGACTCGGGCGCGAAACTGCTGGTGTACGAAGCGGTGTCGCAGGAGGCGGTCTCGCAGTCGCTGCTGGCACGGGCCGTGGTGCGCATCACCGTTGGGGATGTGGCCGGCGACGACCCCCGCTTTGCACAAGCCTTCGCCGAGCTTGCCGATCCGACGCCCTTGGCGCGGGCCGAAGACCTATCCCTCATGCTGTACACGTCGGGTACGACCGGAGCGCCCAAGGGCGTGCCGCGCCGGCAGCGCGCGGAGCGCGTGGCCGCCCTGGCGCACGTGGCGCAGAACCGCTATGGCTACGGCGAACGCACGCTTGGCGTCATGCCGCTCTACCACACCATGGGCGTGCGGTCGCTGCTCACCATGGCACTGGTGGATGGCCGTTTCGTCTGCATGCCCCGCTTCGACGCCGCGGCCGCGCTGCGCGCGATCGAAGCCGAGCGCGTGAGCCATCTCTACCTCGTCCCCACGCTCTATCACGACCTGCTCTCGCACCCCGATTTCAAGCGCACCGACACGCAATCGGTGCGCAAGCTCGGTTTCGCCGGCGCGCCCATGCACGACGCGTTGCTGCTGCGCCTGCAGCAGGCCTTCCAGCCAGAGCTGTTCGTGAATCACTACGGCAGCAGCGAGATCTACACCTTCTCGATCAACCAGAACGCCGTGGGCAAGCCCGGGTCGGCCGGCCGCGCGGGCATCAACACCCGCCTGCGGGTGATCAAGCTCGACTCGAAGAACCCGCAGCATGTGGCTGCACCGCTCGAGGAGGGCCAGATCGTGGCCGACCTGCTCAGCGACGAAGCATTCGAGGGCTACCACAACCGCCCCGAGGCCAATGCGCGCAGCCTGCGCGACGGCTGGTACTTCACCGGTGACACCGGCTATGTCGACGAAGAAGGCGATTTGTTCGTCACCGGCCGTGTGGACGACATGATCATCAGCGGCGGCGAGAACATCTCGCCCGTCGACATCGAATCCGTGCTTTCGCTGCACCCGTCGGTGGATGAAGTGGCGGTGGCCGGACTCAAGGACGAGCGCTGGGGCCAACGTGTGGTGGCCTTCGTGAAGGCGCGCGACAACGTGGCCGCCGAATCGCTGGACGCGCATTGCCGCGCCTCCGACCTCGTGAACTTCAAGCGCCCGCGCGAGTACGTGTTCGTGCGCGAGATCCCCAAGTCGCCCGTGGGCAAGGTGCTGCGCCGCAAGCTGGTGGCCGGCGAGTTCGACGCCGCGCCCCCACCGCTGCCCGCCGTGCCACCGGCCTGACGGCTGCCTCCCTTTCGTTTCTCCCACCCCCCGCAAGGACGCCATGCAACTCAATGACCTGAAACACCCCGCGCTCACCCTGAGTGCTGCGTTCGACGGCTACCGCGTCGAGATCGACCCCGCGCGCCAGCGCGCCGACATCGTGCTCTGTCGACCGCCGTTCAACGTCATCTCGATGACGCAGCGCGAGCAGTTGCGCATTACCTTCGAAGCCCTGGACGCCAACGACGACGTGCGCGTGATCGTGCTGCGAGCCGAAGGCGAACACTTCTCCAGCGGCGGCAACATCAAGGGCTTTCTCGAGGCCTCGCCCGAGCACGTGAGCAAGCTGGCCTGGAACGTGGCCGCACCAGCCCGCTGCAGCAAACCGGTGATCGCTGCCGCACGCGGCTATTGCTTCGGCGTCGGTTTCGAGATCTCCCTGGCCTGCGATTTCCGCCTGGTCACGCCGACCACGCTGTACGCGCTGCCGGAACAGAAGCTGGGGCAGATCCCCGGTTCGGGCGGCTCGGCCCGGCTGCAGAAGATGGTCGGCATCACGCGCACCAAGGACATCGTGATGCGCAGCCGCCGCATCGCCGGTCCCCAGGCCTGCGACTGGGGCGTGGCCACCGAGTGCGTGCCCGACGCCGAACTCGAGGCCGCCACCGACGCGCTGGTCGACGAACTGCGCGGCTTCTCGCCGCTGGCCCAGCGTACCGCCAAGAAGCTGCTCAACGACACCGAGGACTCGCCCCTGTCGATCGCCATCGAGCTCGAAGGGCATTGCTACTCGCGCCTGCGCAGCTCGAACGACTTCCGTGAAGGCGTGGAAGCCTTCCACGACAAGCGCCGCCCTCGTTTCAACGGCACCTGATTTCCCCGCCGCCACCACCACCCCACCTGAGGAGACAGACATGAACACCACCACCCTTCGCACCGCATCCCTTCCGCTGGCGCTCGCCCTGGCCGGTTTTGCCGGCAACACCCTGGCACAGGCGCAGCCCATCCGCATCGGCGTGGTCACGCCGCTGTCGGGCACCTACGCCGGCATCGGCCAGCAGGTGAAGTGGGGGCTGGACCTGGCCGCGCGCCAGATCAACGCCGCCGGTGGCGTGGCCGGGCGTCCGCTGGAACTGATCTACGAAGACGAGGAGGCCAACCCCGCCGTGGCCGTGCAGAAAGCCGAGAAGCTGTTCCAGGTGAACAAGGTCGACTTCCTCACCGGCACCGTGAACAGCGGATCCACCCTGGCCGTGGGCCAGCTCGCCGAGCGCAACGGCCGCCTGATCGCGACCACCGTGTCGTTCGCGGACTCGATCACCGGCGACAAGTGCTCGCCCAATGTGTTCCGCGTCAACGCGAGGGCGGGCATGCAATCGGCCGCGCTGGCCGACTGGGTCGCGGGCACCAAACCCAACGCCAACGTGTTCTACCTCGGACCGGACTACGAGATGGGTCGCAGCACGGTGGCCGCCTTCAAGTCTGCCGCCGAGGCCAAGGGATCGAAGTCGGTCGGCGAGGTGTTCGCACCGCTCGACAACAAGGACTACTCACCCTTCTTCGGCCAGATGCGCTCGGCCCGTCCGGCGGTCATCTACACGTCGGTGGCGGGCAACGACACGGTGCGCCTGTTTTCGCAGATGGCCGAGTTCGGCATCAGCCGCAACGTGCAGGTGGTGGGCGCCTCTGGCACGGTGACCTCGCAGAACCTGCCCGCCATCGGCAAGGCCGCTGACGGCTTCGTGACCGGCGTCGGCTATGCCACCAGCATCGACTCACCCGAGAACCGCAAGTTCGTGGCCGACTTCGAAGCGGCCAACAAGTCTGCGCCCGACCTGTACGGCGCCGACAGCTACGGCGTGCTGTTCTTCTACAAGGCCGCGGTCGAAAAAGCCGGCAGCACCGACACCGACAAGGTCCGCACCGCGATGCGGGGCCTGCAATGGAGCACGCCGCAGGGCACCAAGACGATGCGCGCCGGCGACCACCAGGCCATGCAGGACATGTATGCCATGCGTGTGAATGGCGGCAAGTTCGAACTCGTGGGGCAGGTCAAGGCGGACGCGGCGATCGGTCCCGACGTCTGCAACCGCTTCTGATCAACGCCTGGAGCCCAACACCATGAGCAACGCCCTGGAGTGGCTGCAGTTCGTGCTGGCACCGCAGATGATCAATGGCCTTTCCATCGGCGTGGCCGTGGCGTTGATGGCCCTGGGCCTGACGATCATTTTCGGATTGCTGGATGTCATCAACATGGCGCACGGCGAGTTCTACGCCATCGGTGCCTACCTGGCCGTGGCCCTGTTGGGCCTAGGGCTGTCGTTCTGGTGGGCGCTTGCCCTCACGCCGCTGCTGATGGCAGTGTTGGGTTACGCCACCGAACGTGGCCTGATCCAGCGCGTGTTCCACAGCAAGGACCGCCACACGCTGACCCTGCTGCTTACTTTCGGCGTGGCGGTGGTGCTCGAAGACGCGCTCAAGATCGTCTTCGGCGCCAACCCGCTGCGCATGGAGGCGCCCATCAGCGGCGCCACCGAGATGGTGGGTTTGTTCTTTCCCAACTACCGCCTGTTCGTGATGCTGTTCGGCGGCGCGCTGATCGCCGCCGTCTGGCTGCTGGTGTTCCGCACGTCGGTGGGCGCGGTGGTGAGAGCTGCCGCGTACGACCGTCACATGAGCGCTTCGCTCGGCGTGCCGGTGCACCGCGTCTATGCCGCGACCTTTGCCTTCGGTGTGGCGCTGGCGGGCATTGCGGGCGTGCTGCTCGCGCCGATCTATTCGGTGTTCCCCACCATGGGGCGCGACTTCGTACTCATCGCCTTCAGCGTGGTGATCATCGGCGGCATGGGCTCCATCAAGGGCGCTGTGCTGGCCGGTCTGCTGCTCACGCAGGTGCAGTCCATCTCCAGCCTCTACATCTCGCCGGTGTGGAGCGATCCGCTGCTGTTCGGGATCATGGTGCTGGTGCTGATGTGGCGTCCGCAAGGGCTGTTCGGAAAACTCGGGAGCGCTTGAGATGACCACACCCGCATCTCCTTCCGCGATCGCCTCGGGGCGCAAGGCCATGGACGCCCTGGCTCCCCCGGCACGGCGACGCTCCGCCGCGTCATGGCTGGCCATCCTGTTCTTTGCCGGGGCCCTGGTGTTCGGCGCCACCGCGCTCGCCCTGGACGACGTGTTCTACCTGCGCCTGGCCACGGAGGCCCTGATCTTTGGTGGTCTGGCGCTGTCGGTGGACCTGCTGCTGGGTCGCGTCGGATTGCTCCCGCTGGGACAAGCCTTGTTCTTCGGCCTGGGCGCGTACGTGTCGGCACTGGTGCTCAAGCATTGGAGCGACTCCCTGTGGCTGGCCATGGCCAGCGCGCTGGCGTTCAGCATGGTGGCCGGCCTCATCGGTGGCCTGATTGCCATACGTTCCAAGGGGGTCTATTTCGCGCTCATCAGCTTCGGCATGGCGCAGGTGCTGTCCAAGGTGATCTACAACATGCGCGAGCTTGGGGCCTCCGACGGCATCATCGGCGTGCCCGCAGCCACGGTGATCCCCGGCCTGAACTCGGGCACGCCCGAAGGATTCTTCCTGCTGGTGCTGGCGTTCATCGGCGCGATCTACATCGGACTGCGTTACCTGATGGACACCCCAGCGGGCCGCCAGCTCGATGCCATCCGCACCAACGAGCACCGCGTGGGCTTTCTCGGGGTCGACCCCTGGCGCTACAAGTTGGGCGCCTTCGTGGGGGCCGCCTGCATCGCGGGTACGAGCGGCGCGCTCTACCCCATGCTGCGCGGGTTCGTTTCGCCCGAACTGATGTTCTTCCAGGTCTCGGGCAATGCGGTCATCAACGTCATCGTCGGTGGGACCGGAACCTTGATTGGGCCGCTCTACGGCTCGGCCATCCTCACCGGTCTGCGCTCGGTGGTGGGGTCCTTCACCGCGCATCACCACATCGTCATTGGCGTGATGTTCGTGATCGTCGTCATCGTGATGCCACGCGGCTTGATCGGCTATGCCACGCCGGCACTGCAGCGCTGGCTGGACCGCCGCCACCCGCGCAAGGAGATCCGCCCATGAGCGCCATCCTCTCGGTTCAGGGCCTGAGCGTGCAGTTCGGCGCTTTGAAGGCCGTGCACGACGTGAGCTTCGAGGCCCAGCCCGGCCGCATCACCGCGGTCATCGGGCCCAACGGGGCAGGCAAAAGCAGCCTGTTCAACCTCATCAGCGGTGCCATCCGCCCCACGGCCGGCAGCGTGCGCTTCGATGGCCGGGACGTCACCAGCCAGGCACCGCACCAGCTACTGGCCAACGGGCTGTCGCGTTCTTTCCAGATCACCAACCTGTTCTTCGATCTGACGGTTCGCGAGAACCTTCGCCTGGCCGCACAGTTTCTGGAGCGTGGCCGCGGCCTGTTCCGGCCACTGGTGCGCAGCACCATCGCCTCGCACCGGGTCGACGAGCTTCTCGGTCAGTTCGAGCTGCGCGCCAAGGCCGACGAGCTGGCCGGCTACCTGTCGCATGGCGAACAAAGACGTCTGGAGATCGCGGTGTCGTTGGCCTCGCGACCGCGCATGCTGCTGCTCGACGAGCCCACCCAGGGCATGAGCCACACCGACACCCGCGAAACCGAGTCCCTGATCCGGGGCCTGTCGCGTGACCACGGGCTGTCCATCCTGCTCGTCGAACACGACGTCGATCTGGTGATGCAGTTGTCGGACCACGTGGTCGTGATGCACCAGGGTCAGAAGCTGGCCGAGGGCCCACCGGCCGAGGTGCGCGCCAATCCGGCGGTGCAGGCCGCCTACTTCGGGGAGAAGCACTGATGCTCGAACTCAAAGGCGTTCATACCCACTACGGTCTGAGCCACGTGCTGCAAGGCATTGACCTGCGCGTGGGCAAGGGCGAGGTGATCGGCCTGTTCGGACGCAACGGCGTGGGCAAGACCACCGTGATCAAGACCATTGCGGGTTGGCTTTCTCCGTCGAGCGGACAGGTGCTGTTCGATGGCGAGCGTCTCGACGGCGTCAGTGCCGATCAGATCTGCCGCCGCGGTATCGGCCTGGTGCCCGAGGACCGGCGCATCTTTCCCGGACTCACCGTGGAAGAGAACCTGCGACTGGGCCAGATGCAGTGCCCATCGCGCAGCCGGGCCGAATCCCGTCGGCGCCTCGACGACACCTACCAGCGATTCCCCCGGCTGGCCGAACGGCGGCGCCAGATGGGTACCACCTTGTCAGGTGGCGAGCAGCAGATGCTGGCGATCGCGCGTGTGCTGGCGGGCGCTCCGCGCCTCCTGCTTATCGACGAACCCACAGAGGGGCTAGCGCCGATGATCGTCGACGAGATATTCGAGCTGATCGGCAAGCTGGCCCATGAAGGGACACCAATAGTGCTTGTCGAGCAGAACGTGCATCGCGCGTTGAACCTGACTACGCGGCACTATCTGATCGAACGTGGTCAAGTGGTCGCCGAGGGTAAATCAGCCGATCCAGGCGACCGTCAGGCGCTAATCGGCCGCATCAGCGTGTAGTCCCGCCAGCACGGTTGGCGGCGGCTGCCGATGTTCGCGAGCAGTTGTGCATTGATGGTGGGACTGTCGTGAATCTAGGGGAGAAGCAGTCTGTTCGAGTGGTCGCAGGTGTCGCAACTCGCACTGTTGGCCGCTTCGATCAGCCTTGCCGTCTGATTGGCACTTTGTCAGCGTAGCCCAGGGCCGCAGAAAGTTTCGCACCTTCCTCCTTCAGCAAGGTCACACAAGCATCGACGCGCTGTGCGTCCATTCGAACGCTGGGGCCAAAGACGGCAAGAGACCCTTTTACACGTCCGTTGCTGTCGAAATAGGGCACAGCGACGGCCACGGCACCCTGTATCAGTTCATCACGACTTATCTCGTATCCCCGTTCTCGTATGGCCGCGAGCTGCTTGAGATAGCTCGCAACGTCAAACTGGGTTGCACCCTTGTCCTCCAGATACACCTCGGGCAAGGCTGTGTGCGCTAGGATCACGCGGCCGCTGGCGCCCAGGGTCACGTCTGTGCTGTACCCAACTCCGCGCTTGAAACTCAAAGGCTGCGCACTTGGCAACTCGGCAACACAAGTGCGGCTGCGGCCTTGATGGACCAATAGAGATACCGTCTCACCCGTTGCTTCCCAAAGCCGGCGCATCATGGGCTGCGCCACGCTGGCGATGTCCAAGCCCGCTCCCCACACGTGCGCCAGATTGGCCACCGATGGGCCGAGCTCGAATCGCTGCGGCTCACCCGACGAGACGATGAAGCCCTTGTGCTCCAGCGTGCGCAGCAGTCGGTACAGCGTGGGGCGACTCAGGTTCACGCGCCGGGCCAGTTCCCCAGCCGTTAGCCGGTGGTCGGTTGCCGTGAATGCCATCAGGATGTCCAGCGCCCTGTCCACCGCGCGGACACCTTCCCCTGCTTTTTCAGCCGTTTCCATGCTTTGTGCTCCTGACAACCGGCGATTGTCGATCTTACGGAATCGATATGTCCATCTGATGGACATGATGTCTGGCTGTTGACATAGATCAAGTGTGTCCACATAATGAATCAACTGTCCATCAGGAGGACATATTTCATGTGGAGACACAAGCAATGAACAAGGAAATGTCGGAGACCCTGACCCGCGTGGGTCCTGGCACCCGCATGGGCGAACTGCTGCGCCGTTACTGGGTGCCCGCGCTCGCATCGAGGGAAATCGCCGAAGCCGACGGACCGCAGGTACGCGTGCAACTGCTGGGCGAAAAGCTGCTGGCCTTTCGCAACACGGAGGGCCGCGCCTGCCTGATCAGTGAGTTCTGCTCGCACCGTGGCGTATCGCTGTACTTCGGTCGCAACGAAGAAAACGGCATTCGTTGCGCGTACCACGGCGTCAAATTCGACGGCGACGGCAAGTGCGTGGACGTCCCGTCTTCGCCCCAGTCGTGCGCGCGCATGCACATCAAGGGCTATCCCTGCGTGGAGCGCGGCGGCATTGTCTGGGCGTACATGGGTCCAGCCGAGCACCAGCCCGCCCCGCCCGAAATCGAGTGGTGCACACTGCCCGAGAGCCACGTGTACGTGTCCAAGCGGCTGCAATACAGCAACTGGCTGCAGGCGATGGAAGGTGGCATCGACACCGCGCACGTGTCCTACGTGCACCGCTACGAGGTGGACACCGACCCGATGCACCAGGGCGTGAAGGCGCTCGACTACATCAAGGCCGATGGCAACGTGGTGTTCGAGATCGAAAAAACGCCATACGGCCTGGGTCTGTTCGGCCGTCGCAATGGCGAGCCCGACTCCTACTACTGGCGCGTCACGCAGTGGCTGTTCCCCTGGTTCACGCTGATCGCGCCTTTCGGCGAGCACGCACTGGGTGGCCACGTGTGGGTCCCCATCGACGACCACCATTGCTGGGCGTGGAGCATCAACTGGCAGCCCTTCCGTCCGCTGACCGACGAAGAGCGTTCGGCCATGGAGGCAGGTCAGGGCATCCACGTGGAGTACGAGGCCCCGGGTAGTTTCGTCCCCAAGGCCAATCGCGACAACGACTACCTGATGGACCGTGTGGCGCAGCGCGAGAAGCGTTCGTACAGCGGCGTGTTCGGCTTCTCCGCGCAGGACTACTCCCTGCAGGAAAGCATGGGCCCGATCCAGAACCACGAGGCCGAGCAACTGCTGCCCACCGACAAGGCCATCGTGATGGCGCGTCGCATGCTGGCAGAAGCCGCAACGGGAATTGAACAGGGGATCACTCCTCCTGCGCTGGACGCCAGCCAGCAGCGGGTGCGGCCCGCCGGCGTCCTGCTGCCCAAGGAGCAGAACCCCGTCGAGTGGGCCAAAGAGCATCTGGCCAACAGCATCGAGAAGCCGGTTTTCACTCTGTAAGGGCCTGAGCCGGCCACACACACCAACCATAGGAGACAAGACATGTTCCCACGCCGATCCCTTCTCGCCGCCGCCCTGCTGGGTGTGGCCGCCGCCAGCCCCTCGTGGGCTCAGAGCGCGGCCGACTGGAAGCCCATCAAGCCGGTGCGCATCATGGTGCCCATCGTGGGCAGCACCAACGACGTGCTCGCCCGCCTGGTGGCGCCCAAGCTGCAGGAGGTGTTCGGCCAGCCCTTCGTGGTGGAGAACAAGGGTGGCGCGGGCGGCAACATCGGCGCGCTGGACATCGTGCGCTCCGCGCCCGACGGCCACCACCTGCTGGTGGGCTACAACGGGCCGCTGGCCATCAACGTGAGCCTCTTCAACAAGATGCCCTACGACCCGATGAAGGACCTGGCGCCCATCACGCTGGCGGTGAAGTCGCCCCAGTATCTGGTGGTGAACCCGGCCACGGGCATCACCAGCGTCAAGGAATTCATCGCAACCGCCAAGACGAACCCGCAGAAGTTGAACTACGGCTCGGTCTCGGTGGGCAGCGCCTCGCACCTGACGATGGAGATGATGAAGTCGGAGGCCGGCTTCAACATCACGCACATCCCCTACCGGGGCGCCGCACCCGCGGTGTCCGACCTGGTGGCCGGCATGGTGCAGACCGGCTTCTTCGTGCCGGGCAACGTGCAGGGCTTCGTCAAGGAAGGCAAGCTGCGCTTGCTGGCCAGCACTGGCCTGAAGCGATTCCCCAGCACGCCCGATGTGCCCACGCTGGCGGAGTCGGGTCTGAAGGACTTCGAGGCCACTTCGTGGATCGGCTTCCTCGCGCCGGCGGGTACGCCGCCGCACATCATCAAGCGCTACAACGAAGAGATGGTGAAGATCCTGAAGTCGCCCGACATCCTGGCCCGCCTGCACGAGATGGAGTTCGAGGTGGTGGCCGGCACGCCGCGCGAGTTCAGCGCCTGGATCTCGTCTGAGATCACGCGCTGGGGCAAGGTCATCAAGGACAACGGCATCAAGCTGGATTGAGGACAGGCATGGCATCGTTGCGACTGGCCGGCCGCGTGGCCATGATCACGGGCGGGGGCGCCGGCATCGGCGCGGCCGCCTCCGCCCTGTTCTGCCGCGAGGGCGCGGCGGTGGCGATGGTGGACGCTGACGCGCAGGCGCTGGAGCGCACGCGCGCGGCGATCCTCGAAGCGCAGCCCGAGGCGCGCCTGTTGTGTGTCGCGGCCGACGTGTCGGACCCGGCGCGAGCGCAGGCCGCAGTGGCCCACTGCCTGGACGATTGGGGCGCGCTGGACGTGCTGGTGAACAACGCCGCCATGCGCAACTACCTGCCGGCGGCCGAGGTGTCGCCCGCCGACTGGCAGGCCATCGTGTCGGTGAACCTGGCGGGCATGTCCAACTACTGCCAGGCCGCGCTGCCGGCGCTGCGCCGCTCGGGCGCGGGCGCCATCGTCAACGTGTCCTCCTGCTACGCTGTCACCGGCCGCAGGGGCATGGCGCTGTACGACGCCACCAAGGCCGCACAACTGGCCTTCACACGCACCTTGGCGTTCGAGGAATCGGCGCACGGTGTGCGCGTCAATGCGGTATGCCCGGGATCCACGTTGACCGATTTTCACGTGGGCCGCGCTTCGGCGGCGGGCAAGAGCGTGGAACAGCTCAGCACCGAACGCAAGGACACCTCGCTCATAGGACGCTGGGCGCGCCCTGAGGAGATTGCCTGGCCGATCCTGTGGCTCGCCTCAGGCGAGGGTTCCTTCATCACCGGCACCACGCTGATGGTGGATGGCGGCCTTCACATCATGTGAGGGATAGGCGATGACGACTGCCACCCTCAAGGCCCGCGTCCATTGCCTGCGTTACGAGGCGCGCGACGTGGTGAGCGTCGAACTGCGCCCCGAGCACGCGGGGGTGGTGTTCCCGCCGCACGCGCCTGGTGCGCACATCGACCTACACCTGGACAACGGCCTAGTGCGCAGTTACTCGCTGCTGAACCCGGCCGGTGAGACCGGGCGTTACGTGGTCGGCGTGCTCAAGGACCGCAAGAGCCGCGGCGGTTCAGTTTTCGTGCATGAGCAGTTGCGCGTGGGGCAACTGCTAACGATCTCGGCACCGCGCAACAACTTTCCTCTGCACGATTCGGCCGCGCATTCGGTGTTCGTGGCCGGCGGAATCGGCATCACGCCCATCCTGTGCATGCTCGACCGCCTGTCTGCCTCAGGGCGTTCGGCTGACCTTGTTTACTGCGCGCGCTCGCGCGCAGATGCGGCCTTCCTAGAGCGCCTGAACGAGCTAGCCTCGCCCACGCTGCGCGTGCACTGGCATTTCGACGACGAGGCGGGTGGGCCCCCGGACCTGCGCGAACGGCTGCGTCCGTTTGCCAAACACAGCCACTTCTACGCCTGCGGACCCGGTCCGATGTTGGACGCCTTCCTGTCGGCTTGCGAAGTGCTGGAGTTGCCTAACGCGCATATCGAACGCTTCGCGGCTGTGCCGACACTGACCGCGTCGACCGAGCCCACGACCTTCACCCTGGAATTGCGTCGCAGCACGCGGCGTATTGAGGTACGTGCCGACTGCTCGGTGCTGGACGCCATGCTGGAGGCAGGACTATCGCCCGATCACAGTTGCCGCGAGGGGCTTTGCGGCGCTTGCGAAACGCGCGTTCTTGCGGGCGAAGTGGAACACCTCGACAGCATCCTTACCGAAAGCGAACGTGCGGCGAACAAATCCATGATGATCTGCGTCTCTCGATGCAGATCTAGTGTTCTGGTGCTTGACGCCTAGGACGCTTGGTACTCAAGTCGCAGTCACCTTAACAAGGTCTCTGTGAAACCGGCAGCAGCCCAGAGAGCTGGTGGAAGTCCGTGGCGCACTTACGAAGCTGGATTCGCTCACTCCCGTGAGGCGACGCCTAACCCTTCGCTGGAGCGGGACCTCCACCGGAATGGCACTCGGCCCTCGAAGCGCTCGATATCGTCATCCGATTGGCGGGCCAAGCGCCATCCAGGTGCCGGCCCCTCAGCTCAAACGTTGAGCGTCCGCTCCGGAAGTACCCCACCGCCTGCTCCTGGCCGATAGCGGCAGTCTAGCCACACCCCAGCCCCCGGCAAGATTTCGCTCTAGTCGTTTCGTGGAAGAACGACTGCAACGGGGTACTTGGCGCCCACTTAGAGCTGACTATCGACCGGCAGCAACCGCTGCAGTGCGGACTATGGCGCGCTGCCTTAGCTTCAGCATGCTGGCGCGTCCCGTGGCCCAAGGAAACGGATGCGTTGGGCTGACCGATGCTTGGTTGCGCGGTCGAACCAGCCTTGACTCGGGCGAGTTCACATCGTTGGCAGACCTGTCGATCCGGACCTATTGGGATCGGCCGAATCCCGGATTTGAGAGAAAACCTCTCGTGGCCCGCCCAAGAGGGCCACTCCCGGTACTTTTGAGAGCCGAGAGAGATCTCCCAGCCCCTCGCAACCCCGCACCACGCCTAGCGTTCGCCCAACAAAAAGCCCCTGCACTGCAGGGGCTCCAGACTCGCTGGCGGTGGTCCTAGGCTACGCCGAACCCGTCTCAGGGGCATGTGCACACTCGAGTCGCTGGTTGTGATGCATCGAGAATTTCGCTGTGGTAGCAATTGAGCACTCGCTTTTCGCCAGCCTTTAAAAAAAAGCGCGCGCGCACGCGCGCACGCGCGTTTTAGAGAGGAGGTATCGCGGTGGCAGTTGGCAAGCAGGTCCACTGGCCTTGCGTAGCGATAGCCGGGTAGTCGGGTGCCCAGGCGTACCCCATCAGAGTACGGCCACCGATGAACTGATGGATGGCTCATCGGAAGTGGGCTCGGATGCAACTTTGATGAGGTATGAGGCAGCCAGCTGGTTTGGCCGTGCTCGTTGTGCCGGCAGCGAGGATCCGCGCGTTCGCCATGGGTCGTGTCGCCTTTGGCTGCCTGCGTTGTGCTTTCCTAGTCTTGGTCTGAGTCGACGGCTTGTCGTTGTTGGGCCCTGCGGTTCCCGATAGGGGAACCGCAGGGGGGAACCGCAGGGGGCACTTGCCGCTGAATAGTGCTGATTCAGCTTTCGCAGTCGCTAGCAGGTACCCATATCTCGCTCCCCGCTCTTGTCCGGAGGGTAAGGGCCCGCGGTGGGGCGGCCTGAGTGGCGACCATTCAGTTTCCTGTCGCGCGACGGGTCCAGCCCTGCAGTTGCGCGGCAGCATGGTTGTCAAAGCTCATCGTGCATCCCCCGTCAAATTTGCATATGCGGATTTCTCGCTTGGGTTAAGGCGTCGACCTGCCTAAGGTGCGGGGCGGCGTCCGATCCCCCGCACGGGTCGGATCGACCGACACCATGACCCGACTCACCCTGCACACCGCCGAATCCGCCCCCCCCGCCAGCCAACCCTGGATCGAGCAATCCGTTCGCCACAACGGCTACCTGCCCAACCTGATCGGGGTTCTCGCGAACGCGCCGCTCGCGCTCGAGGCCTACTTCACGCTCGGTGCGATCAACGCGCGCGCCAGCCTCACGCTGGCCGAGCGCGAGGTGGTGCAGATCACCGCCGCGCAGCTGCACGGTTGCGACTTCTGCGTCGCCGGCCACAGCGCGGTGGCCTTGCGCAAGGCCGGTCTGGACGCTGCGTCGGTGGTGGCCTTGCAGCGTGTGGCGGCCACGGGCAATGCGCGGCTGGACGCGGTGCAGGCCTTCACGCAGGCGGTGATCGAACACCGTGGCGCGGTGCCCGACGGGGCCTTGCAGGCCTTCCTGTCCGTGGGTTTTGACCAAGAGCAGGCGCTCGAGGTGGTGCTGGGCGTGAGCCTGGCCAGCTTGTGCAACTTTGCCAACAGTCTGGCCCAGAGCCCGGTGAACCCGCAACTGCAGGCCTACCGAGCCGGCGTGCTGCGCGCGGAGCACAGCGATGAACCCCACGCCGCCTGAGGCCCTGCTGCCGTTACTGGCGCAGGCCGACGTGCTGGACCACGACGCCTCGCTGGCCGCTCAGGTGGTGCCTGCGTTGGGCCGCAGCGGCGTGTTGCGGGTGGGGGTGCCGCGCGAACACGGTGGTGATGGGGGCACCACCGGCGACGCGATGGAGGCCATCGCCTCGGTGGCCGCGCATTCGCTCACCGCGGCCTTCGTGTTCTGGGGCCAGCGCGCCAGCATCGAGTACCTGCTGCAAAGCCCCAACGCCGCGCTGCGCGCCTTGTGGCTGCCCCGCTTGCTGGCGGGCGAGGTGGCCGGGGCCACCGGTCTGTCCAATGCCATGAAGTTCCTCTCGGGCCTCGAGGCCCTGCAGGTGCAGGCCACGCCGGAGCCGCAGCCCACGGGCGCAGCCTTGCACCGGCTCGATGGTCAGGTGCCCTGGGCCACCAACCTGCGGCCCCAGGGCTTCCTCCTTGCGGTGGCGGTGGAGCGACGCGACAGCGGTCCAGCCTTTATTGCGGCCCTGCCGTCGGACCGCGCGGGCCTGCAACGCAGCGACGATCTGGACCTCATCGCGCTGCGCGGCAGCAACACCGCTTCGGTGCGCCTCACGCGGCTGACCTTGGGCGAGGCCGACCTGATCGCGCCCGACGCACGCGCGTGGCTGCCCGCCGTGCGCCCGGCGTTCCTGGCGCTGCAATGCGGTTTGTCCGTGGGCCTGGCGCGCGCCTCGCTCGCGGCGGCGCGCGCGCAAGGCGGTCCTGCGCGCTCGGTGCTGCGCGAGCCGCTGGCGCGCGTCGAGCACGGCCTCGCCGAGGCCGTTGCCGGGCTCAAGCAGGGCCTGCAGACCGGCCAGTTCGCCGCCCAGCCGGTGCCGCTTTTCGAGCACCGCATCGCACTGGCGCACCTGGCGCTGGCCGCGGTGCAGCTCGAGCTACAGGCCAGTGGCGGGCGCGCCTACCACAGCGATGCGCCGCTGGGCTTTGCGCGGCGCTGGCGCGAGGCCGCGTTCCTGCCCATCGTCACGCCCAGCCTGACCCAATTGCAGGCCGAGCTCGACAAGCGCGCCGCCGCCCTGGCCCGCGACCGCGCCGCGGTGCCGGCGGAGATCAGTGGCGCATGAGACTCACGCTGTCCACCGCGCCTGCCGGCGCTGCGGCCCCGCTGGTGCTGCAGGGCGAGGCACTTGGGCACGCCTACGGAGCGCAGGCGTCGGTGTTCGAGGGCGTGTCGCTGGGCGTGCGGGCGCGCGAGATCGTGGTGCTGCTGGGCAGCAGCGGTTGCGGCAAGTCCACCCTGCTGCGTGCGCTCGCCGGCCTGGCGCCGCCCACCACCGGCGCGGTTCGCTTCCTGGGCGAACCGCTGCTTGCGCCACACCCGCGATCGGCGGTGCTGTTTCAGCAGCCTGGCCTGCTGCCGTGGCTGGACGTGGCCCGCAACGTGGGCTTCGGGCTGGACTTCCGCCACCAGCCGCACCTGCCCCAGGCGGTGCGCCGCGCGCGTGTGGACGCGGCGCTCGACGCGGTCGGCCTCGGGCAACGCCAGTCGCTGTGGCCATCGCAACTGTCGGGTGGCATGGCGCAGCGCGTGGCGCTGGCGCGGGCGCTCGCGCGCGAACCCGTGCTGCTGCTGGCCGATGAACCGTTCTCGGCGCTCGACGCCGTCACCCGAACCCAGATGCAGGCGCTGCTGGTCGAGCTCGTGCACCGCTGGCACACCGCGGCGCTGCTGGTCACCCACGACATCGACGAAGCAATTCGTGTGGCCGACCGCATCCTGCTTATGGGCCCGCCCGCGCCCGGCGAGCCGGCACGGCTGCTGCGCGAGTGGCAGGTGCGTGCCCCTCACCCGCGCGGCTCTGGGCGCGATGGCGCCGCCACCGCCGCCCTGCGGGACGACATCCTTGCCGCGCTCCACCACGGGCATGCGCCCGCCCTGATCCCTTGACGCCGCTGGCCGATCGACCCATGAACGACACCCTACGCTACACCCACCTGTGCGCCACCCCCGCTTGCGGTTGCGGCTTCACCCGGCGCGACCTGCTTCGCCTTTCGGCTCTGAGCACCGCGGGTCTGGCCGCGCCGCTGCTGGCCGCCGGCGATGCGCGGGCCCAGGCCTTCAAGGGCGACGACCAGCCGGTGCGCATCGGCTACCTGCCCATCACCGACGCGACGCCGCTGCTGGTGGCGCATGGGCGCCAGCTGTTCGAGGCCGAGGGGCTGAAGGCCGAGGCCCCGCGCATGTTCCGCAGCTGGGCGCAAATCGTGGAGGCGTTCGTGTCGGGCCAGGTGAACGTCATCCACCTGCTCACGCCCGCGGCGCTCTGGGTGCGCTACGGCTCGAAGTTCCCCGCCAAGATCGTGGCCTGGAACCACGTGAACGGTTCGGCGCTCACGGTGGCGCCGGCGATCCGGCGCGTCGAAGACCTCGGCGGGCAGACCGTGGCGGTGCCGTTCTGGTACTCGATCCACAACATCCTGGTGCAGCGCCTGTTGCGCGACGCGGGGCTGGAGCCGGTGACGCGCCCGCGCGGCAGCAGCATCGCGGCCCGCCAGGTCAACCTGATCGTGCTGCCGCCGGCCGAAATGGTCTCGGCCCTGGCCACGCAGGCCATCGCGGGCTTCATCGTGGCCGATCCGTTCAACGCCGCGGCCGAGATCGCGGGCGTGGGCCGGGTGCTGCGTTTCTCGGGCGATCTGTGGAAGAACCACGCGTGCTGCATCACCTTCCTTGCCGAGCGCGACACCAGCGAGCGGCCCGAGTGGGCCCAGCGCGTGACCAACGCCATCGTCAAGGCCCAGCTGCACACGCGCCAGAACCAGCTCGACACCGCGCGCCTGTTGTCCAACGCGAGCGAGCAGCGCTACACGCCGCACCCACTGCAAACCCTCATCAAGGTGCTGGCCGCGTCCGACTACGCGGGTTACGAAGCGAGCGGCGTGGTGCGCCACAAGGATTGGCGCCAGCGGCGCATCGACTTTCAGCCCTACCCATTCCCCAGCTACACCGAGGCGCTGGTCCGGGCGGTCCGCGAAACGCGCGTGGAGGGCGACACCGGTTTCCTGCAGGCGCTCGAGCCGCGCTTTGTGGCCGGCGACCTGGTCGATGACCGCTTCGTGCGCCGGGCGATCCAGGCCGTGGGTGGCCCACAGGTGTTCGGCCTGCCCGCCGACCTGCAGCGGCGCGAGGTGTTCGGCGCATGAAGCGCTTGGGGCTGCCGCTGGCCGGCCTGCTGCTGGTGCTGCCCCTGTGGTGGGCGGCCACGGCCTGGCTGCAATTGCGCACGCCCATCGCGTCGGCCTTCGCGCCCGATGCCACCGCGCAGGCGCTGTGGCGCCTGGCGGGCGATTCGCAGCTGGGCTGGCATGTGCTGCATAGCCTCAAGCGCGTGGCGGTGGGCTTGGCGCTGGCGCTGGTCTGCGGCGTGCCGCTGGGGGTGCTGGTGGGCCTGTCGCGGCGCTTCGCGCGCGGGACCTCGGCGCTGTTCCAGTTCCTGCGCATGGTCTCGCCCCTGAGCTGGATGCCGATCGCGGTGATGGTGCTGGGCGTGGGCGATGCGCCGGTGTACTTTCTGCTGGCGTTCGCCGCGGTCTGGCCCGTCATGCTCAACACCGCAAGCGGTGTGGCCCTGCTCGATCCGCACTGGTTGCTGCTGGCGCGCAGCCTGTCGGCCACGCGCAGCGAAACGGTGTGGCGCGTGGTGCTGCCCGGCATCACGGCCGACATCCTCACCGGTGTGCGGCTGGCCATCGGCGTGATCTGGATCGTGCTGGTGCCGGCCGAGATGCTGGGCGTGTCCGCGGGGCTGGGCTATTTCGTGCTCGACACGCGCGACCGCCTCGCCTACGACGAGCTGATGGCCGCGATCGTGGTCATCGGTGCCCTGGGATTTGCGCTCGACTGGCTGGCGCGCGCCTTGCACGCCCGCTGGAGCGGCCAGGCCGCGGCCGCGGCCGCGGCCGAGGGCGCCTGACAGTCCAACAACCGCCGGGAGGCCCACCATGTCCGCCATCGCCACCTTCGATCCGCAGGGCCGATTGCTCGGCCTGTCTTCTTGCACCGATCAGGCCTGCGCCGTGGCCGAGGCGCGCGGCGTGCGTTGGGGGCCGCAGGTGAAGCCGGCGCTGCTGCGCCGCTGGCTGGGCGTCGGCAGCAGCGAGGAGATGCAGCGGCTGGTGCCGCGCCTGCCCGACGTGGCCCGCCGCGAGATCGTGAGCGAAGAAGCGGGTGGCCTGCTGGTGCACCACGGCGTGGTGCTGGTGTGGTTGTGCGCGCCCGAAGGCCCGGCGGGCCTGCTGCTCGAGGCGGGCGACGGCCTGTACCTGCCGGCCGGTGTGCCCCACGCGGTGGACGCCAGCGGCCCGGGGCCGATCGAGGTGCGCCGATTCACCGCGGGCGGCCGCGGCTGGTTCCCGCGCGCCACCGGCCAGCGGTTGCCGGCCGCCCTGCCGCGTGCGCCCGCCCTGATCGAACGGCTGTTGGCCGAGCTGGGCGAGGAGCTGCTGGACGGCGACACGGGCTGAGCCCGTGCCGCGTTCAGCGCGGGCCTTGACCCGCGAGCCGGCGCACCACCGCGATGAAGCGGTCGACCTCTTCGGTGGTGTTGTAGAACGCCAGCGATGGCCGCACCGTGGCCTCGAGCCCGAAGCGGCGCAGGATGGGTTGCGCGCAGTGGTGACCGGTGCGCACGGCAATGCCCTCGGCATTGAGCGCGCAGCCCACCTCTTCGGTGCTGTGCCCCGCGAGCACGAAGGACAGCACACTGGCCTTGTGCGCCGCCGTGCCCACCAGGCGCACGCCCGGGATGGGCCGGAGCTGCTCGGTGGCGTAGTCCAGCAGCGCGTGTTCGTAGGCGCCGATGGCTTCGATGCCAATGCGCTCCACGTAGCGCAGCGCGGCGCCCAGGCCCACCGCGTCGGCGATGTTGCCGGTGCCGGCCTCGAAACGCGTGGGCGGGCCGTGGTACACGGTCTTCTCAAAGGTGACGTCGGCGATCATGTTGCCGCCGCCCTGCCAGGGCGGCATGCTGTCGAGCACCTCGCGCCGCCCGTACAGCGCGCCGATGCCGGTGGGGCCAAAGACCTTGTGGCCCGAAAACACGAAGAAGTCGGCGCCCAGCGTGCGCACGTCCACGCGCAGGTGGCTCACCGATTGCGCGCCGTCGACCAGCGTGGTGATGCCGCGCGCCTTGGCCAGCGCCACGATCGCCTGCACCGGCACCACCGTGCCCAGCGCGTTGCTCACTTGCGTAACCGCCACCAGGCGGGTGCGTGGCCCCAGCAGGCGTTCGTACGCTTCCAGGATCACCTGGCCGGTGTCGTCCACCGGAATCACCCGCAGCCGCGCGCCGACCTGGGCCGCCAGCTGTTGCCAGGGCACGATGTTGGCGTGGTGCTCGAGGTGCGAGACCACGATCTCGTCGCCCGCCCCCACGTGCCGCACGCCCCAGCTCTTGGCCACCAGGTTGATGGCCTCGGTGGTGCCGCGAACGAACACCACCTCATCGGCGGAGGCCGCGCCGATGAAGCGGCGCACGGTTTCGCGCGCCTCTTCGTAGGCGTCGGTGGCGCGTGCGGCAAGCTCGTGCGCGGCGCGGTGGATGTTGGAGTTCTCGTGCCGGTAGAAGTGGGCGATGCGGTCGATGACAGCCTGCGGCTTGTGCGTGGTGGCGGCGTTGTCGAACCACACCAGGGGCCGGCCGTTCACCCGCTCTTGCAGGATGGAAAAGTCGCGACGCACCGCGTGCACGTCGAACGACGTGCGCTCGAAAGCCGGTCCGGTGGCCGACCGCGGTTCGTGCGCGGGGAGGTCGAGGAAGTAGAAGCCGGCGGCGGGCACCGGCGTGGTCGTGGGCTTGGGCGTGGCCTCAAGAAAGTAGTAGCCGCCCGCGGGCGCTGGCGCGGTGACCGGTGGATGGGCCGTGGGCACGGCCCGGGGCACCTCGGGAATGCCCAGCGCGTGCCCGCCGAGCCGGCCGTCGACGCCCGGCGCAGCGGTCAGCGCGTGGTCGGGCAGGCCATTCGGTGCCTGGGCGTGCGGCACCAGCTTGGGTGCCGAGGCCGCGGCGTTGGCGGGCGCGCTGGGCGAGTCGGGCGCGGCCTGCTGGCCGGGCGTGGAGCGGAAGAAGGCATTGGCCAGTTGCGCCAGCGTGGCCGGATCGGGCAGGCCGGGCGGTGGCGTGGGCACGGGGGTTTTCGGCAGGGCCATGGCTCAGGCGCGCCTCATTTGTAGGTGTTGGGGTAGTCGTGGTACTTGCCGATCTCCACCTCGTCGAGCACCGCGAGCGCGTCGGGCGTCTGGACCGCGAGCGAGCAGTAGAGCGAAATCAGGTACGAGGCGATCGCGTTGCGGTTGATGCCCATGAAGCGCACCGACAGGCCCGGGCTCTGTTCGCCCGGCAGACCAGGCTGGTACAGGCCCACGACGCCCTGGCGCTTCTCGCCCACGCGCAGCAGCAGGATCTTGCTCTTGCCATCGGCCACGGGCACCTTGTCGCTGGGAATCAGCGGCACGCCGCGCCAGGTGAGGAACTGCGAGCCGAAGAGGCTCACGGTGGGCGGCGGCACGCCGCGGCGCGTGCACTCGCGGCCGAAGGCCGCGATCACCAGCGGGTGGGTCAGGAAGAACGCCGGCTCCTTCCACACCTTGGTCAGCAGTTCGTCGAGGTCATCGGGCGTGGGCGCACCGGTCAGCGGGTACACGATCTGATCGGGGTGCACGCTGGCGAGCAGGCCGTAGTCGGGGTTGTTGATGAGCTCGCTTTCCTGCTTCTCCTTGATCGTTTCGATCGTCAGGCGCAGCTGCTCCTTGATCTGGTCGTGCGGGCTGCTGTAGAGGTCGCTCACGCGGGTGTGCACATCGAGCACGGTGGACACCGCGTTGAGGAAGTACTCGCGCGGCTTCTCGTCGTAGTCCACGAAGGTGGTGGGCAGCTCGCTTTCGTCGCGCTGCGCGCACAGCACCTGCACGTCCTGCGGGTTCTTCACCTGGTTGAGGCGGTAGATGCCCGCCTCAACCGGCAGCCACTGCAGCAGCAGGGTGAGCCAGCGCGGGCTGATGGTTGCCAGCGTGGGCGCGGTCTTGGTGGCGTTGGCGAGTTGGCGTGCGGCGTTGTCGCCCAGCGCCAGCTGGGCGGATGCGTGCGTGTCGGACATGAAGGCTCCGTGTGGACAGGGAAGGGATCGGAAGGAGGGCCGTCAGCCGGCCGCGCCGTTTTCGCGCGAGCGGGCCTGGGTGAGGTGGGAGCCTGGGGCCACGTCGTGCGTGACCCAGAGGTTGCCGCCGATGGTGGCGCCGCGGCCGATGGTCACGCGGCCAAGCACGGTGGCGCCGGCGTAGATGACCACGTCGTCTTCGACCACCGGGTGGCGCGCAAGACCCTTGGCGAGGTGGCCGTTGGCCTCCACCGGGAAGCGCTTGGCGCCCAGTGTGACGGCCTGGTAGACGCGCACGCGCTGGCCGATGACCGCGGTCTCGCCAATCACCACGCCGGTGCCGTGGTCGATGAAGAAACCCGCGCCGATGCGCGCGCCCGGGTGGATGTCGATGCCCGTCTCGCCGTGCGCGATCTCGGCCACGATGCGCGCGATCAGCGGCACGCCCAGCACGTGCAGGCGGTGCGCGATGCGGTGGTGGATCATGGCGTGCACGCCCGGGTAGCACAGCAGCACCTCGTCGACCGAGCGCGCCGCGGGGTCGCCCTCGAACGCGGCCACCACGTCGCTGTCGAGCAGGGTTCGGATGGCCGGCAGGTCATGCGCGAAATCGCGCACCAGCGCGGTGGCGCGGGCGCGCAAGGCGGTCTCGTCGGGCCGCTGCTCGCGGTCCTGGTGTTGCAACGCCAGCAGCACCTGGCCTTGCAGCGCGTGCAGCGCCACGTCGAGGGTGTGGCCGACGTAGAAGTCTTCGCTTTCCTGGCGCAGGTCGGGCGGGCCCAGCCGCATCGGAAACAGCGCGCCGCGCAGTTGCCCGACGACACGCGCGAGCTCGTCGCGCGAGGGCAGCTCGCGTCCCCCGGGCTCAAGCGGCCGGCCGCGCGCCACGCGCCAGCGGCGGCGCGCTTCCGCGAGGTCACCGACCACCGTGCCGAGGTCGAAGGCGTCGGTGGCGTCGAAAGGGATCGGGGGTGTTGCGCCCATGGTGCGGTCCCCGGTCAGTCCTGGACCCAGGGCAGGCCGTGGTGGCGCCAGCCGTCCTGGTGGCCGCGCTGCTGCTGCGCGTCGATCTCGCCCTCGAAGCCCTCGAGCACGTTGTAGACCTGCGTGAAACCGGCCTGGGTGGCCGCTTGGGCGGCGGCGGCCGAGCGCTTGCCGCTGCGACACAGCAAGAGCAGCGGCTGCTGCTTGCGACCGGCCTTGGTTTCGAGCTCGCGCAGGAACCGCGGGTTGCGGGTGAGCGCGGTGCCGGTGGCCCAGGCCACGTGCAGGCTGCCGGGCACGTGGCCCACGAAGTGGCGTTCTTCGCCACTGCGCACATCCACCAGCAGGGCATGGCCGGCCTGGTGCAGGTCCCAGGCCAGGGCGGGAGGCACGCCACCGGCGTGCGGCAGACCCTGGGCGCGGGCCTGGGCGTGGATGTGCTGCAGGGTTTCGAGCGGAGATTCGACGTCGGTTGTCATGGGGTCGTCCTGGTTGGGGTTAGAGCGTTCATGCCTCGCGGGGCACTGTAGAAGCGCGGCTCACTTTCACGAACCACCGTTTTTTCCTGATCTCATGAAAGAAAGATATGAGCCAAAAAAAAGCCGGCCGGTGCCACCCCACCCCAGGAGACCACCAGGGCCCGTTCCATCGGCACCGGCCGGACCCGACGCTCAACACGCCTCGGGTCAAGCCATGCTAGGGTCGCGACGGGCGCCGGCCAACGAAGGCATTCGCCTATGCATATGAGAGCCCGCCGAACAACGGCGCTGGCCGGTGTCAGCGCAGGATGCCCCAGCGCCGCACCGTGAGCCGTTCAACGGTCTGGAACACCACGTTCTCGACCAGCAGGCCGATCAGCACCACCATGGCCAGGCCGGCAAAGACCTTGTCGGTGTAGAGCTCGTTGCGGTTCTGGAACACGTACCAGCCCAGGCCGCCGCGGCCCGAGGAGACGCCGAACACCAGCTCGGCCGCGATCAGGGTGCGCCAGGCAAAGGCCCAACCGATCTTCAGGCCCGACAGGATGGCGGGCAGTGCCGAGGGCACGAGGATGTGCCACACATATCGCGGTCCGCGCAAACCATAGTTGCGCCCGGCCATGCGCAGCGTCTGCGGCACTGCCTCGAAGCCCGAGTAGGTGGCCAGCGCCAGCGGCCACAGCACCGAGTGCACCAGCACGAACACCAGGCTGCCATTGCCCAGCCCGAACCACAGCAGGGCCAGCGGCAGCAGGGCAATGGCGGGCAGGGGGTTGAACATCGCGGTGAGGGTGCCCAGCAGGTCGCGCCCGATCTGCGTGGAGACCGCCAGCGAGCTCAGGACGAATGCCGCGACCACGCCCAGCGCATAGCCTTGCAGCAGCACACTCAAAGACAGCCGAGCGCGCAACAACAGCTCGCCACTCGCCAGCCCGTCGGCGAAGGCACGCACGGTCTGGGTAAAGGTGGGCAACAGCAGGTCGTTGTCCTGCCAGCGCGCGAGGGTTTCCCACAGCAGCGCGAGCGCGATCAGCACCAGGCCTTTGCGCAGCCAGCCCTGGCCCCAGAGGCGAGTTGTCCAGGGCAGGGGGCGCTCGGCCGGCGTGTCGGTCAGCGGGGGCAGGGCGTGCAGGGTGGTGGTCATGGGGCCGATTCGTCGAACAGCAGCCCATGGATGTGCTGCACGGTTTCCTGGAATGCCGGGCTGCCCGCGCTGTCCAGGCCGAAGGCCTGGGCCTGCACCTCGGCGCGCAGCCGGCCTGGGTGCGGGGTCAGCACCCCCACGCGGCTGCCGATCACCAGCGCCTCCTCGATCGAGTGCGTGACGAACAGCAGGGTGAAGCGGATTTCTTCCCACAGGGCCAGCAGCTCTTCTTGCATGCGCCGGCGGGTGAGTGCGTCCAGCGAGGCGAAGGGCTCGTCCATGAGCAGCACCCGGGGCTGCATGGCGAGCGCGCGCGCGATGGCGACGCGCTGCTTCATGCCGCCCGAAAGCTGGTGCGGGAAGGCGTGCAGGAAATCGCCCAGGCCCACGCGGCGCAGCACCGACAGCGCGCGCTCGCGCGCGGCTTCGGCCGGCAGGCGCCGGCTCACCTGCAGCGGGAACAGCACGTTGTCGAGCACGGTCTTCCAGGGGGGCAGCTGGTCGAACTCCTGGAACACCACGATGCGGTCGGGACCGGGCCCGCGCACCGGCACGCCGTCGAGCGTGATGCAGCCTTCACGCGGTGCGATGAAACCGGCCGCGGCCTTGAGCAGTGTGCTCTTGCCGCAACCCGAGGGCCCGAGCAGCACGTAGCGCTCACCCTCGTGCACCGAAAGGCTGACCCGGTGCGTGGCGCGCACCACGTGGCGGCCGGTGGTGTATTCGAGCGACACCCCATCGACGCCGAGCAGCGCCGGGGCCGGGGTGCCCGGCCGCGTGACACTGGCGGGTCGCGGCGCGACCACCGGTTCGCGCAGCAGCTCCTGCACCGGGGTGCCGAAGAAGGCGTGCGTGGCGTGGGGCGCAACCATGACCCGGGTCCTTCAGTTGGCGGCCGCGTTGTGCGGATCGTCGAAGAAGTACTCGCGCGCCGACGCGGGCTTGTTCTTGATCGCGCCCACCTGGTGCATGAACTCGGCGAGCTTGTAGGTGTTCTGCGGCGCGAGCTGGAACTGCACCTCGGGGCTCTTGATGATGGACAGCAACAGATTGCGGTCGAGCTGGCCCTGGTTCACGCGCAGGTAGATGTCGGCCGCGGCCTCGGGGTTGGCCTGGATGAAGCGCGCCGACTCGGCCAGCGCGTCGGTGAAGGCGCGGTAGGTCTTGGGGTTGTCCTTGCGGAACTTCTCGGTGGCGTAGAGCACCGTGGCCGACGACGGGCCGCCGAGCACGTCGTAGCTCTTGAGCACGATGCGCGCGTTCGGGTTGGCCGCGAGCGACTGTTCCTGGAACGGCGGGTTGCCGAAGTGGCCGGTGATCTCGGTGCCGCCCTTGATGATCGCGGCGGTGGCGTCGGGGTGCGGCACCGCGACCTGCAGCTTGTCGAGGCGGTTGTAGTGCTCGGCGCCCCAGCGCTGGGCCGAGGCCAGCTGCAGCACCCGCGACTGCACCGACACGCCGACCGCGGGCAGCGCGATGCGGTCCTTGTCGGTGAAGTCGGCGATGGTCTTGACGGCCGGGTTGTTCGACACCAGGTAGTACGGGAAATTGCCCAGCGAGGCCACGCCCTTGACGTTCTGGCGGTCCTTGGTGCGGTCCCAGATGGTGAGCAGCGGGCCCACGCCGGCGCCGGCGATGTCGATCTGGCCCGACAGCAGCGCGTCGTTCACGGCGCTGCCGCCCGACAGGCGAACGAACTCGACCTGCACCGGCTGGCCGAGCTTCTCGCCGGCCTTCTCGATGAACTTCTGCTCTTGCGCCACGTTGAGCAACAGGTAGACCACACCGAACTGCTGCGCGATGCGGATGCGGCCCTCGGCGTGGGCCGACAAGGGCAGGGTGGCGGCCAGCGCAAGGCCGGTGGCGGTGATCCAGCGGGACCAGGTGAAACGGGACATGCCATCAACTCCAGGGTAAGGACACAGGTTCTTCATCAAACGGGCACGTCGCCCTCGATCGTGGTGCGGTAGAGCCGCCGGCGCAGGTGCTCGGGGCAGCCCGCGGCCAGGTGCAGCACCGAGCGGTTGTCCCAGAACACCAGGTCGCCGTCGCGCCATTGGTGGCGGTACACGAAGCGTTCCTGGGTGCTGTGCGCGTACAGGCGCTGCAACAGGGCCTCGCTTTCGCTGTCGGGCAGGCCCACCACGCGCGTGGTGAAGTGCTCGCTGACGAACAGCGCGGGCCGCCGCGATTCGGGGTGCGTGCGAACGATGGGGTGCACCGCGGGCGGCACGGCCGCCACCTGCTCGGCCGACAGGTCGGGCCGCCAGGGGCTTCGCGCCTGCAAGGCCTTGTATTGCTTGAGGTAGCTGTGCTCGGCGCGCCGGCCCAGCACCTGCTCGCGGAGGTCGGCGGGCAGCGCCTCGAAGGCGCGGTGCTGGTTGGCGAACAGCGTGTCGCCGCCTTCCGCGGGCAGCTCCTGCGCGTGCAGGAACGAGCCCAGGCTGGGCCGCTCCTTGTAGGACAGGTCGGAATGCCAGAACACGCCCGCGTCGCCCAGGCCGATGGGGCGGCCGTTCTCCTTGATGTTGGAGACGATCAGCACCTCGGGCTGCTCGGGCAGGGCGAACTGGTGCAGCACGTGCCGCTGCAGCGGGCCCCAGCGCGCGCTGAAGGCCACCTGCTGCGCGGGCGTGATGCGCTGATCGCGGAACACCAGCACGTGGTGATCAAGGTGGGCCCGGTGCAGCCGCGCGAACGCGGCGTCGGACAGGGGCTGCGCGAGATCAAGGCCCACCACCTCGGCGCCCAGCGCGGGGCTCAGGGGGCGGACATCGAAGGCCTCGGACTCGGGGGGAAGCTCGACAAGAAACATGCGCCGAGTGTTGGGCCACCGGGGGCGCTGGCCAACGACCGTTCTTGCGCTTGCTTGTGCAGAAAGCGAATAAGGGCCGTCGGCGGGGCGTTAAGCCCGCCCGCCCGCGGGCGCCAGCGGGTGCGGGTCGGGCGCGGGGCGGAACCGCGCCCCGGCGTGGCGCGCGGGCAGCCGATCGCCTTCGCCGAACAGCCGCTGGCGCAGCGTGCCCTCGGGGTGGGCGGTCTTGTAGAGACCGCGGTCCTGCAGCTCGGGGATCACCAGGTCGATGAAGTCCTCGTAGCTCTCGGGCACCACGGTGCGGCTCAGGTTGAAACCGTCGACGCCGGTTTCGGTGATCCACGACTGCAGTTCGTCGGCGACCTGTTGCGCATCGCCCACGATGGCCGGGTAGCGGCCGCCCAGTTCGAACAGGTCGAGCAGCTTGCGCCGGGTCCAGCCGTGCTGCTGCGCGGTCTTCGAGGCCGATTCGATGGCGTTGCCGGGCGAGTAGTCCACCGGCGCATCCAGGTCGTACCGCCCGAAGTCGACGCCGGTGCTGGCCGCGAAGTGCGCCAGGCCCGCTTCGCGGCTGGCGTACTGGCGGTAGTCGGCGTACTTCTCCCGGGCCTCGGCCTGGGTGCGTCCGGGCACGACGGCCGCGCCGACGAAGACCTTGACATCGTCTGGCCGGCGGCCCGCCTGCACCAGCTGCTCGCGCAGCGCGGCGACGGACTTGCGCGCGGCCTCCTTGTTGGGCGGCGAGATGAACACGCATTCGGCGTGCCGCGCGGCGAAGCGCTGGCCCCGGCCCGAACTGCCGGCCTGGAACAGCACCGGCGTGCGCTGCGGCGAGGGCTCGGCCAGGTGGTAGCCCTCCACGTGGTAGTGGCGGCCGTGGTGCACGATCTTGCGCACGCGCTCGGGGTCGACGAACACGCGCGCCTGCTTGTCGCGCCGCGCCGCGCCGTCGTCCCAGCCCCCTTCCCACAGCTTGTAGAGCACCTCCAGGTATTCGTCGGCACGGTCGTAGCGCTCGTCGTGCGGCAGTTGCTGCGACAGGCCCATGGCGCGCGCCGCGCTGTCCAGGTAGCCGGTGACGATGTTCCAGCCGATGCGGCCCTGCGTCAGGTGGTCGAGCGTGGAGAAGCGGCGGGCGAGCAGGTAGGGCTGCTCGTAGGTGAGGTTCACCGTCACGCCAAAGCCCAGGTGCCGGGTGACCGCCGCCATGGCCGAGACGAGCATCAGCGGGTCGTTCACCGGCAACTGAATGGACTCGCGCAGCGTTGTGTCCACGTTGTCCTGGTAGACGTCGTAGACGCCCACGATGTCGGCGATGAACAGGCCGTCGAACAGGCCGCGCTCGAGCGTCTTGGCCAGATCGGTCCAGTAGGCGAGCGTGTGGTACTCGGCCGAGCGGTCGCGCGGATGCGTCCACAGGCCGTGGTTGATGTGGCCCACGCAGTTCATGTTGAACGCGTTGAGCAGGATGTGTTTCTTCGGGGACGGCATGGGGGCGGGGCGGGGGACAAAAAGCCGCGGTGTCGCGAAACGCGGTGGCGGTGCTCGCAGCGGTGCGCGACGCTGCCGGCACCCCGAATGCTGGGGATGCGGCGGCGTAGCGCGAAGCGCCCAGTTCGGGTTTGGATATGCAGAAATCTTCGTTGGGCCGGCGGGGAGCGCCACCTAGATTCGCGGCCTTTCCAACACCGCTTTCGTGGCACGTTCTTCCATGCAAACCAAACTCCTTTCCCGGATCGCCCTGATCGGTTGGACCCTGGCGGCGCTGGCCCACCCGGCCGCGGCGCAGGTCGCCGGGGGCACGCTCACGTCGATCATTCAACCGGAGCCGGTGGTCTTGACGTCGGCGTTGAACACCGCCGCACCCACCGGCTTCTTCAGCGCCAACGTGTTCGATGGCCTGATCGAGTACGACAACGACTTCAAGCTCAAGCCCGCGCTCGCAACGCGCTGGGATGTGTCGGCCGACGGCAAGACCATCACGCTGAAGCTGCGTGAAGGCGTGAAATGGCACGACGGCAAGCCGTTCACCTCGGCGGACGTGAAATGGACCGTCGAGAACGTGTGGCAGAAGATCCACGCGCGCAACCAGATCCTGTATCAGAAGATCACGGCCGTGGAAACGCCGGACGCGCACACCGTTGTCCTGCGCTTTTCCGAGCCGTCGCTGGCCATCCTGAGCTCGCTTAACAGCAATGGTGCCCAGGTGCTGCCCAAGCACCTCTACGAGGGCACCGACGTGCTCACGAACCCCTACAACAACAAGCCGGTGGGCACCGGGGCGTTTGTGTTCAAGGAGTGGAGCAAGGGCAACTACATCACCGTCGAGCGCAATCCGGACTATTGGGACAAGGGCAAGCCCTATCTCGATCGCATCATCTTCAAGGTGATCCCCGACGCGGGTGCGCGCGCTGCGGCCCTGGAAAGCGGTGAGGTCCAGTACGGGCCTTTCTCGCCGGTGCCGCTGCGCGACGCCGAGCGCCTGGGCAAGCTGCCCAACCTGAAGATCGAGCGCCGCGGCTACGCGTGGCTGTCGCCCTGGCTGTTCGCCGACCTCAACATCGACAAGCCGCATTTCAAGGACGTCCGGGTGCGCCAGGCGATTGCGCACGCGATCGACCGCAACACCATCAGCAAGGTGGTCTGGTACGGCTTCGGCAAGCCCGCCATCAGCCCGGTGAGCTCGACTTTGACGGCCTTTCACAACCCGGCGGTGCCGCAGTACGCGCACGACCCGAAGAAGGCCGAGGCCCTGCTCGACGCCGCCGGCCTCAAGCGGGGCAGCGACGGCGTGCGGCTGCGCATCGACATCGACTATCTGCCCTACGGCGACGACTACAAGCGCACCGCCGAGTACTTCAAGCAGGCGCTCAAGCGCGTGGGCATTGAGGCCAACGTGCGCTCGCAGGACACCGCCACCTACACCAAGCGCGTGTACGGTGACCGCGACTTCGACATTTCGATCGTCTGGTTCGCGGGCTTCGCCGATCCCTCGGTCGGCGTGACCCGCGCCTACTGGCCGGACCTGATCGGCAAGAGCATTCCCTGGACCAACGCCTCGGGCTACCGCGATCCCGCCGCCCGCAAGCTGATCGAGCAGGCACAAAGCTCGGGCGATCCGGCCGAACGCGTTCGCCTCTTCAAGGAACTGCAGGCCAAGGTGCAGACCGAGCTGCCCTCGATTCCCCTGATCGAGATCGAATTCTTCACCGTGCACGCCGCCAACCTCAAGGGCGCCGTGGCCAGCGTGGACCAGAGCTACGGCACGCTCAAGAACGCCTGGTTCGACAAACAGCCATGAGGGCGTTCCCGCGGCACTTGGCCCGCCTGGCGGGCACGGTGCTGGGCCTGGCGGTCCTCAACTTCTTTCTGCTGAGGCTGGCACCGGGTGACGTGGCCCAGGTGATCGCCAGCGAGGCCGGCTCGGCCTCGCCGGCGTACATCGCGGCGCTGCGCGAGCAGTTCGGGCTTGATCAGCCCCTGCTCCACCAGTTCGGTGCCTACCTGCTGAACCTGGCACAACTCAACCTGGGGCATTCGTTTCGGCACGGCCTGCCGGTGCTGGACCTGATCGCCCAGCGCCTGCCCGCCACCTTGCTGCTCATGGGGGCCGCGATCGGTTTTGCACTGGTGTCGGGCGTGGTGCTCGGTGTGCTGGCGGCCCACCGGGCTGGCCGCTGGCCGGACGCCCTCATATCCGGATTGGCGCTGCTTTTCTTTGCCACGCCCCTGTTCTGGATCGGGCTCATGCTGATCGTGGTCTTCTCGGTCGTGCTCGGGTGGTTTCCCGTGGGCGGCATGGTGAGCCTGGGCGAGCAGCACACCGGTTGGGCCCACGTGCTGGACGTGGCGCACCACCTGGTGTTGCCCGCCGTGACGCTGGGGCTGTTCTACATGGCCGTGTATGTGCGCCTGACGCGCGCCAGCCTGATCGACGTGCGGCGGCAGGACTTCGTTCGCACGGCCGTGGCCAAAGGCGCGGGCCCGACGCGGGTGCTGTTGAACCACGTGCTGCGCAACGCGCTGCTGCCCGTGCTGACCGTGCTGGGCGTGCAGATCGGCTCGGTCGTGGGCGGCGCGGTGCTGGTGGAAACCGTGTTCTCTTGGCCGGGCCTCGGGCGCCTGGCCTTCGAGTCGCTGGCCCAGCGCGACTTCAACCTGCTGCTGGGCATTCTGTTGTGCAGTTCGGTGGTGGTCATCGCCACCAACGCGCTGGTCGATTTTCTCTACACCCGGCTGGATCCGCGGATCCGGACACGTTCATGAGTTCCTTGCAAGCGCTTGTTCATCGCTCTCCCCCCACCTGGCGCGTGCGGTCGCCCTCGGCCCTGGCGGGCGCCGTGCTGCTCGCCCTGATCACACTGATGGCGCTCAGCGCCGGCGCCTTGTTTCCTGGCGATCCGCTCGACATGGTGGGCACGCCTTTTCTGCGGCCGTTCACCGATGCGGCGCATCCGCTGGGCACCGACATGCTGGGCCGCGATCTGGCGGCTGGCATCTTTCACGGTGCGCGGGCGTCGCTGGTCGTGGCCCTGGTGGCCACCGCGATCGCGGTGGCGCTCGGGGTGCTCGGCGGCGTGATCGGCGGCTACCACGGCGGCTGGATCGACGCCGTGCTGATGCGGCTCACCGAGTTCTTCCAGACCGTGCCCTCGTTCCTTTTCGCGCTGGCGATCGTGGCGGTGCTTCAACCCACGCTGACCCACATCGCCCTGGCCATCGGCATCACGTCCTGGCCTGGCCTGGCGCGCCTGGTTCGGGCGGAGGTGCTCAAGCTCCGGCACAGCGAAATGGTGCAGGCGGCCGTGGCGCTGGGCGCCAGCGATGCCCGGATCGTGTTCCGCGAGATCCTGCCGAACGTGCTCACGCCCGTCCTGGTGAGCAGCTCGCTGATGGTGGCCACCGCGATCCTGACCGAATCCAGCCTGGCCTTCCTGGGCCTGGGCGATCCGAACGTGGCGAGCTGGGGCAACCTGGTGGGTGCCGGCCGCGAGGTATTGCGCACCGATTGGTACGTGGCGACGGTGCCGGGCATTGCGATCGTGCTGACCGTGCTCGGACTGAACCTGCTGGGCGATGGGCTGGGCGACTTGCTCGACCCCCGCGCCCAGCGCTGAGGAGGGGCACACCATGGGGCACCTGCTCGAGGTCCGGGACCTCCATGTGTCGTTCGGCGATCAGCGCGCGGTCGACGGGCTCTCCCTGACGATCGACGCCGGCGAAACGCTGGCGCTGGTCGGCGAATCGGGGTGCGGCAAGTCCACCACCGCGCTGTCGCTGCTGCGTTTGCTGCCGCCCTCGGCCCGCTTGAGCGGCGAGGTGTGGCTGGATGGCCAGAACCTGCTGGCGTTGCCGGAGCCCGCGCTGCAGCGGGTTCGCGGCGGCGCGGCCGCCATGGTCTTTCAGGAGCCGATGACCTCGCTCAACCCGGTTCTCACCGTGGGGGAGCAGCTGGTCGAAGCGATACGGCTCCACCAACCGCTGTCGCGCAAGGCCGCCACCGCGCGCGCCGAAGCGCTGCTGGCGCTGGTCCGGCTGCCCGAGCCGCGTCGGCGCATGCGCGACCATCCCCACCAGCTCAGCGGCGGGCAGCGCCAGCGCGTCATGATCGCCATGGCCGTGGCCGGGCAGCCCAAGCTGCTGATCGCGGACGAACCCACCACCGCGCTGGATGTGACCATCCAGGCCGAGATCCTGGCGCTGCTGGGTGACCTGCAGCGCGAGTTCCACATGGGGATGCTGCTGATCACCCACGACCTGGGGCTGGTGGCGCAATGGGCCGACCGCGTCGCCGTGATGTTCGCTGGTCGTGCGGTGGAGCAGGCGCCGGTCCGGCAGCTGTTTCGCCACCCGCAGCACGACTACACCCGGGGCCTGATGGGGGCCTCGCTGCAGATCGATCAGGTGCTGTCCGGGCGCACCCACACCCTGCCCGAGATCCGGCACGGCGTGGACGCCGATGGCCAGCCGGTCTTCAGCCTGCGCGAGGCCACGGCGCGGCCCTGGAAGCCGCGCAACGCGCCAGCCGCCGGGCCGCTGCTGTCGGTGCAAGACCTGCACACGGTGCACGACAGCCGGGAAGGGCCGGTGCACGCGGTGCGCGGGGTGTCCTTCGACATCCACGCGGGCGAAACCCTGGGCCTGGTCGGCGAGTCGGGTTGCGGCAAGTCGACCTTGTCCAAAACCCTGGTGCGCCTGCTCGAGCCCACCGCGGGCCGCATCCTGCTGGACAACGAGGACATCGCCCACCTGGACCGCGCCGCGTTGCGGCCCAGACGCCGGCGCATCCAGATGGTCTTCCAGGACCCGTACGCATCGCTCAATCCGCGCCACACGGTGCAGCAGATCCTCGAGTCGGCGCTGGTCATCCACGGCGAGCACCACGCGCACCGCCGCATCCAGCGGGTGCTCACCATCCTCGATCAGGTCGGGCTGCCCCGCGCCGCGCTGCAGCGCCATCCGCACCAGTTCTCGGGCGGGCAGCGCCAGCGCATCGCCATCGCGCGGGCCCTGGTGCTCGAGCCCGCCCTGGTGGTCTGCGACGAGCCGGTGTCGGCGCTGGATGTGTCGGTGCAGGCCCAGATCCTGAACCTGCTGGTCGATCTGCAAAGCGAGCTCGGCCTCGCCTACCTGCTTATTTCCCACGACCTGTCGGTGGTGCGCTTTCTGGCCGACCGCGTGCTGGTGATGCAGGCCGGTCAGATCGTGGAGTCGGGCGACCGGCACCGCATCTGGAGCGCGCCCCAGCACCCCTACACCCGCACCTTGTTGGCGGCCGTGCCGTCGATGGCGGTGCCCGACGAGGCGATGGCCGCCTGAACCCACCGGAACCCCCCCCCATGGCACGCGTCAAGAACATCCTCCCCGACGAACTTCCGTCCGACCTTCGATCCATCTACACCCAGTACGCGCGCGACTACGGTCCGTTCGCCAACCAGGTGGCGGTGATCGCCCACGTGCCCGCGGCGCTGCGACACCTCATGCCGATGCTGATGGAGTTGCGCGCGGCGGCCACGCTGCCCAAGCGCTACCTCGAGTTGGCCATCGTCACGGTCTCGAAGCTCAACGCCTGCCACTACTGCGTCGGGCACCACAAGCCGTTCCTGATCGTCGAGGGCCTGAGCGCGGACGGTGTCGACCGGCTGCCCGCGTTTGCCGACCACCCCGAACTGGACGAGGTGGACAAGCTGGTGGTGGCCTATGCGGTGGAGGCCTGGGAGCGTCCCCAGCGGGTGCCCGAGCGGCTCTTCGTGGCGCTGCGGGCGGTCTTCAGCGAGGCGCAGATCGTCGAGCTCACGCTGAGGATCACCCTCTGCGGGTTCTTCAACCGGTTCAGCGAGGCGCTGCAAATCGACGAGGAGGTGGCCCATGAACTCACCGCGTGACTGGCCCGCGTTCGTGCCCGCCCGGCAAGCGGCCACGCCGGCGAGCGACCCGGCCTCGCTGCGGCAACGGGCCCTGGATGTGCTGCCCGCGATCGGCGAGGGCTCGGCCCGGCGGGAACGCGAGCGGCAACTGCCCTTTCTGCAGATTCGCCAGCTGGCCGAGGCCGGCCTGCTCACCTGGCGGGTGCCGCGCGAGCATGGGGGCCCCGGCGCGTCCGTTGCCGAGGTCATCCGGTTCGTGATCGACCTGGCGTCGGTGGATTCGAACATCGCCCAGGCGCTGCGGCCGGCCTTCGGTTTCGTGGAAACGCTGCGCCTGAGCCCCGCGGCCGACGAACATGCGCGCTGGTACCCGCGCGTGCTCGCGGGCGATCTGGTGGGCAACGCGGGCTGGGAGCGCGGCGGTCCCAACGGGGAGGTCAAGGCCACCCTTCGCCGGTCGGGCGACCACTGGATTGCCAACGGCACCAAGTACTACAGCACGGGCGCGCTGTACGCCGACTGGGTGTCGACCTTCGCCCTCGACGAGGCGGGTGTCGAGGTGGCGTTCGTGGTGCCGCGCGATCGCGAGGGGCTCGACCTGGTGGACGATTTCGATGCCATGGGGCAGCGCCTGACGGCCAGTGGCACGACCCGCTACAGCGACGTGCGGGTGGAGGACGGCGAGCGCCGGCACCTGCCGATGCACCGCGACCGCCGCTCGCCGATTCCCCCGTTCTACCAGCTCTACCTCGCGGCGATCGAAGCGGGCATTGCGCACAACGCGCTCCAGGACGGCACGCGGTTCGTGCAGCACCATGCGCGTCCGATCCGGCACAGCTCGGCGGCCCGTTCGGTCGACGACCCCTACGTGCAATGGACCATCGGCGAGATCGCGGCGCAGGCCTACACAGCCGATGCGGTGGTGATGGCGGCGGCGCGCAGCATCGACGAGGCCTGGGCCGATGGGCTGTCCGCCGAGCGCCTTACCCAGGCCTCGATCGATGTGGCGCAGGCCCAGGTTGGCGCCATCGCGGCCGCGCTGAAGGCGGGCGAACTGGTGTTCGACCTCGGGAGCGCGTCGGCCACGTCGCGCGAGCACAACCTGGACCGGCATTGGCGCAACGCGCGCACCGTGGCCAACCACAACCCGCGCCACTGGAAGGGGGCGGTGGTGGGCGCGCACCAGCTGACCGGCGCCGAACCGCCCACCTCGGGCCTGTTCTGAGGCGCGCGCCTTCGCGTCTTCGCGTTGGCGATTTTGTTTATGCGAATCGCTTCCTTGTGACGGCGCGGCGGTTGAAGGACGCTACCGATCTCCACTTCTTTCCATCGGACGTCTCATGACCCTCAACCGCAGAACCCTCATGAAGGCATCGGCCGCGGCCGGCTCCGCCTGGATGCTGCCACCCCTGGCCCGCGCGGCCGATCCGCTCAAGGAGCTGCGCCTGGACTACGCCTACTACTCGCCGTCGAGCCTGGTGCTGCGCCGCTTTGGCTGGCTGGAGGAGGACTTCAAGAAAGACGGGGTGGCGGTCAAGTGGGTCTTCAGCGCGGGCAGCAACCGCGCACTCGAGTACCTCAACGGCAACAGCATCGACATCGGGTCGTCCGCCGGTCTCGCGGCCCTGCTGGCCAAAGCCAACGGCAACCCGATCACCGCGCCCTACATCTTCTCGCGCCCGGAATGGACCGCCCTGGTCGTTCCCAAGGACTCGCCGATCAAGACCCTGGCCGACCTCAAGGGCAAGAAGATCGCCGCGACCAAGGGCACCGACCCCTACCTCTTCTTGCTGCGTGCCTTGCAGACCGTGGGCCTGAAGCGGACCGACATCGAGCACGTGGCCCTGCAGCACGCCGATGGACGGGCCGCACTCGAGCAAGGCCGCGTCGATGCCTGGGCGGGCCTGGACCCCATCATGGCGTCGGCCGAACTCGACAGCGGGGCGCGCCTGCTCTACCGCAATGTCGCGTTCAACACCTACGGCTTTCTCAACGTCCGCGAGGACTTCCTGGCCACGCGACCGAACGAAACCCGGCGCGTCATTGCCGGCTATGAGCGCGCACGCAAGTGGATCCTGGCCAACACCACCGAGGCCGCGCGCATCGTGTCCGAAGAGGCCAAGGTGAGCCTCCAGGTGGCCTTGTTGCAGCTGAAGCTGCGCACCGACCTGAGCCGGCCCCAGCCGTCCCAGGAGCACATCAAGGCGCTGCAGGCGGCAGCCCCCATCCTGCGCGAAGAGGCGCTGGTGCGCCCCGGCACCGACCTGTCGCAGGCCATCAACGGCCTGGTGAACACCCGGTTCGCGCAAGGCCTCACGGCGGCCGCCCAGGGCTGAGACCGGCATGTCGGCAACGCCGCCATCCCTCGCACGCCCCAATCGGCTGGACCCGCTCGACGATTGGTCGGCGGGCCAGCCGGTCGTCCCGCCAAAGCCGATCGCCTGGCGCCGCTGGCTCGGGCTGATTCCACCGGTCCTGCTGCTGGCGCTGGGTGAACTCGCTGTGCGCGCCGGCTGGGTCAGCCCGAACCTGCTGCCCGCGCCCAGCGACGTGGCGCGAACCTTGGTCGAGTTCGGGGCCGAGGGGCTGACCCGCCATGTGCTGGCCAGCAGCGGTCGGGTGGGGCTGGGCTTTGCCCTGGGCGCCGGGCTGGGGCTCGTCGCGGGGGCGGCGGTCGGGCTGTCCCGGCACGTCGAGGCCTTGATCGACCCGAGTTTTCAGGCCCTGCGCGCCATTCCTTCGCTGGCCTGGGTGCCGCTGTTGCTGCTGTGGCTGGGCATCGACGAGGCCTCCAAGGTGACGCTCATCGCCATCGGCGCTTTCTTTCCGGTGTACATGGGCGTCTCGAGCGGCTTTCGCGACGTCGACCGCAAGCTGGTCGAGGTCGGGCAGATCGCGGGCCTGCGCCCGGTGGCGCTGGTTCGGCGGGTGCTCTTTCCGGCCGCCTTGCCGCCCGTGATGACCGGCCTCAGAAACGGCCTCAGCCTGGCCTGGATGTTCATGGTGGCGGCCGAGCTGATCGCCGCGACCAAGGGGCTGGGCTACCTGCTGACCGACGGCCGCGAGACCGGCCGCGCCGACATCGTGCTGGCCGCGATCGTGCTGCTGGCGGTGCTGGGGCAGATCAGCGACACCGGCATGCGGTGGCTCGAGACGCGCCTGCTGCGCTGGCGCGACACCCTCGACAGCCGCCACTGAACCCCTTTGACCTGAGCCTTCGCATGACGACCGTTCTCGACGCCAGCATCCGATCGAAACATTTCGGCGACAAGCACGTGCTCGCCCCAATCCACCTGGCCCTGGAGGCCGGCGAGGTCGTGAGCCTGGTGGGGGCCAGCGGCTGCGGCAAAAGCACCTTGCTGCGCATCCTGGCCGGCCTGGAGCGCGACTACCAGGGCGAGATCGTGCTGGACGGTCAGCGCGTCACGGGCCTGCGCCAGGAGGTGGGCTTCATCTTCCAGGAGCCCCGGCTGTTCCCCTGGTTGACGGTGGCGCACAACGTGTCCTTCGGCATCGAACATCCCACGCCCGCGGCGCGCGAACGCGCCTTGGGCCTGTTGCAAGAGGTGGGTCTGAGTGGCCTGGAGGACGCCTTGCCCAAGCAGCTCTCGGGGGGCCAGGCGCAGCGCGTGGCCATTGCGCGCGGCCTGTTCCGGCGCCCGCGCGTGCTGCTGCTCGACGAACCCTTCTCGGCGGTGGACGCGTTCACCCGCATGAAGCTGCAGGAACTGCTGATCCAGGTGGCCCGGCTGCACGGCATCACCTTGCTGCTGGTCACGCACGACATCGACGAGGCGGTCTTCCTGAGCGATCGGGTGCTGGTGCTCGAGGCCAACCCCGGCACCTTGCGCGAAACGATCGGGGTCGGGGTGGACCGGCCGCGCGATCGCGCCGACCCGTCGCTCTCGGCGGTGCGCGCCCAGGTGTTTGGGGCCTTGCAGCGCGCCCACGCCCTCTGATCGGATGCGGGGCGCCGGCCTCGGCGGCCCGGCGTCTCAGGCCTCGGCCAGGGCTTCGGCGCTGGTGGTCGCCAGCGCCAGCGCGTCCTCGATCACCGCGCGGGTGAGGCTGGGCGCGAAGTTTTCGATGAAGGCGAATGCGTAGCCGCGCAGCAGGCTGCCGCGGCGCACCGCGAGCCGGGTCACGTTGATCTCGAACAAGTGGCGCGCATCGATCGCCTGCAAGGGGCGGTCGCGCTCGGGATCGACCGCGATCGAGGCCACGATGCCCACCCCCATGCCCAGCTCCACATAGGTCTTGATCACGTCGGCGTCCATGGCGGTGATGACCACGTCGGGCCGCAGGCCCGCGCGCGCGAACGCGTCGTCGATGTGCGAGCGGCCGGTGTAGCCGCGGTCGTAGGTGATGATGGGGAAGGCGGCCAGCCGCTCCAGGCTCGGCGGCCCGTCCTGCAGCAGCGGGTGGTCGTGCGGCACCACGATGCTGTGCGTCCAGCGGTAGCAGGGCAGGGTCACGAGTTGCGGGTAGCCCGCGAGCGCCTCGGTGGCGATGCCGATGTCGGCCTCGCCGCCGAGCAGCATCTCGGCCACCTGCTTGGGCGAGCCCTGGTGCAGGTTAAGCGTGACCTGGGGGTAGTGCTGGCGGAAGTCCCTCACCGCGTGCGGCAGCGCGTAACGCGCCTGCGAGTGCGTGGCCGCGATCGAGAGCGTGCCCTCGGCGCGGTCGACGAACTCGCGCCCCACCACCCGCAGGTTGTCGGCCTCTTGCAGCAGCCGCTCCACGATGGGCATGAGCACCCGGCCCGGCTCGGTCAGGCCGGTGAGCCGTTTGCCGGCGCGCGCGAAGATGGTGATGCCGAGCTCGTCCTCGAGCTCGCGGATCTGCCGGCTCACGCCCGGCTGTGAGGTGTAGAGCATGGCGGCCACCTCGGTGAGGTTGAAGCCGCAACGCACCGCCTCGCGAACCGAACGCAGTTGCTGGAAATTCATGGGGGCTTCCGGGGGAGCACAGTTGGGTCGGGCGGCGGCCGCCCGGCCCAGCTGCGCGGTGTCGCCCGAGGG